>CAUGOU010000051.1:0-2524 GCA_959601155.1 Veillonella parvula | reverse complement strand
ATTGTGAGATTGATATACATTTTCCCTTTACTCATATAATGAAAATTGTTATTATCTGTATGTTAAACATGATAATGATAATTAGGTTCACAGATTCATTATCTATTCATTTTTATTCTTGTTATTTTTATTGTGTGAGGTTTAGTATGATTAAACGTAAAATGACCAGTGCTTTTGCAGTGGCTGCCATGATGGGTGTGGCTACAGCTTTTGCTGTTAACCCATTTTCTGATGTTCCTTCTGATAGTTGGGCTTATCAAGCAGTAGATCAATTGGCTACAGCTGGTATTATCAATGGATATCCTGATGGTACTTTCAAAGGGCAAAATAATATTACGCGTTATGAAATGGCCCAAATGATTGCGAAAGGCATGGCTAATCAAGATCGGGCAAATGCGGAACAACAAGCTATGTTAAATCGCTTGGCGGATGAATTTTCCAATGAATTGAATACACTTGGTGTGCGTGTAGCTAAATTGGAAGACCGCGTAGGCAATGTAAAAGTTACTGGTGATGCTCGTATCAACTACATCGGTAAAGAGGGTGGCGATGGTTATGATTACGAAGATAAGATCACAGCTCGTGTACGTCTAGGTCTCGATGCAAAGGTTAATAAAAATACCTCTGTTAAAGCGCGTATTACTACAGGTTCTATTGAGCTAGGTGATAGCTCTAAAGAGGCACAAGCTAATTGGGATTTGGCATACGTAGAGCACAAGTTCGGTAAAAATGTTGTGGTCGATGCGGGGCGCTATACTCAAAAATTTGGCGGTGGTCTCATTTATAACTCCAACTTTGATGGTGTTGGTGCTACAGCTAAGCTTGGTGATAAAGTTACATTAAATGGCGCTTATGGTTACATGACAGCAGGTCGTTTTGCCAAGACTAGTAAAGCTGATAATGGTGATGTAGGTCTTATCAATGCTAATGTAGCTGTTAATGATCGCTTTGGTTTTGGTGGTATGTTTGCTCATGTAGGTACAACGAATGTACGTATGGGTAATGGCAAGAAAAATAACGAATTCGATAATGTATATGGATTTAATGCTAAGTATAATATTGGTAAATTCGGTATTGATGGCGAGTGGGTAAAAGCATCTGGCTTAAGTGATTCCGATATTTGGAACGTTGGCGTTAAATGGGGCGACTATAAAATTAATAAGAAGAACTCTTGGGCTATCCGATTAGATTACTTTGATCAAGCTAAGAATGCACCTGTATTTAAAACACAAAAATATGAATCTAATGATTTATTAAAGAAAACACGGTATGAAGGCTATAAAGCATGGCAATTAGGTGCATCCTACGCACCAGAGAAAAATATCGGCATTAATGCATACTACGGCTTCAATGCTAAAACACAAGAAGGCAATCGCGTAAATGATTACTATCGTGCGGATCTTAACTTCAAATTCTAATTTAATGATTGGATTTTAAGTTAATCAGTAATTAGTTCTAAGTAGAATGCTATAGGGTGAGAGTGTTTTATTAGCATGCTACATTAGGCCAAACTAGATGTATACTTGTAGATTGTATAAGACATAGAGAGGTTTATTATGGCAGAAGTTGTAAAAAAACAGTTTAAGAGTAAATACCATATTTTAATTTGGATTGCAGTTTTATCCTTAATATTTATGGGCATGGTGGAATATGGTTATGTAACAGGTGGTAGACCATTCGGCAATTGGAAGGTTCACTTAGGCCTTATTCCTTATGTGGCATGGCTTGTATTAACATACATTGCAACAAAACCAAAATGGTTTATCAAACGATACAATCCAAAAGAAATGTTTGAAATTCATCGCATCGTAGGTATTGTTAGTGTTGTTCTCGTATGTGCACACTGGTATGTATACTTCTTGAAAGCTTTGAAATCCTTCTTAGGCTTCTGGGGTGGTTATATCTCCCTTGTGGCTATGTTTATTGCTCTTATCTTTGCGGTATTATACTTAACACCTTGGGTAGGGAATATGGCAAAATCTGTATCTCGTAAAAAAGCAATCTGGATTCATCGCTTGAATCTTGTTGCTATTATTGCGGCAAATATCCATGTTCATGGATTTGGACGTTTATCTAAAATGGTGCCATTCTTACCTGTGTTTGACGTAGTGACTTATGCGCTTGTTATTTACTATATTTATTGGATGTTCAAACAAAAATAATATATTGTAGGCATCTCTTTCTTTGGTAAAAGTAGGAGAATCACACGATAAAAAAGACCATCGCTGACCCTTATGGGTATAAGCGATGGTCTTTTTAGGTTGTTTGCGATACAATAGAATTATAAGTATATATTCTATGGATTTATGTAAATATATGCTGTTGCATTCTTTTGAGGTAAGAATAAAAATCTGTTCTATAAACATTTCTTTTGTATTATAGTATTCTTTAGCTCATATCGATATGTATATTACTACCTTTATAGGTAATTTCAAATAAGAAAGAAGGATATTATGGATTCTTCTTGGAAACGAATTATATACCTAATCTGTACTATACAGGTTGGTGGGGGTATAACAATTAT
>CAUGOU010000050.1:0-2766 GCA_959601155.1 Veillonella parvula | reverse complement strand
GCTAAAGAAAAAGGCCTTGTACGCCTTGAAGGTAAAGACTACGTTATGAAAGATGGAGACGTAACCCACTTCCGCTTTAACGTATAAACAAACTTATATAACAAAAACCAGTAAATCTTAGGATTTACTGGTTTTTTATTACTAATTATAACCTTTATATAATATTATTTATCGTCTTTATGAAGAACATTTTTGACGCCACTAATCGCACCATCTACAGCATCTTTAACATCTTCAGCTGCTTTTTTGAGATCTTCAGCAACATCATGTGCAGCCTCTTTAACTTTTGCAGCTGTATTTTCTACAGCGCCTTCTGCTTGCAATTCTTTGTTATCAGTTAATTTACCGGCATTTTCTTTTAATGCACCTTTAGCTTGATTTAATTTATCTTCTAATGCCATAATTATGATCCTTTCATATAAAATCATTTATAGCTATGTTAGCTATACTTTTAAAAATAGATTACTATCCCTTTTTCCCGAAGAAAAACGAAACAACAGCAACAACAATTACAGCACCAAGAACAGAAGGAATTAATGCCATGCCAGCTAAGCTAGGACCCCATGTGCCAAATATTGCTTGACCCACAGACGAACCAACTAAACCAGCAACAACATTGGCAATAACGCCCATTGCTCCACCTTTGTTAGTGATGGCTCCTGCAAGAAAACCGATAAAACCACCAACAATAATTGACCATAACATACGATCACTCCTTCCTATTTAATCAATATATTTATAATATCCTACAAAAAAACGAACTTTATAAATATTATAAATAATATGTATATTTATAATATAACATTCATTTCTAAAGATTAAATGAAGAAATTCGATATAGATATAAAAGTCGCAATCGATTAAACTACTGTAACAATTTCATCCATTGTGCGACGTGTTTTATTGCGATGCGGTTCTTCATCTCGATATCCAAAGGCAGCCATCACAGCAATGCCAAAGTGCTTTGTATCAAAAAGACCTAATTCATCACCTAAAAAAGCTGTCATCTTATCTTGATTAAAGCCTTCCAATGCACAGGAATCAAGACCTTCGTAAGCAGCCATAGTCATCATGTTAGCCATTACAATATACGCTTGCTTAGAAGACCAATCAAAGGCAGCACGATCAGACTCAAATGTTTTATAGTCTTCAGTTGTGAACTGAGCATATTTTTCTTTATAAATAGCATCAACTTCAGCAGGTAATTGTTTCACCTCTTCTTGAATATAGCGTACATAAGGAGAATCAAATTCCAAATCCACCTTTTTACGTGTTAAAAACACCACGAAATGACTCGCTTCAAGACCAGCTTGAATACCCCAACCATAAGCTTTCATCTTTTCACGGATTTCAGGATTTTGAATAACTAATAATTGGTAAGCCTCAAAACCTAAGGAGGTTGGAGACAAGCGCGCCGCTGTTAAGATACCTTGCCAATCTTCATCAGAAATTTTTTTAGCGCTATCAAATTTCTTACATGCGTAACGATATGTCATAGCGTACTCTAAATCTTTACGATCAAATTTAGGGGCTGTTAATTTTACATTTTCTATTTCATATTTACTCATATATACCTCCATAATTAATATCTGTAATTGATAAAATATATCATGTTTCTATAGTACCACACTCATCGTTCAAGTTATATGAAGATGGACACTAAAGTAAAAAAAGCCTAGACAACGTCTAGACTTTATACGGTACGGCTAGCTCTCCTTTTTCATACCAAAAGAAGCCAGACATACTAATTTTATGTTCTTTTAAAATGGTCTTTACTTGATCCACTATACTTGAGTCTATTGCAATAGATAAACCGCACATATCGTAAAGTTCTGGGGGTGTGGCCATCAACTGATGAGGCACATCTAACTCGGTTAATACTTTATCCGCTTTATCACCAAAATAATAGGATGTAAAAACGACAAGTAATTTTTTATTTTCCAATGCCTCACCTCCTACCAAAGTAGATACGATTAAATGTCTTTCATCTCAATGATTCATTCTAGAAATAAGAAATCTACTTTAAATCAGTAGCTCTAAATCGATATATCAAAATAAAATACTAATATTATAGCTTAACAATATTATCTCCAAGGATTGCATCTGTAATAGCGTACATATTAGTAATACTGCCTACGCCCAGCTTATCTTTTACACCGAAATAATCAAGACAAATGCCGCATGCTGCAATTTCTACACCAAGCTCAGCTAATTTCTTGATATTTTCCAAATGAACCGAATCATTGACTACCATCTTAACACTGCTATTGATGAAATAAATCTTAGAAGGCTTTACGTCAGCTTCAAGCATACATACCCAGAAGGTTTTCATCAAATTTCGGCCAAGCTCTTCACTACCTTCACCAAGATAATCCTTCGTCATCAAAATGACGCGATTTCCATAGTTCATAGGTTCACAACTTACTTCCGTTACCGAATTTGCATTTGGTGTCATAGTAAGATAAAAATCCTTGCCATCTTGGCGAATACCTACACCATAACCACGAGACTTACCAAACTTCTCTACATTATCGCGGCTCACTTCATTATCTACAATTGTAATAATAACAGCATTTGGATTCGCATCACTTACCTTCTTAGTTTCAATAACAGGTTTTGGACACAAGCTACCGCGCACATCTACCGTTAATTCCTTTGTATTGCTCATCATACACCTCTATATACATTATATAATTTGTGAAAGTATCAGCTATCAGCTATCAGCTATCAGCTATCAGCTATCAGCTATCAGCTATCAGCTATCAG
>CAUGOU010000049.1:0-2834 GCA_959601155.1 Veillonella parvula | reverse complement strand
GTAGAGCCCGTATCGTCCATTTGTACAGCCCCCAAAAGTGTTGGATATGTAGGCAATACAAAGAGTGCAGATACAGCTGCAAAGGATGCGATAATAATATAAACGGATCCTGTGTTCTCTGGTGTAATACCGAGAGCTAGAATTACAGCTGGTACCAAAGCTTGCGTAGTTGCCGCTTGACTATACAACAATGTACTTGCAAAGAAGAACGCTACCGCCAATAGGAACGGATATGCTGTTACCATGCTAGAAGCGAGCGCTTTGATTTCAGGGATATGACCTTTTACAAAGGTATCACCCAACCATGCTACGCCTAGTACACAGACACAAGCGGATAAGCCGGATTTGAATGTACTTGTATTAACAAGTTCTGCTGTATCAAGCTTACAGAAGAATGTTATAGCAGCCGCAATAATCATCATAAAGCCGATGATAGCATCATTTCGACCAAAGATAACTGGTTTAATAATACCAATGTTTTTGGAAATTGCTGTTGCGTAGAATACGATACAAATGATACCAATCAAGAAAATCAATACTGAAGTTTTTGCACCAGGTTTTAAGTGGAAATCAGTGCTTTTTTCACGAGGTGGCGCCACGTGACCTGCCGCCAAACGTTCTTGATACACTGGATCAGAAGATAAATCATTATTCGCAAAGGTAGACATGATAAATGCCGTAATCATAACCCCTACAAATGTTGTGGAAATACAGATGGCGAGCAATGTAGGATAGTTAACACCATATGGCTCAAGGAACCCACTCATAGCAACTACTGCTGCCGATACAGGACTCGCTGTGATACCAATTTGGCTTGCTACAACGGCGATAGATAATGGCACAGATGGCTTAATGTTTTCACTTTTCGCCACCTCTACGATTACTGGAATCATAGAGAATGCTGTATGACCAGTACCCGCTAGAATAGTTAAGAAATACGTAACAGTTGGTGCCAAATAGTTGATATGCTTAGGATTTTTACGCAAAATACTTTCAGCAATGCGCACCAAATAATCAAGACCGCCGGCTAACTGTAAGGCACAGATGGCTGCGATAGCAGACATGATAATCAGAATTACATCCCATGGAATCTGTCCCGGAAACATCCCCATACCAAGGCTTAACAACACAACCCCAAGGCCGCCAGCGTAACCGATGCCCATGCCACCTAGGCGAACACCGAGGAAGATGGCACCAAATAAAATAATAACTTGCATAATTACATAAATGTCCATACGATGACCTCCTTTATACATATATAGTATCATAGATATGCTAAATAATCATCGAATTTTGGCAATGTATAGTCTATAGTTTAAAATATGACGAAATTTCGATATGTTATGCAAAAAAACTACACCCCATTGCCTTAAACTACTAACAAAAAACAATAGGTGTAGCTTTTCAATAATTAATTTAGCATTATAAAATAATTGGGCGCATATCTTCAAGTATCCCCTCTTCCTCAGTTGCACGTTGGATACTTTCACCTACAATACGAACCATGTCCTCTAATTGTTCCACAGTCGATGCCAATGGAGGCATAAGGATAACCACGTCGCCAATAGGGCGGCAAATAAGACCTTGTTCACGGGCAAGGATTGCCACCTTAGCACCTACCGCATCATTCGGGCGATACGCTTCGTGGGTGGACACATCTTTTTCAAGTTCAATACCTACGATGAGGCCTCGCTGACGAACCTCTTTAACATGTTTCAAAGATTTAATAGGTTCTAGAGCCTTTGTGAAAGTTTCTACTTTAGCAGGCAATTGTTCAATTACCTTTTCATCACGGAATACTTTCAAAGAAGCCAACGCAACAGCACAGGCCAAGGCATTACCAGTATAGGAGTGACCATGATAGAAGGTTTTCTTTTCTTCAAAGGTACCAAGGAATGCGTCGAATACGCGTTGTGTAGTCAATGTTGCCGCTAATGGAAGGTACCCACCAGTGATGCCTTTCGATAAGGTCATAAAATCTGGAGATACCCCTTCATGTTCGCAAGCAAAGAATTTGCCAGTCCGACCAAAGCCTGTAGCCACTTCGTCAACGATGAGAAATACATCGTGTTGTTCTGTTAACTCACGAACCCGTTTCAAATAGCCGTGAGGCATTACAAGCATGCCCGCTGCTGCTTGCACCAATGGTTCCATAACAAGCGCTGTGATTTCATCACCTTCTTCGTTAAGGATGCGTTCCAATTCAGTCAACGACTCTTCAAAAGCTTTATCTCGATCTGCCAAATCTCTATATACACCAGGACTTGGCAATGTTAATGGTTTAAATAATAGATTATGGAATACTTGATGGAATAATTGAATACCACCTACGGATACGGTACCTAATGTATCCCCATGATAGCCTGCATTGAGGGCAATAAACTTAGTTTTCTTAGTTTGACCCACTTGCTGACGATATTGATAAGCCATTTTGATAGCCACTTCGATAGCTGTACTGCCATCGTCAGACAAAAATACTTTATCGAGGCCTTTTGGAGCAAGCTCTACAAGTTCTTTACACAATTGTGCAGACGGAGGGCTTACGAGGCCTAATAATGTGCTATGTGCGATTTTATCGATTTGATCCTTCAATGCTTGGTTCAATACAGGATGGTTGTGACCATGAATATTAACCCACAAAGAGGATACACCATCGTAATACTTTTTACCGTTCTCATCGATGAGGTATACCCCCTCACCGCGTTCAATTACTACTGGTTCTTGTGCTAGCCAATCTTGCATTTGTGTAAATGGATGCCATACAAACTCGTGGTCCCATTGTGCTGCTTGTGAAAGCTGTTTCTCTGCCATTTCGTCACCTCATACTTACTAAG
>CAUGOU010000048.1:0-2930 GCA_959601155.1 Veillonella parvula | reverse complement strand
CAACGGGCTCAACCTGTATTGTTTGGGCATCATATGATGGCCTATTTCTCTATGTTGGAACGCGATTTTGATCGTTTCTTGATGGTATTCAAACATGCTGACATCATGCCACTTGGGGCCGGCGCATTAGCTGGTTCTACATACGGCATTGATCAAACATATACGCAAAAGCTTTTGGGCTTTTCTCGTATTTACGAAAATAGTATGGATGCCGTATCTGACCGTGACTACGTAGTTGAATTCTTGTCCTTTGCATCTCTAGTGATGATGCACTTGAGTCGTCTTAGCGAAGAGTTGATCTTGTGGTCTACCAATGAGTTCAATTTTATTGAACTTGATGATGCTCACTGCACGGGCTCTAGTATTATGCCGCAAAAGAAAAATCCTGACGTTTGCGAGCTGGTTCGTGGTAAAACAGGCCGTACCTATGGTCATTTGTTAGGCCTTTTAACGACTTTGAAAGGCTTGCCTCTTACATACAACAAGGATATGCAAGAGGATAAAGAAGGTATCTTCGATGCTATTGATACAGTACACTTCGCATTGTCCATTAATGCGGCTATGATTCGTGGTATGAAGGTCAATGGGGCTCATATGAAAGCAGTCCTTGATGACGACTTCTCTAATGCTACGGATATGGCAGATTATCTTGCGAAGAAAGGTGTCCCATTCCGTGAAGCTCATGAAATTGTAGGTAATGCGGTGCATCATTGCATCGAAAAAGGTTGTGTACTCCTTGATCTATCCGTAGAGGACTTCAAATCTATTTCCAACCATTTTGATGCAGATATTCTTGATGCCATCTCCATCGAAGCTTGTGTTGCAGGTCGTAATAATTACTCTGGTACGGCTCCAGAATGTGTGGAACGACAACGCAATAATGGTAAAGCTATTATCGTTGCTGAGGAAAAACAAATTGCTGAATGGAAAGCAATTGTTGAATCTGTAGAAGAGTAGAGCTTAGTGCGGAATAAGCAGTAGATAAAAATAAAGAATAGTTATCAATAAAATCTGGAAAAATAAGATCGATATACATATAAGGATTTCATTAAGGGTCTAATATTGCCCATTATACTTATATGTATATCGATTTTTTATTTAAAAGCTAGACGATACCTATAAAGCCCAAAATTCTAATTGATAATCCACTATTAAAATGATGTATTTACATGTACATATATAGTGGACTGTGAGAAAATAATAGTCTTGTACTAGGACACTATAACCGTGATAGATAGGAAAAATTACATCTATACACAGAATAAAATAGGGTAAAAATATACTTTGCCGCAATTAAAATGAGTTCTGTTCAATTTTGATGATAAATTACCTATGATTTATTCAATTCGTGTAATATAGCTTGTCCGCCAATAAAGTACTTTTATTTTGGTTTCATAGGTGTTATTATTTAACTCGTAATAAGAATAAAAACGGTAAATTCACATTCAAGCCCATCACAGCACGAACTGGATTTACTTAGCGGTATATATATTTTAAGTGAATTATGGACGAGAAAAAATTCACCTTAGTGAAAGGGGATTGATACATGAAAACCACCGCTAAAAAAATGTCTGTATTCCAGCTAACCACAATGGTAGCAGCCAATATGCTAGGAGCTGGGATCATTATGTTACCAACTAATTTGGCTCAAGTTGGTACTATTTCAGTTTTATCTTGGCTCGTGACAGCTGTGGGTGCGCTTTTACTAGCGTATATTTTTGCTCAAGCGGGTATGTTCTCCCAAAAACAAGGGGGCATGGGCGGTTATGCAGAACATCGCTTCGGTAAAACTGGACATTTTATGGCGAGCTATGCTTACAGCATATCTCTCATCATTGCTAATATCGCCATCGCGGTATCTGCCGTAGGTTATGGCGCAGCTTTCTTTGGTGTTGACCTCAATGCGACACAAACAAGTCAAGTAACAATTGTGCTCTTATGGTTTGCAGCGATTTTAAACTTTAGAGGTAATCGCTTTACAGGTCGACTCAGCAACATGACTATTTGGGGTTCTATTGTTCCGGTTTTATTAATCGGTACAATTGGCTGGCATTGGTTTGATCCATCTATCTATTGGGCGGCATGGAACCCAAATGATCTTCCGCTTTATGATGCGGTAAAACAATCTATTTCCCTAACTTTATGGGGCTTCCTAGGGTTTGAGTCCGCAGCGGCTAATGCTGATGCTGTTGAGAATCCAAAGAAAAATGTACCTATCGCTACAGTGGCAGGTACATTAGCAGTGGCAGTGGTTTATATCTTGTCCACAAACGTTATGGCAGGTATTGTGCCGAACGTTGACTTATTAAATTCTAACGCACCATTCGGTTTGACATTCGTATACATGTTCAATGATACTATTGCGAACATCGTTATGGCTGCTATGGTTATTTCTTGCTTTGGTGCTTTACTTTGTTGGCAATTCACATTGTCCCGTGTATTCAAAAGCGCAGCAGAATATGGTTACTTCCCTAAAATATTTGCCCGTGTAAATAGCAAAGATGCTCCTGTTCGTGGCGTATTGATTTTACTCGCTGTTGAAACATTACTTACTTTGTTCACTGCAAGCGAATCCTTGCGTGAGCAATTTGAAATCTTAGTAAACTTAGCGGTTGTAACTAACGTAGTACCGTATGTATTGTGCATTTTGGCAGTACCTACAATGATGCGTATGGCTGGCGTAGCTGAAAGTCGTATTAAACGCTCTAATTACTTGTTCGGTATAGGCGTTCTTTATTGTCTATATGCAATCTACGCATGTGGTTTTGATGCTATGGTAGGTAGTGCGGTGGCAGTAAGCATAGGTTTGGTGATTTATGTTTTGCGTAAAGCGTGGGATACACGCAGAGCACACCGCTTACAACAAAGTATTGATTAACTGAATACATCTCGTCTTATTAGAGGCTATTACTTGGTAATAGCCTCTTTTT
>CAUGOU010000047.1:0-3025 GCA_959601155.1 Veillonella parvula | reverse complement strand
TATTATTTTTTAAGACGGCTAATTACTTCGTTAGTAATGTTTTCGATTTTGCTGTTAGCGTCAGCAGCACGAATTGTGTATGGATCATCCAATACTACGTCCATTTGTTTTTCAACACGGATAGCTTCAACAGTGTTGTGAATTGCTTGCATCATAGGTTGAGCAATTTTATTGATTTCTTCGTTTTCTTTTTGAAGCAATGGAGCTACAGTTTTGTTGAATTCTGCTTCTGCTTGTGCAGAGTCTTTAATTTTTTCAATTTCTTGAACTTTTTTTTCAATTTGTGGACGGTATTGAGCGTCTACTTGTTGCATTTTCATATCTAATGCACCGTAGCCAGGGTAGCTATTTACTACTTGGCTCATATTTACTAAGCCAATGTTAGCAGCACTTGCTACTGCAGCAGTAGCAGACATAGCACCAACGATAGCTAAGGTAGTCAATTTTTTAGATAATTTCATCTGAAATCCTCCTCGATTAAAAGTGTCACTATACAATCCAATAGTGTACTATTTTTACTATAACAAATCTTGCTAACTTTCACAAGACTATGATAAATAGCATAATAAAGCCCTATGAACTACTTATGAAAGTTATTAGAACTTAAAATAATACCCACAAGCATACTCTGAGACCCTTAAAGCAGTCGATACAAACATATTCAGAACACACATGTGGGCATTTCGTCTTTCACCAATTATTTATAATTTGTCATCAAATTATGGTTTATTATTCACCAAATTATTGTTCATCATTTAAATAGATGTATTTATCGGATTTCAATTTGGACACGAGATCAGGTACCAAACCGATAAGACGATCAAAGCTGCTGCTGTAAGGATTGCCCTTAATGTTGAACAATTCGATGCGGTCACCTTTAATGACAAGGATCGCACTTGGTTCCATCTTGGCACCACCGCCACCGCCGCCAGACTCTTGGCTTTTATTGGCTGTGCAGTGGTTTGTACCAGTACCGAAGCCAAAGGTTACATCAACAAATGGAACGAGTGTGGTATCACCGATTTGCACAGCTTCACCAACTACAGTTTCCACTTTAATCATATTTTTAAACTTCTCGAATAGGACTTCCAAATTCTCTTTTACATTACTGTTCTCCATCACAGTACCTCCGCTTTTTGTGAAAGTATTATTATTATAGCTATAATAATACAGCTCATATACTCAATTGACTTTATATATCCTTACGCTGTTTGACCCTGTTCGGCTTTTAGCTTTTCTAGCTGCTTTGCTTCCTTCCGTTTAACCCAGAAGACACGAGCACTTTCACCCAATAGGGAACGCATAGGTTTAGATACCAAGAATCTAGTACCATACCACGCCAATACGGCAAGAATCATACGACCTTTAATATGGCCGCTGCCTTCAGCTACCCAGTTCACATAATCTATCTCAATAGACTCTGCTTGCTCAGGCCAAATGCTATACAACATAGATGCAATAAGCCCCATCCGATACGGATCGCCAATGCCAAATCGGCCCTCTATAGCCATATCACGTGGTTTAGAGTGGTTATAGCATCGTTTCGACACAAGGAATATCTGACGCCACAACTCTGTATTTCTCAAGTGTTTCATGAACCAGAATGTAGGAATTTCAGACTTGAATGATGCTACCGGATCATTGGGATCAGGCTTTCCAAAACGTTGTTTCACAGTCGTTTTAATATCATTTACCTTTGTAAATACCTTTTCCTTGATAGAGCCGTCACTATTGAAAGTAACATGACTTACCACTTCATCATCATCTTGAATATGAGCCGTTGGATCTTGTTGTATCGAATCATACCGCTCAGCACGAGCTTGTGCATCCATATCCTTAGAAGCCGCATCAGGTCGCTCAATGCGCTCCTTTGCCCTAGGTGCGCTCCCCGCCCCTGGTGATTCGTCATCATCAAAGATTGTATCGGAGCCTTGGGCGCTCTTCAAATCATCAAAGCTTGTGCCGCTAGAGCTTGCAGTTGGACCTTGTCCGCCTCCTTGCATAGCCTTTGCAAAAGCTTCTGCTTGTGATATGTCGCCGTCATCATCCATTACCTTTTGATATTCTTCATCTACACGATTTTCAAGCCATTGTTCATAGTCTTTCACAGGACCGATCTTAAGTACACCTAAAACGTATAATTCCTTAAAAAATGGTTTATTTTGAATGTACGCTAAGTGGAGTGAAAATACGCGCCACAGCCATTTGATGCGCAGTTCGCCACGATATGGCGTCCGTCCATCAATTTCGATGCTATATGTGATTGGTGCCAGTAGGATAGTCAAGATGAGTGCTACAATGATGGCCACAATAACAAGGGCCACAATAGCCACTGTACTCAACCACATCACCTCCTTAGGTGTTCCTATGATTAGTTTTCAATGCCTTTTCGAGCCATTACGCCTTGTAGGTAGTAATGTTTAATCTCTTTCATCTCCGTTACGAGATCTGCCTCATCAATTAACTCTTGAGGGGCCCCACGGCCCGTAAATACGAGTTCCGTTTCTGGATGACGAGCATCGAGTAAAGCTTTAGTTTTATCCCATGTAATGAGTTCAAAGAAGAGAGCCATATTGTACTCATCAAGTACAACGAGGTCGTACTCACCACTGCTGATCGCAGCAAGTGCACGTTCATAGCCTTTTTCGATGAGAGCTACATAATCCTTCGGAGGATTACCAGACTCAAAGACAACGACTTCATCGCCCCATTTAGCAAGTTCATCCTTACTCTTCATGCCTTCTTTGATGATAAAGAATGGCTTGCCCACAGTTTCTAACGTTAAATTTGTTAAGGTAGGTAAAATAGTATGTTCACTATATACTTTAGATTTCATAAATTGTAAGAAGAGGACTTTCTTGCCAGCGCCGATGGCACGAATAGCTAGGCCAATTGCGGCAGTTGTTTTGCCCTTGCCTTCGCCGGTATAAACTTGTACATAGGCCTTCATAGATATACCTCCGTTCATATACTTTTATTTTACAATATATATATACAAAAGGAAAGAAAAAGAACTTGCTATAAG
>CAUGOU010000046.1:0-3031 GCA_959601155.1 Veillonella parvula | reverse complement strand
GCAGATTGTGTGGAAATCCAAGCTGGTGGAATGTCGAATACTGTATAGCAACCTGTGCCGCCGTGTTTAGCAAGTCGGTAGAGACCACGAGCGTAAGCAACAAGTGCAGAGCCTGTAAATTCAGGGTTAGAGTCAAGTTTCAAGGAGTATTCAATAACGTGACGTGTGCCTTCTGTACTTTCACCAGAGCGAAGAACGAAGCCACCATGTGGAATGCCTTTGTGGTCGCGATCAAGTTCTTCTTGGGAAATGAAGTTGACTACAGTTTCATAGCCTACGAAGTAGTTTTCCATAGTTTTGATTTCGTTTTCGATTTTAGCTTTGTCCGCATCAGGAGCGGCTACTACATAGCACTCACGAAGGTGACCTTTATAGCCATCAACATCTGGAGTTTCGCCATTACGAATAGCTTCTAGGTATTGTTCTTTAGGAACAGTGTATTGACGAGCGTCAAGAACACCATCGATACGGCGAATGGCATCGGAATGACCTTGGGATACACCGCGGCCCCAGAATGTGTAGGATTTACCTTTTGGCAAGATTGCTTCCGCGTAAACGCGTTGCAAAGAGAACATGCCTGGATCCCAACCACAAGAAATTAATGTAGCAGTTTTGGCCTCTTTAGCTACTTTGTCTACATTAGCGAAGTGTTCAGGAATACGTGCATGTGTATCGAAGGAATCGATACAGTTAAAGTATTTTGTTACCATCGGTGTTTGTTCGATAAGATCTGTTGCAGAACCACCGCAAAGAACCATTACATCGATTTTGCCTTTAAAGTTAGGAATATCTTCCATCGTGTAAGTAGGTACACCAGATACAGTTTCAATACCTTGACGGCGAGAAAATACGCCGATGAGCTCCATATCAGGTTGTAACTGAACAGATGCTTCTACGCCACGAGCTAAGTTGCCGTAACCAACGATACCAATACGAATATTCATATTAGCCTCCTATATAAGTTGAAATTTAATAATTAACATATTTATTATAGCATAAAATTAATAGCTTTTAATATTTTTCTATAGAATTTATTAGATGGTATAGAAAATAATTCATATTTAATTTAAACAAGTAATTTGTGCACAACTATATCGATACATTGCGTGTTGTTATAGGGGACAAATAAAAAATCATATGAGTAGAAATTGACACATATACCCTGAATCTAGATACAATTAAATTGGTTATGTTAGTTAGTTATGTTCATAGTTGAAGTGTTAAGGAGGTATAACATGAGAAGAAATGTAAAAGCTGCTGTTATTGCTGCATTAATCGTAACAGGTGCTAATGCTTTTACCATGGTATCAGCCACAACTGTGGAAAGTCATACAGACGGAAAATCCATTGGTCTTAATTTGTGGGGGGAAAAGAGACATTATACAGATGACTTAACTGTTAATGTATCAGGTTTAGGTGTAAATGGAACAAAATATCATAATAATGTTACAGGTATTTACGCCCTTGATGGGACACAAGTTGCTATCGATAAAAATGTAACTGTAACAGTTAAAAATCCAGCACCTGCAGAAAGTGGTGCGAAACGTAGACCTGATTTGGCACATTATTACATGAGCGGTATCTATGCTGGTTATGGCGGACTTACTAGTGATGGAAATAACGATGATACTCGAATTACCGTAAAGGGTAATGCTAAAGTCGATGCTGTTGGCGTTGGTTTACAAGCCAATAAAGATGGATATATTCGCATACTAGGTGGGGCCGATATAAAAACATATCCTTTAGATACCTCTGATACCTATTCTGCATTATCTGAAGAAGGTTTTGTTTATGTAAATACGGGGATGGATGGCTTACATCCGGGAACGAATGATGTGAAGATGTATGGTAATATAGGATTCTTAGATAAAAACTATGGTATTGAAAAGAACCCACATAACCATGGATCTGAAATTTCTTTAGGTTTAACAACACCAAATTCTAAATTGGTAGGTGGTGTGCTGAATGAATTTGATGAAAGCAACAACAATCTGTACCATGGTGGTTTGCGATTGTACTTACAAAATGGTGCGACTTGGCGCAATGAATGGCTAGGAGCTGAACGCGTATATCCTACACAAGGTCGTCCTAATAATGCAAACTATTTATATACAGGTAGTCGTGTAGAGCATTTCATTGGTGGTAAAGATATAAATAGTCAAGGTATTATCCAAGCCGTAGATCCACGACCAATTACTATTAACAACTATGCTGGTCATGCAGCTATCGACTATGAAAAGGGAGCCCCTGCGACTGCACAAGGTAAGGGCAAAGTCGTTATCAACCATGCTGATAAAGGTTCTTCTGTGACTATGCGCAGTTCGGCAGATGCACTTAAAGGGTATGCAAATATAGACAACCCACGAGGTACTTTGCAGCAGTTGGCTAATAAATTAACATACGCTGGCTTTACTAAGGGTGAGCGTAATTTAGATGTGAATGTTCAAGTCGATTCAGGCATTATTAGTCCTGCATATTCTACTAAACTCGGTAAAGATAGCTTTACTGTTGATGGGAAACCTAGTATTACTGACCAAGCGGTTGTGACAGCTCGTGAAAGCGAAGTTGTTTCTGGTGCTAAGAGTGCGTTAGCCTCCTCTGTGATGCAAATGAGAGCCGATACGAATGATTTACAACGTCGCCTCGGTGATGTGCGACTCAACTCCAATAAGCATGGTGTATGGGGGAAATACATCGGTGGTAAATCTAAAATTACGGACAGCGCCTATGTAAATCAAACCTATAACATGGCGCAAGTAGGCTATGATACATTGTACGGCGATTGGACTATTGGTGGAGCGTTGTTATATGGTACAAGCAATAGCGATTACGCTCTAGGTACTGGATCCGGTAAAACCGCAGGTTTAGCATTATACGGTGCAAAACAATACAATGATGGTCGTTACTTCGATGTGATTGGTAAATTAAGTCGTTTGAAAAATGATTTCACTGTGCGCAATAGCTTGGGTACAAGCTTGAGCGGAGATTACCGCAATACAGGTACCTCTTTGAGCGTTGAATATGGTAAACG
>CAUGOU010000045.1:0-3050 GCA_959601155.1 Veillonella parvula | reverse complement strand
AGCGCCCATGTGTGCTTGTTACCAAAGATTTGTACGAGGTTTTTAGGATTTGGTTTTTCTAGAGGTAGGTTATCCATGAAGCGAGTCATCAATGCAAGGATAACAACAAGAGGTACAACCCACATGAAAGCTGCATTAGCTAGATATACTGCGTTGCCCTTAATAATTGTTGGCGTTACACCAAATACACTACCTAAAGCCGCAGATCCCATAGCAAATGGAGCTAGGAAGTAGATTACAGAAATACCAAGATTACCAACGCCACCGTTGATACCAAGAGCTGTGCCTTTTTCAGATTTAGGGAAGAAGTTACCAATGTATGCCATAGAGGATGAGAAGTTGGCACCTGCTAAACCGATAAGGGCTGTTAAAATCATAAATGTCGCATAAGAAGTTGTTGTATCTTGTACAGCAAAGCCGAGCCACACAACAGGAACTAATAAGATAATTGTGGAAATAAATGTCCAGTTTTTACCGCCTAACAGTGCTGGCATGTATGTGTATACAA
Organism: Veillonella parvula; assembly: GCA_959601155.1. Taxonomy (GTDB): domain Bacteria; phylum Bacillota; class Negativicutes; order Veillonellales; family Veillonellaceae; genus Veillonella; species Veillonella parvula_R. Next base: position 2,542 of record CAUGOU010000045.1, on the reverse strand, counting down.
ATCGTAATGTGGCACCTACTAGGCCTGGTAAGGCAGCCAATGTAAATAATTGATCAGTAGTAAAGTTAAATCCAGCGCTATTTAGCTGAGCCGCAATGGTTGCCCATAAGTACCAAACACAGAATGAAAGTGTTAAGGCAATAGTGGATATAACGAGGTTTTGTTTAGCAATTTTTTTGCCAAACTTTTCCCAAAATTCCGGATTCTCCGGTTGCCAATTAGCCACGATTTCGCTGCGGCTTGCACCTACTTGAGGCATTTTTAGTTCGTTCATTTTGAACTTCTCCTTACTGTAACAACTATACACGCAGATAAGACAAGAAAAATATATTAAAATTATATATAAAGTATATATAAATAATAAAATCTAAAAAATTCCTATAGAAAGTATTCGATTTGCTTACAAATTGCGTTATAATTATTGTAGCATTAATATTTTTCAATGTCTTACATCACAGATATATTATATAGTGTAATTTTTTTTGTGAATGTGATGTAAAACACACATATTCTGAAATTAATAAGTTATAATAATCATATATATACGAAAAAGTATATAGTATAGGTACTTTTACTATAAATAGATTAGTATAACTAATGGATTTTGTTATAAAAGTACTGTGGAGTGATAATGGTATGGATCAAAAATTAATTAACCAATTGCTTGCTTTGCCGGGTGAGGAACTACATCTTAAAAAAGGTGATTTTCTCTTCCGTGAGGGGGACAAGGCAGAATACTTTTACGTAGTAGTAAAAGGTAGAATGAGCATTAAGAAGTTCGAAGCTAGCGGACACATTTTTGCGTTGCGTTTAGTAGGGCCGAATAATGTAATTGGTGAGGTTCCGTTGTATGAGGAGAACACTAGAACATATGTGTTCAACGCCATTGCTCGGGAGGATTGCTCTGTTTATTGTATACGCTATGATGTGTTGGAAGGGGCTATTGCAAAAGACCATTCATTGGCTATTGCAATGATGAAAATCTACACTTTGCATATGCGTCGTCAACAGGCAAAATACCGGGACTTGCTACTTTACGGCAAGAAGGGAGCATTCTATTCTACCTTGTTGCGCTTAGCCAATAGTTATGGTGTAAAGCGCGAGGATGGTATCTTTATTGATATTGCCCTAACAAATCAAGAATTGGCTGAGTTTGCTGCCACATCAAGAGAAAGTTTAAATCGCATGTTAAGTGAGTTACGTAAGTTAGGCTATGTAGCCTATGACAAACACCATCTAGTAATCTGTGATTTTGACGCTTTAATCGGATTACTTGATTTAGAGGTTGATAGTATTGACCCTAATATTAGTAATATCGAATAACAGGATTTTCTCCCTTGTGTTAGCACATCTAGCACAAGGGATTTTTTTGTAGTTTTGAAGGAGGACACGAGATGAGCTTGTTGTCTCAAAAGTTTAAGTTTCTTCGCAAGAAGGAAGTATCTCCAAACGGCCATCAAATCACAGAAGATGGAGGTCGTGAATGGGAAAATTATTATCGTGACCGTTGGTCTTACGATAAAGTTGTCCGCACAACGCATGGCGTAAACTGTACTGGTTCTTGTAGCTGGAATATTTATGTTAAAAACGGTGTTGTAGCCTGGGAAAATCAAGCAATTGACTACCCTGAAACACCAGATGATATGCCAGATTATGAACCACGTGGGTGCCCTCGTGGTGCAACATTCTCTTGGTATCTTTATAGCCCTTTGCGCGTAAAATATCCTTATGTACGTGGCGAATTGGTCGAGCTTTGGAGAGAAGCGAAGAAGCATGCTAAGAATCCAATCGAAGCTTGGAAATCTATCGTAGAAGATCCTGAAAAAGCGAAAAAATATAAGTCAGCCCGTGGTATGGGTGGCTTTGTGCGCTCCACATGGGATGAAGCAACAGAAATTACTGCAGCATCCTTACTATATACAGCAAAAACATATGGCCCTGACCGCAACGCAGGCTTCTCTGTAATTCCTGCGATGTCCATGTTGTCCTATGCAGCAGGGGCTCGTTTCCTTAACTTGATGGGTGGCACACCATTGTCCTTCTATGACTGGTATGCCGATTTGCCACCTTCCAGCCCTCAAGTTTGGGGTGAACAAACTGATACACCTGAATCTGGTGACTGGTATAATGCTGGTTACATCATGACGTGGGGTTCTAACGTACCTTTGACCCGTACGCCAGATGCTCACTTCTTGACAGAGGTTCGTTATAAAGGTACTAAAGTAGTATCCGTGTCTCCTGACTATGCGGAATCTACAACTTCTTCCGATGCATGGCTCAATGTAAAAGCTGGTACCGATGCGGCTCTTGCAATGGCAATGGGTCACGTTATCCTAAAAGAATATTACATCGACAAAGAAACTCCATACTTTAAAGAGTATGCAAAAGAGTTCACAGATATGCCATTCCTTGTACGCGTTGAAGATATCAACGGCACAGTTCAACCAGGCCGTTTCTTGAATGCTAAGGATTTAGGTCGCCAAGAGGAAGGCGCTGACTTCCAAATGGTATTGATTGATGAATTAACAAATGAAATCGTTGT
>CAUGOU010000044.1:0-3121 GCA_959601155.1 Veillonella parvula | reverse complement strand
CAGCAACTGCCAATAAAGCTAATAATTTTTTATTCATTATAATTCCCTCCAAAAACAGCCCTTATAATACTTAGGCTTTGGTAATAATATGCTTATATTTTACACATTTTTTCAATATAATTCAACATTCTTCATGAATATTTGATGAATTTTTAGTTATATCTATCGATAAATATTATAAATATAAATATTTAAACCCTCTCTATTGCCTAATTACTGCGATTCTCTACACATATTACATTCCCGTAATTATAATACTATTTATCTTTTTTAAGATTCTCTAACAATAATAAAATTACTGGTCTTATAAGTTCATCAAAATCATTATTATATATACTAATAGATCTAACTATAATTGAACGAATAAAAGCTCCCTTATGCACTAAGGAAGCTTTTATCATTTCATATGTATATCCCTTACATATATACGTGAAATCAGAAGTTTCTGGTCAGATAACACATTCCCCAATGTGTCATTTTTTTCACATTACGTATTGTACATCAAAAATTTTTAATAGACAAGAGTTTATTCACTTCTTTTTCATGAATCCTTCTAAAACTTTCAATGTGAAAAAGAATTTACATCTCATTAAACAACCTTATGTTGCCATGTTCCTCGAATAAATCTCAAATAAGAACAACATAATCTTAGAGACTGATCGAAGCACAAAGATAACCATGCCCCAAAAAGTCCTAAACCTAGTGTAATGCACAATAAATAAGTAATAATAGGACGAATGATTGCTACGCTTACAAGAGAATATTTCATGATGTAATATGTATCTCCTGCCCCTTTCAACACACCGGAATACACTTGCTGTAATGCTTGAGGGAATGCAGCGATAGCCATAATGCCCATCAAAGTGGCTGAAAGTGTGACAACATCACTTTCACGAGTATATAACTGTACTAAAAAATCACCAGGACCAATAAAGATTAATGCACTTACAAGGCCCACGACTAAACCAATACGAGCACCAATTTTACCATAAGTACGTGCAATATCTGGTCGTTTGTGTCCCAGACTTTGCCCAGTATGAGATGCACCTGCAAATCCAAGACCCATCGCAAAATAGTAAAATATATCCATTAAATTCATACATACGTAATGTGCTGCTAAAGGTACCGCACCTAAGGAAGCAACAATCATAGTGTATGTATACATACCGAATCGCTCAAAGAACTGTTCTCCTAAAGAACTGCCACCGACATGAAACATTGTATGTAATACGGGCCTTTCAAAAGTCCATTTCGACGGATGGCGCAATGTTAATCCAGTAGAAGTATGTTGTGAAATCGTACGCAACAACAATAATGCAATAATAGCACTACTGATCATAGTGGATACACCTGCCCCCATAACGCCAAGTTCAGGGAAGAAACCAATACCATAAATCAAGAAGAAATTCATTATCGTATTCAAAATATTCCCTACTACATTAGATTTAAAAATAACTTTAGTGTTACCATATCCAATGAGTGCAGCCCCTACGATTTGGCTAAAGGACTGAAATATTAAGCTAATAACTATGAAACGACCATACCAAACGGCTGTTTCAATATAGCCATCTTCAGCACCCGTAAAACGTAGAATATGCTCTAAGTTCAAGAAACATATCAATAATAACGGTACATAAATTAAAAAATTCAATAAAATAGATTGCTTGAGTACGGCATTCATACCATCTACATCGCCTTCACCATGACGACGAGCTATAATTGCCGTCACAGCAATGGATAAGGCTCGACAAAAGATGAGCATTACCATCTCAGGTTGACCCATAATGCCTACCGAAGCAAGAGCTGACGCACCTAAGGCACCAACCATCGCCAAATCAATGGCAGTCATAAATTGTAACATCAAGCCTTGTAATGTAGCTGGCCAAGCTATTTTTAAATAATTACCATATAGCTGCTTTGTAGTTCCTACAGCTCCTAATCGTTCTGCAACAGGCAACATGGTGTCTATTGAAAGCCATCGTTGTATACGGTCTAACATCCTATCTCCTATTCATGCAAGATCATACATAATAGAGGTATCACTTTACCTCTTATTTCCACTGTATTATATCACACAACATATGAGAAGTCATTCATATGTTATGCATTTTAAATAAGAATACATATCAAAATAGCAAAAGAACCTCTTATACGAAATGTATATACCCTATCAAGTACAACAATGTATAAGAGGTTCTTTAGTTTTACAGAGAAATAACTATCTTAGACTATTATCAAAATTAGTTCTCAACTCTTAACCTTTAGAAGCTAATAATTGATTTACTACGGCACGCAAGTCATCTAAGCCTTGTTTAGTTTCAGCCAATTCTTGACGTTGACGTTCATTTTCAGCTTCTAATGTATTTAGACGCGCTGCTTGATTAGCAATAACCGTTTTTTGATTACTATTTTCTTTTTTGAGACTAGATACTTCATCTTGCATTACATAAACAGAGCTAATAGGCCCCGCCTTATAGCGTTCTGGAATAGCGTCTTTTCTTTCACGACTACCACCAAATTTATGCGTTACACCTGCATTTACCATGTTATGGCTAGTACCAAGTGAAACACCTACGTTGAACATAGTATCTTCAGTTCGGTAGTGAGCAATACCGATGGCACCCGCAGTTTCACCACGGTAGTTACCAATACCAGCCATAATTTGTGTTGGTTCCAATGGATCATATTGAATTGGTTTCAACGCTGCCATAGCTGCTGCATGAGCACCAACACGTTGTGTTTCAGTACCAACACGGTTAACAGCTTCTTGTAAACCAGCATTAGATGCTTTCAATTGGCTAACATTTACTGCATCAGTATCAGCTGTGCCAGGCGCTACTCCATGAATTTTGTTGCCACCATTATTTAAGCCGTCTACAGTAAGTGATACAGGGCTAGCTGCTGTATCTGCAGGAGTAATAGTCATACCACCCCCATTAATTGTAGTAGAGTTGCCAGCTGCATCTTTCACAGTTGTACCTGCAGAAGTGATTTTAGTAGATACACCGTTTTCATCACCTACAATAACACTGTTTAGGCCTTTTAAGTCTTTAGCCAAGCCATATGTGAAAGTAGTTCTATCTTGGTTAACTACAAGATTATCACCAGCTTGGAATTTTAC
>CAUGOU010000043.1:0-3215 GCA_959601155.1 Veillonella parvula | reverse complement strand
GAGTCCTTTTTTCATGTAAGGGGAGTGTTAGTATTAATATCAAATGAAACATGTATTTAAACAAGTAGTAGGTTTGGGGTTAGTATTACTTGTCGGGAGATAAATACACGTACGGTAACCAGGGAATTGTTACCTCTATTTATCATTTGACATTATCATTATAGGAAGGGTAAATGAGTTAAAAATGAAGAAATTTAATAAATTTCTTTAAGTTTCTTATATTTGTAAAAAACATGGTAATTAATTTTAATTATTGTTGATAAATATGGGACAATTTTGGTATTATATAAAGGAGAAGTTGTATATTTTATAAAGGTTTATCCACATTAAGCTTTTATAAAATATACAGCTCGATAGCATGAGAGGGGCAGTCATATGAGTAAAATATTCACCATATTAACACTTTTGTGGCTACTCAGTATAGGGGGGACTACTAACGCAACGGACTGGTACTATGTTGGACCAGATGCATCAGGAAACCAATTATTTATTGACAATGACAGTGTACAGAAGAGTGATTACGATGCACTTTTGTGGCTGCGAGTTAATGAACTGGGTGGCGACGAATTGCGATATAAAGTTTATATCAGTAGATATAATCGAACCATGGAAACATTGAAGGTAGATGCGTACATGTCAGACGGGACGCCGTATGAGAATGTAGAATTTAATGAGAATCCTGAGCCCATTGCGGGTAACACAAATGGTCAAGCCATTTACATTTTATTATGGAAATAAAAGAACCATCTAGTACAGCAAACTAGATGGTTCTTTTTATGTGTAAAATATTTATAAAGCATTAGGGAATAATTTATATACTACATCCTCTAGATATAGAGAATGGTATATATGAGGTTTTTAGACTTGAGCTGTATTGCGAGTCAACTCCAAGTCTTGAATCATTTGGAGATCGTCTTGAGGTGAACGACCACCAGTAGTTAAGTAGCCACCAACCATAATACCGTTTAGGCCACCTTTTAGAGCATAAGCTTGTAAGTCTCGTAGATTTACTTCGCGACCCCCTGCAGTACGAATCAATGCGTTTGGCAAGATGAAACGGAATACGGCGAAGGTACGTAAGATATCCAATGGACGTAAAGCTTCGTTGCTTTCAAATGGAGTCCCTTTAACAGGATTCAAAATGTTTAATGGCACGGAGTCAATATGTAAACGTTTAAGTTCGAACGCCATTTCTACGCGTTGTTCTAATGTTTCGTTAAGTCCAAGAATGCCACCAGAGCAAACACGGATGCCTGCTTTTTGTGCATTATCTATGGTAAACATTTTATCTTCGTAGGAATGTGTAGTACAAATATCTGGGAAGTGACTAGGTGCCGTTTCGATATTGGAGTGGTATCGAGTAACGCCAACTTCTTTTAATTTGAGTGCTTGTTCGTAAGTTAACAACCCAAGAGAACAGCAGATTTCAAGGCCAATTTCATTTTTGATACGGCCTAATACATGGATGATTTGATTAAATTCATCAGGGTTATTAGTATTACGACCACTTGTTACGATGGAAAAACGAATTGCACCAGCCTCTTTAGCTTTACGTGCTGCTTGGAGAATGCTTTCTTCATCCATGAAAGGATACTCCTGAACGCCTGTGTTGTGGTGTGCGGATTGAGCACAGAATTTACAGTTTTCAGGACATTTGCCGGACCTAGCATTAACAATGGCACATACATCCACAGAATTATCATTGAAATGTTGGCGAATTTTATCAGCCATAGCGAGTAGAATCATGGTATCATCATCTGAAGTATGAATCAGCTCGATTGCTTCTTCTTTTGTAATTTCGCCGCCGTTCATGATGCGGTTTGCAATGGTAAGTATTTTTTCGTATGTACCCACTTGGGATGGTTGTTGATCTATAGGCAAAGCCATAATAGCCTCCAGGAAATTGTTAACTTAATAAAAACATAATATATTGACAATTTGATTGTAAACGTTCGCGTATAAATTGTCAACTTAATGCGTGAATTGGTTAACAAAAATAATAACATATTATGATTTATATCTTATGATGAAAGAATATGTGCTTATCTTATAATTTATATTTATTAATAGTTAAGAGAAGTTTAGTTTAACTATATTGTTTTGATGGTAAATGATAGTTATTTTTAACTTATCTTTAAGGTTTTGTAGTATAATAAACTATTGTAATTACTATATATAACTATAATAAGAATATTAATGGAGGAGTGGATATAGATGCAGCCGTTTCGATTTATACACTGTGGTGATCTGCATTTAGGGGCACCCTTTCAATATGCTACAGGTATTAGCAGCGCTGTTGATCGCGTTGTAAGTGAAGCAACCTATGTAGCCTTAGATAAAATTATTGATACTGCTATTACAGAACATGTTCATGCTGTTGTAATAGCTGGTGATATTTATAATAGCGAAGACCATAATTTAGAGGCTCAAGTCCGTTTTGTGCGCGCCATGTATCGCTTGGCGGAGCATCGTATTGATGTCTATATGGTACAAGGTAACCATGATCCTGCTGAAAGCTGGAAAGCACAATTACAGATGCCAGATAATGTACATGTATTTTCTAGCGAACAGGTACAGCGTTTCCCGCTCATCGTTAACAATATAGAAATTGGTGGCGTATATGGTATTAGTTGTGGTCATGGTAATGAAAGTGACAACTATGCTCGTCAATACAGAGCTTTTGAACGGGATGAATTTTCCCTTGCTGTTATGCATGGTACTGTAGGTTCTAGTGTAGGCTCTGAAAATCATAATATAACAGGACCTTGTAACTTAACTGATTTAACAGAGGCCGCTATGGATTATTGGGCATTGGGCCATATTCATAAATCTCAAGTTCTTAGCGAGGAGCCTCTCGTAGTTTATGCTGGTAATTCGCAAGGATTGCATCGTAAAGAACATGGCCCTAAGGGGTGTTATCTTGTATCTGTATCACATAATGGTCATTGTGATTTGCGATTTATCGACACCTGCGCTGTCCGATTTGAGGAAATCAAAATCGATATTGCTGGCATGCAAAATGAAACGGATTTTTTAGAGATTTTGCGCCGTAAAAAAGAAAACTTGCGAAAGCAGCATAAGAAAAACATCTTGCTATCCATCGTTTTGTCCGGTACAGGACCTCTACATCGCCTATGTACGCAAGAGGGAATTCGAAAACTATGGTTGCAAGAGTCTCAAAATGAAGAGAAAAGTAAATCTATATTTGTTATGCC
>CAUGOU010000042.1:0-3263 GCA_959601155.1 Veillonella parvula | reverse complement strand
TATGAGGTAGTAGGCTATGCACGTCGTCAAGAGGTCTGTGATGCGGCCATTCAAGATGGTGTGGTAAAAGCTGCGTGGACTGAAGTTGAACCATTGATTAAGAACTCAGATATCGTTGTGTTCTCCTTGCCTCCTGATACAAATGCACGGCTTTTTACTGAAACGGCTCATCTATTTAGACCTGGGCAAGTCGTAACTGATGTATCTAGTGCGAAAGAAAATTTTGTACGAGCTGTCTATGAATCGATTCCGAAGGGGACTGTTTTCGTATCTGTCCATCCTATGGCAGGATCCGAAAAGGGTGGGTATGAAGTATCTCATAAGAATCTTTTTAAAGGAATGGGTTGGATTGTACTAGAAGATAAGGCCTCTGATGTATATAGTGAAGAGGTGGCTCAAGAATTGGCTGACATGGGTCGTGCCTTAGGGTCTCGTATCGAGTTTGTCGATATTTATGCTCACGATGCATATCTTGCGATGGTTAGTCATATGCCTCACTTATTGGCTTCTATTCTAACACAAGTTTCGGGTGGCGATGAATTGGGCGAATTGCGCATGAAACTATCGGCAGGGGGATTCCGCGATTGCACGCGTGTGGCGGGGGGATTACCATCCATGTGGCGTGAAATTATCTACGGTAATCGTCATAATGTTATTGAAGGTCTTACACAAATTGAATTAGAAATTGAACATGTTAAAGCGATACTTTCACAAGATGACGAAGGACAAGCATTAGAAAGTTATCTTGAACGAAGTCGAGAGATTCGCAATAAATTGCCATATTTAACGGGACAAATTAAGAATAACTAAAAGAAAGAATATCTAAAATATAATTATATTATTTGATTAAGGGAGCTTTTATGAGTTTGTTACAAGAAACTTGTGGCGCTATTACAGGTCGCAGCCTAGAGATTGAACGACATATAATCGATAGCTGGAATACAGCATCGCCTGTGGAACGATATGGACGTCTTGTAAATATGGTGGCTCAATATGGGGCAGCTACTAATCAAGAGACGTTAGCTGTACCAAAGCCTTGCATGATAATTGCCTCTGCCGATCACGGTGTGGCCGATATGGGCGTCAGTGCGTATCCAAAGGAAACGACCGTTGGGATGACTCAGAATTACCTGATTCCTAAGGGGGCTGGCGCTAATTCTCTAGCGAATTATTGTGGTGCTCAAATGGAAGTTATCGACATGGGGATTGATGCGGATATGAGTTGGGTTCCAGGCCTTCGTATTCATAAACTTGGGATGGGTACGAAAAACTTCGTAGAAGAGCCAGCTATGACGCGTGAACAAGCGATTGAAGGCATTGAAACGGGTATTCGCCTCGTAAAAGAAAAAATTGATGAAGGCTTCAATGTATTTTTAGTAGGCGAAATGGGCATATCGAATACGACAGCTAGTGCCCTTATGACCGCTAAGTTTGCAGGACTTACAGCGGAAGAGGCGACGGGACGAGGAACGAATATTTCCGATGAACGACTTAAACTAAAGCAACGCATTGTTCATGACGTACTGGAGAAATATAAGGATATTCCTAAAGACGATGCCATTGGGATTTTATCCTCTGTAGGCGGCTTTGAATTTGCTTGTATCGTTGGCGTTATCTTAGGCGCCGCAGCAAATCATGGGTTAGTTATCATCGATGGATTTAATACATCGGCTTGTGCATTGGTAGCTAAAACATTGGTGCCACAAGTAATGGATTATGTGATGGCTTCACATTTATCTGCTGAAAAAGCTGCCAAATCTTCCTTAGAAAATTTAGGCCTTGAAGCCTATGTCGATTTAGGCCTTTGTTTAGGTGAGGCTTCTGGTGGCTCCATACAAATGGGTATGCTAGACCTTGCGGTTCATATGTATTTGGCGCTTACAGGAGGTAAGGCATGAGAACTTTCAAAATAGAACCATTGCATGTACCATCCATGGAAGCATGCCGTCTGCGTATCGATAATTTGACAAAGCCTATCTATAGCCTTGCTACGTTAGAAACTATAGCAGAGCGTTTTGCAGGGATTCTTAGAAACCCTAAACCAAATCATTTACGCTATGGTGTGCTCGTTGTGGCGGCGGATCACTTGGTAGATGGGCCGCAAAACACTGAGCATGGTAGTGAAAGCTATGATGCCATAGAACGTTTTAATGAGGGAACAACAGCTACACAAGGGGCTGCAGCTAAATTAAATGCCGTTGTACATGTGGTGAATCTAGGTCTTGAACAAGATACTGCAGATTTAGCAAATATTGAACAACAGGTGATTCGAAAAGGCTCCCATTTCTTTGGCGTAGAACCTGCTATTTCTCGTGAGGAATTAGAGCGTGCTCTTGAGCTCGGCTTTACCTATGCAGATAGATTACATGCTGATGGATTACAAGTGGTGGCGATTGGTAACGTAGGGGAGAGGGCCTTTTTAGATTCTCTTGTCACGACGGCGACGATCACAGGTTGTGCGTATGAGGATATTCTCGTTCATAATGAATATGGACCTACAGTAGAGCAACGTGCTGCTCATATTCATTCTTTTGTAGATCGATTTAATATTGCTGTGGATGATTGGTCTACTTTGAGTGAAAGCGAGCGCCATGATGCGGTATTGAACTTGCTTCATGTAGCGGGTGGTTTAGATATTGCATTTTTAACGGCCTTTATCTTGGGGGCTGCTAGCCATCGCATGGCTGTAGTCTTTGATAATGTAGTAACTGGTGCAGCTATTTTAGCGGCGGTTACCATTGCTCCCCTAGTTAAGGACTATGTGTTCCCATCGGCTGTCTATGATGAACCTATACATGATGAACCTATACATAAGGAACAATGTCGATTCCTAGGGGTAAAGCCTTATTTGCACTATAATCTGCTAATCGATGAAGCCTTAGGGTCAACTATGGGTCTATCTATAATCGATGCATCCATGCATATGCTAAATGACATGAAAACCTTCATTGAAGCTGAGGTTAGCGTGGCTGAAGACGGGGCTGGTAAAGGTAGACAAAAGGATAAAGAATAATCTATTTTAAAGGGGGATTGTATATCCCCCTTTCTTGGGTAAAAGATGTTCTTGTATGCTATATTTTCAAGGAACTTTACGGAAAAACCATTGACACTATATGTGTAAATTGATATTATTATATGGCAGTCAGGATGGACTTAATTCATCCTTGACGACAGATTGATAATTATGTTATAGTAATTATCGGTTCTGTATGCGGGAATAGCTCAGCGGTAGAGCACCGCCTTGCCAAGGCGGGGGTCGCGAG
>CAUGOU010000041.1:0-3382 GCA_959601155.1 Veillonella parvula | reverse complement strand
ACAATCTGGATTATCTCAGGGGAAATTAGCAGAAACACTTAATGTGTCGAGACAGGCCATAACAAAGTGGGAATCGGGCAATGGAATGCCGGATATTTCAAATTTAAAGGCCCTTTCAGGTGTATTCAATGTCTCTGTGGATGAATTGCTTTCAGAAGAAGCGGTTAAACCTCGATATCCTTATGAAAGCATCGTAGAATATGATATCGATGAGATAAAACATTTCGATATTAAACTGGGTTCTGTTAATCACGTAAAAATGAGAGCTGGAGAGGGTGAGAAGATAAAGGTTCAATTGGTCAGTGATACTATTGAAAATTTGACGGAACTGGTGAAAGTAAAAATCGATGATATCAAAAGGCGTATCGATGTGGATGTAAATTGTTCCAAATCCTTATCTGAAGAGCTTGTAAAAGAACATTTGTGGATTTTTATAAATTTGCCTGAAAAATATATGGGAGATACGGAGCTAGCGACCCATTGTGAAAAACTAGAGCTATTTGATATTATTAGTGAAAAGTTTGAGCTAGACGGAGCGGTTAAAGAAATTTATATTGCCGGCGGTAACAGTCATATAGAGCTGGATAACAACTCTCCAATGGAGATATATGTAGCGGATTATACGGGGCGAATTGATGTGAATCAGATATCGGCGAAATCTCGGCTGCATGTCCCTCACGAGTATGCTTTCAAAGCGGTGAAAAAAGGTATTCGTACTAAATTGCTCTTTGAAGATCGTGGACATCTTGTAGACGATTTTTCTGTGTCTGAATCAGAAAATCAAATTGAAATTAATGGAATCAATAGTGAACTTACAATAGTCAAGTTAAGTGAATAGTTGTATTAACTACATAGACATATCTGCTACATAGTTTTCATAAAGCGTTATTACTTTTTCTAACGACTTTGTTACACATTTTGTAGGTCCCATAAGGAACAAAGCATCCCCTTCATAGGAATAAAAAATATGATTTAATTTATTGTAGTGTTAGGGGTATATTATGGTACTATTGAGATAGTGTTATTAAGCTATAAAACATGTAGATAACATGATCTTGGTAGAATGAATCAAGATAGAAATAATTTGGATAGAATATACGTTAATCAAAGTGGATTATAAGATTGTATAGGCGAATGCTATTGAAAGGTGGATGTTAATGACAAATCGAAAGAAAGCACTTTTAGGTGCTTCTGCTACTATTGCGGTGTGGGCTACTGCATTTCCTTTCAGTAAAATAGCATTACAGTCAGTAGATTCATTGACATTGTCTGTGGCAAGGGTCATGGGTGGCGCTTTACTTATGCTGGTAATCGGTGTTGTAAAAGGGCTACATATACCGACAACATGGCGTGAGTGGGGACTATATATTCTGTTAGGTGCTACAGGGAATTTTCTTTACCAAGTTGTATTTAATGAAGGCTTGCGCACAATTCCAGCGGCCACATCCAGTATTATTATGGCCTTGACTCCGATGACGACAGCACTGATGGCCACGATTATTTATAAGGATACAATACGACCTATAGGATGGCTATTTACCATAACTGCATTTATAGGTGTAGCCATAATTATTCTATGGAATTCCGCCCTTACTATTCCTGTAGGAGCCTTGTGGACTTTGTTAGGGATGATACTCTTTGCAGTGTATAATATTCTAAATCGTGGACTTAGTTTAAAGGGACATAAGCCTATCACTATCGCCATGTGGTCTATGTTTACGGGGGCTATTATGGCATTGCCCTTTGCGGAACATGCTATTGAATTGATTGTGGTGGCACCGATTAGTGCAAAATTTGCTATGGCCTATTTAGCATTCCTATCTAGTGCGTTAGGCTTTGTATTCTGGAGCTATGCCTTGGAACATGCTGAAAAGGTTTCTGATGTAACTAATTTTATGTATATCTCGCCTATAGTGGCAGCTATTGTAGCAGCCTTCTTATTGGGGGAAATACCTAATATGGGTCTCTATATAGGGGCGCCTGTCATTTTAGGATCCCTATATCTCTTTAATCGATATAGATAATTAATTTTTGTTAGTGTTTGAATTGGTTCAGCTTGATGTAAAAAAATAAAATTAGATAAATAGGGATGTGAACCCTTATAAGATAAGAGCTATATAATAAAAGAACCTCAACCTTTTAACTGGTGAGGTTCTTTTTTGGTTTGACAGTCCTTATAAATTGTAGTAATCTAAGTACATAATTAAATCATACCTTATAGATATGTTTTAAATTTAAAATTAATTCCTACTGAATTGTAGGAAAAGAGGTGGTACAGTGATTGCTATACGAAATGTAACGAAAGAGTTTGATGTTAATAAGCAAAAGGTTACTGCATTATCTGATGTAAACTTTACCATAGAAAAAGGCGACATATTTGGCATTATTGGCTTTAGTGGAGCCGGTAAATCTACACTGTTACGCATGATTAATGCTTTAGAGGTACCTACCTCTGGTCATGTTGAAATAGATGGTGTGAATATCAATGGTTTAAGTTTTAACGAGCTCAGAAAGGTTCGTAAGCGCATCGGCATGGTGTTTCAACAGTTCAATTTATTGAATGCTAAATCTGTGTATGATAATGTGGCGATTCCATTAATTCTAAATAAAGTTCCTAAATCAGAGATTGATAATAAGGTTAAAACCTTGTTAGACTTTGTTGATTTAGGTGATAAAGCAAATGCCTATCCAGGAGAATTATCTGGTGGTCAAAAGCAGCGCGTTGGTATTGCTCGTGCGTTGGCTACAGATCCATCAATTCTGCTTTGCGATGAAGCAACAAGTGCTCTTGATCCAGATACAACAGAGTCTATTCTTCAATTATTAGAACGCGTTAATCGTGAACTAGGGGTAACAGTCGTTATCGTAACTCATGAGATAGATGTAATCCAAAAGATATGTAATCGCGTTGTAGTTATGGAACATGGGAAGCTTATCGAGAGAGGTTCTGTACTTGAGGTGTTTAGTAAACCTAAGCATGAAACAACAAAACGATTTGTTAGGACTGTTATTCCTGATGAAATCCCATCTACAGTGAAACATACCTTGGCTTGTGATAAAAGGCCTTACACAATACTTAAAATGCACTTCTTAGGAAATAATACAACTGATAATGTGCTATATCATATTAATAAAACTTTTGATTTAGAAACGAGTGTGTTGTTTGCTACGGTAACAGAGTTAGAGCATACGGTACTTGGAATTTTCATCGTTCAGTTCATTGGTGATGATCTTGAAGTGGGCAAGGTAAAAGAGTATCTTGTGACACAAGTCATTGAATGGCAGGAGGTGGCACTATAATGGATTTCTTTATGCAAGAACTTGGCGTTCCCGGTTCGCAGTTATTACTAGCTGCAGAACAAACATTATATATGGTGTTCCT
>CAUGOU010000040.1:0-3551 GCA_959601155.1 Veillonella parvula | reverse complement strand
AATTCTAGTGGATCACAAGAATCTAACCCCAAACATGCGAAGGCTATCATTCGTTTCGTTTTTTCAACGGACAACGGCTCGAAATGGCCATCCCGTTTCTTGATCATAATCTCCATTACTGTTCCCCTTGAGAGCAAAAAGTCATAAAACTGTTAATATAGTCGTATAAGCATATATAAGATTAGAATGAATTATATAAAATATCTTTAAGTTGAGTCTAATCAGAAAAATAAGAAAACTACTATATATGGTAGTTTTCTTATTTGGCTTATACATTATGTTACGATTATAGCGAAAAAAATCTATATATTCAATATTGACATTTGGAAATTTTTTAATATAGTTTTACAAAAAATGTCGATATGGCTGAAGATGCCTTAAATTACTAGCTTTCATAATTAATTATATAATACGCTAAAAATAATTCTTCGTGCGCTGTCTTGATATGCGTAGTAGGAGTGGATTAAGAGTTTGTATCCCGTGCCTTCTATAATGACTGAATCTGAAGCCGTTTTAGGAACAGTGAGAAATTTTTCATATATATGATGAACCTCGGTCACGCCATTTGGTAGAGATACCTCTAAATCAAGGCCTTCATTGATGAATCTAAAGTTGATAGATTCATAGGATGCTGTTGGTATGTCAGCTGTACTATCAGTAGGCTCACGTACTTCTAATTCGATGTTAGAAATGAATTTATTATATCCTACAAGCGAAATAACATGAGGTTCTTCAACGGCCGTAAAGCTGATAAACTGAATATTTCGTTCCTTATATATTTCCGTTTCTCCTGGTTTTGAAGAATCCCCCTGTATAATCGTCCTGCCATAGTCTGTAAAATCAGGGTTAAATGTTTCTGTAATAGGCGAGTATACGTGCCATTGACCGTCAATTTTCGTATAGTTTGTAAATTCTCGATGGGATGTGTAACCGATAAAAGGCATTAAAAGGACTGCACCTAGGGCGAGCGCCATAATTGTTGTATGGATCGATGGAGTCAAACGCTTTACAAAGGAATATACATTATGTGCTAAGAAGATTAGATTGAATGCGGCTACGTAAATCGTATTGAGCCAGAGTACGGGCTCATTTATTACACGCTTGCCAATCAGGATTAAGCATAATATTGTAATCGTAATAAATAAGAAACATAGGATCTTTTGTGTCTTGCTGCTTTCACTAGACCTGAAACTAGCCAAGTAAAATAGATAGAAAATGGCTACATACGGATAATATGTGTAAAGGAACCGTGCATCTTCACGGAGGCCTAAGAGGATCAATACCAAGTAGACATTAGCTAGAATACCTGTAATGATGGAAGCCTTTGGTAGTATGATTCCAAAAACAACATTATAGAATGTATTTGGTTCTGGCGGTCCATCAAGCTCCTCTTTGTAAGTGCACAGCATGGACATACAGATAAATATATTAATAGCGGCTAGTACTTTAAAGATTAGATCATCAAAGGTAAATGGTTTGTTCAGAATGATGAAGAAAAACCATAGAGTCATTATTATGACGACATTGTACAGTGTTGATGTAACAATGGTAATACCAATTCGTTTCAGGCGATTGATGATTTCGCCGATGTAGTATTCTCCAGGCGATGTAAAATATAGAGCAATCATAGAGTACAGCCATAGATATGATATGTTTTCTGTGGCTAGCTCAATGCCTCGTATGTGATGGTACGTTTCATGAATCGTATATAGACCAACGCTGATACCTATGCTTAATAATGTATATACTACGGAGAACTTTCGATCTCGTGTTATATATGATTGTAGTATGACGATGAAGAAATACAGCCCATAGAACCAAAGGTCTATATCGGTAAACCAATCTTGCTCTAGATAAAACGGTGTACATGAAAATACGGCAATTAATGCCAGTAATATAGGTGACTGCGTTGCTAGGTCACGCAGCGAAGACCATAAATGTGTAATTGCAGATTTCATAGATTCTCTCCCTTTATAAAAATAAATGCCCCCCTCTTATCTGTAGTATACATGTTTTCTAGTGAAAGTCCTATGAGGTTTTACAGGCGTCTGAATATACATTACAATAACATTAAGAGCTAGTATTTATAGAAAAGAGGTCGTTCACATGGAGTTCTCTTATTTTTTACCAGTACATATCCAATTTGGTTGGGATAAAGTCGATAGTGTTGCTGATTTTGCTAAGCCTTATGGCAATAAAGCGCTAATCGTAACAGGGCGGACAAGTGCCAAAAAATCTGGACTATATGACCGTGTGACAGCAAAACTTGATGCGGCACATATTGAACATGTGTTGTTTGATCAAGTGGATGCCAATCCCTTAACGACGACTGCATTGGACGGCGCTGCTTTAGCTAAATCTGAAAGCTGTGATATGGTCGTTGCCATTGGTGGCGGCTCTATCATGGACTGTGCAAAAGGCATTGCATTTATGGCCGTTAACGAAGGTGATATTAATGACTATATCTTTAACCGTAAAATCAGTGATAAGGCGTTGCCTCTTATTGTAATTCCTACAACCTGTGGCACCGGCTCTGAAGGCAATGGTTTCGGGGTGCTTACCAATCCTGAAACGGGAGACAAGAAATCCTTGCGATGTAATGCCATCGTACCAAAAGTATCCATCGTAGATCCCGCAGTGATGGGCACAATGCCGCCCCATGTATTGGCATCTGTGGGCTTTGATGCACTCTGTCATAATATCGAGGCGTATACTTCTAAAACGGCACAACCTTTTACCGATGCATTAGCTCATTATGCTGTAACTTTGTTAGCACAATATCTTGTGCCTCTATATAAACATGTGAAAGCAATGGCTGAAGGCAAATCAGCTGTTCTCAACGAAACTCAACTTACAAAAGCTTGGGAGTCCGTTACATTGGCTAGCACAATTGGAGGCATGGTTATTAATACCGCCGGTGTAACACTTGCTCATGGCATGGAACATCCTGCTAGTGGGCTTAAGGATATTACCCACGGTGTAGGCCTTGCCGTTATTGAACCTGTTGCAGTGGAATATACATGGAGTGCTAACCCTGATAAATTTGCTACATTGGCACGTATATTTAACCATGGAGATGGCTCCGAACTGGGTGAAGCACTGCGTTTAATCGTCCATGAGTTAGACCTTACCACAAACCTTACAGAACTAGGTTTTACAAAAAAAGACATCCCTTGGCTCGTCGATAACGTATACGTCGTAGCTACAGGGAATATTGCTAATACAGTGGCCGACGTGAGTCGGGAAGATATAGAAATGTTGTATAAGAAAATGTTCTAAGTATTGTCATGATAGGAGAGAGTTTTGTTTCAAGGATTTTATGGCCTATTAACGGTTATGCTATGTATGTTGTTTGCAGTTGTGGCAACCCTATTTAATATAGCGCCTATTACATACATGGTTTTTGGTATAGCTATAGTATTGAGTGTGTTACTGCAATATGGTCGCTTTAAGAAACGAACTATATCTGAAAGAGCCTATAATCGATTGGCTTGTGGTTTGTTTGTTGTCATAACCCTTTGTATATCTTGGCTCGTAGCTGATTGGCTTAA
>CAUGOU010000039.1:0-3722 GCA_959601155.1 Veillonella parvula | reverse complement strand
AGTGCAATCGGCACGCGTTTATCGATAAATTCGTATTGAGACATGAGGACCTCCTCTAACAAACTATAACTACCAAACCTATTGGGGCGAAATATGCTAAACTACGGAGCACTACGCCCAAGCCATACTTCTGCATCTTACCTATAGTATACGATATGGTGAAAGTTTATACTATGTAGAATTGTTACACTTTTGCACAAAACCTCCAAAATAGTGTAATATAAATCACATTTTACCATAGAAAGATGAATAATTCATCTAAAAAACGCACGCTCTTTAAAAGAACGTGCGCCAGTGAAGCTTTTACAAAATCATTCAATCTAAACAAGCCTAAACTGATCAACAGTGTACTCGTCTGTAGGATTCAATTATTTATCGCCCCAAATAAGTTGGAATACAGCGTACGCAGGCGTACCTGGCTCAACTTTACGGCTATTTTTATTAACTTGTTCCTCTTTCACAACATAACCTTGTGGGTTATAAAGAGTCACCTTAAGATCCTTAACTTCCCGTTTTTTATGATTAAACTCTTCAGTCACAATGTAATGGTAACCTTCATAGTCCATAGCTTTAATATCCATTACCGCTTTTTTATCGTCTTTTTTAACGGAATCATTGTCGATAGACCAAGTAACACCATTGCTATCAGTGCCTACTGTATACCAATTAGCCGCATCAACACTACCAATACCGCCGATTAATAATGCACCTGCTGCCAAAACAGCTGCCAATGTTTTTTTCATATTAATACCTCTCAAAGAAAATACAAAAATATACAAACTAGTATATAAGGAAAAACTAAATATTTTATGAAAGACAAACATACTCAATAATTAGGTATAGAGATTAATTATTAGCGTAACAATTAACGTAATGATTAGGCTATCGTATCTAACTATTGAGCCCATGACTTAAAGCTTCACATAATAGATCGAACGGCCACCACCCTTACGCTGGATACTGCCTTTTTTTACAAGTGTACGCACTGCGCCTTCAATAGCACTATCGCTGATATTTGGACACCATTCTCTAATATCTTGCTTTGTGAAAGCCCCTAAATGCCTATCGATAGCAGCTTGCACCTGATTCATCGCAGAACCGCTATTTACTATCAAAGCACTACGATCCTCAAAATCATGATAAGCGGCCAATAACATTTGTAACCAATACCGAATAAAAGCCCTAGGGCAGGAGCTTTCACCATACCACGCATCACTAGACTCGCGTAAAGCCGCATAATACATGTCCTTATTTGCTGCAATTTTAGCCTCTAAGGACATATATTTACCAACCATAAAGCCACTGCGATACAGCAATAACGTCGTCAGCAATCGACTCATACGACCGTTCCCATCATTAAATGGGTGAATACATAAAAAGTCATGAATAAATATGGGAATCGCTAGGAGTGGTTCCACCTCTCCATTACCTACAACCCGATTATATTCCACGCAAATCTGATCGAGAGCCTCCGCCGTTTCATAAGGTGCTAGCGGAGTAAATAATATCTCTGTTCGACCATCTGGATACGTAGCACTAATATAATTCTGTACGCTCTTTAACTGCCCACTACGAGCATTAAACTGATAATTATACAAAACCTTGTGCAACTGCAAAATATGGTTCCGAGACAACGATATGGAATCATAACTCTCATGGATAACATTCAATGCATCGCGATATCCCATGATTTCCTGCTCATCCCGATTACGAGGTATCGTCTTGTCAGCCACTAACTGCCGGAGGCGAGTACTTGTCGTCACAATCCCTTCGATCGCGTTTGAAGCCTCTGTACTCTGTACCTTTGCCAACTCCACAAGCGAATCTAATATGGCAGGACTCTGTGAAAGTAAAACCTCCTCCTTGCCATTTGCCCGATAAATCCCCGCAATAAGACTCAAAATATCCATATCCCACGACAAAGATTGAATCTGACTATACTCAAAACGACGCATACGCACACCTCCATTCCGCTCTAATCCCTTATAAATAAAATTATTCCCTTAAATTATACCATAAAATAAGGGAATAAATAACTCTCTACTTCTCTACCGTGTGTGATCCAACGAATTTGAAAACTAATATTCACCCTGTAAGAGTACTAATAATATAGAAAGCCCCGAACTATTCTGAAAACGACTTAGCTCACTTTTCCCTAGAGGGTGGTATGCAGAGCCCTATGGGATAAAAGAATATTAGCAGTTAAGGGATGCCAATACTAATGCTAAGGTAATTTAGTAAAGAAAAGGCCCAACACTGCTATGAAAACGACTTAGCTCGCTTTGGAGGCTTTCATAGCAGTGTTGGGCCTACTATCTAAACACACAGTCTAGAATTGGCATCCCTTCACAGAAGAATTATTTTCCCCATAGGGCCTGCATAACTTCCGCCCCCATGGTATCTGGTTCAATTTTCGTAGGTTTTTGTGCTTCTTTACTAGATAACAATGCTATACCAGCATTGCTATATACTGTTGTATCAAGTTCTGTCCATGTTTTTTCTTTGCGATCAATCCGAACTGTATAGATATATGTGAAGCCTTCTACATTGTTAATTTTAACAAGTACTGTAGCCGCATCATCTGTTTTATATACAGAAGAGTTGTCAATAAACCATGCCGCATCGTCAGCATCAGCATCGATATAGTACCAGTCAGCAGCACTAGCTTGACCAAAGCCACCTACAAAGAAAACTCCTGCTGCAAACATAGCAGCTAACCATTTTTTCATTTTTAAACTCCTCAACACTAGAGGCGACCATCTAAGATGATCGCCCATGGTTACTTAATAGTTATATAGTGTTTTATATTATTCTACTTCTTCTTCGATTTCAGCGCCTGGAATAACAGCAATACTAGCTACCTTATCACCTTCGTCGAGATTTTGTGTTTTCACACCAGAAATAGCTTTGCCCTTCTTCACAGCAATGTCATTCATATTGAAGCGGATGATTTTGCCTTGCTCAGAAATAAGCATGACTTCGTCATCGTTATGAACAACTTCTACGGCTACTACATCGCCGGTTTTGTTCGTAATCTTGAAGTTCTTAGAGCCTTTACCACCGCGTTTTTGCAATGTATAAGCTTCCGCATCATTGCGTTTACCAAAACCTTCTTCAGAGATAGTAAACACTTGTGCTTCACTTTCATCAGTATTAAGAACACCAGCGCCTACAACTACGTCGCCTGCATTCAATTTAATGCCGCGCACGCCGTGAGCCGCCCGTTTCATGAGGCGCACATCGTGCTCGCTGAAGCGAATAGCGATACCCAACTTAGTGCCAATCAAGATATCTTGGTTGCCAGTCGTTACGTTAACGGAAATCAAACGATCGCCTTCGTCGAGATTAATCGCATTGAGACCAGAACGACGGATATTACGGTATTCTTCAATAGCTGTACGTTTTACAACGCCGAACTCAGTGACCATGAATAAATTTACATCTTCATGGACCCGTTCAAGGTCTATCATAGTCGTAACGGATTCACCTACCGCGAGCGGCAATACGTTAACCATAGCAGTACCGCGAGAGTTGCGGGAGCCTGCTTCTGGCACTTCGTACGCCTTGAGGCGATATGCACGGCCTGCAGATGTGAAGAATAGCAATGTATTATGGGTCCGCACATGC
Organism: Veillonella parvula; assembly: GCA_959601155.1. GTDB lineage: Bacteria > Bacillota > Negativicutes > Veillonellales > Veillonellaceae > Veillonella > Veillonella parvula_R. Next base: position 95 of record CAUGOU010000039.1, on the reverse strand, counting down.
ATAATTTGCGTTACATAATCGTCTTCCTTCGTCTTCATGCCGATAACGCCAGCGCCGCCTTTATGTTGGTTGCGATATACGTTCGCATTCATGCG
>CAUGOU010000038.1:0-3838 GCA_959601155.1 Veillonella parvula | reverse complement strand
GATTGTACCGATGTTAACATGCGGTTTCGTACGTTCAAATTTTTCTTTTGCCATTTTAAATTATCCTCCGAGGAAAATAGTAATTCTATTAATCTAATATGAGATTAACCGTTTTTCTTTGCTTGAATTTCTTCAGCAATTTTCTTAGGAACTTCTTCGTAATGATCGAATGTCATGGAGTAGTTACCACGGCCTTGCGTTTTGGAACGAAGGTCAGTTGCGTAACCGAACATTTCGCTCAATGGAACATATGCTTTGATATGTTGGGAACCATTACGAGCTTCCATGCCGTCCATGCGACCACGACGAGAGTTCAAGTCACCGATAACGTCGCCCATATATTCTTCAGGAACGTCTACTTCTACAGCCATGTATGGTTCAAGCAATGCAGGATCTGCTTTGCGAGCACCTTCTTTGAAGCCCATAGAACCAGCAATTTTGAAGGCCATTTCGTTGGAGTCAACGTCATGGTAGGAACCATCAAATACGATAACTTTAACATCAACCATAGGGTACCCAGCGATAACACCGGATTCCATAGCTTCTTTAACACCGCTTTCAACAGGTCCGATGTATTCACGAGGAATCGCACCACCTACAACCTTGTTTTCAAACTCGAAGCCAGCACCTGGTTCTTGAGGAATCAATTCCAACCAGCAGTGACCATATTGACCACGACCACCAGATTGACGTACGAATTTACCTTCAGCCTTAACAGCTTTACGGATAGTTTCGCGGTATGCTACTTGAGGTTTACCTACGTTACAATCTACTTTGAATTCACGGTTCATACGGTCAACGATGATATCCAAGTGAAGTTCGCCCATACCGGAGATAATAGTTTGACCTGTTTCTTCATCAGTACGAACTTTGAAAGTAGGATCTTCTTCTGCCAAACGAGCAAGAGCTGTACCCATTTTTTCTTGGTCAGCTTTTGTTTTAGGTTCAACAGCAACGGAGATAACTGGTTCAGGGAATTCCATGGACTCAAGAATTACAGGAGATTTTTCATCACACAATGTGTCGCCTGTAGTAGTATCCTTTAAGCCAACCGCCGCAGCGATGTCACCAGAATATACGCGTTCGATTTCTTTACGGGAGTTAGCGTGCATTTGAAGAATACGACCGATACGTTCTTTTTTACCTTTAGTGGAGTTGAAAACGTAGGAGCCGGATTCCAATGTACCGGAGTACACACGGAAGAACGCTAATTTACCAACATAAGGGTCAGCCATGATTTTGAATGCCAATGCAGAGAATGGCTCTTCATCGGAAGAAGGACGAGTTGTTTCTTCTTCAGTACCAGGAACAACACCCTTAATAGGTGGGATGTCGATTGGAGCTGGCATGTAATCGATAACAGCATCCAATAACATTTGAACACCTTTATTTTTATAGGAAGAACCGCAAAGAACTGGGAATAATTGGTTAGCAATAACAGCTTTACGCAATGCCGCTTTCAATTCTTCCACAGAAATTTCTTCGCCTTCCAAATATTTCATCATGATATCATCATCTGTTTCAGCGATAGCATCGATCATCATTTCGCGACGAGCTTCTGCTACTTCTTGATATTCAGCAGGGATATCAGTGATTTCATATTCTTTACCGTCATCGGATTTATAAATTTCCGCTTTCATAGTCATCAAGTCAATGATGCCTTCAAAAGTATCTTCAGCACCGATTGGTACTTGAATAGCTACGGAATTTGCACCCAAACGAGCTTTCATCATGTCAACTACGTTGAAGAAGTCAGCACCTACAGTATCCATCTTATTTACATAAGCGATACGAGGTACGCCGTAGTTAGAAGCCTGACGCCATACTGTTTCGGATTGAGGTTCAACGCCACCTTTAGCACTGAACACCGCAACAGAACCGTCAAGTACACGTAGAGAACGTTCTACTTCTACAGTAAAGTCAACGTGACCAGGAGTATCGATGATATTGATACGATGTTCTTTCCATTGACAAGTTGTTGCAGCAGAAGTGATTGTGATACCACGTTCTTGCTCTTGCTCCATCCAGTCCATCGTAGCAGCGCCTTCATGTACTTCGCCGATCTTGTGAACGATACCTGTATAGTAGAGGATACGTTCTGTAGTTGTTGTTTTACCAGCATCGATGTGAGCCATGATACCGATATTACGAGTTTTTGCTAAGGAAAACTCTCTTGCCACAGTTGTCACCTCTTATTACCAACGATAATGAGCAAATGCTTTATTAGCTTCTGCCATTTTATGAGTATCTTCTTTTTTCTTGATTGCAGCGCCTGCATTGTTGAAAGCGTCCATCAATTCGCCTGCCAAACGTTCTTTCATAGTGCGTTCACCACGAAGACGAGCATAATTTACAACCCAACGAATACCGAGGGTTTGACGGCGATCAGCACGAACTTCAACTGGCACTTGATAGTTCGCACCACCGATACGGCGAGCACGCACTTCAAGTACAGGCATAACATTTTTCAATGCTTGATCAAAAACTTCCATTGGGTCTTGACCCATTTTGGAACGAATAATTTCGAATGCATCATATACGATAGTTTCAGCAATGCCTTTTTTACCATCGTACATAACTTTGTTAATGAAACGTGTTACTAATTTGCTGTTGTACACCGGATCTGGAAGTACATCACGTTTCGGAACAGGGCCTTTTCTTGGCATGTTCAATTCCTCCTTTATAATGATGTGTGTTAATTTCGTTTAATGGCTAAAATTATTTTTTAGCTTTTTTCGCGCCGTATTTGGAACGACTTTGCATACGATTTTGTACGCCAGCTGTATCCAATGCACCACGAACGATGTGATAACGCACACCTGGAAGGTCTTTTACACGACCGCCTCTGATAAGTACAACACTGTGTTCTTGTAAATTGTGACCAATGCCTGGGATGTAAGCAGTTACTTCAATAGCGTTTGTCAAACGTACACGGGCAACTTTACGAAGCGCGGAGTTTGGTTTCTTTGGAGTAGCTGTGTACACACGAGTACATACACCACGTTTTTGTGGAGATTCTTGAAGGGCAGGAGCTGTAGATTTTTTAGTCAAGCTCATGCGGCCTTTGCGTACTAGCTGATTAATTGTTGGCATTTGGGCACCTCCTTTCCAAATTTGAGATTTATAATTGATCCGTCATAACAAATTGTTACATCGGATATTACCGAGATTAACGTAGGATGCCTACCGCTGTGGCCCGCACCTTAATGCGGCACGCACGACCAAGGTCATCCATCGTATGCTTATCGTCGAACGGTATATTATGTTCCACGCAAGCCATCCGTACAGGATCTACTACGTAGCTATCGCTATCGCAGCCGAGAAACACAAACTTAACAGAGCCTTTTGCAATTGATTTAATCGTTTGCTTAGCACCTATTGTCTTGTTCGCCGATGCCAAATGGGCAATGTCCATGGTTACATCTTCTCCTTACGAAACTATGCTCAGGGCGCACTTGCCCTCTAAGCACTATGTAAGTATATCAATTACTCAAACGCATGTCAAAGGTTTTTTAACACTCAAAACCGCTATTTCACTGTATTTAATATGTACACCTATCCGTGTGTATCATTTATAAGAATTACATTAAGTATTCTCGTTTTTTTATACAAATATAGATAATTTCGCTTATTTTTATACACTTTATACATATTCAATTCTATTGGCGCAGTCTTGTTATGCAAAATTGATATAACAAAAAAGAGATATCCCTAAATTATATAACAATCTAGGAATATCTCTTTTATTTTCTAATCATAGCTACAAGCTATAAAATCTTATTTTTCTATGATTTCACCGTCATCAGTTAATTCCAAAATTTCAGGAGCCTTTTTAACT
>CAUGOU010000037.1:0-3926 GCA_959601155.1 Veillonella parvula | reverse complement strand
ATACCAAGAAATTTAGGTTTGTAAGACACTAAATTTCTTGGTATTTTTTTATTTTTCCCCATGTATATGTAACGTATATTTTAGTAATATATAGTTATAATAGAAATAATGTTTTATTATAAGACTTGTATATGTACATAGTTATAAGGATTCGTATATGGACATAAAAGACATTAAATATATTAGTACCATCGTTGAGATGGCATCATTTTCAAAGGCATCTAAAAAATTATATATTTCTCAGCCCGCGTTGAGTCAGGGGATTCGTCGTATTGAAGCAGAGCTAGGAGTTACGTTGTTTGTTCGTGATCGCACAAAAGTCGTGCCAACTGCTGCGGCGTTACAAGTTGCAAAAGAGGGCATGCCGTTAGTTTTAAAGGTGGAGGCTTTAACGCAATCTATCATTAATCAAGGAACAGATGTAGCCTATCATGTGCGTATCGGCTTGTCTCAATTCTATGGACATCATATGCTTGGGAAAACATTGAAAAGCTTTCAACAGATTGAACCTACTTGGGAGTTCCATGTTGTAGAGGGAGAATCTCACTTTTTGGAACAGCAAATTTGTGATGGCTTAGTAGATGTAGGATTATTTCCAACGCCGATTTATTCTCAGGACCTTGAAAGTTATCCCGTTTTAGATGAGCAGATTTTATTGGCCATTAGTGTGGAAAACAAGAAGGCCATAGATATTGCAGATTCTCTCATGACCAGTGATGGAATTCGAAAAATTGCACCCTTTGGAGCATTTCCGTTTATTTTGCTAAGAGAAGGTCTAAAATTGCGGACGTTGGTTAACCGTCTATGCCAAGCGGAATCCTTTGTGCCAAAAGCCGTAATTGGCGCTGAAACTTTAGATTCATGCCGGTCCTTGGTAGAAGATGATTATGGTATTACATTCTTACCGAATACTCTTAATAGCAAGGGGGATGACGATAAGGTTAAATTCTATCCTCTTGCATCGAAACTTTGTTTCCGTCAATTAGTTTTTGTGGCGAGGTCTGATAGGGCAAAACGTTTCCATTTATCTGAAGTAGCACATATTATGCAGCAATTTTTGTAATGTATAGATATAAAGATATTTAGGTGGCATATCCTGAGGGGGTAGAGCATATTAATGAATTAATAATTAATACATAAATTAATACGTAAATCAATCAATAAATTATAGAGACTAATTCCTGTAAAGTTTAGGAATTAGTCTTTTTTTATTTATGAAAAGAAACTGAAAGAATCGAATTTAATAAATATCGTAATTATAATATTCTTAGATATAGATGCGTCAAAAATTTCTCAAATTTTAATTGACAAATGTCCTTTCAGAAAATATACTTATAGTAGTTTAAAACATATTTAGGAGATAGGATTTAAAGCCCATCATTGTAGTGGATTTAAATATAATTAAAAGTAGAATATGTTTTTGTTATTATTGGTTGGCCTATGTAGGTCCCTAGGAGGTTTCAAATGAGTAAAGATGTGGAAAACAAAAATACCCATGACCATAATCATGGTGAACAACATGAACATGGTCACAATCATAATCATGAACATCATTGCCACTGTGGCGGTCATGATCATCATGGTCACGACCACGACCATCAACATGACCACGATCATGACCATGGTCACGACCATAATCATGCAAAGGCTCTTCCGACGGATAAATGGGTGCCACACACTCATGAACCAGGGGTACCTCATGAACATGGCGTAAATGACTATATGAAAGCCGTTGCTGAGTATCGTAAAACATGGCCTACAAAACAAGATGTTATTGAACAAACACCAGATCCTGCGGTACGTGAAATGATTCTTCGCATGGAGCAAATCGGTTGTGATACAGTATTTGACCGTTTTGATAAACAACAACCACAATGTACATTCGGTATTGCCGGTGTATGTTGCCGTATCTGCTTCATGGGTCCATGTAAAATTACACCTAAGAGCCCTCGTGGTGTCTGTGGTGCCGATGCTGATCTTATCGTAGCTCGTAATATGACACGTGCTGCTGCAGGTGGTTTGACTCAACATGGTGCACATGCTCGTGAAATCTTGATTTCTTTGAAAGCGGCTGCTAATGACCAATTGGATATTCCAATTTTGGGGGAAGAAAAAATCCGTACTGTATGTAAAGCTTTCAATATCCCTGAAGAAGGTCGTTCCTTAAAAGAAGTGGCAAATGACTTGGCAGATGTTTTATTAGAAGATTTGAGCCGTGCATTACCTGGTGAATATAAAACAATTACTGCGATGGCTCCTGCTGAACGCCGCGAAGTTTGGAAAAACTTGGATATCTTACCTATTTCTGCATACAATGAAGCCTTCGATGCATATCATCGTACATGCGTAGGTACAGATGGCGATTGGGAAAGCAACATGAAGCAATTCTTACGTTGTGGCCTTGCTTTCACATTCACTGGCGTAGTGGCAGCGGATATCGCAACAGACGCATTGTTCGGGCAAGGTGGTCGTCGTACTTCCAAAGTTAACATTGGTGCCTTGAAAAAAGGGTATGTTAACATCGCTGTTCATGGTCACTTGCCTACATTGGTATCTCAAATTTGTACAATTGGTGCATCTGAAGAATATTTAGAAAAAGCAAAAGCTATCGGCGCTAAAGGTATCCAATTCTATGGTATTTGTTGTTCTGGTTTGTCCAGTATGTACCGTTATGAAAATGTTATTCCGTTGTGTAATGCTATTGGTGCAGAACTTGTACTTGGTACTGGCGCACTCGATTGCTGGGTAGCTGACGTTCAAGACGTTTATCCTGCTATCATGGACGTAGCACGTTGCTTCAACACAAAGGTTATTACTACATCTGATGCAGCTCGTTTACCAGGTGCTGAACACATCGGCTACGACCATCATCACACTAACTTGGCTGAAACAAAAGAATTGGCTCGCAAAATCTTGGATCGTGCTCTTGAAGCTCATGAATTGCGCAAAGGTATGCCTGTATTCATTCCGCCATACGAAATCACAGCAGAAGTTGGCTTCTCTCCAGAATCCACTGTTAAACATTATGGTTCCTTCAAACCATTGGCAGAGGCTTTAAAATCTGGTAAAGTTCGCGGTATCGTTAACGTAGTAGGTTGTTCCAACCCTCGTGTTATCTATGAAAAGGCAACTGTAGATATTGTTGATACACTTATTAAAAATGGCTGTATCATCCTTACAAATGGTTGTGCATCTTTCCCATTGATGAAACTTGGCTATTGTAATACAGATGCTAACAAGAAATGTAGTCCTGCATTGCAAGAGTTCTTGGGTGATGATCAACCACCAGTATGGCATGTGGGTGAATGTGTAGATAATGCGCGTTCCTCCGGTATCTTCGGTGGTATTGCGGCAGAACTTGGTCTTAACTTACCTCAATTGCCATTTGCTATGTCTAGCCCTGAATGGTCTAACGAAAAAGGTATCGATGCATCCCTTGGCTTCCGCTTGATGGGGATTAACTCTTACCACTGCGTTGAGCCACCTACACAAGGCTCTGATGCTGTTACAAAATGGCTCAAAGAAGACACTAAAGATATCTTAGGCTCTGTTATGTATGTAAATACGGATCCTGCTAAAGTAGCTGAGAAAATCTTGGCAGATATCGATGAAAAACGTGCTGCTTTAGGTTGGGCTGAAGTAAAATAGTAAGATAGAAATTAGTAAATTGTAGTTTATAATAAAAAACGCTCAAAAGCGTAATGGTTATCGTATTTCCTTAAGCTTTTGAGCGTTTTTTTTAAAGAATATAGTATTACTTGTTAATTCGTGAGTCCTTATAAACCCTTTACTATTAACCCTTATGGTAATATGTATGTAGACTTAACAATATGTATAAGTTTATGAAGTAACGAAAAAAGGACTCTGTATAGAGTCCTTTTTTCATGTAAGGGGAGTGTTAGTATTAATATCAAATGAAACATGTA
>CAUGOU010000036.1:0-4464 GCA_959601155.1 Veillonella parvula | reverse complement strand
AGGTGAATCCCGCTCAACAACGCCAATGTGAGCACACAAATATAGATAACTAATTCAAAGGCATCCATGTACTGCCCAGCCTCTACATAGGAATAAATAGCAAGTGGCATGGTGCGCGTTACCTTTGGAATATTACCGGCAATCAAGATTGTGGCGCCGAACTCCCCCATAGCACGACAGAATGCTAAAATACTGCCCGTCAAAATACCTTTCCAAGCGAGTGGTACGGAGATGGTAAAAAAAATACGTAACTCTGAAGCACCCAATGTACGCGCTACGTCCTCCATATTATGATCGACGGATTGCAATGCTGAACGCACCGTTTGATAAAATAATGGAAATGCAATAACTGAAGATGCTACCACCGCCCCAGATGCGGCAAATACAACGCTCATACCATGCGCCTCAAGCCATGCACCAAAGGCATATCCTGGCGTAAACACCATGAGAAGAGCAAAGCCAACAACGACTGGTGGCAATACAAGCGGCAAGGTAATAAGTGCATCAATAATAGCCATGCCACTCCATTTACAGCGATTCATCCAATAACATGCGGCTAAACCACTTACAATCACTATGATAAGAGCTATACTTGCTACCCATAGCGATAGCCATAATGGACTCATGTCACGCCCCCTTTCTATACACAACAACTCTACAATATGTACTATATCCATTAATTCCAAAATATTTTTAAGCAAATTATATGCCTAAAATCATATACTAGATCATAAACTAGATTATGTAACAGTCATCACTACAAATGAGTTAAAAATAGCATACCGTTAGAAATAATGTTATTAATAATACCAATAATGTCTCTATTGTATCATAAGAAAACGCTAGCCCTGAAAGCTAGCGTTTTACTCTTATTTAGAAGTAGAGAAACCGTATTTCTCTAATACTTTTTGGCCTTCTGGGCTCATTACGTATTGGTAGAAGTCTTTTGCCAATGCGTTGTCATATTTTTTGATAATACCGATTGGATAGATAACTGGATCATGGGAGTCAGCCGGTGTTACAGCAGAGATTTCAACTGCATCGCCCGCTGCAATAGCATCTGTTTTGTAGATGAAACCAACATCACCAGCACCTTGGCTAATGGAAGCAGTTACAGCTTTAACGTCTTTCGCATATACTACATTAGGTTCTACTTGTTCCCAAACGCCTAGTTTTGTTAATACTTGTTTACCATAGTTACCAGCTGGTACTGTTTCAGGGTTACCTAACACGATACGTTTTACGGAAGCGATTTGATTCAATTCAACTTTAGGTTGACCTTTTGGAACTACAAGAACGAGTTCGTTAGTTACAAATGGTTTTACATCAGTTACTAAGTCTTTCTCTTGTAACATTTTCATGTTTTTTTCGTCAGCAGAAATGAACAGACTAGCTGGCGCACCTTGTTCGATTTGTTGACGTAATGTACCAGAGCCAGCAAAGTTAATAGCAATTTGATCATCTGCTAAGTTATGGCTTTTTTTGTATGCATCTGCCAATTCGGTAAGAGCACCTTTAAGACTTGCTGCAGCTTGTACCGTAATCTTTTCAGATGTACTTGGTTTAGCCGACTCAGTTTGTTTACTTGCATCATTACCACAACCTACTAAAAAGGCAAGCATGAAAACGCTCATTAACACTAATAAAATTCGTTTCATAATTCCTCCTGTGTATCCCTTATGACCCATGCTATAAAGCTATGCTTACTCACCCTAGAGATGCATAATCTAACACTAAACTAAAATATACAATATATTCATATTATACTATAAATCGATAGCTAAAGTCGTATATCTAAAATCACATATTGCATAGATATTTCTGATGATTATGATAAGAAATCATAATCAATAATTTTTTAAATCCCAAAAAATACATACTATGGTATGATAATATTATAAAGAATAAGCACATTTCGTAACGCTTATTCACTTTTAACTTATATAAAGTAACTGTATATTTGCTATATAGTTATACGAAACATTAAAACTATGCCTTTATATTAATGAGAAACTCTAGGTGAGATGATGAATCTATTCGAATTAGTAGGCCATATCTTTATGAACTCTATGGTACCTATCCTAGTACTTATAGGGGTAGGATTTGTATTAGATAGAAAATTTAAACTCGATCTATATACGCTGAGTAAACTAAACTTTTATATACTGCTGCCTACCTTTATATTTCGAGCAATGTACGAAGCAAAACTTAACTCAGGTACCTTGGAAATTGTATTCTGTGCACTCTGTGTACTCATACTAAACTCAATTCTTTCAAATGTAGTAGGAAAGATGCAAGGTTATGATGTGGCTAAGATTGCAACTCTGAAAAACTGCGTCATGTTCAATAATGTTGGGAACATGGGTGTCGCTCTTGCCATCTTTGTATTTACTAACATTCCCTACGTCATCGATGGTGCTACACCCTATGCTAATCTAGGTTTAGTGAGTGTTGTATCTATCATGATCATCCAAACTATTAGCAGTAATACCTACGGTTTCTACCAAGCGGGAGCAGGACGATTAACCCCTAGGGATGCACTAAAAGTCGTATTTCACATGCCCATGGTATATGCCATTCCACTGGCACTACTTTGCCACCTACTCCCTTTTGATTTACACGGCCTCTTCTTCTTTGCACCGCTCAATATATTTGCCAATGCCTTCGTTGGCGTCGCTATGATTGCCTTGGGTGTTCAAATTAACAGAACACCGCTAAACTTCTTCAAGATGGATGTCATGCTTGCTACCACATTACGACTCATTGTAAGTCCACTCATAGCCGCCGGTATTACCATACTATTCATTATGTTCTACGGCCCTATGCATCCAATAGCGGCACAAACCATCATTATAACCTACAGCGTACCTACCGCTATCAATATGTCTCTTATTGCTATTGAAATGAAGAATAATCCAGAATATGCAACACAAATCGTAATGGGGACTACCATTTTATCCGCTATAACTATGCCACTGTTTATTACTATAGCCTATTACCTATTCCCATTATATTAAAATAAAAAATCACTCATAGTCGTATGGCTATGAGTGATTTTTTATGCCTTAGCATTTAGTCTTGTTAAACAAGTTACACAAGCTGTAACAATTATAGCACCGATAATTTCATTCAAGGCTAAATTATGATTAAGAATAACTACATCTAAACCTAAAGTAACTATTGGTCCCATTGCACTAATAACGGCTGCAAGAGATGCATTAATTTTTTTAAGACCAAAAGACATCAAGTATGAAGGAATGATAGAACAAAAAATGGCCAAAAATACTAAATAAATCATAGTATGAGTTTGAAGCGTTAAAAAAGTAGTAAAATTTTTGCTATCAATTATAAAGTCAAAAAGTAAAAGTACTGTAGTTATACACATATAAGTACTAGTAAAAATAGTAGGACTAATATTCGAAACAGCCCTCTTACTATAAATAATAAACAACGCCCAAAAGATGGCAGAAAGTAAAACTAGTGAAATACCTATTAAAGTATCTATAAGGTGGTTATCAACGGTAGGATTAAACATAATTGCTAAGCCTAGCACAGTAGATACAATTAGAACTACTTTTGAAAATGTAATGCGTGATAAATCTGAAGATAACAGAAAAACGTAAATTGGAAATGTAAATAGAACAGCACGTTCTAATGAGGCAGATATATATAATAATCCTATAAAGTCAGCTATAGATGAAGATAAATAAAGAATAGCTCCAAAAAATGAGTATTTAAAAACCTTACTTTTATTCACGCTATTCCAATCAAAACGAATCATTGGTATAAGAAAAAAAGGTAATGATAAAACAGCCCTACACACAAGAACATTCAAGGGGCTCAGTGAATCTAAATAAATTAGTTTTGCCCATATAGATTTTGTTGATAAGAATACAGTAGCTAAAAATACCACTAATATTCCTATATTTTTCATTAACAGATTCACTTTATATACTTCTCCATAATCAGATACAACTCAGATTAAATATAAAAACACATTTCCTCCTAAATAGGACGAAATGTGTTCATGATACTAAAATGTAATTATTGATGAGCTACGTGTTCCATCCCCATGCGAACTAAACATTCAACATGATCATCGTTTAGAGAATAGTATGCTGTTTTCCCATCTTTACGATATGTAACAAGGCGTGCTTGGCGCAATACACGCAATTGATGAGAAATAGCAGATTGTCCCATCTCCATGGTTTCTGCAATGTGATTAACACACATTTCACTTTCTAATAATAGCTCTACTATTTTAAGGCGTGTAGGATCACCCAAGATTTTAAACAGTTCTGCTAGCTTCAGCAATGATTCTTGTTTGTCGGTCATATAATCCCCCTTTTTTAATCCTATCCATTCTTTTTTGTAGCTCTTCTATGTCACTAATCGATACGTCTTAACGTATAACACCAATATGTATGGCATACATATAGACATTATATCATTTTTAACATAAAA
>CAUGOU010000035.1:0-4601 GCA_959601155.1 Veillonella parvula | reverse complement strand
AAAAAAGGCCAAAAAATTGTTACTATTGGTGGTATTTACGGCGAAATTGTTGAACTTGATGACGAAAAAGTCAAAGTACAGGTATCTGAAAAAGTTGAATTAACATTTGCTCGTACAGCAGTTGCTAACGTACTGTCTAAGAAAAACAAGGAAGAAAAATAATGAATACAAAGGAAGCAGTGCGCCAGGCGTGTAAGTCTCAGCGCGCTGCTTTATCCGTTGCTGATTGTAGGCAGTGGACGCCGATGTTGACGAATCAAATCGTCAATAGTCCTGAGTATACATCGGCAAAAAATATTATGGCCTATTTGGCGATGCCCAAAGAGGCCGATTTAGACGATGTGATTCGTCATGCTTTAGAACATGGTAAATCCGTATACGTTCCAGTATGTACCGATAAGACGACTATGATTGCAGTTCGTCTTAAGTCTCTAGAATCTATTACTCGGGGTGTGTTAAATATACGCATTCCCTCTGAGCCATATGATATTATTGATCCACATGACTTGGATTTGATTTTAGTGCCTGGTGCTGGCTTTGACCGTCAAGGTGGTCGTATGGGGATGGGGAATGGGTATTATGATCGATTTCTCAAGGAACTTTTACCAAGTACATTTATGGGCGTATGTTGGGCGGTACAATTATGGGATACACTAATCCCGATGGATGAGTTAGACCAACGGATGAGTAAAATCGTGACAGAGCAAGGCGTTATACATTGTGTATAGCAGAAGGGAGCAACTATTTTGAACGGTAAAGCTATTATCAAGTTTTTAGTAGTCATTGCTGTCATCATTGGTACCTTTGCGTATTGTATTCAACCTTTAGCAGGTTCTTTGAAACAAGGCCTTGATTTACAAGGTGGTACGCATATTGTATTGGAAGCAGAAGATTCTGCGACTGGTACAGCTGACAATGATGCAGTAGAACGGGCAAAGCAAATCTTAGAGCGTCGTATTAATGAAATGGGTTTGTCTGAACCATTGGTACAACGTGAAGGGGCTCGTCGTATTATCATTGAATTGCCAGGTGTAAAAGATCCTGACGAAGCGATTAAACGTATCGGTAAAACAGCGGTCTTGGAATTTAAAAACGACCAAGGTCAAACCGTTATGACTGGTGATGATTTAAAAGATGCGAAAGAAGAGTTAGGTCAAAATAAACAACCACTCGTTGCTATTGAATTAAGCGATGAAGGGGCTAAGAAATTTGCTGATTTAACATCTAAAAATATTGGTCGTCGTATTGCCATTACATTGGATGGTAAAGAATTGACTAATCCTGTAGTACAACAAGCAATTACAGGTGGTAAAGCCACTATCTCTGGTAGTCAAAGTTTAGAAGAAGCTAAAGACTTGGCTATTTTATTACGTTCCGGTGCATTGCCTGTTAAAATTAATGTATTGGAAGTGCGTACAGTAGGTCCTTCTTTGGGGCAAGACTCCAAGGATAAATCTGTTATAGCCTTCAGTGCCGGTATTGCAATGATCATGATTTTCTTGGTTATTTTATATCGTTTTTCTGGCATCGTAGCTAATATAGCGTTACTTGTATATGTTATGCTCTTATTACTCGTGTTGGGCAAGGGCTTTAATGCGACTATGACATTGCCAGGTATTGCTGGTATTATCTTATCCATGGGTGTTGCAGTAGATGCGAATATTCTAATCTTTGAACGTTTCAAGGAAGAGGTATTTTCCGGTAAATCTATGCGGGTTGCTATGGAAGCAGGTTTTAGCCGTGCGTTATCCACAATTACTGATGCAAACGTATCCGTTATCATTACAGCTGGTATCTTAACTATTTTAGGATCTGGTCCTGTAAAAGGCTTTGCTATCAGCTTAGGTGTAGGTGTTGTGGTAAGTATGTTCACAGCGATTACTGTGAGTCATTTCTTATTGCGCTTATTAATCGATTGTAACTTTACAAACCATCCATTCTGGTTTGGTGCGAATATTTCTCCAAGCACAAGTGCTGACGCATTTGCACCTAAATCTTTGAAAGGAGGTAAACGCAAATGACATTAGACGTAATTAAACATCATCGTTGGTGGTTTGCTATTTCCTCCACACTCGTTATTATCAGCTTAATTTCCATATTTACTAAAGGGTTTAACTTTGGTATTGATTATACTGGTGGTACTATTGTTGAAGTTGTATTTGATCAACCTGTAGAGGTTAGTCAAGTTCGTGACGTTCTAAAAGAATATAATCTTGAAAATGCACAAATTCAGCTTTCCGGTGATACTACTGGTGATACAGCTGGCGAAGACGTAATGATTCGTACACGTAATCTTGAGTCTAGTGAAAGTGCAGCTGTTGTTGATTCTTTGACTAAATCTATTGGTAACAATACAGTTAAACGTATTGAAACTGTAGGTGCTGTAATTGGCTCTGAAGTTACAGAACATGCGTTATTAAATCTTGTTATAGCATTCGTAGCATTAGCTCTATATATTTCTTATCGTTTTGAATATAAAGTTGCCATTTCTGCTTTAGTTGCCATTTTTCATGACTTGATTATGGTTCTTGGTGTTTTCTCTTATTTCCAATTAGAGATTGATGCATCCTTCTTAGCTGCCATTCTTACGGTTGTAGGTTATTCCATGAATGAATCCGTAGTAATCTTTGACCGTGTTCGAGAAAATACGCATACTCACAAGCGTTCTGATACATTTGCAGATCTTGCGAATGCATCTATTACACAAAGTATTCATCGTAGTTTCTATACATTGGCAACAGTTATGTTTGCCTGTGTATCCCTTTATTTATTTGGTGGAGATACTACAAAGAACTTTGCTCTTTGTATGATTATTGGCTTTGCTAGCGGTGCGTACTCCTCTATCTGTGTAGCTACATCCTTGTGGGTTATGTGGAAGAGCCGCAATAAAAATGACGTACGTAATCAATAATAAGTTATAAATTATTATTGTGTTAATGATTAAAGTATAAGAACCTCTCTTGATTTATTTTTAGAGAGGTTCTTTTATTTTGCCATCTTTTATTATGTAAAACGGTATAGGTATATTACAGATAATATTCATTTTTAACTATACAAAATTTAAAGAAGTTTGTTCTTGAATTCCATAAGATAGAGGCGTAAAATGGCTAGGCGACACGATATAAAAGGAGATACAAATATGGATTCAAATAGATTATGGAGCCCTGCTTTTACTAATTATGGTATTAGTAGTGGTATTTTATATATGACTCAATATGTTCTCGTAGCGGCATTGCCAATTGTAATCACGTCTGAACTGAGTGGCAGCGATCTTGATGCGGGCTTAGCGATGACATATTTTCAAATTGGCACAATTTTATGTAGGATTTTTGCAGGACGATTAATAGATGGTTTTAATAAGCGTATTGTTCTATTAATATCAACAGCCTTGTTTTTCATTATTATGGGATTATTTAATTTTACTACCTCCTTAGAGGCTGTTTTTGTACTACGTGGGTTACATGGTGTTGTGTTTGCCCTTGGAACAACTGTGATGGCTACTTTAGCAGTATTAGTATTGCCTCCTAATCGAAAAGGTGAGGGGGTTAATATGTTTGCTATCTTTTCAAATATAGCAATGGTTTTAGGACCTGCTATCGGTCTATATGCTTTATCGTCATACGGTAGTATGGCATTGTATATATTTTTAACGGTTATGACTGGATTGGCTATGGTCTTAAGTAATATTATTCCCCTATCAAAGGAGTTAACATTACCTAAACAATCAAAATATAAAGGTTGGCATATTTCCCAGTTTATAGAAAATAAAAGTTTACCTTGGGCTTTAATGGGCTTATTTATTGGTTTTACTTACTCTGGTGTTTTAGTTTTTATACCTATAGAACTTAATAGCATGGGGGCAGGAATATGGGGAAGTGCTTTCTTTGCTATTTTTGCGTTGATGATTATTATTAGTCGGCCTATAGTAGGAAAAATATATGCTCGATATGGTTCAAAAATTATTATCTATATAGGATTAGGATTATTTATATTAGGCTTATTTGGATTGGGATTAGCTATAACACCATTAGCTATTCTATTCACCGCTCCATTGTTGGGGTTAGGCTATGGTGCAGCACAACCTGCATTCCAAGCGTTAGCTATACAATCAGCTCCTATTGAGCGTGCGGGTGTATCAACAGCAACTTATTTTCTAGCCTTAGATATAAGTGTCGGTGCTGGATCGGTTATACTTGCAGTATTAGCTAGTGCGTGGGGCTATCAATATTTATATATGTTCACTGCATTGGTTATGGTGATAGCACTTGCTTTGTATCATATATGGGTAAAAAGATATACTCCTTTAGAACTATAGATATTTTAAGGTAAAAATTGGGTAAAGAAGTATTTAACAAGTTAAAATGGGTTTTAATGAGATATTATATATAGAATGTTAAGAAAATGATGAAAGTAAGATGAAAATGATAAGGTAGCAGTTTTATATATTGACGTTTATTATATTTATGCTATACTAATACAAGTCATTAGGACACAGCTCAAATGATAAGTATAAAAAACTTCTAAAAAGTTAAAAAAAGTACTTGACGTAATGAGCTTAACTTGATAGAATAATCAAGTCGCCAGTTGATGAAACACTTCGA
>CAUGOU010000034.1:0-4688 GCA_959601155.1 Veillonella parvula | reverse complement strand
TCTTTACCTGGTTTCCAACGTGCAGGGCACACTTGATCGCCATGTTTAGCTACGAATTGAGCAGCTTGTACTTTACGAACCAATTCTTCAGCGGAACGGCCGATACCCATATCATGAATTTCTGCTGTACGCACGAAGCCTTCTGGATCTACTACGAATGTACCACGGTAAGCCATAGCAGATTCTTCTTGGAATACATCGAAGAAATCAGCTAATTCATGTTTTTTGTCAGCTAACATGTAGTACTCGATCTTATTGATGCTTGGAGAAGCATCAGACCATGCTTTGTGAACGAATTCGGAGTCACAAGATACGGAGTAAACTTCGCAACCCAATTCTTTCAACTCTGCATAGGAGTTTTGTACGTCTTCCAACTCAGTAGGGCATACGAATGTGAAGTCTGCTGGATAGAATACGAATACAGACCATTTACCCAACACGTCTGCAGTGCTAACTTTTACCAATTCAGGTTTTTTGAAAGCATCAAGTGTAAATTCAGGAAGTTGTTTACCAATAATAGACATGTTATGTCCTCCTTATTTGAGTTCCATATTTAACGAATATATTTACATTGGTGTACTTAGCACCATATCTATATCTATCTTTGTCTATATAATAACAAATATCATTCAATATTGCAAGCGTTATTTTTAAATTTATCGATATATTTTTCCAAATTTTTTCGATGTAAGCAAAAAAAGAAGAAAGATGCTCATTTCTGAGCATCTTTCTTCTTTTATGTACTACTATTTTTTAAGTTCTAAGATTGCATCTACGAAACCACGGAATAATGGGTGTGCATTATTTGGACGAGACTTAAGTTCTGGATGGGCTTGTGTACCAATGAAGAATGGATGATTTTTTACTTCAATACTTTCAACAAGACGGCCATCTGGAGATGTACCAGAAATCACAAGACCTGCATCGGTCAATTGTTGACGGTATTCATTGTTGAACTCATAGCGATGACGATGACGTTCATAAATCAAATCTTCCCCATAAGCTTCGTGAGTTTTCGTACCGGCTTCCACTTTGCATGGATAGATACCTAGGCGCATTGTACCGCCTTTTTTATCTACATCAACTTGATCACTCATCAAGTCAATTACTTTGTATTTAGCATTTTCATCGAATTCGCTAGAGGTTGCTCCTTCCATGCCACATACGTTACGAGCAAATTCCATTACTGCAGATTGCATGCCAAGGCATAGGCCAAGATATGGAATATTGTTTTCACGAGCGTATTGGATTGTGCGGATTTTACCTTCTACACCACGGGAACCAAAGCCACCAGGCACGATGATACCTTCAACACCTTCAAATACCTCTTTAGGATCTACAGATGTATCATCAAGTTCTTCAGAGTCAATCCAACGAATATTCACTTTAGTACCCGTAGCAATACCAGCATGATCTAGAGCTTCAACTACGGATAAATACGCATCATGCAACGCTACATATTTACCAACAATAGCAACTGTAATATCTTTATTAGGATTCAAGATCTTATGAACCATTTCTTTCCATGCAGTCATATCACATGGACGATCTTCAAGACCTAACTTTTTGATAACAATATCGTCAAGACCTTGATCTTGCATCATCAATGGCACTTCATAGATAGAGCTACAAGTTTGATTTTCAATAACTGCTTCAGGTTCTACGTCACAGAACAAAGCAAGTTTTTCTTTCATATCATCAGAGATATGTTTCTCACTACGACATACCAAAATATCTGGTTGAATACCAATACTACGCAATTCTTTTACACTATGTTGTGTAGGTTTTGTTTTCAACTCGCCTGCGGCATTGATGTAAGGCACCAACGTAACGTGAATGTAAAGCACATCGTTACGACCTACTTCTTTTTTCACCTGGCGAATAGCTTCCATAAATGGCAAACTTTCAATATCACCTACAGTACCGCCGATTTCAGTGATAACTACATCAGCATTATCCTCTTTACCTACACGGTAAACATTTTGTTTAATTTCATTTGTAATATGTGGAATTACTTGTACAGTGCTACCTAGGTAATCACCTTTGCGTTCTTTATTGATTACAGACCAATATACTTTACCAGCTGTAATATTGGAACGTTTACTAAGGTTAATATCGATAAAGCGTTCATAATGGCCCAAATCAAGGTCCGTTTCAGCGCCGTCATCTGTTACAAATACTTCACCATGTTGGTAAGGGCTCATCGTACCCGGATCGATATTAATGTATGGGTCAAATTTTTGAATCGTTACATTGAAACCGCGGTTTTTTAGTAAACGACCCAAAGATGCTGCTGTAATTCCCTTCCCAAGAGAAGAAACAACGCCGCCAGTTACGAAAATATACTTAGTTGCCATGATGCCTCCCACCTATTACATTTTTTCCGGAGCGGAAATACCTAAAATACCCAAGCCTTGACGAAGAACGAGGGCAATCGCTGTAATTAATCCAAGACGAGCTTGTTGTAATGCTGGATCTACGCCAATGATACGACCTTGACGGTAGAATGAATGGAACATACTTGCCAAATCGTATAGATAACGAGCAATACGATGAGGTGCACGATGTTCAGCAGCTTGAACGACCTCTTCCGGATATTCAGCTAATTTCTTAATTAATTCTAATTCCATTTCACTTGTAAGTGTTGTGAAATCAGTTTCACTATAATCGCCAAATGCGATGCCAGCTTCACGCACTTGGTTGTAAATGCTGTGAATACGAGCATGAGCATATTGGATATAATACACTGGGTTGTCATTACTGCGAGATTTTGCCAAGTTAATATCGAAATCAAGTTGGCTGTCTAAGGAACGCATCAAGAAGAAATAGCGAGACGCATCTACGCCAACCTCTTCAATCAATTCATCTAATGTAACGCTATCACCACTACGTTTAGACAATTTAACAAGTTGTCCGTCACGGAACAATGCTACCATTTGTAATAGCAATACTGTTAATTTATCAGGGTCATAACCAAACGCCGCCATAGCCGCTTTTACACGACATACATAGCCATGATGGTCAGCGCCCCAAATATCAATCATCTCTTTGAAACCACGGTCATATTTATTGCGATGATATGCAATATCTGCCGCCAAATACGTAGGAACCCCATTATCACGAATAACTACGCGGTCTTTATCATCACCATAATCAGTAGATTTTAACCATAAAGCACCGTTTTTTTCATAAACTTTGCCAAGGGCCTTTAATGCCTCTACGGAATGATGAATCTCATCAGTTTCATGAACTGTACGTTCAGAGAACCAGTTATCGAACGTAACGCGGAAGTTTCTTAATGTTTCCTCTAAGCGAGCTAATTTTTCTTTTAAGCCCTCTTCCTTAAACAAGGCTACACGATCTGCTTCGTTCATAGCATTTAATTTATCAAAGCCTTCGCGTTCTGCAATCGCTTTCGCTGTTTCAATAATATCTGGGCCACGATAGCCATTTTCAGGGAACACTAAAGCCCCTTCTGGAATATCGAACTCAGGCATAGAACCGTCTTCATTGCGTTTAGGTGGGAATACTAATGTAGCACCTTGTAACTCTTGGAAACGGTACTCAATAGAAATAGCCATGTTGTCGATTTGATTACCCGCATCATTGATATAGTATTCAGATTGTACATTGTAACCCGCTGCACGTAACAAGTTTACAAGAGCACTGCCATACGCAGCACCACGGCCATGACCAACATGCAATGGACCTGTTGGGTTTGCGCTTACGTACTCTACTTGAATCGTATCGCGCGCACGCAATGGTTGAACACCATACTCAGTACCAGCATTCAAAATGGCTTTTAACGTATCGTACACCATATCAGATTTCAAAAAGAAATTAATAAAACCTGCGCCGGCAACCTCAGCACGTTCAAGCCAATCAAAATTCATATGACTAATCAAAGTTTCAGCAATAGCTCGAGGATTTTGACGAGCTACACGAGCGGATTGCATAGCGATGTTTGTAGAAAAATCACCGAATTCCTTTTGAGGTGGCACTTCGAGAACGATTTCTGGATATTCCCCAGCCGGCAAATCACCGCTGTTAATCGTATCTTGTAATGCCTGTTCAATCCCCGATTTCAGGATTTCCTTCATGTCCATGCTCTATATCCTCCCGCACGTCTATATCTAACTGATTATAAAATTGCCATTCACCTTCAACGGAAATATCATATCCTAAATGAACATGACCTACGCCATCATGAAAGTCTACTGTTAATTCATGAGTATTTACAGCCATATGTAAATCACCATATGGTGTTTCATATACGGCTTCGCGTTCTTCACCACGGACGTATTGATGACGCATATTGACAGCCCCTGTTCGAAGCAACACGATAGAATCATCATGGATTTTAATGGTCGTCTTAACCCCATCCAATCCAGTCACACTAGATTCTTCATAACGCACATATTGAGCACTACCCTTTTCATGTGACGTACCTGGGGAAATCAGTTCCACTACGGTATCCTTGCCATCCATATCTCGTTGTACACTCTTTACGGACACTAGAACCCGCTTCATTTTCAACCTCCATGGTAGTAATTAATCATCATATTATACCATAATCAAGGACTATTTTGCACCCTTAATGAGTCCCAATTTCTTAGTCTTCGTCATCTGTTTAATAGCATATTCTCTGCGTTGTGCTTCTTGTTTTTGATGAAAGCTTTCAGAATATA
>CAUGOU010000033.1:0-4725 GCA_959601155.1 Veillonella parvula | reverse complement strand
ATGCTGTATATAGGTCTGTACGGATGTGATGAGTTGGTCTAGTTTACTAGATAATGTATTAACTTGTGCTGTCCAATTCTCATCGATGGGTTCCGTTTGTTTATATAGGTCTAATAGTTCTTTGAAAGACTGCTTTGAGGGCTTTGGCGTATATTGGAATAGATTAGGATCTAAATCAAAGGCTAATAATTCAAAAACATTGTGGAGTGTTAATCGCTCCTCAGAATTGAATTCATTATGGTCATCTTCAATTGTAAAGAGGAGTAAGTCCATTGGTTCTTGTCGGGCCAATAGTTCAACCGAAGCTTCACAAGATAATCCAACGCCACATAGTTCTAAGTCTTCAATGTATTTATAAAAGCGTGGATGCATATGACAGGTGTCACAAAGTCCTTCTTCTCCTAATTCAAGAACTACTTTGCATAGACCTTTTTCATTGAGTAAGGGACACATAGATTGTGCTTTAGAAAAGATAAAATGACTGCCTTCATCATCAACAGTGATGGCTTGGCGTAAGCTTTCACCAAGAGAGCCAGTCATAGCATGGTAACGTTTAGCAGTAGGCTCATCTATATCGATGGTCCACAGCTGACAACATGTATTTTCGCATTGATCGGCCTTGCATTGAAATTCGTGATATATAGTGGGGTAAATTGAAATCATAGTTAGCTCACATGTAGTTACAAAAATGAATCTATGTGCATTGTATCATAGGGCGCAGGTACATGCACTAATTATATAAATAAAGATTATAAACCGCGTTGATTTAGTGTATAATTGTATATATATTGTTATGATAACTGTTTGAGATATGGAGGAACCAATGAGATCATTTTTTGTAAAAGGTAGCCTTGTATTGGCCTTGGCAGCGGCATTTGGCATGCCAAATGCAAGTGCAGCCCCTTTAGTAGCTGTAGAGCCAACTGTGGCAGTTGTTGATGGCAACCATGCGGCGATTGTAGGCGCTAATGGTTTATTAAATGCCTTTATCCAAAATCATCCAAATGCAGGAATTACGGAAATCGCCTTTGATGCGGATGGAGGTCAAATTAAGTATGATGTTGAAGGTTTTGATGAATCTGGCAAGTATGAGTTAACGTATATCTATGCTACTAATCAAATCTTTGAAAAGCGCGAAGGGGACTTCCATAAATCACTAAAGAAAAAATCGTTTGATCCTCGGAAAATCTTACCGCCTGCAGCTGTGGTGAACTTTGCTTACGCCCAAACAAAAGGTAAAGCTGTGAGCCTTAATGAATGGGCTGTGCGCTATGATAAAGGTAAAATTGTCTACAAAGTTAGCTTTGGTACAGCAGATAATAAAGAGGTACATGTGCGTATGGATGCAATGAATGGTAAATTGCTATCTGTTAAATTTGACGATTAATATATGATTGACTAGTTATTATATCTTAATAGTGCCTAGTTATTTTATTCTGAATATAATAATTAAATGCCTTAATACTATTTTTCTTAAAAAAATAACTAGTATTGAGGCATTTTTTGTGAAAGTTTGCTCATGAATGTGAAATTTTAGATATCGATACGTATATTTTGAAGCCGTTTATCCCTTATATATGGGATAAACGGCTTTTGATATGTTTTTCATGGAATTTTTAAGTATAAAGTAAATCCCATAGGATTTCATAGGAATTATATATAAATTCATTCTAAACTCACTATAAAATAAGCTTTTAATAATGCTTCTACATTTTGACTTCATAGACTGTCGATAGTATGTGTACCAGTCGAAAGACAAACTCAAGTATATCTGAAATTTCCAAGCTATATATCTACAAGTCCATGCTAGATATATGTTTTGGAACTTACATGATGACATTGAGTTGACTGGAAATATACATGCGTAAAGTTGCATGTAAATGAATTAATAAGGAGGACAAGATGAAAAAATCTATTTTAAAAAGTAGTATTGCTTTAGCAGTGGCTGGCGTATTTGGTGCCACTGTAGCTGTAACAGCAGCTGAACCAGTAACTCCAATGCCTGTTACACAAGAAACAGCGAGTGCAGCGACTCCAGCACAACCAGTTACTGATCCAGTAGTTCCTACTACAGCGGTGGCTCCAGATGTGGCTACTACTGCAGTTGCACCTAAAACTCCGGTAGCTCCTGTAGCAGACGGTAATCAAGTAGGTACCGCAGTTCGTAATACTACACCAGTTCCAACAGCTACACAAGATGTTAAAACACCAGTAGCTCAAGAAACTGTAGTACCTAGTACAGAAAATCCTGCAGCAGCAGTTCCTACTATTGAAACTGCATCTGTAGCTAAAGCTCCTAGTGAAACAAGAGTAGTACGCGGTGGCGATAAAAAATCAGAATCTGTAGCAAAGCATGATAAAGAAGTTAAAAATACTAAAAAAGCTGCAGTAGACAAAGCGCCTAAAGTAAAAGTTGTGAAAGACGAAAAAAAAGCTGATAAAGAAGAGCCTACTAAAGAGGAAAAAAAAACTCTAAAAGTAGAAAATCACAACCTAGCACAACCAATCAGCAAGAAGGCGTAGTAGACCAAAATAGTATTTTCGTAGTTGGTGCTAATTATTTAATTGACCAATTCGAAAGTAAATTTGGAAACTCCAAAATCACTAATGTATCCTTCAAAACTCAAGGTAAAACTGCCATCTATGAAGTAGCTGGTTTTAATACTAGTGGTGCTCATTCTATGACTCTAGATGTGGCTACTGGTAATGTAACGGATGGTACTCCTAAAGCATATGACGCATCTATGGAAGCTAGTGCTATTGATGCTGGAACAGTAATACCTCCACATGTGGCAATTAATGCAGCTTTCGTACAGTCTGGCAAGGTAGTGACTGGTATTAATGCGTGGTCTCTTGCTAATCAAAATGGTAAACCACTATATACCATAGAATTCCATGATGCACAAAATAAACCGATATCCGTTGTATTGGATGCTAAAACAGGGACGGTAGCAAAATAAGTTGATCTCCTATTCTATAGCGCTGTAAAGCAAACCCTTTCAAAAACGAACACTAAGCACTCAAAACTATACACACATAACATAAATACACTTACACACACATACACAACACATAAAACACACAAAAACACACACAATAAACAACACACACAATAAACAATTACACACAGCCCTCTGGATTGGATAGATAAACATTGACTCTCTCCTATGCCATCTATCGTTCAGAGGG
This sequence comes from Veillonella parvula, assembly GCA_959601155.1. Classification (GTDB taxonomy): domain Bacteria; phylum Bacillota; class Negativicutes; order Veillonellales; family Veillonellaceae; genus Veillonella; species Veillonella parvula_R. The sequence goes on along the minus strand of CAUGOU010000033.1, from coordinate 1,536 downwards.
CCCCTTATGAATTGTGGTTCCCTCCGAATCATAAGATTATATACTTGGTATATATACTCTCTCTCACAATAAGAACGTAACTGCTTTACAGCACGCTGGGTATAGGAGAGCAAGAAAGCCCGTATCACATGTAGAATTCTACATGTGATACGGGCTTTCTTTATTTTACATAGGTTAAATATATTGTCGTGGTACGCGCTCTGAGAATCCACAAAAGATTTCATAAGGAATTGTAGAAGCAAGGGCTGCAATTTCTAAAGCAGAAATGCTTTCATGACCTTGAGACCCTAGAAGCACCACCTTATCGCCAGGCTTTACCGTGATTGTATCCGGAACAGAAACCATGAATTGATCCATACAAATACGACCTACTACGGGACAACGAGTGCCATGAATCAGTACGGTGCCCCGATTGGATAAACTACGAGGGTAGCCATCCGCATAGCCTACAGGGATAGTAGCAATTGTCATTGGCTCAGTTGTGATATAGGTAGATCCATATCCAATGCCTTCGCCAGCAGGGATATGTTGTACATGAACAACTTCACTATGGAAAGATAAAACAGGTTTTAAGCCCAATCGATTTGGCACATCAAGAGATGGCATGATACCGTATTGAATAATACCAGGACGAGCATCTGTGAATAGACTATCTTTGACAGATAAAAGACCTGCACTGTTGGCGAGGGAGAAACGGTAATCTGCTTCTGGACGGAATGCTCGTATTTCATCTACCATGCGATGAAATTTTTGCGTTTGGCTATGGGCGTGTGATTGATCCGCCGCATCAGCATTGCTCATGTGGGAGAAGAATCCGTCTATTTCCAAATTTTCGTAGGACTCAATGCGTTTGATAAACTCAATGGCATCCTCAGGCTTGATACCGATGCGATGCATGCCTGTATCAACGGCAACAGCAACGCGAATAATCATGTCGTGATTATCGGCTACTTTATTGAGTGATTCCAAGTCGGTAGATTCACAAACGGCAGGAATCGAATTAGTGTCTGCCACAAGTTCAAAGGATTGTGGCCTTGTGAGTCCTAATAAATAAATAGGTACCATAATACCTGCATTGCGAAGTGGTACGGACTCCTCTGGAATAGCAACGGCTAAGGATTCGTAACCTTCCTCCACGGCAATACGCCCCATCATAACACTGCCGTGGCCGTAGCCATTGGCCTTGATGACAGCTGTAGACGTACTCCATTCAGGTAAACTATCTTTAATTTTACGCAAATTCTCGCGAACGAGACTTGTATTTATGGTCAAATAGGTAGGTCTCATTGTATTCCTCAATTTTATATAACATTACTCTTATTTTATAACTTTTGGGGAATTACACAATACTTTTGTGAAAGTTATATACAGAAAAATGAGTTTTACTTTGAATTTTATAGGATTTATACATATATTATATACAATAATTGTGAAAGTATACTAATTAGTTGTGAAAGTATATTAATTGGTATAGGTAGTTGATATATAATAGAAGTTATTTTAGTATAAAATTATATAAATAATAGTATAATTTAT
>CAUGOU010000032.1:0-4994 GCA_959601155.1 Veillonella parvula | reverse complement strand
TAGACATCCGGCTAACGGTGGGGCTAATTTATACCGTGAAGGTTTTGCTAAAGCTATAGGCCAATCAATATGGTGAGGCGTTGAGGAACATCGCCATTGACAAACGGTTGGCATCTATTATGAAGATATCGCCTACGAGTAGCGCTTTCACTACTCGAATTCTCGTTGCATTGCTGGTGAGTGCATATTGAAGGATTTTATAAAAGTATGCCAGATGATAAATAATGAAATGCTTTGGGGCGGTTCGGTTTGAGCCGCCCTTTTAAGTAGTAGTAAAATTTTATGTTACTTTTGATGAATCAAGCGTAGAACTCTTTTGTTTATGTTGTTTTTATGTTATAATGAGCACAACGTATGAAAGTGAGGCTTTCATCAAAACAGATCGGACTATATTGCACTGCGTATCGGATTGAGATAAAAACAGAAGTCTCTTGCGGTTGAAGCATCTGATAGTGCACTATACTCATTTGCTACGGCAAATGGCACACAAACTAGGAACGGCAAAATTTGATAGCGCATTTTTGCGCCCATTTGACGAGACGCTAGTATAATAGCGCCTTTTTCTTTGTGTGACATTTCCTCGTGGCATAGATCAATTCAAGTGATAGGTGAGAAAAACTATGTTAAATAAATTAATGAACAAAATTTTAGGAGGAACTGTGAATACAACAGATAATCAGGTTACTGCGCAAGTGAAAGCAGAACCAACAGTAGCAAAAACTGCTACTCTTACAGCTGCGGCTGAAGGCGAGCAAAAACAAACGCGTCGCCGTACAAATACACGCCGCCCTGCTGGCGAAGGTCGTACGCGCCAACAAACAGCTGGTGAAGGTGAAGGTGCAACACGCCAACGCCGTTCTACAAATACTCGCACAAGTGCGAATGGTGGCCGTACTAATACGACTCGCCGTACAAATACACGTCGCAATGCCGAACAAGGTGAAGGTCAAGAACGCAAAACTCGTCAAACTCGTGCACCGCGTGGTGAAAATACACGTAATACGCGTACTAATAATGGTCGCAATGGTCAAAATGGTCAGAACCGCAATAATAACCGCTCAAATAATCGTTCTACAGGTTGGAACAATCAAGAGGAACAAGTGGAATTAGTCGGTCGCACACCAAATGGCGCCAACAAGGGAAAATTCCAAATCATTCCATTAGGTGGTCTTGGTGAAATTGGTAAAAATATGACCATCTTCCAATACGAGGACGAAATCATCGTTCTTGACTCTGGGCTTGCATTCCCTAGTGAAGATATGCTTGGCGTAGATATCGTTATTCCTGATATGAGCTATATCATCGAGAATAAAGACCGCGTGAAAGCTGTCGTAATTACTCATGGTCATGAGGATCATATCGGTTCTTTGGCATACCTTATGAAAGAAATTAGTTGCCCAGTATACGCAACAAACCTCGTTTGTGGATTAATCGAAGGCAAGTTTAAAGAACATAAGGTATCTCCAAAATGTCTGCGTACGATTGCTGCCGGCGATGAAGTTCAAATTGGTCAAGTGACTGTTGGTTTCATCCAAACAAATCACTCCATTCCTGACTCCTGCGCTGTATACTTTAATACACCAATTGGGACGGTTCTTCATACAGGGGACTTTAAAATTGACCAAACCCCAGTTGATGGCCGTTTGATGGATATGCACAAATTTGCTGAGCTCGGTAACAAAGGCGTATTAGCGCTATTATCGGACTCTACAAATGTAGAAAAACCAGGCACTACGGGATCTGAAAGTTCCGTAGGTCCTGCGATTAAACAAGCCGTTGGAGAAGCGAAGGGACGTGTTGTTTTGGCAACATTTGCATCCAACGTATCTCGTATACAACAAGCTATTGATGCGGCGGTTATGTTCAACCGTAAGGTTGTAGTTATGGGTCGCAGCATGGTTAATGTTACAGAAATTGCCCAAGAGCGCGGATACTTGAATATTCCACCAAATACAATCATTGATGTAGATGTAATGCACAACTACACAGATGACCAAATCATGATCTTAACGACTGGGTCTCAAGGTGAACCGATGGCAGGCTTGTCCCGTATGGCAACAAGCAATCATCGCACTGTAGAATTGGCACCGAATGATACTGTTATCATCTCCGCTACACCAATTCCAGGCAACGAAGGTGCTGTAGGTAGAACTATCGATAACTTGCTTCGTTTAGGTTGTAATGTTGTATATGGTAAAGACCGTGGTATCCACGTATCTGGTCATGCGAGCCAAGAAGAGCTTAAAACAATGCTTAACCTTGTTCGTCCAGAATACTTTATCCCAGTTCATGGTGAGTACCGTATGTTGCGTCGTCATGGTGAACTTGGTGTGGCCATGGGCGTAGATCCTAAGAAAGTTCTTATCGGCGATAATGGTCAAATCTTTGAATTTGATAAAGATGGTGGTCGCAAAGGTGGCCGCGTACAAGCTGGCGCTATCTTCGTTGATGGCCTTGGCGTTGGTGACGTAGGTAATATCGTTATCCGCGACCGTCAACAATTGGCACAAGAAGGTATGGTTATCGTTGTTATGGCGATGGACAAAGCTTCTGGTACTATCGTAGCTGGTCCAGACCTCGTATCTCGTGGCTTCGTATACGTTCGTGATGCAGAAGAACTTATGCTTGCTGCAGAGCGCCGCGTAGAACAAGTTCTTGAAGATTGCGAAATGCAACGCATCAAAGACTGGACAACCATTAAGCAAAACGTACGTGACGCATTGGGTAAATTCTTCTATGATAAAACCCGTCGTCGTCCTATGATCTTGCCGATTATTCAAGACGTATAATCTTATATAATACAGAAAAGTACCGCACCTCATGGTGTGGTACTTTTGACATTTTAAAAGAGCAATAAAAACTACCATTAATAGCACTACTATCGCAATTATCTACCACATAGGGTATTTGAAGTTACCTTTTTAAACTGTTATAATTAAAAGATACCAATTAATATATCTTCTTATGTAAGAATGGTGATTTATGAAACAAACAAATACAAGAGCGATGGTGGAAACTGCATTTGTATCGACCATTGTTGTTATGTTAACTATAGTAGGATCGACAGTTCCTTTCCTTAGTTTGCTTGCCACCTTGGTTGCACCATCTGGGATTGCACTGATTGGCATTCGCTGGGGTAGCCGATATAGTTGTGCTGCGTCAGTGGTAGCTTTTGTCCTCGTTTCGCTTTTAGTAGGACCATTAATGGCAATGGCTACTATTTTGGCATATTCTTTGCCGAGTATTTTCCTCGGAGAAGCTTTCAGAGCGAATTGGTCCTTTGGTAAGCTTATCGTTATACCTGCTATTGCACTTACTTTAACGAGCCTTATAGGAATTTTAATTTCTGCAGGCCTCACATCTTTTGACTTATCTCAGATTAGTCGAATGATTGATGTAGATCTTAAGAATGCTATAATTGAGTCTGTAAAGCAGCAACCTATGACACAAGAACAGATGGATGCATATATTAACCGTTTAGATTTTGCATTTCAGCAAGTGAAACGAATGCTTCTAGCCTATTGGTTTGCAGCGAATGCAATAGTGATTTATATCTTGGCTAAGCTTGTATCGTATATCGGTCGCCGCACAAATAGTGTGATGCGTACGTTGCCAACAATGGATACGTGGCGCATGCCACTTTGGGGGGCTGGTGTACTAGCGGTTGGTATAATCCTTGCTTATGCTGGGCCATATCTTGGCTATACTGAAAGTATTCTTGCTGATGTAGGCCTTAACCTAGCTTTATTTGGTGCTATGATTTGTGGACTTAATGGCATTACATGCTTATTATCCATCATGAAATCCTATAATTTAGCAGGTATTTTTAAATTTGCTATTATAGCTTTTTTATATGTAATGAGTCCATTGGCACTCGTTATATATGGTGTTTTTGATATGTTTTTAGATATGAGAGCACGTTTCGAAAAACGTAGCTCATAATAGAAAGGAGGCCGTTATGAAATCCTTTCAACGGAGATGGAAAGGTTTAGAAATTACCATTGTTGCCGTTCTCGTATTATTGCTATTATTGTTGGCCTATTTAAATTGGGCTATTGCAATTTTAGCATTAATCATTGTAGTAGCGGCGTATTTGGTTAATTATAATACCCTTCATAACCGGCGTCGTTTAGCAAGAGAACAGTTTAGTGCGATGATGAAAAACGTCACACAAGCTTCTAATTTTGCTTTACAAAATTTGCCAATGGGGATTGTTCTTGTTAATAAGCAAGGCACATTGGTGTGGAATAATAGTGTTTTCGCTGACTGGGTTAAGGTCGACTGGAATAAGCTCCAAAAAATGTCTGCCTTGTTACCTGGTTTCCGTATCGATAAAATCTGGGGTAAGTCCGGATATATGACGGAAAAATATGAAAATCGATATTTTCAAATTATTTATAAATTTATCGATCCTCGGGATACGCGATCAGATATTGATAGTGAAGATGAACTTGCGGAACATGCAGTGATGGCATTGTACTTTAAGGACATTACTGACCTAGAAAAAGCCCGTATTAAAGCCGAAGAGGGGCAGCCTGTATGGGGTATGATTCAAATCGATAATCTCGAAGAATTGACAAAAGGCCTTAGTGATCGTGAGTATACTAGTATTTGGACAGATATAAATAATATCATTATGGATGAAATCGATCGCTACGAAGGTTTTATTCGTAACTTCCAAGATGATATGTATACCTTTGCCATTTCTCGTGGTGCGCTTCATGAGATGGAGGAAGACGGGTTTAAAGTGCTCGAACGAATCCGTAAAGTACCATCTCCGCGTCAAGTACCAGCTACGATTTCTATTGGTATTAGTGAAAATGTAGGCTCTGTGAAAGATGTATCTGGTCGTGCTCGTGCAGCCTTAGATATCGCCTTAGGTCGCGGTGGTGATCAAGTGTGCATTATGGATGGTGAAAGTACACGTTTCTTTGGTGGCAATACGGCAGGCGTTGAGAAGAATACGCGCGTTCGTGCTCGTGTTGTATCTCAAG
>CAUGOU010000031.1:0-5519 GCA_959601155.1 Veillonella parvula | reverse complement strand
ACTATCAAGATACTGATGAATGTTACTATTGTATCGTTAACCAACATGCGATTACTGTACCGCAAGATCCAAAAGAGTTATTCCAAAATACTCGTAATTTGGCTGCGTTGTACCTCGCTGTTGGTCTCAATCCTAAAAAGGTAACATTGTTCGTACAATCCGAAGTGCCTGAGCATGTTAAGCTCGGTTGGGTTATGCAATCTATTAGCTATGTTGGCGAATTAGAGCGTATGACTCAGTACAAAGATAAGTCTCAAAAGCAAGGTGACTCTATTCCTACAGCGTTGCTTACGTATCCACCATTGATGGCGGCAGATATTCTGCTATATGGTACGAATTATGTTCCTGTAGGGGAAGACCAAAAGCAACATCTCGAGTTGACTCGTAATTTAGCAGAGCGTTTTAACCGTAGATTCGGTGAAACTTTCGTAGTACCTGATATCAAGGTAGGAGAAGGTGGCGCTCGCGTTATGAGCTTGCAAGAACCAACTAAGAAAATGAGTAAATCTGATGATAACCAAAATGCTACCATTCGTCTTTTGGATGCACCAGATTTAATCGTGAAAAAGTTGAAACGAGCTCAAACTGATTCTGATAATGCAGTGCGTTACGATAAAGAAAATAAACCTGGCATTTCTAACTTGATGGGCATTTACCGTGCCATCACAAAAGACAGCTATGAAACTATCGAAGAAATGTACGCTGGCAAAGGTTACGGTGTATTTAAATCCGATATTGCTGATCTATTAGTAGCAACCCTTGAACCAATTCAACAACGTTACAATGAATTGATTACAAGTCCTGAATTGGATGTAATCCTCGATGAAGGTGCTGCTAAGGCGCATGCTAAAGCAAGTGCAATGTATCGTAAGGTAGAACAAGCTATGGGCTTGTGCCGTAAATAAAATCATATAGTAGACTTTCAATTTGTGAGGTAAACCATGACGAAACAAGAGGCGATGGAACGCTTTTCATCAGGTGCCGTACAACAGAGCTTAGAAATACATCGCGGTATACAGTGGACCGGTCGCATCATCGGTCTAGTTGCGTGTGCGTTGATTGTAAAATATATGCCCTCAGACTGGGCGGAACGTGTATGGTATTATCTGTTGTTGCTCGTGATATTATGGACCCTTCATAGATTAGGTGAAAGTCAAGCTTTTATCTGTGAAAAGGGCCTCGTGTTAAAACGTAGGCCTTTTTCTGTGAAAGAATACTTTCACAGTTTATTCTATGGGGATGAATATTTCGTCTTTGTTGATTATGAGCATATTATTGGATTCACTGAGGAATGGCGCGAGTTGCAAGCAATGAATGGTCATGGTGGGATCTATGTGATACCACTTGATCTGCATCAGGTGGCGTACAAGGATAAAATGGCGATGATTGAGGCCATTCATAAACATACGCAGTCATAAAGTACGAGTATGAAGCGTTATATAATATAGGCATACAGAAATATAAATATAGGACTACAAAAATATAAAGCAAATGAATCTAGAATCATAAACTATATATGTGGAGAGTCTTTAAAATAAAAAATATAAAATTCATCGAATTAACTATTTACAACTTTAATGAACTAAAGTATAATACAATCATTAAGTACGGAATCTAAATCTGTATTGAATATATTATTAAGTAGTAAATAGGCGATAATCGCCGTGGAGGATAGTTATGAATTGGAAAAAGATGATGGCCGTTGGCCTTGCAGCCGTGTCTATGATGGCATTTGTAACAGGTTGTGGTGGCGATGCTAAAAAAGCTAATACAGAATTGCCTAAGAAAGTTGTTATCGGTTTAGATGATAGTTTCCCTCCTATGGGCTTTAAAGATGAAAAAGGTGAAATCGTTGGCTTTGATATCGACATGGCTAAAGAAGCAGCTAAACGTGCTGGCATGGATGTAGAGTTCAAAGCTATCGACTGGTCTAGTAAAGAAGCGGAACTAAAATCTAAAAAAATTGATGCGTTGTGGAATGGCTTAACAGTTTCTCCTGAGCGCGAGAAAAATATTTTGTTCTCCAATACATATATGAAGGATAAACAATATGTCATTGTTCGTAATGACGATGATTCCATTAAAGGTAAAGCCGATTTAGCTGGTAAGGTAGTAGGCGTGCAACAAGCTAGTACTGGTGAAGCAGCATTGCAAAACGATCCAAGCGGTAAGACTGTTAAAGAAACAAAATCCTATGCGGATTTTGTAAGTGCCTTCATGGATCTTGGTATTGGTCGTGTTGATGCGGTTATTGCTGACGGTGTAATCGCTCGTTATCTTATGACAAAAGAACCTGGTAAATACAAAATCGTAGAAGGTACTGACTACGGTGTTGATAATTTCGCTGTTGGCTTCCGTAAAGATGATACTGCTTTACGTGACAAAATTAATGGTATCTTAGCTGAAATGAAAAAAGACGGTACTGCTGATAAAATTGCTGAAAAATGGTTAGGCTCAGGCGCAGACTTAGATAAGAGCGATGCTAAATAGTACAATTCGTGATATACTAATAGTACTATGGTCAGTAGGTACAACTGATAATTAAAGAACGAAATGTACACTAGAGAAGCGGCCAGATGGCCCTTCTCTAGTCGTGTTTTGAAGGAGTCTTTCATGTTAGATTATTTATTGCAGATTATCCCAACCATCGCTGATGGCTTAAAGGTAACCGTATCGCTATTCTGTATTGTATGGATTTTATCTATTCCTGGTGGCATTTTAATGGCTATGTTACGCCTATCTAAATTGCCTTTAGTAGATAAGCTTGTCGATGCGTTCGTATATTTAATGCGGGGCACACCGTTGATGCTACAAATCTTATTCGTCTATTATGCATTACCAATCATCACGGACGGTGCTATTCAAATGGATGATGCCACGGCAGCAGTTCTTACCTTCGTATTAAATTACGCAGCTTATTTATGTGAGATTTTCCGTGGGGGCATTCAATCTATCTCTCGAGGTCAGTACGAAGGGGCGAAGGTGCTTGGTTTTACCTATGCACAAACTATGCGTAAAATCATCTTACCACAAATGTTTAAACGTGTATTGCCTCCTCTTGCGAATGAGACGATTAACTTATTGAAAGATACATCTCTTGTATATGTATTAGCGATGAATGATATCTTGCGTATTACAAAATCTATCGTACAACGGGACTTTGATATTTCTGCATTCCTCGTGGCAGCATTATTCTACTTGATCTTTACCTTTATTTTAACGAATATCTTCAACTACTTAGAACGAAGATTTGCTGTATACGAAGATTAATCTAATTCTATGATAGTTTGTCGTATGTAATGATGTAGCTAGTTTTATAGGTGAGATACTTTTATTTGATGCTATAGATGCGATTTTGTAGATGAGATATCTTTACTTGAGGTGCTGGTTATATACTTAATATGACGACGTAAGAGGTACTTATGACATTTGTAAATATGGAGCGTATTGAAAAACGCTTTAATAATCAATCAGTATTACGCGATGTGTCGCTCAAAATGAATAGAGGAGAAATCGTTTCTATTATCGGACCTTCTGGTTCAGGTAAATCCACATTTTTACGCTGCTTGGGGCAGTTAGAAACGATTGATGGAGGCTCTATTACCGTTGATGGTACGGTTCTTGCTAGTACTGAAAATGGGGTTGTAAAATACGCGTCTCCTCAAACTCAGCATGAATTATTGCTTCGTATGGGGATGGTATTCCAATCTTTCAACTTGTTCCCGCATATGACGGTATTAGATAATATTATGATTGCTCCACGTATGGTAAAAGGTATGAAAGATGATGAAATCTCACCGATTGCAGAGCAATTACTCAATAAAGTAGGGTTATGGGAAAAGCGTAATATGTATCCATCTCGCTTGTCTGGTGGTCAGCAACAGCGTGTAGCTATTGCCCGTGCGCTAGCGATGAATCCTGAAATCATGCTCTTTGATGAACCTACATCAGCTCTCGACCCAGAGCTTACTGGTGAGGTTCTTAAGACGATTAAACAATTGGCAGACGATCACATGACGATGATTATCGTAACTCATGAAATGAACTTTGCTCGAGAAGTATCGGATCGTGTTATCTTTATGGCTGATGGTGTTATCCAAGAAGAAGGAACACCAGAACAAATTTTTAATCATCCGCAGAACGAAAGAACGAAAGCGTTCTTGGATAATATGTTATAGGAGGCTCTATGAAGTTACGTTTATTTGCGGCAACCTTAGCTGTCATGGCTTTGGGAACGACTTCTATTATGGCGGAAGGTTTACAGAAGACGCCTGATACACCTTTATCTATTGTGGAATCTCAGAAGGATTCCGCATCTATTTTGCCAGAACAATACAAATCCTATGCTACTAAGATGAACACGGTGGTGAAGGATTACAAAAATGGTTATATGTTCTCGATTCCTTGGCGTGTAGCTGATGGTGTTATGATAGATATGGATGTGCGTAGTGAGAGCGAACATATTCAAGGGTATTCCTTTAATTTAGCGGGCCCTACGCAAGAGGATTCCTATACAGTATCTTTTACTAAGCGTAATAATACACCACAAGAAGGGGTATCTCAAAAAGAATGGAATACAACTTGGTATGGTGTACCTATTAAGGGCATGTCTAATGAGGAGTATTTGAATATTTGGCGCCAACATAGCAATAACTTTGAACATAATGATATTGTTGGTGGGTTCTTTACTAAGAAAGGTGCAGTTTCCGCACGCTGGGATAAGAGTACACCAAAATCTTATGCGGACATGACATCTACAGAGCCGGTTCAGTCTGTATTTGAAGCAGAATTTATCATGGAGAAAGATCCAACTCATCGGTACAATTTGTCTAGCACATATGCTCCTGTTCGTGCAGAGTTTATGGAGCTAGGTTTGATGGAGCATACAATTCCATCCTTTGAATTGATCAATAAGCGTGGTTCTAATGCTATTAAAGGGGTTAAAAAAATACTAACCGGCACAAGCGATATCAGTGTTGCAGAAGGTATCAAATTTACCTATCCGAAAGGCTTTACCCGTCTTAATGAAAAGGGGAAGATTGCTTTCACTAAACATAATGTACGCCTCGACATTGAGTCCTTTACAATTCCTGTACAAGCTGTTAGCTCCGGCATGCCAACTATGATGGCTAAGCAAATGCTTGGTGATTATTATCTTAAACAATTGGTTGATGTGAACAAGGCCACAATTACTCGTTATGAAACGCATATTATTGACGGTAATGTGATGTTCTATTTGGCGGGACATATGAAAAATCCAAATACGTCTGATACATCTGTAGCGGAACCAGTATCCTTTGGCGCGACGATTATTCTTGGCAATGAAGGTAATGTGGCAGTAGCTCGAATGATTGGTCCATCCGGTAGTAATCTTGCTACTCAGGAACTTATAGATATATTAGATGGCTTTAAATTGACGACTACACTCAATACAAACCAATCGTCTCAAGTTCTTTAATATGCACATAATATTCTTTTATTTGTATAATTCTGTACGATTTGTGCTATAATGTAATAAA
>CAUGOU010000030.1:0-6059 GCA_959601155.1 Veillonella parvula | reverse complement strand
TATGGTTGCAAGAGTCTCAAAATGAAGAGAAAAGTAAATCTATATTTGTTATGCCTTACCGTATCATTTCTAATACAAGACCTAGTATTAATCTAGTTGAGCGACGTCTATTAACAGATGTAGTAGGTGATTATTTGCGTGCTTATGATGATATGGTAGATGGGGATGCGATACAGACTGCGCGCCAAATTATGGCGGATCGTCCTGAATTTAAACGCTTAGGCGCATATGCAGATTTATTGAGTGATGAATTATTGGCACGAGCTTTGAAACGTTGTGAAATTGAAGGTGTTACTGTATTGATGGGGGCTAATGATGAACATTAAACGCATACGATTTGATGAATTTGGCCCGTATCGCGACTGGTCTTTCACTACGGGTGACAATGGGGTTCAACTCATGTATGGCCCTAATGAAAGTGGTAAAACATCCTTGCTCGAAGGGATGCGCACCTTGTTATTTGGCGGTACTCATAAGGCTTATGGCCCTATGACGGGGGCCCTTGATGTGGACCGTAATGGTGAAAGTTACTATATCGGTCGTAAGGGTAAGCAGTTAGACTTTTACAACCCTGGTCATCCTGCCATCCATGAAGAGCCGGCTCAACATTGGTGGCATGGCATCGATAAAAAAACATATAACCGCATATTTGCGTTAACATTAGACGATCTACAAGGCCTTGATGTATTACAAGAGGTAGAGGTTCGTTCTCGATTCTTTGGCGCCGAAGGGGGAGAACACTTAGGTGGAGCTGTTAAGGATGTTGAAAAAGGGGCTACAGACCTACTTGTAGCATCCTCGAATGGTAAACGTCGCATCAATGTATTGATGGATGAGCTTAAAGAAAACCGTCAAAAGTTGAGTCAGTTGGCGGAGCATGAAGCGCAATATGTGGAATTACAAACCGTCTTTCACAGTACGGAGCAAACCGAAATGGAATTGCAAAATCAGTTGAAAGAATGGAAGGAATATCGGGATGGTATCGATGTAGTATTGCGTGCGTGGGATACGTATCGTCGCAGTGAAGAGGCGCGTATGCACATGCAGCAGTATAATAGTGAGCTCGCCTTGAGTCGTGATGAGTTCCTACGTCTTGATGAAGAAATAAAACGGGCTCGTGACAATATGCAATTATGGCAGGAAAAGGAAGCGGCATTGATGCCCGCTAACTTTAGTCCTGATAGCCCATTTGGAACTTACGGCCAAGATATTGAAGACCTTATTCAACAAGGTGCTAAATGGGAGCAATTACGCCGTGAGTGCGAAGAAGGCGATGCGTACATCCGTAAGGTTAGAGAACAATTAGAGTTTTCACGCACCTTACATTCTGCGTGGCGTCACGATGAGCCAATGGCAGAAGACATCAATTGGTTTGATGGAGAACGTTTGGCAAGTCGTTTGCGCACCGCAAAAGAACAACTTTTACATTGGCAAGACCGCAAACCTGTAGAGGCTACCGATGAGGTGCCGACGGCGAACCTTGAAGGTGCAATTTTACCTAACTTTAGTGAAGAAGAATTAGCTAAAAAAGAATATTTAGAACGTGAATTAGATCGTATCTTAATGGATATAGATCAAGTAGAGGCTAGACTAGAGGCTAGACGGAATAGTTATGGTTCAGACGCACAGCCCACAATTCTGCCAAAATGGCTACAACGCATTAGTGGTATAGGTGCTGTTATAGCTGTATTGGTAGTATTAGCAGGCCTGTTGGTTCTTGAATCTGCATTATATACTATAGGTGGTTTTATTTTCTTGATTCTATCTATGGGGCTATTCTGGTATGCTACCTGGAGGCTTCATAATAGTAACTCTGATGTGTCTAAATTAAACTATGAGTTACAAATTTTATCTTCCCGTAAATCTGATGTAGAACATCAGCTAGAGGCTTTGATCAAGGCTGCTACACCTACAGTGAGCCCTGTACCATCCTTAGAAGGAGAGGCACATCTTGAGCGTTGGATTCAGGAAGGGCATACCTTACAAGGTATTTATGATGAAGCCCTCGCAGCATGGCAAAACTGGTTACCCCGAGGGGCGGCTAAGAGTCTCGATGAAGATGATTTCTTTGGTCTCAAACATGAATATGATCAATATCATGAGCAACTACGTACTATAGAAGGCTATGAAAAGCGTTTAGCGGAGCATAAAGAAGGTCTACGCATTATTGAAGACCAAGCGATGGCTTTGTGGTATAACCTTGGAATAGAGTCACCAGTATCTCCTACGGAATTAAAACGTATTTATAATCAATATAAGAACTTTCAACAAAATAAAATTGTATGGGAACAAAAGGAAGCACAACGTAAAAGCTTCCGCAATGAATACGATAATTGGCACCGCAAGGAAAAAGAACTACTCCTTCGCCAAAAAGAATTACTCCATAAAGCTGGTATGGAAAGTTCCAACGAGTATCGTCAACATCTTATCGATGAGGACCAATATAAACAGTGGCAAACTATTTACAAGCAAAGTCAGGTACAGCTGGATTTACTTGCTCCTAATGCGGAGAATAAAGACCTGTTCTATCGTCGTTTGCGAGAAGGCAACAAAGATAACTGGTTAGATGAATTGGCTCACTCTGAGCGTGAAATAGCCTCTATTGAAGATAAATTGGCTACCTTGTACGAGCGCCGTGGTCAAATCGTTGAAGCAATGCGTACACTTGGATCTGACCAGGAGCAACACCAAATGTTGCAAGAACGAGAGGCTTTACAAAGTGAATTAGAGTCTGCACTAGAAGATTGGGCTACACAAGTATTGATAAGCCATTGTATGGATAAGGCTCAACAATCGTATGAACAAGAAAAACAACCTCATATGTTAGAACTTGCCTCCTCTTATGTTGAAAAACTAACTGGTGAGAGGTATACGCTTGATATTCTAGGCATTAATAAAGGGGTAGCACTTATCAACAATAATGGGGAACGACTAGAACTTAAATTTTGGTCTAGTGGCTTAGCTGATCAAGTGTACTTGTCATTACGACTCGCCCTAGCTAAGGTATTCTCTTATCAAGTGGAGTCCTTACCGATTATCTTGGACGATATTCTTGTGCGCTTTGACGAAAATCGTCAACGTAGTGCTTTAGAATTATTGGCTGAGCTTGGGAAAAATCAACAGATTTGGCTCTTTACTTGTCAACGCTCCGTATATGATATGGCTCAATCTATTATGGGCATCGATTGCCATAGACTAAGTCGTAGCTAAATGAATTTCGGACTTGAATTAAAGACTCAGTCAAATTAAAGTAGTGGTTACATTACAGTATTAGTAAATTTAACGACATACTTGAATTAAAGTCTTAGTTAAATCAAAGTGGTAATGAAATAATAATCCCTGTGGAGGCACATGCTTTCACAGGGATTATTAGGGATTATTAAAGAATAAATAATGTAAGTGATTGTAACTAAAGTAACTGTTTTGGTTACCATAGTGTGTTAGTATACATTTAGAACGAAAGGGGTTGAGTACTTGAACACAGCATATTTGGACATGATCCAAGGGAAGAACCCGGGTGTAACGCCTGTGTGGTATATGCGTCAAGCGGGCCGTAGCCAAGCGGAATACCGCAAAATCAAAGAAAAATATACTTTATTTGAAATTACAAAAGAGCCTGAGCTATGTGCTCGTGTTACAGAATTACCTGTTAAGGAATACGGCGTTGATGCGGCGATTCTCTACAAAGACATCATGAGCCCAATGGTGGCTATGAATGTGAAAGTTGAGCTTAAGGCCGGTGTGGGGCCTGTATTTAGCACCCCTATCCGCTCTATGGCTGATGTGGATAAACTAGAAACCTTTGATCCTACAAAGGTAGATTATATTGCGAAAACGATTACACTATTAACTTCTGGTATGCTCGATGTGCCGCTCATTGGTTTCTGTGGGGCACCGTTTACCATTGCGTCCTATCTTATCGAAGGGGGCCCAACGAAGAATTACAATAAGACTCGCGGTATGCTCATCGGTGCTCCAGATATGTGGAATGCATTGATGACAAAACTAGCGGATATGTCCATTGCGTACTTGTCCATGCAAGCCGAAGCGGGTGCCAATGCACTTCAAATCTTCGACTCTTGGGTAGGGGCTGTTAATGCAGATCAGTATAAACAAGGGATTTACCCTCATATGGAACGAATCATTAAGGCTGTAAAAGCTAAATATCCTCATTTACCTATAGCGATGAATGGCGTTGGCACTGACCATTTGGTGTCTATTTGGTCTCATTTGCCATTAGACGTCATTGCCCTTGATTGGCGTAGTTCCATTGTTATGGCGAATGAACGGGGTGTAACGCAAACCGTGCAAGGTAACTTAGATCCAGCGTATTTGTTCGGAGACGAAAAAACATTGGCTCACGAAGTAGATCGTATTTTGCTCGAAGGAGTTCGCTATGGTCGCCATATCTTTAATTTAGGTCATGGCGTATTCCCCGAGGCAGATCCTCAAAAACTCCATTGGCTAACGGACTATGTGCATGAACGTAGTCGTGAAATTTGGGCTCAAGAGAGGTAAATTAGTGAAAGTAGAAAAAAAAGGATTATTATTCCTGTCTTATGGTAGCCCTTTAAGTAAGGATGATTTAGTACCCTATATGACGAGCATTCGTCGTGGCCGTGTACCAACGGAAGAAGAGATTGCTAATCTTACTAAGCGTTATGATACAATCGGTCAATGGGAAAATGTTGAACTTCAAACTATGGCAGAGTGCCAATATAGAACCTTGCTTACTCTGTTGCCATCTATGCCTTCTGCTATTGGTTTTTTACACATGAAACCGTCCATTGCAGATGCAGTTGACTCCTTAGTCCAGCAAGGAGTGGAGCATATTATCGCCATTGTAACGGCTCCATTCTTCACTGCTCTCGGTACAGGTGCTTATGAAAAACAAGTGCAATCGGCTATTTCAAAATATGATACGGTAACATTTGACTGTATTCGTTCCTGGTGGGACCAACCAACTTTCAAGGAATACTGGGTAAAAGCAGTTTCAAAGTGTGTGAATATTAATAAAGATTTATTTGTTATTTTTAGTGCTCACAGTATACCTCTTATCAATAATCATGGTGGCGATTCGTATGCGTTAGCTTTAGAGGAAAGCGCCAAAGAGATTGCTGAACATTGTAAATTACCGAAATGGACTGTGGCGTGGCAAAGTGCAGCTCCTCATGGACAATGGTTGGGCCCTACTGTAGAGGATGCTATCAACGAAGCCTTACAAACTGGTGCTGATCGCATTGTTTTTGTACCATTTGGATTTGTAAGCAATCACGTTGAGGTATTGTACGATAATGATGTGGAGTGTAAAGAACTCGTTGAAGCAAAAGGCGCAACATATATGCGTGCCTCCATGCCAAATTGTAATGAAATATTTTTACAAGCAATGGCGAGTGCAATAATAGAAAGGATTCATTCGTGAACGTAACAATTGTGGGCGGTGGCTTAACAGGGCTAACAGCGGCTTATTATCTAGGTCATGCAAAGCCGGAATGGACCATTACTCTTTATGAACAAGCACCACGATTTGGTGGGAAAATACAAACGCAACGTGTGGATGACTTCGTAGTGGAACTCGGTCCTGACTCCTATTTGGGTCGTAAAACAGAAATGACAGATCTCGTGCATGATCTTGGGCTAGGGGATACCCTTGTGTCTAATGAAACAGGTCAAGCCTTTGTATATGATAAGGGCTCTATCCACCCAATTCCAGGCGGCTCCATCATGGGCATTCCTACGGAAATGATGCCCTTTGTGAAAGCAACACTCATTTCATGGCCTGGTAAATTGCGTGCTGGCCTAGATTATTTTAAGAAACCATACCAACTCGATAAAAATGGGGACGTATCCATTGGTCATTTTTTCAAATACCACTTAGGACAAGAAATGATGGATAAACTCATCGAGCCCCTATTAGCGGGTATCTATGGTGGCGATATTTATAAAATTAGTCTATTGTCGACATTTCCTCATTTTATTCAAGTAGAACAAAAGTATGGGAACATGGTAAAAGGTATGATGGCTGCTAAGATGAGTCACTCCAAAGCAGGTGTCTCTAA
>CAUGOU010000029.1:0-6124 GCA_959601155.1 Veillonella parvula | reverse complement strand
TTCCCGGTTCGCAGTTATTACTAGCTGCAGAACAAACATTATATATGGTGTTCCTATCTCTATTCATTGGTACAATACTAGGGTTAATTATTGCAGTTACACTGGTGGTAACAAATCCTAATGGGATTGTTAAAAATAGTGTTGTTTATACCATTACAAATACAATTGTTAATATCGTGCGTTCCGTACCATTTATCATCTTGATGGTGTTTATCTTACCGTTGACTAAGATGATTGTTGGTACTCGTGTGGGCACAACGGCGGCTATTGTACCGCTTGTTATATTCATTGCGCCTTATCTTGCTCGACTCTTTGAAAACTCTATTTTAGAGGTCAATAAAGGCATTATTGAGGCTGCACAGTCTATGGGGGCCTCTCATTTTGAGGTGATTTGGCATTTCCTTTTACCAGAGGCAAAGGGATCGCTTATCTTATCCATTACAACAGGTACTATAGGTCTTATCGGTGCTACTGCTATGGCTGGTGCCATTGGTGCAGGTGGTGTAGGTGACTTGGCTCTTACCTATGGTTATGAACGGTTGAACTTCCCATTGATGCTATTTACCGTTGTTATTTTAATTATTTTTGTTCAAATTATTCAAACAATAGGTAACTACTTTGCACGTCGTGCGCGTCGTTCCTAATTTGATGAAATAGATTTTAGTTATATGGATTGTGAAAGTATAGGAGAATGCACTATGAAATTTAAAAAATTCCTTGCCCTTGGTATGGCATTAGTATTTAGCGTAGCTTTTATCGCAGGTTGCGGCTCTAATAATAGCGATAATGGTGCTAAAAAAGAATTAACCTATAGTAAATCTCAAGGCCCTTATTCTGAATTGTTTGAAAAAGGTGTAAAACCAATTTTAGAAAAACAAGGCTATACCTTCAAAGGTGTAGATATGTCTGACTTGGTACAAGCAGACCAAGTATTGAGTGATGGTGAAGTTGATTTTAATGTTGAACAACATACAGCATACATGAAAAACTTCAACGAAAAACAAAATGGTCATCTTGTAGCATTGACCCCAATTCCAACAGTGCCAGCTGGTATCTTTAGTGGTTCTAAGACATCTTTAGATCAAGTAGCTGATGGCGATACTATTGCAGTTCCTAATGATGCGTCTAACATGGCTCGTGCCTATGCGTTGTTGCAAAAAATCGGTTGGATTAAACTTGATCCTAATAAAGACTTAGCGACAGTCACACAAGCAGATATTATTGAAAATCCTAAACATCTTAAATTTACAGAAATGAAGTCCCTTACAATTCCTTCTGTACGTACTGATTTTGATTATATTGTTATTACAGGAGCTATTATTTATAATGCAAAAATTGATCCTAAATCTGCATTGGCAAATGAAGATGTATTGCCACAATGGTTATTACAACTTGTAGTAAACGAGAAAAACAAAGAGGCTCAATGGGCAAAAGACATTGTAGCAGCTTATCATTCTCAAGAATTTAAGGATTACATGGAAAAAAATAATAACGGTTTATGGTTTGTACCAAAAGGTGAATAAATAAGAGAACCACCGATAAGTTGCAGCTTATCGGTGGTTCTTTTTTCCTATAATTCTATTGTATGGTAATACAAAAAATAAACCAATTAACAGTCAATAACGTCCAATCAAGCGGACAAATGAGTGTTAATCAGTTTATGATTAACAATAGTATACTAAACGAAAAAGATTTAGACAAGCTTCAAAAACAATATAATTATCAGTACTATCAAGCTGCGTGTCATGGGTCGTCACATGATTTTGATTTGTTTGATTTAGGTGCTATTAGGTTAACTACGGAACAAGGTTTGAATAAAATAAGGGTTTCACCTAATGATTTTAATTTATATGAAATTATATATTATAATAAAAAGCAGAATTACTGCTGCTGCTGTACATAAAGGTACAGGTAGTCAGACCAGTAATTCTGCTTCTATGGTTACTATATATGAAATGACGAAAGATATCAATGATGGATATGGAACCCTTCACATTGATGTTAATGGCAATCCTGAATTTTATATACTTATTCCTGCCACATAGTTTTCGTATAGTTCTTTATAGTGACCACCGCGTTTGATGAGTTCGTGGTGTGTTCCTTGTTCTGTGATAGTGCCGGTAAAAATCCAAGTATCTTGCAGTACCATGCCTACCGTGTTGTGTAAGCTTTCACGAGATACGTCGCGAATATCTACGCCATCGT
The DNA here is from genome assembly GCA_959601155.1 of Veillonella parvula. Taxonomy (GTDB): domain Bacteria; phylum Bacillota; class Negativicutes; order Veillonellales; family Veillonellaceae; genus Veillonella; species Veillonella parvula_R. The sequence continues at coordinate 3,919 of CAUGOU010000029.1, read as the reverse complement.
TGATGATTGTGGCCGTTAAGGTTGGTATATATAATGTGCCTGCCACGGTGAGTAACGAAAGAATTGATACGATAATGACTGGAAACCATAAAGATTTTATATAGCGTATAAAAGGTTTCATTTAAATCCTTTCAGTAATTTTAGTTAAATTAATAATTTTCGATATTTATATTGTATTGTATAAAACCAAAAATATCTAGTAAAAACTATTACTAAAAGTTTAGTATTAATCAATAAGTATTATGACGAATATTATATTCTCACTAAAAAAATTCTGCTATACTGTATTAGCAATTTTGCAGTTTTATTTTTAGTAAGGAGTGTTCTTAATGAAGTTGAATTGGAAATTATTTGCACCGCTTGTAGTAGCTATTCTTGTATGGCTCATCGGTGCTCCTGAAGGTCTTAGCGCAAATTCTTGGATTTATGTAAGTATTTTTGCAGGCCTTGTGGTGGGGTTGATTTTAGAACCAATGCCACCAGCTTTCATCGGTATCATTGCTGTTACCGTATCTATGTTATTTAAGGTTGGTCCAGCACCTATTATAGACAAAGCAACTGGTGTAGCAAAGGCTATTACGGATGCCCAAGCTATCAGCTGGGGACTTAGCGGTTTCTCTAATGCTATCGTGTGGTTGATATTCGCAGCATTTATGATCGGTATCGGTTATGAAAATTCTGGTCTTGGTCGACGTATTGCATTGTTCCTCGTAGCCAAGCTTGGAAAGTCCTCTTTAGGCCTTGGGTATGCTATTGCTATTACTGACCTTGTGTTGGCTCCATTTATTCCAAGTAATGCGGCTCGTTCTGGTGGTACGATTTATCCAATTGTATCTAGTATTTGTCCGATGTTCGATTCTTACCCCGATAAGAATCCTCGTAAAATTGGTTCCTATTTGAACTGGGTAGCATTGGCAACAACTTGTGTATCTAGCTCTATTTTCTTGACTGGTGCGGCGCCAAATCCATTGGCTCTTGAATTGTCTGCAAAGTCGGGTATCGTAGCTGCCAACTGGGGCACATGGTTCCTAGCATTCTTGCCAGTGGGTATTATACTATTTATCATCACACCATTATTGACCTATGTATTCTGTAAACCGGAGGTAAAAGGGTCCCCTGAAATTGCAGCATGGGCAAGGGATGAATATAAGAAATTAGGTTCCATGACACGCAGTGAAATCTTCATGGCCTTGATTTCTGTATTGGCTCTTGTGTTGTGGATTGGTGCTTCTACATTTAAAGTGAACCCAACTACAACAGCTTTGATTGTTATTATCTTGATGATTTTCACCAAGATTATGACATGGCAAGACTTCCTTGCTAACAAACCAGCATGGAATGTTTTGACTTGGTTCGCTACACTCGTACCTATGGCTGCGGGTCTTAAAAACGTAGGCTTTTTGGAGTGGCTTGCTAAATCTGCAGGTGGTTCTTTAGTATCCTTAGATCCCACAATGGCAGTTCTTGGTTTGTTATTAGCATTCTGCTTGCTTCGTTACTTCTTTGCTTCTGGCACCGCTTATGTAACTGCCATGGTAGGCTTATTTGCTACTCTAATTCTTCAGATTCCTAGTGTTGATCCAGCTCAAGTTATGTTGATTCTTTTAGTACCAATGGGTATTATGGGTATCCTTACACCATATGGTACTGGTCATAGCCCAATTTGGTTTGCTAGTGGTTATAATAAAGGCCCTGAATTCTGGAAATTAGGTGCTATCTTTGGGATTATCTACCTTGCGATATTTATTGTGGTGGGTATTCCATGGATTCAGTTCGTAATGCCACTTTTAGGATAGGCTTTCCGCCGCCATATGTCTCTCTGCGCTCCATTCGCTGCAAGTCGCTGGACAGACATATGGCGGCTTCTTCTATCTTAAAATAACAATACTCACTTTAGGAAAAGTAAGTCGAGCTTACAGAATACTACGAGTAGCTTTCTTTATATCCGAAAATGGAAAAACTCGATAGAGCTCGACAAATCTAAGAAAATAAATATAATATTGATGTGATAGTAAATATCTTTTTTGGGGTTTCTGATGGAGGTGGTTTATTATTATGTCTGCTACAGAGCGTGTTGTACAGTCGATTTTATATGAGCTGGGCTGTGTTTTGATTGGCTGTTTGGTGATGCAGTTTGTTCCGCATGAGGGGCAGCCTTTGGTCTTGATGATTATTTTTTCCTTGTTGGCGATGGTTTGGAATTTTGTGTTTAACTGGATATTTGATAAACTAGTACTAGGTGACCGATTAGCGCGAGGGCCTGTAATCCGCACAATTCATGCAGTGTTGTTTGAAGGTTTGTTTATGCTTGCCACAGTGCCTATTATTATGTACATGATGCATATGAGCTTTTGGATGGCCTTTGCTACAGATATAACGATGACATTAGTCATATTAGGTTATACTTATATTTATAATTGGGTATATGATCGAGCACGTCTATATTTTGTAGAGGCTTAATTTTGAATGTGAGGTAGGTACCTCTTGTAAAATCTATATCGTATAGTAGGAGGTTCTTATGTCTACAAAATCTATTACGGGCACAGGTCTCTTGTTGGCCGTTGCCTTATTGGCGCAAAGCTTGCGCCTTATTTTTCCCTTTATTCCTAATCAGGTGAGCATGTTCCTCATCGGTTCCATTACATCTGCTACATTTGTTTTGGCGACGTGGCGCTATGGTTGGAAAAATGGTCTAGTCATTGCTTGGATTGCACCAGTGGTGGCGCATTTACAAGGCATGTTACCATTACCGCCGTTCATTTTGATTACGGCTCTTGGCACGACAGCGTATGTATTTGTGGCACATTGGTTACAACATAAGCCAAAGCTTTTACTTATTATTGTGGCGGCTTTGGTAAAAGCCGGCGTACTCTTTGGAGGGTACTCCTTGTTCTTCTCCTTGTTCCAATTTCCACCAAAGATTGTAAATACCATGCTTTTTGTAGCTAGTTGGCCTCAATTGGTAACATCTTCTTTAGGTATTATTTTGGCATTACTTATTACAAAACGTACTAAAAATTAGTCTAACTTAACTTAGAGTTATGACAACCCATTCAAAATAGATATGACTTTTTCGGGGCACTCAGGCAGTATGAGTGCCCATTTTTGTTGACCTTAGTCATTGTCTACTTTTATAATTAACATATTGTATACAAATATGAGGAGTTGATAGGAATGAAATTTAATACAAAATGTGTTCACGGCAGTGGTAAACCAGATAGCACTGGTGCAATTTCCCCTGCAATCTATATGTCTAGTACATTTTCTCATCCAAAGTTGGGGGATACAACAGGTTATCAATATTCGCGCGAGTCTAATCCAACGCGCGACCGTTTGGAACAATTGATAGCTGGCCTTGAAGAAGGTACAGATGCATTGGCATTTTCCTCCGGTATGGCAGCTGTGGACGCAGTATTCCACCTATTCTCTCCTGGAGATCACATCATCTTAGGTGATGATTTATATGGTGGTTCTATCCGTATGTTCACAAATATTTACGAACAGAACGGCATTGAGTTCACTTATGTAGGCACCTCTGATCTTGATGCGGTGAAAGCTGCTTTTAAACCAAATACAAAGGCTGTTTATATTGAAACACCGACAAATCCTATGATGGAGATTACCGATATTCGTGCACTCTGTGCATTGGCGCATGAACGTAATGCGCTAGTGATTATCGACAACACATTTTTGAGTCCATATTTCCAAAAGCCATTGACCTTGGGTGCCGATATTGTCGTTCATAGTGGTACAAAATTCATCGGTGGTCATCACGATGTAATTTCTGGTTTTACTATTGTAAAAGACGAAGAAATCGCCGCAAAATTGCGTTTAACGTACAAAACCGTAGGTGCATGTTTATCTGCTATGGATAGCTGGCTCGTTATTCGCGGCGTAAAAACATTGGCACTTCGTATGG
>CAUGOU010000028.1:0-6280 GCA_959601155.1 Veillonella parvula | reverse complement strand
ATAATAACAATTTTCATTATATGAGTAAAGGGAAAATGTATATCAATCTCACAATCATTTATGACTCAAACTGATAATATCCTATGTTAATTTACTAGAAACTATAAATGTAACGAAAAATCCCTTCTGCATGATACAGAAGGGATTCTAGTAATTCATATTATTTCTTTTTAAACATCAAGTAAATGCAGTAAAGAACGAGACCGTATGTAATGATATCAAACACTTGTAAGAATGGCACCATTTTAGAAATACGATTAAAACCATGAATATGGATATCTGCAGCAACAAGTGCTACAAGATTTAATCGATGTAACCAAATACCTACATTACGACCAGATGGTGTAACCTTTCTAAGTTTTGGAGTTAAGAACGCAAGGCCAGAGATTGTAGCAATACCAAAGGAGGTAAGAGCCACATATCCGCCCCACCAACCAAGGATGGATTTAGCCGCTTTACCAAAATAGAGATATAAATGGAATGCAATAACAGCTACAGTGGCAATACCTAATGCACGGTGTACCTTATACATGTCACCTAAATTATAGCGGCTTGTAAACCATTTAGGGCGAGTCGCTAAATAGGTCATGATGATCCATACACACCATGGCACAAGACCCGTATACACTTTATAATTACCAAAGGCACGACCACCGGCCATGTAGCCCCACTCTAATAAACCGATCATAACTAAGGAGAAAATAGCAATCCATACAAAGATATGGTAAATACTTTTTTTCTGTTTTGTTTCAACTTGATTCATCATATACCTCTCAAAAATAATACCTAAAAAATTCAATCTATACGATATAGTTTATCATTTAAATCGAATTTTGTAGATTACTTATATTAGATACATAGTATATATTATAAGAATAATTCTAAATTAAAATGCCTATTATAGTAATTCTAAGTTTATTACAATGAATAAATTTTTTCTCTACAGAGAATACATTGTAATCTACTAATACAGAATCGGTAAATAAAAAGCCCCTCATAGTTGTGAGCATATGCTTTCACCACTACAAGGGGCCATAGATTAATGAATCCTATTATATATAGGCATACAAATTAATCATCATCCTAATTATTTTTGATCCCGTTTACGATATACGATGAACGGACGTGTTAAATAGTTGAGTGGAACACTCAAGCAGTGTACCAAACGGCTGAATGGGAAGATAATAGCAACCACCATCCATGCCAACATGTGGAATTTAAACATGAATGGCACGCCTTCCATCAAGGATGGATCAGGCATAAAGGATAGTAAGCTACGGAACCATGGGCCGATGGATACACGGTAGTCAAAAAAGCCAGATGCATTAAGCAATGTACCAGCCATACCACTAAAGATAGCTAATGTTAAGAATAAATATAACCATTTATCAAGGCCAGATGTATTTACTTTCATAGCAGGTACAGTAAAGCGACGTTTCATCAAGAGCAAGAAACCAACGATGAAGATGATACCCGCTACAGCACCCATATATAATGCACCTTCATGGTACATATGGTCATTAATACCCATAGCTGCAGTCCAAGTTTTAGGTACTAATACACCTACTACGTGACCGCCGATAACGCATAGCAAACCAAAGTGAAACAATGGATTGGCAATACGCAATTGTTTTTTCTCTAAAAATTCACTTGATTTTGTAGTCCAGTTTCTTTCAAAGTAGAAGAAACGAACAAGTGTGCCTACGATTAAGAAGGTAAACGCAATATATGGCAAAGCGCCCCATAAAAATAGATTCATCGTGCACCGTCCTCCAATCCATTTGCAACCGACAATATGATATCAAATAAGAATGCATAGGTCAGTTTTGCTTCGATCAATCGATCCCTAATATATTCTAACTTTGGTTTACAATAATCATACACTTCACGAGCCTTTTTAGGTTCGATAACTGCACATAACTCTAAAATAGCTGGAATATAGTCAGGCATCTCCTTTGGTAAATCATAGCCATTTTCTAGAAAGAAGGCTTTATATTTAACGAGTTCCTCTGCTTGTTCCCCTGTACCTTGCAATTCGTAAGTCGATAAGTACATCGTCGTATTACGGCTGAAGTCAAAGATACGTACGTATTGGTCTTCAAAGGCCTTACGATCCGTTTCTTCAATGTAATCAAAGAACTCTAGCAATCCTTGGCGAAGCTGAGGATGCTCAACAGAGTAAGTATCCTCTTTCCATTCACCAAGTTCATTGTACCAAGATTCATCTGGATACCGAAGCAAAAAAGAAGCAATGAGAGCTATTTTTTGTGCATCATCCATTATGGCAACCCCCTGTCGGGCATGCAAAACCACGATTGTGTTGCATTTCTAAGCGACCTTCGCGAGATACATTAACATCAGATGGGATAACAAAACGATCATTATATTTAGACAATGCTAACAATTTGTACATAGCATACATTTGCTCTTCTGTAAGATCTACTTCATGAGCGATTGCTTCATCACCTGTCTCACGGCGACGCATGTATTCACGCATATCGAGAATGCGTTGTAATACACGAGCTAAAATATCTGTATTACCAGCAGTAAACATATTAGCTAAGTATTGTACAGGCACGCGCATTTCATGTGCATCAGGCAAGTAAACATCAGATGTAACACGTTGTAAGATTGGGCTGAGCGGTGGCACATACCAAACCATTGGCAATGTGCGATACTCTGGATGCAATGGCAATGCAACGCCCCATTCTTTTACAAGCTTGTAAACAGGAGATTTTTTAGCTGCTTTCAAGAAGGCTTCAGAGATACCTGCTTCACGAGCGGCTTTAATAACCTCTGGGTCATTAGGATCCAAAATCAAATCTACTGTATTTTGGTAAATTGCTTGTTCATCCTTCGTAGCTGCCATTTCTTGAACTTTGTCCATATCGTATAAAACTACACCAACATAGCGCATACGACCTACACATGTTTCAGCGCAAATTTGAGGCAAGCCATTTTCCAAACGAGGGTAACAGAATACACATTTTTCAGCTTTATTCGTTTCCCAGTTATAGAAGATTTTTTTGTATGGGCAAGATGGAACGCAATGTCTCCAACCGCGGCATACATCTTGAGAAACAAGTACAACACCATCTTCATCACGCTTGTAGATAGCACCGGATGGACATGCTGCTACACATGCAGGATTCAAACAGTGGTTACAAAGACGTGGTAAATAACGCATGAATACTTCTTCGTAGTCAAATACGATATCATCACCCATTTTAGCCAAGTTCACATCTTCCCGTGCATGATGACCACCAGCCAAATCATCATCCCAGTTAGGGCCCCATGTTACTTCCATTTTTTGCTTTGTTAACAAAGAACGAGGACGTGCTACAGGTTGATTATTTTTACGACCGGTATGAATCAATGTTTCATAATCGTATGTCCAAGGTTCAAAGTAATCCGTAATTTCTGGTTGTTCTGGATGATAGAACAACTTCATCAATCGAGAGCCTTTAGAGCCTGTGGAAAGCGCCAAATTACCGCTTTTATCGAGAGTCCAGCCACCCTTCCATTTCTCTTGGTTTTCCCAATTACGTGGGTAACCCACGCCAGGGCGGGTTTCCACGTTATTAAAGTACATATATTCCGCGCCTTCGCGGTTCGTCCATGTATTTTTACAAGTAATAGAGCATGTATGACAGCCTAAACACTTGTCCAAATTTAGGACCATGGATACTTGAGCTTTAATCTTCAAGCCAATCCACCTCCTTCAATTTACGAGCCACAATTGTCATATCACGTTGGTTACCAGTTGGGCCATAGTAGTTAAAGCCATAGCTCAATTGACCATAACCGCCGATCATGTGTGTCGGCTTCATGTGAATATGAGTTGGCGCATTGTGTGTACCACCGCGACGATCTTTCTTAACTTGCGTACCAGGAACGTTGATGTGACGGTCTTGGGAGTGATGCATATAAGAAATGCCACGAGGAATACGTGGAGATACAACTGCACGAGCTGCAACTACACCATTTTTATTGAAAGCTTCTACCCAGTCGTTATCTTTAACACCAATTTCTGCTGCATCATCTTCGTTAAGCCAAATTGTTTGGCCACCGCGGAATAATGTCAACATTTGTTGGCTATCAAAGTACATACTATGTGTAGACCACTTATTATGTGGAGTTAAGTATTTCAATGTAATTTCTGGAATACCTTCTTGTTTATAATCACCTTGTACTGGTTTATATGACAATACAGGTTTGTACAATGCCATAGCTTCGCCATAGTCGCGCATCATTTCATGATCACAATAGAACGATTGACGACCTGTTACAGTACGGAATGGTACCTTATCTTCTGTAGATGTTGTAAATGGAGAATAACGACGGTTTTTATCGTTCTTACCAGTACTTGTTACAGAGCTAATGATAAAGCGTGGTTGACGAACCATGTCATCGAAAGTAATCTTTTCTTGTTCGCGACCTTTTGCATTCTTTTCAAGCCCAGAAAGACCTGTTTTTTCTTCCATCGCTTTCCAAGAACGAACCGCTAATTTACCATTTGTACAAGAAGATAATGTTAATACAACATTACAAGCTTCCTTACATTCGTAAATGCTTGGACGGCCATGAGAAATGAAGTCTGGATTATCAATCGTACCATTTTGAGCATACAATGTTTGATATTCGTCAGATACATCCCACGCCAAACCGTGAGCACCCATTTTATTTTCGATATTAGGTCCTAAAGCAATGTATTTTTCAAAGATCTGACTGTAATCGCGTTTTACATGAACGAGGTTCGGCATTGTTTTACCAGGGATTGGTTCACATTCGCCTTTACTCCAATCAAGAACTTTACCTTCTGGTTGCGCTACTTCGCCTGGGCTATCATGGCCAAGTGGAGTAGCTACAATATCTTCATATTCTGTAAAGCCAGATTCTTTTGCTACGCGAGATACTGTTTCTGCAAGGGTACGGAATGTATCCCAGTCAGATTTAGTTTCCCATGCGCAATCAACAGCAGCTTGGAATACATGTACATATGGATGCATATCTGTGGAAGACAAGTCTTCTTTTTCATACCATGTAGCTGCTGGGAACACGATATCAGAATATAAACCTGTAGACGCCATACGGAAGTCGATATCAATTAAGAGATCAAGCTTACCCGCACCATCTGCTTCGCGCCATTTAATTTCTTCTGGACGCGTAGGAGCATCATCATCTTCCAATACGGCATTTTTTGTGCCTAATAAATGTTTCAAGAAGTACTCATGACCTTTAGAAGAGGAGCCAATAAGGTTCGCACGCCATACAAACAAGTTGCGAGGGTGGTTTTCTTTAGCTGCAGGATCCTCTACGCAGAATTGTAAATCTTTATTTTTCAAGGCTTGTGCTACATATTGGTTGATTTCCGCTTCTGTACTAGCACCGGCTGCGCGAGCATCATTAATCAATTCTTGGCTACCTTTATTGAAAGTAGGATAAGATGGCAACCAGCCTAAACGAGCTGCTAATACATTGTAATCCCCAGGATGACGATAGCGAGGTTTAGCCAATTTAGATACGCGGTCTGCCAAATCGATGCAGTCAGAACGATATTGTTCTGTAGCAAAGTAGAACCAAGATGTACCATTTTGCAAACGAGGAGCCTTACTCCAGTCATTGGCAGTCATGATACCACCCCAACCTTCAACAGGACGAAGTTTTTCTTGACCTACGTAGTGAGCCCAACCACCGCCGTTAACGCCTTCTGTACCACAGAACATGATAAGGTTCAAAATAGTACGGTAAATAACATCGGCATGGTACCAGTGGTTGATACCACCGCCCATGATAATCATGGAACGACCTTTCGTTTTTTCAGCATTATCTGCAAATTCACGTGCTGTAGCAATAGCGATATCCGCTTTTACGCCAGTGATTTTTTCTTGCCATGTAGGTGTGTATGGAGTGTCATCAGTATAGCTTGTAGCCACTTCACCACCGATACCACGGTCAATACCGTAGTTAGCAAGAATGAGGTCATACACTGTAGTTACTTTCACAGGACCATCTGCAGTTTGTACCGTAATAGTAGGAATAGCACGTTCAATAACACCTTCGTGCTCTTCATCACCAAAGTACGGCAATTTAACAATCGTCACATCTTCCCGTTGATCAAACACGGATAAGCGAGGATCAATTTTAGCTCCTGTGTCGCGATTTTCAAGTCGTAAATTCCATTTTTGTGGGTTCGTGTGACGTTCACCCATTGTACCATTAGGTACAACGATTTCATTTGTTAATTCATCAATCAATACCATTTGGAAGTCAGCGCCTT
>CAUGOU010000027.1:0-7492 GCA_959601155.1 Veillonella parvula | reverse complement strand
GTTCAACAATTTCGCCGTAAATACCACCAATAGTAACAATTTTTTGGCCTTTTTTTAAGCTACCTAACAAGTTAGCGCGCTCTTTTTGTTGTTTCTTTTGTGGACGCCACAATAAAAAGTAAAAAATCACTACCATTAACAAAATAGGCCAGCTAGTTTGCAAGATTTGTTGAATATCTCCCATGTTATCCTCCTAGATTAATAAATATGTATTTCTTTTCTAGTATAGCCACCTAATATAAATTTGACTAGACTTAATTACTATTTTTTAAAGCTATCCCAGAATTGCATTCTAAATTGTGGGAACCGATCTTCTAGAATAGATTGTCTCATTTGACGCATAAACTCTAACAAGAAGTAGAGATTATGATACGTTACAAGACGTAACGCCAAAATTTCTTCCGCCTTATACAAATGACGAATATAAGCGCGAGAATAGTTTTTGCATGTATAACATTGGCACCCTTCTTCTAATGGCCCCCAATCACGAGAAAACTGAGCATTTCGAATATTAAGACGACCATTCCAGGTCATGGCCATCCCATTTCTAGCAACACGAGTTGGATATACACAATCAAACATATCAACTCCACGTGCAACACCTTCTACAAGACAGTCCGCAGTACCAACCCCCATTAAATAGCGAGCTTTATTTATCGGTAATAATGGGGTTGTATATTCAAGGATTTCATTCATTAAATCATGAGGTTCCCCTACGGATAAACCACCGACACTATACCCTTCAAAGTCCATAGCTACAAGCTCTTCCGCACTTTGTTTGCGTAAATCTTTGTACATACCACCTTGAACAATACCAAACATACCTTGGCGGTCATGAGCCTTACGAGCCTCTTGGCAACGATGAGCCCAACGTGTGGTACGCGCTGTAGAGCGCTTCGCATAATCATGATCGGCAGGATACGGAATACATTCGTCAAAGGCCATCGCAATATCAGAACCTAATTGCTCTTGTACCTTTGTGGCAACTTCTGGAGATAAAAACTGTTTAGAACCATCAATGTGGGATCTAAATGTAACACCATCCTCAGTAATTTTGCGCATATCGCCTAAACTAAATACTTGGAATCCACCACTATCAGTAAGAATCGCTTGATCCCAATTCATAAATTTATGTAGGCCCCCAGCCTCTTCTATAAGCTCCGGCCCTGGGCGAAGAAATAAATGATAGGTATTACTCAAAATAACTTGAGAACCCATAGCCTTTAGTTCTTCTGGTGTCATAGTTTTAACTGTCGCTTGCGTGCCTACAGGCATAAACATCGGTGTTTGAAAGGTACCATGTGGCGTATGCAATAAACCTGCCCGTGCCCCCGTATGAGGACATGTCTTTTGTAATTCATAAGTAATACTCGGCATAGTCCCTCCTAACGTATAAACATAGCATCGCCGAAGCTAAAGAAACGATAACGTTCTTTAACAGCTTCTTCGTAGGCCGCCAAACAGTGTTCACGACCAGCTAGTGCACTAATCAACATTAACAATGTAGATTGAGGCAAGTGAAAATTCGTTACCAACGCATCAATCATCTTAAATTTATAGCCAGGATAGATAAAAATTTGAGTCCAACCACTCATACCTTGTAATACACCATCATCATTCGTAGCAGACTCGAGTGTACGTACAGATGTAGTACCTACCGCAATAATACGGCGTCCGTTTCTCTTAGCTGCATTAATACGGTCAGCGGTTTCTTGAGATACAACGAAGAACTCACTATGCATCTCATGATCTTCAATAGTCTCTGCCGACACAGGTCTAAAGGTACCTAATCCAACGTGCAAGGTTACAAACTCAAGCTCTACACCTTTAGCTTTAATCTTTTCTAAGAGGTCAGGTGTAAAGTGAAGTCCTGCAGTTGGTGCCGCAGCAGAGCCTTTCTCCTTAGCATATACCGTTTGATAACGATCTTTATCTTCTAGTTTTTCATGAATATATGGAGGTAATGGCATTTCACCAATCTCTTGAATGATATCATCAAATACACCATTGCAAGTGAACTCAATGATACGACCTCCAAATTCAGTCTTATCAATCACAATCCCTCTCAAGCGGTCATCAAACTCAATAACTTGACCAACAGGGCACTTTTTACCAGGTTTAACAAGGCATTCCCAACGGTTTTTACCACATGGTGTGAGTAGTAGTACCTCTACTTTACCACCAGAGCCTTGCCGATGACCATATAATCTCGCAGGGATAACCTTCGTATTATTAAATACGAGTACATCACCTTCGTGAAGTTCTTCAAGCAAATCGTAAAAATGCTCTTTATGACTAACTTTACCACTTACCTTATCCAAGGTTAAAAGCCGTGCTGTATCACGAGGCTCTATGGGATGTTGAGCAATCAGTTCTTCTGGCAATTCATAATCAAAATCTGTAACTTTCATCGTTATCCTTATTAATACATTTTCTTCAATGTAATGCCACTATAGTAGTGACGCAAAATAGTTTGGTAATAATTTGTATCTCCAGGGTTAGCACGCTTTGCCATTTCTGCAGCGCCCCATTGAGACATACCAAGACCATGTCCCCAACCATGGCCTTTAATATAGACAGTATCATTCTTGCCAGTAAAGCTATGATAAGCCTTACCCGTGCCTTTAGCAGGATTGTGATTTACATAGAAATCAAACAATGTAGATTTTAAACCTAAAATGCTACGTAGTGCATCACCATCTACAGTAGTTTTTCCAGAGGTACCTATGAAAGTAGCACTCTTTATACGACCTGATACACCGCGGTCATATGTTTGTTGCCCAGGCTTACCAAGAGGGGTCAATTGAATGCTCTTCAATTTACCTACCCCTTTACTTGCCGCATTAAGTTTACTTTCAAGAGCTTGACGAGAGGTAGTAACAGTCCAATTCGATGTAGATGTACCAGTACTAAAGTCTTTTACCCCTTTCAAGTATGGTACATCACTTCCCCAAACATTTACACTATCCTCTGTATAGCCACCGCCATCAGAATGGAATAAGGCATTAATAGGACGTTGATCATAAAGCATAACTACGCCTTTAGTTTTATTTACCGCATTTGTGGTAGCTTGAGATTCACCACTCACACCACTATATACTTGATGATCCGTGGAATTACTCACATCGTAGAATTTACCTTTATTTTGTTCCATCGTATGAAGAGCATAAGTACGAGCTGCTACAGCTTGTGCCTCTAATGCAGCAGCCGGCCAAGACGGTACTACCTCTTGTGGGACAACACCATACAGGTAATCCTCAAGGGGCACAGAATTAATGACCATCATGGTTCCATTATTGGCACGTAATGTTAAACCGCCACGATAACCTTTACCTTCGAACAAGAATGGTGCATCGCTATTCGCAGGCTTCAATGTAACCACACTATCAATAGCCTTTCCATTTACAGCAATCTTGCCGGCGCGAACGCCAATAGATGTACCACGATTAGCACTGATTGTGCTAACTTGACCATTACCGCTGTTCAATACAACCATGTTGGCTGTAGATGTAACAGTAGCATCGGAGCTACGACTACCTAGTAGAACACGTACATTTGGCATGTTTTCTTTGCGTTCTGTGGCAGGCGTCACTACGGAGCCCACTTTGTTGCGAGTAATAACTGCTGTATTGGCTTGAATGCTATTCGCATCCGTTGTTTTTACTACCTTTTTAGTAGCAGTTTTTTCAGTAGCTCTTTTTTGTGCTACAGGCTTATCACCAGTAACTGCAGGTTTAGTAGCTGGCTTTGCAGTAGCAGAAGCCGCAGGTTTTGTAGCCGTTGTAGCTTTACCTGTAGTAGCTGATTTCGTAGCTGTTGCATTAGTACTAGATTTCGCAGTACTAGTTGATTTTGTTGCACTAACTGGTTTAGCCGTCGTTACCGACTTTGTAGCTGTAGCAGGCTTTGCTACACTAACCGGTTTTGCACTAGGTTTAGCCACCGTAGATGTAGCAGTTGACTTAGAAACCGTTTTAGTTGTTGTGACCGGCTTCGCAACTGGTTTAGTAGCAAGTGGACGAAAACTAGATTTCTTCGTCGTATTTACTTTCGATACAGTTGTATTAGATACTGTTGATTTTGGCGTTGGCTTTTTCGTTACCACTGCACTTTTATTTTGCAGCGTCGCTCCATGTGCTACAGAAGCGCCACCAATGTTTACACCTAAAAATAAAGTGGCCATTATCATCAATTGTAATCGTTTCGTTTTCATTGTTATTTCCCTGTCTGTGAAATACCTAAATGCTCATAGGCCAATTTAGTAGCCACCCTCCCACGCGGTGTGCGTCCTAAAAATCCTAATTGCATCAAATATGGTTCATACACATCTTCGATGGTATCTCTCTCTTCGCTGATGGCCGCCGCAATGGTATCAATCCCTACAGGGCCGCCATCATATTTTTCAATAATACATTCCAACACACGTCGATCGATTCGATCAAGTCCCATTTTGTCTACATATAAACGTTGTAATGCTTCATCTGCAATTTCTTGAGTGATAACCCCATCACCAATGACTTGTGCAAAATCACGTACCCGTTTAAGCAGACGGTTTGCGATACGCGGTGTTCCTCGTGAACGACGTGCAATTTCGCTTGCCCCAGTCGACACAATACCAATATTAAGAATTTCTGCGGCTCGAGTCACAATAAATTCTAGCTCTGGTTGTTTATAATATTCCAACCGATTAATAATACCAAATCGGTCCCGTAACGGTGCCGCCAAAGCACCCGCTCGAGTAGTGGCACCTACCAAAGTAAATTTTGGCAAGTCAATGCGTACAGTTCGAGCACTTGGTCCCTTACCGATGATAATATCAATAGCATAGTCCTCCATAGCAGAGTACAACACTTCCTCTACGCTACGAGACAAGCGATGAATCTCATCGATAAATAATACATCATGATCATCTAAATTTGTTAAAATTGCAGCCAAATCACCAGACTTTTCAATAGCAGGACCAGAAGTTATGCGAAAATTAACACCCAATTCATTCGCAATAATCCCTGCTAATGTAGTCTTACCAAGACCTGGAGGCCCATAGAGCAAAACGTGATCCAATGCTTCACCACGTTGCTTTGCAGCCTGAATATACACATTTAGATTGCCTTTAGCCTCTTCTTGCCCTACATACTCATTAAAGAACTTAGGTCGAAGGCTATATTGCCATATATCCTCTTCGTGCTCGCCATTGCCGACAAGGCGTACTTCTTCATTCATCCTTATCGTCCTTTCCCAAGCTCAATCAAACTGACTTTAATCAACTCAGATACATCGCGCTTACCATCATCTAAAGACTCAACAATATCAGCCACATCTCGCTCGGAGTATCCTAATGATACGAGAGCTTCAATAGCCTCCCCTACGGCACCACTAGCAGTGACATCAATAGGCTGAATAGCCGCAGGTGATTCTGCAGAAATATGTGTCATCTTAGCAATCTTATCCTTCAGTTCTAAAACAAGTCGCTCCGCAGACTTCTTACCAATGCCAGGTAACTTAGTTAATTGTTGCACCTGTCCATTGATAACCGCTAATTTAAAAGCCTCTGGTGTCATGCCTGACAAAATGCCAAGCCCCACCTTGGGACCGATACCGGAAACAGAAATGAGCAGTATAAACAACTCATATTCCTCTTCCGTCCAAAAGCCGTAGAGTTGCATCGCATCTTCTCGTACATTAAGATACGTGAATAGCGTCACCTCACGACCTTCTATCAATTGTTGACGCGTAGTGGTCGGCACATATACGCGATACCCTACGCCATGTACATCTACATAACAAGACTCTTTAAAGAGATGTGTTACGATGCCCCGTACATACCCTATCATTATACCAACCTCTTCAATCTATCATTGTGAGAACTATGAGCCGTACAGATAGCAACTGCCAATGCATCTGCTGTATCATCGGGCTTGATTTTCTCACGAATCCCCAAAATATTCATCGTCATATAAATGACCTGATTCTTATCAGCCTTGCCATAACCAGTGACCGCTTGCTTGATTTGTAGCGGCGTATATTCATAGAGTGGAATACGCTGTTGCTCGGCGGCCAATAAGATGACACCTCGTGCTTGTCCAACCTTAATGGCTGTCGTTACATTGCGGTTAAAGAATAATTCCTCTACTCCAAACTTATCTGGCTTGTATTCCTCTAAAAGATCGCTAAGATCATTAAATAGAATTTCCAATCGCTGTGAATCAGTTAATTCCTTAGGAGTTGTAATAGCCCCATAGGCTACTGGTGTTAGTTTGCTGCCCTTCACGTCAATAATGCCGTATCCGCATATAGCCGTGCCTGGGTCAATTCCTATAATGCGCACCCCAACCCCCTTAGTTTAAAAATGAGATAAGCTATCGCCTACCTCCATTACATAATCTATTTCATTATAGCACAATATCACATCGAAATTCATGAATTCCCGTATAATTAATATAAGAAATCTATTACTTTTCTTAACTTTTACATATCTTTCTAATTTAATTCATCAATAGAAAAGGAGCACCCATAGAGTGCCCCTGTTTATTTATTCTTCATCGTCTGGCAAAATACCGTTGTGATATACGTTTTGTACATCATCAAGATCATCCAATACGTCGAGCATTTTCTGCATTTTTACAGCATCATCACCAGCTAACTCAATCGTTGTATCTGGAACCATTGTAATTTTAGCTACTACAGTTTCGATACCCGCATCAGCAAGCGCTGCTTCTACAGCATCAAAATCCTCTGGTGTTGTATAAATTTCAAACACATCATCTTCAGACTTAAGATCTTCTGCACCAGCTTCGAGAGCGAGCATTGTTACTTCGTCTTCATCATGACCCTCTTTATCGATAACGAATACACCTTTAGATTTAAACATCCAGCCTACACAACCGCTTTCACCAAGGTTGCCACCTTGTTTAGAGAAGGCATGACGCACATCAGCAGCCGCGCGATTACGATTATCCGTCATAACCTCTACAGTAACGGCAACACCGGCAGGGCCATAACCTTCATATACGATTTCTTCATATGCGTTCATATCGGTAGCGCCAACGCCCTTGTCGATAGCACGTTGAATATTATCCTTAGGAATATTGTTTTCACGAGCTTTTTGTAAAGCCAATTTCAAACGCATATTACCTGTTGGATCTGCACCACCCATGCGTGCTGCAACGGTAATTTCACGACCGATTTTTGTAGCCAATTTAGCTTTTAATGCATCGGTTTTACCTTTTTTATGTTTAATATTTGCCCATTTAGAATGTCCTGACATAGACGCCTCCTATTTATTCCACCATGCTTCGCCCCGCAGCCGATCTAAGATGATTGATACGGCACTACGCACGGATAAATGATTGTATTCACCATGGCCATATATAGGTTCTAAAATATAGTCAAAGCTTTCCATCGTTTCTTTTGTCATACCATAACCGGTACCAAATAATACTAACACAGGGCGCCCCTCATTTTCAAGATGTTCACGCATCCGTGCATAGGAAAT
>CAUGOU010000026.1:0-7672 GCA_959601155.1 Veillonella parvula | reverse complement strand
AGATAGCTTTCACAATAATAGTAAAAAAACGCACCTAAGGATAACCCTAGGTGCGTTATTTATAACAACAGTCCTAAATCATAAAAGAGAGGGGACGTAGGACTGTAGTTAACAGATTAATAGATCCTATTAGCCCAAGATAGCTTTCATGTCAGCTTCTGGAGTTGTAATTGGATGTAATTGGAATTTTTCTACCAAAATGTTCAATACATTGCTGGAGAAGAATTTAGGCAAGGAAGGTCCGATGTAAATGTTGCGGATACCCAATGCCAACAATGTTAACAAGATACATACCGCTTTTTGTTCGTACCAGGACAATACCAATGTCAATGGCAAGTCGTTTACATCACATTCAAATGCACCAGCTAAAGCTACTGCTACTTGAATAGCGGAGTAAGCATCGTTACATTGACCCATATCAAGGATACGAGGGATACCACCGATTTCGCCGATGTTCATGTCGTTGAAACGGAATTTACCACAAGCCAATGTCAATACTACAGTATCATTTGGAGTTTGTTTAACGAATTCAGTGTAGTAGTTACGGCCTACTTTAGCACCGTCACAACCACCTACCAAGAAGAAGTGTTTGATTGCGCCAGCTTTTACAGCATCGATTACTTTATCAGCAATACCCAATACTGTACCGTGACCGAAACCAGTAGTTACTTCATGACCACCGTTGATGCCAGTGAATTCTTGAGCTTCTTTGTAGCCGCCCAATTCGATAGCACGTTCAATAACAGCGGAGAAGTCTTTAGTGCCATCAGCTTTTTCTTCTACGTGTGCACAACCGTCGAAACCTACCATATCTGTAGTGAAGATATTAGCTTTGTAGTTTTCTTTTGGTGGCATAATGCAGTTTGTAGTGAACAAGAATGCACCAGGAACATCAACAAATTCTTTTTGTTGGTTTTGCCATGCTGTACCGAAGTTACCTTTCAATTGAGGATGTTTCTTCAATTCAGGATAAGCGTGGCAAGGCAACATTTCACCATGAGTATAGATATTTACACCTTTACCATCAGTTTGTTCCAATAATTGTTTCAAGTCATGAAGGTCATGACCAGTTACAACGATGAAAGGACCTGGTTCTACAGTCAAAGGAACTGTAGTTGGTACAGGTGTACCATATGTTTCAGTATTAGCTTTATCAAGAACAGCCATACATTTCAAGTTAATTTGACCAAATTCCATCAAAAGATCAAGCCATTCTTCAGCGCTGTGATCTTTAGCGAATTCTACCATCCCTTTAACGAACCAAGCGTCAACATCAGCATCGTGGAAGCCAAGGCGAGCAGCATGCCATGCGTACGCAGCCATACCACGCATACCTAACAATAATGTGGAGCGAAGGGATACGATGTCTTCTTCACCTTTCCACAATTGTTCCCAATCAAAGTTTTGTTGAGCGCTATCCACTTTTGCATGGTAAGCATTTACTTCGTCAATGAATTCTTGAACGCGGTCTTCAGAGAAGTTTACGTTTGTTACACACATGAACAAACCGCGCATAATATAATCGATACCTTCTTTAGTATGACCCTTTACGTCTAAAGCGCGAGCCAAGCCAACTAAGGCAGCAGTTAATTCGTCTTGTAAGTTAGCAACTGGTGCAGTTTTACCACATACACCTTGTACAGTACAGCCACCTGGTGCTGCAGATTGTTCGCATTGATAACAGAACATGCTCATTTGAAAATCCTCCTTTGCGAGACTTCCTCGCAGTCAAGCTAGATAATATAAAACCTATACATTACACTGATGTTTTATCAGTTGTCTGATTGATTACATTTGAAAGTATAACGTAAAGATGATACAATTTCTGTAGCTTGAGCAACAAATAAAAACTTTTTCAAAAATTTTCCTGACTCCCCTTATGGAACAGGTAGACCATTTGGTCTTATACTTTTATTATACAATAATCATTTTTAATTGCTATAGACTTTATCACACCGGAGGTGCCTATGAAACAAATACTTTCAAACGATATCATTAATCAATATATGCCCACCCTCGTGAAATGTCCTTTATTCAATACATTAGGAGAGCCAGATCTGCGTGGCTATTTAAATAATGCCAAAGTTATCATCCACAGTTACAAAAAAAACGATTTTATAGCCCTCGCTGGAGATCCTATGGAGGGTATCGGCGTCATCCTTGAGGGCAGCGCTTTACTAACTCGTGAAAATGTCATGGGCCAACGGGTTATTATGGCAAACTTAGAACAATCAGATATTTTCGGAGAAGCACTACTATTTAGTAAACAGCCTTTATGGCCTGCTACCATTAAGGCAACAAAAGCAACTAAAATTATGTTTATTCCGCTTGAAACCTTTATTAAAACATTGCCGGATTGTCATCAATGCCAAACTAAAATCCTATCTAATCTATTAGAGGATTTATCTGAAAAAGCAATTCTATTAACCAGAAAAGTCCACTACCTCACATTAAAAGGGATGCGCGAAAAGATTTTTGCGTACTTAACAGATATTTATAAACGTCAGCATTCTAACACAATTCAATTACCCCACAACCGCGAGCAAATGGCTGAGGTACTCAATGTATCTCGCACAGCCCTTAGCCGTGAACTAGGGCGCCTTCGCGATGAAGGTCTCATTGATATTACAGGGCGCACCGTAACAATTAAAAACATTGAAGACATTGAAGAATTCGGCTTTAACACCTTTTAATACTTAATGGCTATTAAATTTAACAAACTAAAAAGTCTCTCAAGATTATCTTGAGAGACTTTTTTATTACACGACTCATAAAGTATATAACGGTTTTAAGTATATACCCATATTAATAACTATATTATATAATTTTTCAAACTATATAGTACTTAAAATTATACATCAGAACCAATGAGACAAATCAAATTCTTCACCAATGGTTGCTTTCACATGAGCACGGCCTAAGTAAAGGCCTAACAATGTTAAGCTAATTTTAGACATTGGCGTTCTATCAAAGACATCCGCCAAGTCCAATAGAACTGGAGAAATATCATCCATAATATCACGCGCCTCTTGGCCCCTGAAAGCAGTAGGTTTGCTCTTCATCAGAGCTAAAAGATCACGTTGAACCATAGCATTAGAAATTCGTGTTTGTCTAAAGAATTGTGATGCTAAAGACTCATCTACCAAGGCTAATTTATAAAGATTGGAGTTCAAGCTACGCACCACATAACGTGGATCTACACCATGACCATCTGTAGCATGGAAGAGTTCTTCCTTAGAAAAACCACGATAGTTGAATACAAACGGATATGAATTCGACAAAACTTGGCATAAAGTGATAGGCTCTTGTTCTTCTTGTGTACAGCGTAAATAGTCTAGCTGGCGATAGAAGGAATCATTTCGAGGCAAATCAGAGATGAATGGCTCAATATATTTTTCCACATAATGTTGGAAGTGAATCAATCCATAGTTATTAGAGTTTCTAGAATATTGTAACAATAATGTTAAGGCCATAACTTGGAAGTGACCTAAAGTTAAATGAGGTAATACACGTAATGCATCAAAAGCTACGAGGTATGGCGTACTAGATTTAGGAGATTGAACCACATCTAGAAAAGCACCTAACGCAGCGGACTTCATCCACTCCGTATTTGTAGCGGCATATGCCTTTTGCATACTCATCAACGCTTCTTGAATAACAATATTCTCTAGTAATGCATTCACTTCAACAATTTTTGTAATATTGAGAGCCGCTAAAGCATCTCTTGTAATAGATTCTACATAGTGTTGCGTATCACCATGTAACACCCCAAAGGAATGAACAAATGGTGCTATAGCCAGCTCAACGCATTTATCCTCATGCGCCGCTTTTGCCCATTGACCATGCGGTTCCTCCTCTTCAGTTAAACTTGTTGCCGCCAATTGTGCTTCAATTTCAGAAGCATCAAACAAACGCGTTTCATCTAATACCGATGGACCTTCCGCGGTTTGTATTTCGTTTGCACCACCTATCATCTGTGTAGCATCTATGCTATCCGCTTCATCAGCTTCAAAGGCTTCCACAGATTCACCCATAGCAATTGTATCTTCAACAGAGTTTGCGTTATTGAGAAGTTCATCTGTAACGACATCAAGGACAATCGTTTTATCCACCAACGGAGTAACACCTTGATTAGCTTGATTAGCTTGCTTAAGATCTGATACGGCTGTCATCACAATAGTTTCATCCCCTATTGATGTGCCATTATCCGAACCTATTGGTGTTCCATTATCCGAACCTATTGGTGTTCCATTATCCGAACCTAATGCTAACGCATATTCTCCCTCTGAAACATGACTTGAATTAGACTTTAGAGTACTTCTTCTATTATAAGAGGTATCTATAGGATCAACCAGAGATTCAGCCGGTTCTCGCTCTTCACCGACCACCGTTTCAACTGTATCCGGAATTGATGCAGTATATACATTAGTCCCACTAGTATGTGTGATTGTTACATTGCCCTCTTGCGACTCCGTTGCAAATATAACATCATTATGCGCTTTAGGATTATTTTTATTACTTATGTTTTTATAGGATTTTTCTTTTGCCTTACTTTCACCATCACCACCGCTAAATACAGCATAGCAAACAGCAAAGAATCCCAATGCCACGACGGCTAATACAAAATACGGTATTAGGTTTGACATACTATCCCCCTACATCAATGCTTCATTATATGCAGCACGCTCACCGCCAATGCTCTTCGGACGAACACGACAAGCGGTCACATGTGCTTTCCCAATTTCTTTCACACAAAGACGTACAGGCACTGCAACGTGTTTCATGTGCATACCAATGAAAGTATCTCCAATATCGATGCCTACATCAGCTTGAATAAATTCAACCATCACAGGATCATCAAAATGTTCGTACGCCATCACAGCCAGGGCACCACCCGCATGACGTTGAGGAACAACATTAACTTCCTCCTCCCATGTCATCGCACTACGTTCCATAACAAGTGCACGATTAATATGTTCACAACATTGAATAGCCAAGTTAAGTCCTTTAGCCTTAACAGCATTGTATATTTCATCAAATACGACCTGAGCCACATCAAGGTGAGAGTCAGTGCCGATTTTTTTACCTACAATTTCGCTAGTGGAACAGCCAACAACGAATAATTGACCTTCGCGAACCTTTGCTAAATCAAGTAATTCAGCCATCGCGTTGCGAGTTGACTGACGAATAGTTTCTACAGAAGTCATGTTATCGCCTCACTCAAATTGAATGTATAAAATCTATATGTATATTATCATAAAACCGACAGAATCGGTAGACTAAACTCTACACGTAACGGATGAACATCTTATGATTATGGCTTAACAACAAAAAGAGGCTTGCTTTAGCAAGCCTCTTTCAATCACTCAATGGTGATATTAGATTTTTCTGTAAGGTTTTTGGCCTAATTCGTAGAAGTTATTACCTTCAGTATCGCCAACCACGATGCAAGGGAAATCTTCAACAGTCAATTCAGCCAAAGCTTCTGGTCCAAGTTCACCATAAGCAAGTACTTCATATTTTTTGATGGATTTTGCAATCAATGCTGCAGCGCCACCAACTGCTGCGAAGTATGTGCAACCATTTTTCTTCATGGATTCAACTACTTCTGGTTTACGGGAACCTTTACCAATCATGCCTTTGATACCTTGGTCAAGCATTGTTGGTGTGTAAGCATCCATACGACCGGAAGTTGTAGGACCAGCGGAACCAATTGGATCACCAGGTTTTGCAGGTGTTGGTCCAAGATAATAAACGAATTTATTTGTCCAGTCGATTGGTAATTTTTCACCACGCGCTAAAGCTTCAGTCATAACTTTATGAGCAGCGTCACGAGCGGAGTAAATTTTACCAGTAATAAGAACGCTATCACCAACTTTTAATTTGCGGGAAAACTCTTCATTATATTCTTCAGTATTAATGCGAATTGATTCAGCCATTGTTTTTACCTCCTATCGATTAAAGTACTACGTGAGCATGACGAGCAGCATGGCACATGATAGTAACTGCAACAGGAAGACCTGCGATGTGAGTTGCACCCCATTCGATGTTTACACCGATACAAGTTGTAGTGCCACCCAATTGTGGTCCAATACCAGTTTTGTTAACCATTTCCATGATTTCTTCTTCTAATTTTGCATAGTCTGCATCTTTATGAGGTACGCTAATGTCACGAAGCAACGCTTTTTTGGACATAACTGCTGCTTGGTCCATAGTACCGCCAATACCAAT
Organism: Veillonella parvula; assembly: GCA_959601155.1. Taxonomy (GTDB): domain Bacteria; phylum Bacillota; class Negativicutes; order Veillonellales; family Veillonellaceae; genus Veillonella; species Veillonella parvula_R. Next base: position 1,441 of record CAUGOU010000026.1, on the reverse strand, counting down.
GCCGAGTACAATTGGAGGGCATGGGTTAGGACCTGCATGTTTTACGATTTCAAGGACTGCATTTTTAACGCCTTCCACACCATCAGCAGGTACGAGCATAGCTACATCGGATTTATTTTCAGAACCGAAACCTTTTAATTCTACTTGAATATCTACTTTATCGCCAGGAACGATTTCAGTATAGATGATTGCAGGTGTGTTATTTTGTGTATTTTTACGATTGAACAATGGTTCAGCTACAACGGATTTACGAAGATAACCTTCAACATAACCAGCTGCAACACCAGCATTGATAGCTTCTGTAAGATCACCACCAACGAAATGAACATCTTGACCAACTTTTAAGAATACCATAGTCATACCAGTATCTTGGCAGTATGGACGATCTTCAGCATCAGCAATTTCTGCATTTTTAATAATTTGATCAAGAACGATACGACCTACTGAAGACTCTTCTGTTTCACGGCCTTTTTTCAAACCTTCATAGATGTCTTTTGGCAAGTGGTAAGCTGCGTCCATACACATTTGACGGACTGTTTTTGTGATTTCAGATACTTGAATCTCGCGCAAGATAATCCCTCCTCAGGAAAATAGTTGAATATTAATTCTAATACCGATGAGATAAAATAAAATTCTCAAACATATGAAAGAATATCTATCTCAAACCGATGAGATTAACTCTATACATAAATCGTAGCACACAATATAGGGGGATTCAACGCCTTACCTATACAGTTTTCTCAATGCTTTTTCGGTTTTTGAGAATTGTTTTCATGAATATTTTTGTATATATTTCGGTTTTTCAATAGGCTATATAGACCTTATTCTCTAGTCACTAAAATAGCCCTGCATTGTGATAAAAGTCATAGTCTATCATATATCAATAAGATTTTTATATCTTATATTTTTACCTACTTTATTATATATAGATTTGGTTTAAAATGAACCACAAACATAGGCTATATCTAATAAGATAAATACACTTCTTTCTTAACTGATACTACTTTTCAACTAAATCTTTTAAACTTTTCTATAATGCATATGTATACCGATTATCTTCAATATACTTATATTGCTAACTCCCATGCATTTGGAGTCATACAATCACCTTAGAACACAGTAAATATCTATAGTTATTAAGCTCTATAGATTTTATTAATTTTAATGACTCTCTCATCAAAATTATTGATAACCAATTTTATTTATAAAGTTATGTCTTTTAGTCATAATTGATAGTATCTATTTTATAGTGTTCTAAAAAAAATGCTTGCTTTTATAATTAATCTAACATATAATAACAATCGTACCATTCCTCGATAGCTCAGTCGGTAGAGCAATCGGCTGTTAACCGATCGGTCGTAGGTTCGAGTCCTACTCGAGGAGCCATTCTGGCCCGTTGGTCAAGCGGTTAAGACACCGCCCTTTCACGGCGGTATCCCGG
>CAUGOU010000025.1:0-8721 GCA_959601155.1 Veillonella parvula | reverse complement strand
TCTCCAAGATATCTTGAAGCTATTTGAATAGCTCATTATTTGTTGTCGTTACATTGAAGTAACTTTGAATTATGATTGGTTTTGACATTGTCAAAACCCGCACTCTGGCATATGTTCAATCGTTTTGATTGATTACCTATCATTGTTCAGTTTTCAAAGATCTGTTATCAATTTGCACTACTTCATTGTTAAGTACTGTCGTAATTGACGACTTGATTATAATAACATTATGACCACTTTCATGTCAACACATTTTATAATCTTTTTTGAAGTTCATTTTAAACCTCTAAGTGTATTGCTACACTCATTAAGAAACAGCCGCTCAAACGACTGTATGCATATTATAGTACAATGAAAATATAATCGCAACCCCCAATTCTCAATTTTACAAAATTTTCATTTTATTTTCATTTTTAACTATAAACCTAATAATTGATTTTACACAATTAACCATGTACAATGTAGCTGTAATAAAGAACGTTCAGCGCAAATTGGTTTTCTTTTATTAGCGTTTACCAATATGAATATTACATTATTGTAAGGAGATTGAGTATGAAACTATCAAAACAATTATTATCAAAAGCTGTAGCTATAGCTGCTATATGTGCTACTATGGGAACTACCACATTAGCTGCACCACAGGGCACATTTGATACGTCAGAAATTAATATTACTGGTCAAGCGTCTCGATCCGTAGCACCTAACTATGCCATTTTAACACTTGGTATTACAAGCCAAAATACCAATATCAATGCTGCAAAATCTAATAATGATCGTATTATGAGTAATTTAATTAGTCAATTAGCTAACTTAGGTGTTGCCAAAAAAGACATCTATACATCTAGCATTTCCATCAATCCAACGAGCGACTATCAAGACGGCAAACGCATCAATACAGGTTACAATGTATCAAATCATGTAACAGTTAAGATCAATAACCTTGATAACGTAGGAAAGGTTGTCGATGCTGCTGTTAGCGCTGGTGCTAACGACATCAACAACCTTTCATTCCAAAATGATGTATCTCAACAATTATCTGATTCTTTAACTACAGAAGCGATTCAAAACGGTCGCCATAAAGCAGAAGTTATCGCAGCTGCCCTCGGTCGTACATTGGGACCAGTAAAAACTGTTTCCATTAGCACAACTGAAACTAGCACAATGGACTCTGGTTACTATCGTAACCCAGTAATGCTAAAAGCAGCTCTCGAAACTGCTACGCCTGTAGAAAAAGGCTCTTTAATAGTTTCACAAGACGCTAACATCACTTATTATCTACAATAGAATTTTCCGGTACCACACCTTCGTGTACAGCTACAATGCCGCCTGTCAATTCATGATAGGTGGCATTTTCATATCCAAGAGATTTCCAGATTTCTAAAATCTCACTTTGATGTGGGTATCTACGTAAAGATTCTGGAAGCCATGCATAGGAAGAGTTATCTTTGCTCAATTTTCCTATAATAGGCAATATATATGAAAAATAGAAGTTATATAACTGTTTAAACCCAAACATACTTGGTTTTGCAAGTTCTAACACCACAACCTTCCCCCCTGGTTTTACCACGCGTTGCATTTCAGACAATACCTGCTTAATATCTGGAACATTTCGCATTGCAAAGCCACTCATTGCAGCATCAAATGTATTATCCTCATATGGTAAGGCCATGGCATCACCTTGTACTAAATTTACTTGATCAAGTAAACCGGCAGTTTCAATACGAACACGCCCTTGGTTTAGCATTTCACTATTAAAATCTAATGCCTCTACTTTCAAAGTGGGCTCTTGACGTAATGCTTCCTTCGTAAATACACAAGTACCACATGCCACATCAAGTACATATTGGTGAGGACCGATATTCATCGCTTTTACAGAGAATTTACGCCAAAAATAATCTTGTCCAAAGCTTAACACCGTATTCATTAAATCATAGTTTTTTGCAATATTAGAAAAAACGCCTTGCACAAATTTTTCTTTATCTGCATACGTTTTAAATTCTTTAGTATTCATTATGGTCCTTTCACAAATCAAGAACTATGTTCAAAAATTATATATGGCATAGTATACCACACTATAGGAACGCTAAAAAGAATCCTAATATATATACTCTATATAGTGACTATGTAATATATACATATCTACTAAAAACACTGGTATTTAGTATTTTCCGCTACATAATATAGAACTAAACACACATATCTATTTTTTACCTATATTTATAATAAATATATACGACTATCGATTATAATATCTATTGCCACCATTTCATGTTCGTTGTATAATGACATATGTCCATGTTGAAAGGATACTTTATCATGGAATTTTATTTGTTTTTATATAAGTATTGGAGTGTACTATGAATCGATTTGTAAAATCAATCAATAGAGTCAGTCTAATCCAACAAATTATCATAGGTTTGATTATTGGTATTTTAACTGCTCTTTATGTGCCCGATGTGGCCAATGAACTTGCTTTATTAGGAGTCCTCTTCGTTGGAGCGCTAAAAGGTATCGCCCCTATCCTCGTATTTTTCTTAGTAATTGCTGCGATTAGTAAACATCGCTCTGGACAAAAAACAGGTATGGGCTCTGTTATAACCTTATATTTACTAGGTACATTCCTATCTGCGGCTTTAGCAGTAATCGTAAGCTTCTTTTTTCCTACTACATTACACCTAGCAGCAGGTGCAGCCGATGCCGCACCACCTCAAGGTATCGTAGAGGTTATGACAACATTACTAAAAAATGTAGTTGATAATCCAGTAAAAGCCTTAATGACTGCTAACTACATCGGTATTTTAGGTTGGGCACTTATCATTGGTGGTGCTTTACGCCATGCACCGATGAATACGAAGGAAGTTATGGAGTCCATTGCACAAGCTATTACTACTGTAGTAGGTTGGATCATTCGATTCGCCCCTCTTGGTATTATGGGCCTTGTAGCAGAATCCATTGCTACTAACGGCATCGAAGCCTTGATTGGGTACTTTCAATTACTCGTATTATTACTTGGTTCTATGATCTTTGTAGCACTAGTAATCAATCCAATTTTATCATTTATTTACCTTCGTCGTAATCCATACCCATTGGTATTTAAATGCTTACGAGAATCTGCAATCTATGCGTTCTTTACACGTAGTTCTGCTGCAAACATTCCCGTAAACCTTGATTTAGCCAAACGATTAAAACTTAATCCAGATATGTATTCCGTATCCATTCCATTAGGAGCTACAATCAATATGGGTGGTGCAGCAATTACAATCACAATCATGACATTAGCTGCGGCGCATACATTAGGTATCGTTGTAGATATTCCTACCGCAATCCTATTATCTGTTATTGCCACTATAGGTGCATGTGGGGCTTCCGGTGTTGCAGGCGGTTCCTTGTTACTTATTCCATTGGCTTGTTCCCTATTCGGTATATCCAATGATGTAGCAATGCAAGTTGTAGGCGTAGGCTTTATTATCGGGGTATTACAAGATTCCACGGAAACTGCACTTAACTCTAGCACAGATATCCTCTTCACTGCTACTGCTGATTATGCAAAACGCGGTTATCATCAAGATTGGAACTAAAATTTTTTTAGACGGTGCTTTGGGACCGTCTTTTTTTTTTGTAAACTAATTGTACATTCTTTTATAGGACTTTGTGAAAGTTACATATATCCGCGTCTCTTAATTTTCTGGAAATAATATTATGTATTTGGATAAACTAAATATAAACTTTCACCAATCACTAACAAACTATATTGATTTTCTTCAATGTAGTGGTATAATATAGTTAATGATAATAACTATTAGTAGATATATAGGAAGGAATCAACATGAAACAATACGATATTATTGTAGTTGGTACAGGCGGCGCAACCATCGTAGCTGATGCTGCGCTCAAAAAAGGCCTTAAAGTGGCAATCATAGAAAAAGGTAAATTTGGTGGCACATGCCTAACTCGCGGTTGTATCCCTACAAAAGTTATGGTTACAGTGGCTAACGCAATTCAAGAAACAAAAGAATTCAAAAAAATTGGCGTTAACGTTGGACCTGCTACTATGGACTGGGACACAGTGTCCAAGCGTACTTGGCATAAAATTGACGAATCTGCAGGCATCTATGATTATTACAATGCCTATGACAACGTAGATGTGTATCGTGGTGCAGCAAGCTTTGTATCTGATACAGTGATGAACATCCATCTTAACGATGGTTCTGGCATTGTAGAAATTACAGCGCCTATAATTATCCTTGGTACTGGTGGCTATAGTAATGTACCGAATGTACCTGGTCTTCAAGAGGCAGGTTTCCTTACTAGTGAAAGTCTCTTTGGTGATAAATTCCCTAAACAGCCATATAAATCCCTTGCTGTACTTGGTGCGGGTCCGATTGGTGTTGAGTTCGCTCATGTATTTGATTCCGCTGGTACAAAAGTAACAATTCTACAACATAATGTACGTTTAGTTCCTAAAGAAGATGCAGATATATCGGAACACTTGCTTAACAACTACAGAGAACGTGGTATTAACGTACTTCTAAACCAAGACACTGTTGAAATCCGCCAAAAAGATGGCCTTAAAGTGGTAGTTACTAAAGATCGTACTACTGGCGAAATTACAGAAACTAAAGTTGAAGAAATCCTTGTAGCTGCAGGTATCCGTCCAGCTGTGGAAGAACTTCACCTAGAAAATACTGGTATTGAAACACGGCCTAAAGGCTGGATCAAAACTAACGAATTCTTAGAAACATCCGTTGATGGTATCTACGCTTTAGGTGATGTCAATGGGGAGCCGGCATTCCGTCACCGTGCAAACTACGAAGCAGATATCATTGCTCACAATCTCTTCTATGCAACAAGTGAAGATGATTACCGTTGGGCAAGGTATGATACATTACCAAAAGTTACTTTCTCCTATCCTGAAATTGGTAGTGTAGGTCTCACAGAGGCTGAAGCTATCAAAGCGGGTTACAATGTAGGGGTTGGGAAGAACTTCTACTCCTCCACTGCAAAAGGCTATGCAATGGGTATCAACCCTGGTGATGTAAACGATGGATTTGTAAAAATTGTAGTAGATAAAGACACCAACCATATCCTTGGTATGCATGTCGTAGGTCCTCAAGCCTCTATCCTCTTCCAGCCTTATGTGAATCTTATGAATAGTGGTGTAACTCCGTTGACAGCCATCAATGAAGAAATCGCTTCTGAACGCACTAAACGTTTACGTGAAAAAGGTATTACTCGTGAAATGGACCCTAGATCCGTTATCACTGTAGGCGAAACTATGAGCCCACATCCATCCCTCGTCGAGGTTATCATGTGGACACAAGTGTACTACGAAAATCGTTGGTAATACAACTATAGTTATAAATAATAAAAGGACTAAACCTAGGCGCAGTCCTTTTGTTGCAAACATATCTATTGTAAAAAAAATATTCTAACATAAGAGCACTATCAACCGATATTTTATAGTATCGGAATCGCAAAAAAGAGCCAAAGGCATTGCCTTCGGCTCTTTTCTTATTAATCATCAATAGATAGGTTAGCGGCCCATATCTATATCAGAACCCCAAACGAGATTTGTTTTACGACCATCGAAGCCTTGATCTGGCTCAGGTGGTAATTTATAGGATTTAGATTGTTCTACATAAGCACCTGTCTCAGCATCTACTGTAACAACTACTTTTTTACCATCTTGATGCATAGTCACATAGTATAAAACTTTACCATTATGAGCTTCAATTTTCCAGCCCTTCATAACAGCATCATTTCCAAGTTGTTGTTTTGCAACACGTTCTGCTTGCGTTGATTCAATAACTTTATCTTTATTGAAAATCTCACCAATAACTTTCTTAGGTTTGCCCCCCTCTTCCATATCAGAAGCATTACCAGTGATTACATCAATTTTCATCTTGTACTGATGATACTTACTATAACCAACTACTTTATAACCATAGTTCAAGTCATTAGAGTTGAGCTCTACAGAATGAAGCGCCGCATTAGGATAGCGATTTTGGAAAATAGTTCCAATTTGGCTCATAGTCATAACTATGGACTCGCCAGGTGCACGTTTTACAGAAATATCCGTACTTGTTTCAGGCTTTGTTTTGCGTGCATCTGCCACACTTGGTGTAGCAACGGATAACATGCCCACTGCTAATACCCCCGTTAATGCCATAGAAATCAACTTTTTATTCATTATAATCCTCCTACTAGATATCATGTTTCTATTAATCAAACTATTAGTACACTAGAATTTCTATAAGTTCATGCTATATTCAGCAACACGAAAAATATGTAAATAGTCATATCATTTAGACAATATACTATAAACCTTCATTAGATGCAAGTCGTCCATCTACATCAGTCATAATCAATTTATAGCATGTAGCCACTAAAGGTACACCGATCAACATACCAGTAACCCCCATCAAACTACCGCCTACGATAACAGCAGCAAATACCCACAAACCTGGTAATCCAACAGAGTTACCTACAATTTTAGGATAAATAAAGTTACTTTCAATTTGATGTAGTATCTCCAGAATAATTACATAGATAAGAGCATCCATAGGGCTAACAGTAAGTAGCATAACGGCTCCAATGATACCACCAACATAAATACCTAATAGTGGAATCAAACCAGTTAGACCAATTACACAGGCAATCGTTGTAGCATATTCAATATTAAATAGCCATAAAGTAATACCTACCATCACGCCTAGAACCAAGGCATCTATAAACTGACCTACAAAAAAATTACTGAATGTTTGAACTGCTACACGAGTTACATAACTAACTCGACTTACCCACTCATCTGATGCATAAGCCTTTAATATACGTTTACCTTGTAACATAAGGCGTTCCTTATCAAGCAACATATAAACAGCAAAAATTAAGCCAAGACCTATGTTCAAAGTCCAAGACAATACGGTGCCCATTGCATTTACAATATATGTGCCACCTTTTGTCCCCCATTCACGAGTATATTTAGCAATATTCTCTCCACTTAGGGCATCTATAATCGTTTGATTCGACGCCATTGGAATGGTTTCTGTAATATGTTGCATCCATGTTTGGAAATCCGTATACAATTGCGGTGATGCAGCTACAATAATCGACATAGAATGAATCAATTGAGGTAAAGCCATCCGAGCAATAAAATACACAATAACACTAATTGTTACAAAGGATAGCAAAAGACTCAACGGGCGACGTATTTTATACTTCCATCCAGAGTCACACTTAGGCCATAGCCATCGTTCATAACGAACGACTAGAATATCCAATACGAAAGCAATACAAGCACCCACAATGAGCGGAACAAAAGCCGTAAAGATAGCGTCAAGACCACTAGCAATATCACTTATACGTAGTGCCATCATAATCATAATGCCCGCTAGTATAATAGCTCCTATGAGCTGTTTGTAATATTTGAATTCTTTCATAATAACCTACTTCACATAACACTATTAATAAGCTACACCTATATAACTATACGATTCTCACATCGCATACATTACCAAAGCATAATGAACATTGTATGACCTAGGATTGTATGCAATTTTAGTATAACACAAAAGTCCACCTTATCGCATGCTCGAATTCTCGATAAACAAGAGAGCATGATTGAAGGTGGACTTATTGTAGGCCTAATCTAGATTAGTCTAGAGATTAGCGATGAATATAAACGTCTACACGACGGTTTTCAGCTTTACCTGCTGCTGTAGAGTTAGTTGCAACTGGTTTAACATCACCATTAGCAATACCGATAAGACGATCGGCAGATACACCATGGTTAACTAAATATTGAGCCACATGTTGTACGCGGCGTTCAGACAAAGCAATGTTGTATTGAGGATTTGCATCAGTATCAGCGTTACCCATCAATTTAACTTGGTCTTGAGAATATTGGTTAGCAGCATTTACAGCAGCTGTTAAGTTTGGATATTGGTCTGCACGAGCAACATCTTGGTCGGAGTCAAAGTAGATAGATTGTACATAGTAATCCAATTTAGGAGTTTTATATGCAGGCGCTTCTACAGTAGGAGCTGGAGCCGGAGTGTATACAGGAGCTGGCGCTGGAGTGTATACAGGAGCTACGGATTTGTGACCGCCAAAACGGTAAGATAATCCAACTACTGGACCTTGGAAGGAAATATTGGACTTATCATCACGTTTAGTATTGATATAACGATACCCTGCATTAATATCCCAGTCTTGGTTAACTTTATAACCTAAACCTGCTTCCCAAGTAGTAGTTCTCTTAGTCCCTACACCCGCTTTACCATAAACGTCTACTTTGGAGCCAAGGTTAGCTTTACCAATTACACCTAATTGAGCAATATTATTTGCTTTAGGGAATGCATCACCAGAAATGTGAGCATAACCGCCATATACTGCGAAATTTTTGTTCAAGGATTGAACCAAATTAACTTCTTGCATTCTGTCACTATAGCTCATACCGTTATATTTATCGTTCAAACCATGGTATTGGTATTGCAACGCTGTTTTATCTGTGAAAGCGTATGTTACACCACCATCAAAGTTCCATTTTGCATCAGAAGTCCAAGCTTTAGTTTTTGCTTTAGAATCAGACGCACCAAGATCAACTTGAAACTCACCTTTATTGAATTGAGTTTGAGGAGTTGCACCTGCTACGGACACACCTACAGCAGCAACTGCCAATAAAGCTAATAATTTTTTATTCATTATAATTCCCTCCAAAAA
>CAUGOU010000024.1:0-10460 GCA_959601155.1 Veillonella parvula | reverse complement strand
CGCACCTAGGGTTATCCTTAGGTGCGTTTTTTTACTATTATTGTGAAAGCTATCTATCGAGTGTTTGTTTATTGATGGGGCCTGACAGTATTGCGACAACTAGATTACTAATGGGCATAACCTATCTCATGCCTCCATACTCAGCGTAAGTCGGCCCTCAATAGGTTATGCCCATAAGTAAAACGTTTCTGAAATATAAGTCCCATCAATATACAAACTCATAAAATAGCTTTCATCAGAATAGTGAGGTGAGGGGGAGATGTCGCTGCATAAGTATAGTCTTTCCCTTTTATAACTGTAGATATGGAGGCGTCCCATCAATATACAAAGTTTTAGAACAGCTTTCATAAGAATAGTAGTCCTCTGTAGACAAACAAATATGCCTCTAATGTGCATATAGACAAGGCTCGATATTGGTTGCTATACTATAGGTGAAATAGGATTTTTTCACATGGTTTATGTGTATATAGAGGTATGTATGAACAGTATTTTTGATATTATAGGGCCTATTATGATTGGTCCGTCTAGTTCGCATACAGCGGGTGCTGCGCGACTAGGCAAGATGGCGCGGTGTATTTTTCGTGCTACTCCTAAAAAGGTAGATTTAACATTATATGGATCTTTTGCAAAAACTTATAAAGGGCATGGTACGGATCGTGCTTTGATTGGCGGCTTATTAGGTTATAAAGAGGATGATGCGAACATCCGAGTTGCCCATGAATTAGCGAAAAAAGAGGGGATGGAGTTTTCTTTTATTGAGTCTCCTCTTGATGTAGGGCATCCGAATGTGGTGCGTTTTGATATGTATGATGAACATAATCGTCATATGACTGTTATTGGTCGCTCTCTCGGCGGTGGTCAGATTATGATTACCGAAGTAGATGGAAATGATATGTCCATTACAGGAGATGAGTTTACGCTCGTTGTGTTCCATGAGGATAGACCTGGTGCGATTTCTCTTGTGAGCCAAGCATTGAGTGAGTCTGATATTAACATCGCTACGATGCGCGTATTCCGTAAGGGCAAGCATAAGGATGCAGTCATGGTTATTACTACAGATACAGTGGTAAATCCTATTACAGTTCAGTTTATGCGCGAGTTTCCAGGCATCCAGGATGTGATGACCTTTGAAGCATTATAGGAGGGCGAATGATGAGTTATGCATATGATACAATTGCAGATATTATTCGCCTAGGTGAGGAAAACAATATTTCTTTTGGCGATGTAGTATTGCGTTATGAATTAGAGAATTACGACCGCAGTGAAGACGCGGTTGTTCGTGAAATAGAGAATCGCTTAGATATTTTTGAAAGCTCCATTCAAGATGGCATAGCTTATGCGGAGAAAACGGCTTCTGGTATGTCCGGTGGTCAAGCGGCACAGCTTAATGGGCAAACACCTCGTTTTATGAGTGATATTGCGTATAAGGCAATGACGTATGCTATTGCTGTAAATGAGGCAAATGCAAAGATGTTCCGCATTGTTGCTTGTCCTACGGCGGGTTCTTGTGGTGTTATGCCTGGTGCTGTGAAAGCCGTAGCGGACCACTACCAATTAGATAGAGCTACAGTGGTAAAAGGCTTCTTAGCTGCGTCTGGTATTGGTAATGTAGTAGCAAATCGCGCTTGTGTTGCTGGTGCTGTTGGCGGTTGCCAAGCGGAAATCGGTACAGCGGCGTGTATGGCGGCAGGGGCCATTGTTGAAATGATGGGTGGATCACCACGTCAAGTAGGTCATGCTATTGCATTGTGCATGAAAAATCTATTGGGACTTGCTTGTGATCCGGTAGCAGGGCTCGTAGAGGTGCCATGTGTTAAGCGTAATGGTTTCTATGCAGTTCATGCCATTACTGCATCTGAATTGGCTTTGATGAATATTGAAAGTCAAATTCCACCAGATGAAGTTATTGAAGCAATGAATAATATCGGTCGCGCTATGCCAGCAGCATTGCGTGAAACAAGTGATGGCGGCCTTGCGGTAACACCGACGGGGACAGCTATTGCAGAACGAGTGCAATCCTTATAGGATTGCACTTTTTTCATGCTTTCATTTGTAGTAAAATAAAGGTTAGACTAGTTCAGAAAGGAGTGTGCATGATGGAACAAGCCAATCGAATATTGACTGTATTGGAAGAAGCAGGTTATGAAGCCTATATCATTGGCGGAGCAGTGCGTGATATTTTGATGCATCAAAAGCCTCATGACTTTGATATTGTGACGTCTGCACGCCCTGATACGGTAATTGAAGTCCTACGCGGTCAAGATATTCAAACGACAGACTTAGTAGGAAAATCCTTTGGTGTAGTAGTAGCTACACTAGAAGGAAAGCAATATGAAATTGCAACGTATCGCACTGAACGATATGGAGCGGATAGTCATCGACCAGAAGAAATCGCTTATGCCGATACCTTGGAGGAAGACGTGTTGCGTCGCGACTTTACGGTCAATGGCATGGCGATGAATCGTTTTGGTGAGGTCATAGACCTAGTAGGGGGACGTCGAGATATCAAGCATAAGACATTGCGCACTATCGGCGATCCGCAGAAACGTTTTGAAGAGGATGCATTGCGATTATTTAGAGCCTGTCGCTTTGTAGCGAAGCTAGATTTTTTACCAAGTAAAGATTTATTAGAGGCCATGCCAAAGGCCTTTCATCGTGTGCCTGGGTTATCTCTCGAGAGAGTTCGTAGTGAACTGGACCGACTCATGTTAGAGCCTGCTGTGGCTAAGGGCCTTGATGTATTAGTACAATCTCGCTTGGCCGAGTGCTCTTGTCGCGTTGTAGAAAATGGCATCGCTCGTGAAGTGCCTATTTTACCAGAGCTATACCATCTTGTGAATTTACCACAAGAAAAAGACTTTCACGAATTTGATGGTTGGTATCATACATTAGCCGTTGTATCTCATACAGAACCAGATTTAACATTACGTTGGGGTGCACTGTTACACGATGTAGCAAAGGGGATGCCGGCAGTACGAGCTGTTATTAACGGACGTTTAACGGATCGTGGCCATGATACATTAGGGGCTGAAATGACAGAAACATTACTTACTCGTTTAGGTTACCCTAAGAGTTTTGTGCGCCGTGTAGCTTGGATTGTAAAAAATCATATGCGCTTTCACTATTTTGTACAAAATGGAGAAGCTAATGAGAAAAAGTGGATCCGTAAAGAGGCTCGCAGCGGTGAGTTTCGAGATAGTCAAATTATGCGAATTGCATGGGAACAATTATCTAAGGTTTGTGCTGCCGATGTATTAGGCTGTGGGAAGCCTTATGCATCGACTGATGGCACCTTAGCCTTTGGTGAATGTATGGCAGATCTTAGCCTAGAGATGCCTATCCATACAAAGGATTTAAATTATGATGAACGTGTTATTAAGCTTGCAGGGAATAAAGTGGGGGAAGGATTGCAGTATTTATTAGGTCAGGTACAAAATGGAGTGATTACCAATGAACCAGATGCGCTATATGATGCATTAGACCATAAGTTACGCCGTCCAGTGGAGAAATGATGAAGTTATTAAATAAAGCGTTATTACGCATGAGTGATTGGAGTCGCACTACATGGTGCCTTGCCATACTCATGACCGTTGCTTTCGTCCTTATCGGTCGTTTAGCACAGTTACAGGTCTTTGATACCTTTGACCTAGAGAAGAAAAACTTATTACAAGTTCAAGTAGATAGAAAATTACAATCGCCGCGGGGTACAATCTATGACCGTAATGGCAAGCCATTGGCGATGAGTGTAGTTACAAAATCTTTATATGCGGATCCGAAGATGATTAAACAGTCTCCTCAAGAGATTGCGGAGCTCATCTCACCGTATGTAACGATGTCAAAAGAGAATATTGTAAAAGCTTTGCAAGAGGATACCGCCTTTGTCTGGTTGAATCGTATGATGGATGCAGACAAATCAAAAGCGGTACAACAAGTTATTAAGGATAATAATATTGCAGGCCTTAATTTCGTTGAAGAATCTAAGCGCTATTATCCAAATGGTGTCTTAGCGGCACAAGTATTAGGCTTTGTCGGCACTGATGATAAAGGGCTTGATGGTCTAGAAATGGTTCTCGATGACGAATTAAAGGGGGGCGTACAACAAGAAATTGTAGCTACTGATAATAAAGGGAATGCCATCTTTGGTTCCGTACTATCTAAATTTTTACCAGATAAGGGTAAAAGCGTAACCTTAACCATCGATGCAACAATTCAATTTATTGCAGAACGCGCTCTTGATAAGGCGATGGTTGATACAGGAGCTAAGCATGCCAGCGTTATCGTTATGGATCCAAAGACCGGTGAAATATTAGCGATGGCCAATCGTCCAAGTTATGATCCTAATAACTACAACCAAAGTGGTGAAGAGGCTTTCAAAAATATTGCGGTTACCAATTTATATGAACCAGGCTCTACATTCAAACCTATCATTGCATCTGCAGCTCTTGCAGCAGGCAAATGGAAGTTAGACACTGTGTATAACGATAAAGGGGCCTTCGCTGCCAATGGACATATCATTAGAAACTGGAATGGTGAGGGATATGGTCCTGTTCGTTTGCTAGATATTTTGAAGTACTCTATTAATACTGGTATGGCTGAAATTGGTACATTAACAGGTGCAGATATTCTCTCGAAATATATACGTGATTATGGCTTTGGCTCTGAAACAGGTATTGAATTGCCTGGTGAAGGAGCAGGTATTTTGTATAATCCAGAGGATATGAGTAAGCTAGACGTTGCGACTATGTCCATCGGTCAAGGTATTGCGGTTACACCATTACAAATGGTTCGCGCCTTTGGTGCACTTTCTAATGGTGGGGCTATGATGAAACCACATATCATCAAGTCTTATAGTAACTCTCAAGGCGATGTTACAAGTACGACTGAAACATCTGTTGTGGGACAACCAGTTCCGGCGGAAACCGCTAAAACCATTGTAGATATTCTAGAAAAAGAAGTATCCGAAGGTGGCGGTACAAAAGCGATGGTAGAAGGTTATCACTTCGGCGGTAAAACTGGTACGGCGGAAAAACTAGATACCAAACATGGCGGTTATCTCGACGGACAATACATTGCGTCCTTTATTGGCTTTGGCCCTGTAGAGGATCCAAAATTTGTAGTTCTTGTCGTTATTGATGACCCACAAAAGGGTTCTTATTATGGTAGTCAAATTGTAGCCCCTGTATTTAAGGACATCGTATCTCAACTTGTACGGTATTACCAAATGAGTCCGTATGTTAAAGAAAGTACACCAGTAGCTGTTAAAGCTGCTAATACATTACCTGAACCAAAACCGGGAAGTGATGGTTCTGTTACATTGCCTAACTTTACTGGTTTTACCTATGGTGAAGTGCGTGATTGGTTACATAAGGCGGGACTTGCCTTTAAACCGGATGGAACTGGTACGGCTACATCTCAAGATGAAAGTAGCGGTACAACTGTTCAGGCTGGTACAGCAATTACTGTTCATTTCCGTAGATAAAACGAATTCGGTCATAATTAGAAATTATAGACAGTTCGTTATATAATAGAATAAGAGACTTAGGTGCCTCTCCGGAGGCACCTTATTTTATAGATAGTTTGAATGAATGGAGATACTTATGATCGAATTACGCGGTAAAGCAGTAGCAGACGCTCACAAGGCGATTTTACAAGAAAAAGTTGCAGCAGTTGGCGACTCTGTAATTACTATGGCAGTATTACTCGTTGGTGAAGACCACGGTGCTCATATGTACGCTACATTTATGGAAAAGACAGCCAAGAACTTTGGCTATGGCTTTGTGTTAAAACAATTACCTGAAACGGCTACACAGGATGAAGTAGTTACAGCATTGCAAGAATTAAATAATGATGCGGCTGTTCATGGGATTTTACCGTTAATGCCGATGCCTAAACACATTGATACAGAGGCTCTTATCGATATGTTAGATCCTAAAAAAGATATTGATGGTCTTACAACATATAACATCGGTTTAGTAACAGCTGGTAAGGGTGGCTTTGCTCCTTGTACGGCTAAGGCTTGTATGGCTATTTTAAATCACTATAATATTCCTTTAGAAGGAAAACATGTGGTTGTAGTCGGTCGTAGCCAAGTTATCGGTAAACCTGTAGCGCTTATGGCACTCGCTGCACATGGTACTGTTACAATGTGCCATTCTAGAACTTCTGATCTAGTAGAGCAAGTAAAGCGTGGTGATATTATTATTGCTGCGGCTGGTCGTGCTCATATGATTACTGCTAATATGATTAAGCCTGGTGCTGTTGTTATTGATGTAGGCATTAATGAACTGGACGGCAAAACTGTAGGTGATGTTGATTATGATGCGGTAAAAGATATTGCATCTGCCATTACTCCTGTACCAGGAGGTGTTGGATCCGTAACAACGACAATGATGCTAGAAGCGGTATACGAGGTATACCATGCATGAGATGTCTATAGCAGAAGGTATTCTTGATGTAGCGCTCGATACCTTACGTCAACACGATGCGACAGTCATTCATTCTATTCAACTAGACTTAGGGTTAATGAGTGGGGTAGAACCTGATTCATTGTTATTTTGTTGGGAAGCCATTACAAAGGGAACCCCTGCGGAAGGCTCACGCATAGAAATCAATACTATTCCTATTGAAGGAAAGTGTTTAGATTGTGATAAAATATTTTCTGTAAAAAATTATACGTTTATTTGTCCTTATTGTGACAGCCATTTCGTACAAACTATAGGCGGTCGTGAGTTACAAGTGACCTCTATGGATATCGATTGATAGAAAGGTTAGGGCATGCAAGTTCAAGTTAAAACTAATGTACTGGCAAAAAACGATGCTATTGCAGAGGCTTTACAACAGTTGTTTAAGGAAAAGAATATATTTGTATTTAATCTGTTAGGTTCACCTGGGGCAGGTAAGACTTCCCTTTTGGAGGCAACCCTACAAGATTTAAAAAAGGAGTATCGCTTAGCCGTTATTGAAGGCGATTTATTTACGGCAAAGGATGCCAAGCGCATTCATGAGTTGGGTGTGCCTGTTATCCAGATTAATACGGTTGGTGGGTGCCATCTCGATGCACAGATGATTCAAGATGCCTTAGGTGATCTGAATCTTGATGACCTCGATATGATTATTATCGAAAATGTAGGCAATTTAGTGTGCCCTGCGGAATTTGAGATTGGTGAAAGCATGAAAGTGACGGTTTTATCTGTTACCGAAGGTGAAGATAAGCCCCTTAAGTATCCGTTAATCTTTAAAGAGTCTAAGGCCATCCTTATTAACAAGATTGATTTATTGCCCTATGTGCCTTTCAAAAAGGAGCAGGCAATACAAGATATCCGTAATTTAAATCCAAATGGAGAAATTTTTGAAGTAAGTTGCACGGCCCACAACGGTCTTGAACCATGGTTGAATTGGTTGCGTGCACAGTTGGAGAATAATCGATGAACTATTCTATGAAGAGCCGTATTGTAGCGGCCCTCCTTGTGGGCTTGTGTGCTACTACAATCAGTTATGCAGCAGAGCCTGCCATTTCCACTGTTAATCCAGTTGCAGTAGAAACTACTGATGACACTAACGTTGTAGCTCAAGATTCCGCTAATGCGAGCAATGATGGTAGTGTAGATGGAACTGGTGAGGTTGATAGCTTGTCTTACCTTGATAATGCACCAGTTAGAGTTGTTAAGCTAGATCCAAAAACGAAAAAGGAAGGTTCTAAAACCGGATGGCTCGCAGAGCAAATGGCTGTAACTGAATTTGGTGATTCTATACAATTCTGGCAAGCGGCTAGTGAGAACGAAGGTCCTTTGCCGAGTATCACTCAAAATAATTTAGCTGATATTGGTAAGTCTTATACGGCAAACAGTTTACCGCCTTTAGGTTCTCAGGATGACTATGCTATCGGCACATACCGATTGGGAGATCAGTTTGAAGTTCCAAAAGATGTAGAAAAAACTGAGGTACGTGATAACTTTACTACGTATTACATGAAAGATGTAGCAGTAACTGTATATACTGGACCTGCTCAAGAATTGTTGGTTAACAATCAATTACGTGGGCAAGGGGCGACTTACTTCTTTGAACCAAATACTATTACAAATATTCATAGTACGAAAAAAGGCTCTAATACAGTACGCGACATTGGTCCTGGTAGCACACGGATGGAATTGATATTTGCCTATGGCAGTCCTAATGCGATGTGGCGTGATAAGAAAAATGAGACATATATTTTCCTTTATGAGGGGCATTCCGAAAATTCATTGCCTCAAAAAAAGGAGTTTAAGAGTCCCGTAGAGAATACAAATAGTAATAGCCAACAACAATCTATGCTTGGTCAGCAAAAAGAATATATTGCTTTCACCATTAAACAAAGTAATATAGAGGCTGTAGATATTATTAGTGGACAAGTATGGCCTAGATTTGGATTGCCGAAAGCTGAAGTGTATGATTTTGAAGCTGGTACACTTACGGCTGATGATTTTGTATTGCGTGGGTTCAAGTTGAATGACCATTTTGTTAATGATCCTAATAATGATTGGAAACATCAAGGCATATTGTTTGGTTCCACTTTTATTGGCTATAATGAATACGGTGTGAGTGTAGATAAAAAAGATCTTATCAATCGCGTATTATTAAATGTGTATACGCCTACACGTCGTGGAATCGCAATGGGTGATACCAAATATTTATTGCTCTTTGTGTATGGTATGCCAACTCGTATTGTTGAATCTACAACAAAGGCGGGGACGTCTACCGTATATGAATATAAAAATCCAGCGGCAAGCAACTCTTATTTACAGTTTGCCCTAGATGATAAAAACCAATATATCAAATCCGTTATGTTATCTGACCGTCCTGTAAAATAGGATAGGTCACAGCGAGGAGGCAAAGGGTATGGTTACTGTACAAGATGTAAAAGAACGTTGGGAAAAGATTCAAGGTGATGATGAACGTATATTGTTTATCGTTGGTGGTCCAGGTTCTGGTAAAAGTTTGCTAATTCGTGAACTGTCTGAGCAGAAGGGCTGGAAATACTTGGAAGCTAAGCAACTCATCGAGGAAGAGTTTTTGCTCGTGCCTCGTGATGAACGGCCTCAATTAGCGGAAGAAGTTATTTGCCGTGCTCTTAGCCGTAGCGATACGGAAGTAGTTCTGCTAGATGGTATTAATGTATTCTTTGCACCTATCTTAAATCTAAAACCATTTGAGTTGTTAAAAACTATTAGTAAGAAGTATCCTATTGTCGTTGGCTGGCGTGGACATATTGAAGGGGACCAGTTGTACTTAGAACATAACAATAATCCTAAACATGCTGTAGTTAGTATTGCACATCCAGATCATGTTATTGCAATCGACTAAATGTATGTTTGAACATATTGGTTGAATATAGGGAAAACTATAGATGTATAGAAGGAGATAGCGGGCTATCTCCTTTTTTAGTTATATAATTACAGTTATTAGGTAAAAAATATAGTTTTGTAATTTCCTATTATTTGATTTTAGTAAACCTGAAATATGGATGTTAGCAGACATGGACTGGTAAGGAATGAAACTATGTAAAGGTATATAAAGAATATACTAGTAAATAAAAGTTGATTACTGGATATATACTGAAAACGAGGCATTTTATAGAGGATTGATAAAATATAAATTTTTTTTGACAAAATACTTGCATAGGGTATCGTTTCATGTTATTATGATTAAGCACTAAGAGTGACCACAGTGAACGAAAAACTTCAAAAAAGTTTTTAAATGTTCTTGACACTTAGTGTGCTAGGTGATACAATTCATCTTGTCGTAATGATGCTGGCGTAGCTCAATAGGTAGAGCAGCTGACTTGTAATCAGCAGGTTGTGGGTTCAATTCCTATCGCCAGCTCCATTTTATTTATGGAGGGATTCCCGAGCGGCCAAAGGGAGCAGACTGTAAATCTGCCGTCTTCGACTTCGAAGGTTCGAATCCTTCTCCCTCCACCATTCATAGCGGGGTGGAGCAGTTGGTAGCTCGTCGGGCTCATAACCCGAAGGTCGCAGGTTCAAGTCCTGTCCCCGCAACCATAAAAACCACAGTGAAATGATCGTTCATTGTGCTGGTGTAGCTCAGTCGGCAGAGCGTATCCTTGGTAAGGATAAGGTCACCGGTTCAATCCCGGTCACTAGCTCCATACATGGCGGCATAGCTCAGTTGGCTAGAGCAATCGGTTCATACCCGGTGTGTCCGCGGTTCAAATCCGTGTGCCGCCACCATTAAACCTCACCTTGGTGGGGATTTTTTTATTTCTTTACATATGACATGCTATTCTAAGACTTTGTATATATGGTATAATAATAGGTAAGGAAATCTTATATTCCATTGATAAATTAGGGTTAATATATTATATTAATACTAGAATGTAATTTGTTTTTGTGAAGGAGGATATAATCCTAATGGCAAAAGAAAAATTTGAACGTACGAAACCGCATGTTAACATCGGTACAATC
>CAUGOU010000023.1:0-11926 GCA_959601155.1 Veillonella parvula | reverse complement strand
TACCTCTTGTTTTAGATCTTCGTTGATGCGGACTTGTAGGTTTACGGTTTTCATAGTATCTCCTAGTTTATGGATAATGTTATACATATTGATTATAGATATAGTGTTTAATGTATTTTGACGCTTTACATAAAAGATATTTCTTTCTAAACAGTATTTTTACAATAATATTTTTATAAAGCTATAGCCTTAAAATATATTTACAAAACATATTTTGTAAAAAATAATTCTGTACTTGTAATTACATTGTAATTGCAAATGTAGTTTTTTACAAATATCTTTAATACATAGGACATGTAAAAAAGCAGTAGTTACCCTGAGGATAGCTACTGCTTTTCAGTTTATATCATTGATGTCATGATATGAGTTTTAGTTTTATCTAAGAATACAGATGTAAATGCTCTCACTTCGATAGATGTAGAAGCCCTTACTTATATAAAGAAAATGGTCTTATAAATATCGTTATATAAACTCTTACAATAAGTTTGCTTCGAAGTCTTCTAGTATAGCCGCCACTGTTTCCGGTGCATTGCGATTATGTTCTACGATGCATTGGGCAAAGCTTTCATACATTGGAGTGCGAGTTTCTTCCAGTTCACGTAAGCGTTCTATGCCACCACTAGATAGGACACGACCTGAAGTAGATAGTTTTTCCACCGGTTGTGTCAATTGGTAAATACGACCATTTTGGCGTAGATGTGCAAAGTTTTTTGGTACTGTAACGCAGCCACCACCGGTGGAGATAACAATACCTGTTTGCGTCCCTAGTTTAGCAATCATTTCCGCTTCTTTTTCACGGAACGCAGCTTCTCCTTGTTCCGTAATATATGTGGAAATATCACCGATTTCTTTTGCTAACTCTTGATCGACATCAATACAAGTACGGCCCATCTCTTTGCCAATTGCTTTGCCTACTGTTGTTTTACCAACTCCAGGCATACCGATGAGGATGATATTTTCCTTTTCATGGCGCATATCTCGCAAGATTTGCTCGATTTCTTTGGTGCCAAAGCTTTCACCTTGGAAATGATTAGCCGCTTCAACGCCTTGAGCCACGAGGAAAGGTAGACCATCACAGTGTGGAACATCCATCATTTCGGCTTGGAGTAGTAGAATCGTGCGGCGAGGATTGTAGATGAGATCTACAACGCCTTCTAATTTGGAAAATTGCATAATATCTATCAGGCTAGCCGGATTATGCGGATACATCCCGATAGGAGTGCAGTTAATGATAATCTGTGCTGTTTCGTAGTAATTAGGTGCATCGGTATAGAGCGGAGCTGTTTTACGGGATAGATGAGTGATGCTCTTAGCACCTAAATCTTCAAGAGCCACGTGAACGGTAGCAGAAGATGCGCCATCGCCAAGGATGATGCATTCTTTACCGGATACATCGATACCAGTGTGTTTTAAGGTGAATACAAACCCATCGTAGTCTGTATTGTAACCATGCCATTTGCCGTCTTTACGAACCATCGTGTTTACACAGCCAATGCGTTCCGCGCGAGGGTCAACTACATCGCAAGCCTCAAGGGCATTAACCTTGTAAGGGAAGGTAATATTAATACCTTGTAATTCTGGATTTGCAAAGAACTCTTGCAGTTGGCTCGGTTCTCGTTCAAATAATTCATAATTAGTATTTCCCAAAGCATTGTGGATGCGTGGTGAAAAGCTATGGCCCAACGTACGGCCAAGTAAACCAAATTTCATAGGACCTCCTAGGTCAATATACACAAAATGGCTAATAGGCTGTCACCTATTAGCCATTGGAGTTTTAAAACTATATCCATTGTACTATATATGCCATTAATAAGCACTACCATAGAGGAAAATATTAATTTTCAGGATAATTACCGAGCAAGCGGAATTTATCTTGCGATGCGTGGAGCTCTGCCAACACGGAGAGTACTTTTGGATCTGCTAAGGATGCTTCCAAATCGAGGTAGAACAAGAATTCAAAGTTATGCCCTACGATAGGGCGGGACTCGAGTTTTGTAAGGTTCACACCGATGTTTGCAAATTTGGTAAGCAATGTACCAAGGCCTCCTGGAGCATGGCTTGCTGTTGTTACTACTGAGATCTTATTAGCTCCTGGGTATACGTGAAAGTCCTTACTAATACAGATAAAGCGCGTGTAGTTGTTGTCGCTATTTTGGATGTTTCTCAATAATGGAGACAAATTATATAGGTCTGCACATTGAGGTGCTGCGATAGCTGCCACCCCTGGGTCATCACTAGCTGCTACGAGCTGTGCAGCTCGAGCCGTGTTGTCATAGGAGCGTAATTCTACGCCTTCTAACTTATCTAGGAAGTGACTGCATTGGCCTAATGCTTGAGGGTGGGAAATTATGGTATGAATATCTTCCAGTTTTGTTCCTTTTTTCACGAGCAAGTCGTGAGATATCCAAAGGCGCGTGCCGCGAACGATATAGCATTTGCGCTCTTCTAAGAGATCATATACTTCTTTTACAGAACCATTGGAGCTGTTTTCAATAGGCAATACACCGAATTGACATTCCCCTGACTCTACGGCATCGAATACGGCACGGAAACCCGTTACATAATGGATTTGGCTGAGGGGTAATAATTTATCACACGCCATTTGCGCATTGCTGCCGAATACGCCGGCGCAAGCTACGCTACCTCGTTGAGGTGGCAAAGTAGGGGATTGCTCGATGGCTTTTTTCATTTTTAAAGTGAATTCATTGTCTTGGAATAGTTGCTCAGATTGGTATGTACGACTCAAGCTAAATAATGCTTCAAAAAAGCGGCGTGCATATAGATCGAGGTCTGGACCTGCATCTTTTGTTACCTTGTCGAGGATGTCGCGCTCTCGTTTGGCATCATAAATAGCCTTATTCATTTCTTTTTTTGCAGCCGCTACGTCCTTAGAGAGTTCCATGCGCTCTTTGAAGAGGGCGAGCATTTGGTCGTTTATATCGTTAATCTTAACGCGTACTTCATCTAAGTTCATGGTCAATATCTCCTAAGAAATCAAGAATGACAAGGGCTGTAACGGCTTCGATAACAGGTACAGCACGAAGCGCTACACATGGGTCGTGACGACCTTTAATGGTGAGTAATGTGTCCTCTTTTTGTGAAAGAGACACAGAATATTGTTCCTTATAAATGGATGGAGTAGGCTTGATGCCCACTTGCATAATGAGGGGCAAGCCGTTGGTGATACCGCCTTGAATGCCACCGCTATTATTGGTAGTTGTTGTTATTATATCGCCGTCCATGGTGAAAGCATCGTTCACTTCTGATCCAAGGCGAGAACACATGTCGAAGCCACCCCCAAAGGACACGCCTTTGATGGCAGGTACGCCAAAGATCACGCGAGCTAATCGGTTCTCGATGCCATCAAAGTTTGGATTGCCTAAACCAACTGGCAATCCTGTAGCGATAACCTCTACGATACCACCGGTAGAGTCGCCGTCTTTTTTTAGTTTCATGACCAAGTTTTCTACTTCAGAGCGCTTGTCTGCATCGACCATAGCGATAGTTTCGGTAGCTATTTTGGCAAGTGCTTTCATATCTGGATGAACCATATCGATAGGAGTATCTTGGATTGTACCAACTTGTTTTAAATGGCCGTGAATTTCGATACCTTTTTCACGCAATAACTGTAGTGCAATGCCACCAGCTACGCAAAGAGGTGCTGTAAGACGTGCCGAGAAGTGGCCGCCACCTCGCATATCTACCTTGTCACCATAGCGCATGCGAGCCGTAAAGTCCGCATGAGATGGGCGAGGAATGTCGCGCAAGTTATTGTAATCACCGGAGTGCTGCGATGTATTGCGAATCATAAATGCCAATGGAGATCCACTGAGCATGCCATCTACCATACCTGATAAGAATTCAGGTATATCGGCTTCTTTACGTTGCGTTTGTAATTGGTTTTGACCTGGCGCACGGCGCTTTAAGAAGGCTTGTAGCTCGTCGATGTCGATGGTATGTCCACAAGGGAGGCCTTCCACGATACCACCGATGGCGTACCCATGAGACGCGCCAAAGGTAGCTACTTGTATAGTTTTACCGAAATTAGATGCCATTATATTAACTCCTACTTATAGTATGTATGACTAGTATTCTTATCTATTGAAACGCATTAGCTGTGACTAGGACGCTATACTTGCTGTGCATTGCCACCTAGCATGTTCCAGTCCTCGAAAAAGTCAGGATAGGATTTTGTAATAGCTTCGCTATCTTGTAAGATGACAGGGGTTTCACTAATGAGAGCCATCAATGTGCCTGCCATAACGAGGCGATGGTCGTTAACACAATCACCTTGTCCTCCTTTTAGTATACCACTACCGATGATATATAGGTCATCACCATCTTCGCGAACCGTGCCTCCTAAATCTCTGACGAGATTAGCAACGGCTTCGAGGCGATCTGATTCTTTTAACCGTAGGCGAGCACCATTAACAAAGGAGCTTTCACCTTGGATAGAGCAAGCGAGGGCTGCCATAACTGGCAACATATCGGGCATTTGCTCGAGGTCGGCATGGATTGGCTTACTAGCGCGACCTGATACAGTGATATTCATGCCATCCCATGTAATAGTGCACCCTGCGGATTCGATGACCTGCATGATGCGGCGGTCAGCTTGTACAGAATTCTTGTTCATACCCGTAATGGTAATAGCTTGGCCTGTCATAGCGGCAGCAACCATCCAAATCGCTGTATTAGACCAATCCCCTTCGATTTGGTAATCGTTCTGTCCTTTGAAAGTAGCATTAGCCGCTACCGTAAAGGATTCTTGGACTGTGTCAGCGGCAGGTATATGGTCGACTGTTACGCCGAAGTCTGCCATCGTTGTAGTTGTCAATGTGACATAGTCGCTAGATTGAAGTGGTGTCGTAGATATAATTGTAGCGCCTTCACATTGTGGAGCTGCTAACAATAATCCAGAGAAAAACTGGCTACTCACATCGCCAACCATACAGAACTCTCCACCTTGGAGACGACCTGTCATGGTGAATGGTGGTTTATCTTGGGAGAATGTTACGCCGTGAGCTTTTATTTCACCGAGCATGGGCTCTAAAGGACGATCTGGTAAACGCCCTTTCGCATCCACAGCTACCACATTACAAATGGAGGCCGCCACAGGCAATAAGAGGCGCAATGTAGTCCCTGATTCGTGCGGTACTACATTGCCCTTTGTAGGTACAGGACCAGGTGTAACAGTGACAACTTTATTTTCATACACAACATGTGCTCCTAAGCCTCGTAAGGAGTCCATAGTTGCATTGATGTCTTTAGAGGTGCGGCTCAGTAGTATGGTAGATGACGAGTTTGCGAGAGCTGCGCAAATCAGCGCACGGTGTGCATGAGCTTTTGCAGGGATGGACGCGATAGTCCCTGTAGGGATGGCGTTCGTTACAGAATGCATATAAATCTCCTTAATCTAAATAGGTAGCAAGTTCCTCGTGCGTTATTACCTTGAGTTCGCTGTGACCATAGCTAGTAGGTACTACGATTTTAATGGTTGCTCCTTCGCTTTTTTTGTCGTGCTTAGCGGCAGCTAGAATCTCTTTTTTGCTTATCGTTGTTGTGGTTGGCAAATCGTGTGCTTTGATGAGGGCCTTTAATTTCTCTAAAGCCTCCGTATCTAATTCTCCATGTTTGACAGCACCTTGTGCCATGAGGACCATGCCAATGGCAACGGCATAGCCATGATGCACTTCAAAGTGGCTCGCTTTTTCAATACCGTGACCAAAGGTATGACCCAGGTTTAGGAGAGCACGTACGCCAGACTCGCGTTCGTCTTGTTCCACGATATCCGCTTTTGCTTGTACGCAGCGGGCAATAACGCCACTTACACTACTGCGATGTTTAATTAGTGGTCTGTTCTCGAGTTGAGTGAGTAAACCCGGTACGTCGAGGAAACCGTATTTGATAATTTCACCGCACCCATTAATCCATTCCATTTCAGGTAATGTATTGAGTGTAGCTGGATCACAGAGGACAAGGATAGGTTGTTTGAAAGCGCCCCATAGGTTTTTGCCGGCTTCGAGATTGACCGCTGTTTTACCACCTACAGAGGAGTCTACTGCGGCTAATAGGGATGTAGGAACTTGAACATAGTCGATACCACGTAAATAGGTCGCTGCCGCAAATCCTGCCATATCGCCTACAACACCGCCGCCAAGGGCGATGAGCAAGTCTTTGCGAGTCAATGATTGGGCCGCCATGTATTCTACTAAATCGATGAGTTGATGAGCATTTTTGGAGCTTTCACCAGCAGGGAAAACATAATCACAAACAGCATAACCCGCATGTTCCATATTAGCTTTCACAGAGTCCAAATAGTGAGGCGTCACGTTGCTATCGCTGACGATGATAACACGGCAATTTGGTTTTAATGGTTTAATATAATCGGTGATGCGTTGTAAAGCGCCTTCCTCGATGACAACATCATACGGTGTAGATGCATTAATATGGATGCGAGTCATAACGGTTCCTTTCTTAAAAGAATAAGCTAGTATCTATTATAACGGATACTAGCTTATTTGTGTGATATGTAAGATTATTTAGTGCATTCTACCAATGCTTGGCGTAACGCGTTAATTTCTTTCATAAGGCTAGTGAATTGGTCTGGACGTAATGCTTGCGGACCGTCGCACAATGCTTTGGCTGGATCGTTGTGAACTTCAATCATAAGGCCGTCTGCACCGCCGCCTACGGATGCAAGTGAAAGCGGACGAACCATGCGGCTCATACCTGCTGCGTGGCTAGGGTCCATGATAATTGGCAAGTGAGATAATTCATGCATCATAGGAATTGCTGTTACATCTAAGGTATTGCGAGTCTTTGTTTCGAATGTGCGGATACCGCGCTCGCATAATACAATTTGTTCATTGCCTTCGGACATGATGTACTCAGCAGCCATCAACCATTCTTCGTATGTTGCAGATAAACCACGTTTTAAAAGAACTGGTTTATTTAATTTGCCCACTTCTTTTAAAAGCGTGAAGTTTTGCATGTTACGAGCACCGATTTGAAGCATATCTACATTATCAAAGTATTGTAATTGGGAGATATCCATAACCTCAGAAACAATAGGAAGACCTGTTTCTTTTTTAGCAAGCTCTAATAACTCTAAGCCTTCTGGGCCCATGCCTTGGAAGGAGTATGGGGATGTACGAGGTTTGAAAGCGCCGCCACGAAGGATTGTAGCACCAGCTTCTTTACATGCTTTAGCAGTGGCTAATACTTGTTCAGGTGTTTCCACAGAGCAAGGACCGGCCATTACTGCGAAGTGGCCACCACCGATAAGTGCACCACCTACATTGATTACAGAATCATCGGGATGGAACTTGCGGTTTGCTTTTTTGTATGGCTCTTGAATGCGAGTTACTTTATCTACAAAATCTAGAGACTCGATTTGACGGGCATCAAGAGATGCAGTATCACCGATAAGTCCTAGAATATTGTATCGAGTACCTTCTACTGGATGGATAACGAATCCTTGAGCCTCTAATTCACCGCGTAAACGGGATACTTCTTCCGCTGCTGCGTTTTGTTTCAATGTAATAATCATGATAATTCCTCCTTGTAACTACAGTGAATAGTAGGGCTTACCATACGGATAGCAAACAAAAAGGGCTACCCGTAATCTAATACGGGTAGCCCTTTTACTATTCTAAGCAACTAATGTTGAATAATCCTTTATTAGCGCATCACAAATAGTTCCTTACCCGTACGTTGGATAAAGAACCAATAAAAGTATTGCTTTGCTGTGAGGCTAATTTGGTTAGTCATCTTTGGTTGCTCCTTTCTAAAATGTTGGGTATAGTATAAACCCAAATGATAAAATTATGCAATACCTAAAAGTGAATTTCATGGAAGTTTTAAAATATTTTTGATGTGGGAATTAATAGGAACTGAGGTGCTTTGTGGTATTAATCGTATTTTTGATATAATAAAAACAAGAAGTTTTCATTGTTTATAGAGTATTTCGTAATACGCCTAAATCAATTCTTATAAATATGCTTATAATCAGAAAGGGCACCTATGATTATTCAAATCTTAGATCATATAACAGAGGAAATAAAACAAATTCGTGTCGATGTATTTATAAAAGAACAAGGGTTTGAAGACGAGTTTGATGAAATCGATGAGACTGCAAAGTTTGTGCTCTTATCCATTGATGGTAAAGCGGCTGGTACGTGTCGATATTTTCCCAGTGACACAGCTGGAGATGCACATATTGGGCGTATGGCGGTACGCAAGTTGTATCGTGGACAACATTTAGGTACTAAGATCATGATGGCCGCCGAAAATGCTATTCGTCGTGACGGCTTTAAGACGTGCTCCTTGTCAGCGCAAGTACAGGCCAAACCATTCTATGAATCCCTTGGATATCGTGCTGAAGGGGACGAATACCTTGATGAAGGCTGTCCGCATGTGATGATGCGGAAAGTATTATAAGCCGTTCAATAGTGTTGTATAATAAGAATTGATGGATATATTATTATTGTACATAGTATTTTATAAGTAAATTGATATATCTTTTTGAGAGGTGAGAGTTTATGAAACTAGCAGAAGCATTACAAGAACGATCTGATTTAAATTATAAAATAAGCGATTTAGAGCTTCGCTTAACTCAAAATAGTTTAGTGCAAGAAGGGGAAGTACCGAATGAGAACCCTGAAGAACTTTTGAAAACATTAGAACAATGTGTAAATAGACTTCAAAAATTAATTGCAGATATTAATTTAACAAATTGCAAAACTATTATAGAAGGTCGATCTATTACTGAAATCATTGCCGAAAAAGATTGCGCTGCTTTGCGCCTAACTGCTTATCGAACTTTGGCATCTAGCGCAGGAAGTATCAATTTCCGTGCGAGAGGGTCTGAGATTAAGCTAATGCCGACTGTGAATGTGGCAGACATCCAAAAAGAAGCTGATCATATCGCAAAACAAGTACGTTTATTAGACAATCTATTGCAGTCTGCTAACTGGACAACTGAATTGATTGAAAGCTGATAATAGTTGGTAGTTTGAAACAGGGTGGACACAAAAACTTTTGCTTTTACCAAGCTTATTATGAATACATTCATGGGGCGAATGAAAATCTACGGTGTAGGCCTATTTGCGCACAAATGTATTGATATAATTTACAATGTATAACCATGTGTCAACTGTAAAACGAGGGTGGCGTTTGGGGACTATATTTCTAGCAACATATACACTGATATGATAGTTTTTTGTTTTTTAGAGATAAATAGGAGAGAGCTGTTTAAATTTGCAGCAATTCCTCATAACTAAGGTTTAAATAATCATGAAAAAAGAGCTGATAGCGTTATAGCTATTAGCTCTTTTCTATTGGCTCGTATGTCCTTAGATATTGTATTTTATAACGTCTATTATTCTAAATCGTCAAAATCAAATGCCGCTGCTTTTGTATAGTTTGTAACTTTAGCTTCGAAGAAGTCAGTTTTTGTGCTATTCAAGTTAGAAAAGCTTTCGATCCACTCCATTGGATTATCCTTGATTTCAGGATATAAATGAGGTAAGCCGATTGCTTCTAAGCGGATATTGGCAAGGTATTTGATGTAGCGCTCGATAAGAACGTTGTTAAGGCCGAGGATTTTATCGTCGGTGATGTATTGACCCCAAGCGATTTCGTTTTCTGTACCTTGACGAATCATGTCCGTAATTTTCGCCTCTAATTCAGGTGTAAATAAATCAGGGCGTTCACGGCGTAACTCACGGATGATGTTTTGGAACAATACAAGGTGAGTTACTTCATCGCGGTTGATATATTTGAAGATTGTGGATGTAGCTGTCATTTTACCTTGGCGAGCCAATGTGTAGAAGAAGCTAAAGCCAGAGTAGAAGTAGATGCCCTCTAAGATATAGTTAGCGATGATTGTATGAATGAGATTTGCTTCGCTAGGATCATCGCTGAAACGTTGGTATGCATCGGCGATGAAACGGTTACGTTCAAGCAATGTTTTATCTGTACGCCATTCGTCATAGATTTTGTCACGTGTAATCGGATTTGTTACAGTGTCCAAAATGTAGGAATAACTTTGAGCGTGAATTTCTTCTTGGAATGCTTGAATATTTAATAAGGATGCCACTTCAGATGCTGTAATATAGCGGCTCAAGTTAGGCAAGTTTTCAGATTGAATAGAATCAAGGAAGTTCAAGAATGCAATGATTTTGTCAAATGCACGGCGTTCGTAATCTGTTAAGTATGGGAATTGCTTAACGTCTTCGTTCAAGGAAATCTCTTCAGGAATCCAGAAGTTGTTGAGCATTGTGCGGTACATTTGGTTAGCCCAGTCGTACTTGATACGGTTCCATTCGCGAAGGTTTGTGGTATTACCGCCAATCATGGATTGAGTGCCACGTTCGCCATGTTCGTTAAAGATCAGTTTTTTATCCATAGTAGGACTCCTTTATACAACGATGCGACCTATACGGCTATAGGTCGTCATCAGATTTATAGTACTGGTGAAAGTATCCTTCTCGAAATCGGTACTTTCTATTTATAGTGAATAGGTTTTGCAAAATATAGCAATTATATTTTCAATATTAGGAGGAGCAGCTAGTGCACTCATCCATTTCAAGGGATTGGTTACGGATGTAGTAGATAGTTTTGATCCCTTGTTTGTAGGCTTCTACGTATAGGTCAAGAATTTCTTTCGCTTTCATTTGAGGCGTAATATACAAATTGAAAGATTGTGCTTGGTCAATATGACGTTGACGTACGCCACAAGCTTTGATGGACCATTGTTGGTCGATAGTATGCGCCTCTTTGTAGAGCCAGAATGTTTTGTCGTTCAAATCTGGTGCCGTTTTTGGTGTGAAAGAACCTTTCTTTTCTTCGATGAAGAATTTTTTGAAGATAGGGTCGATACCAGCTGTTGTATTAGCGATGTTGGATGTAGAACCTGTAGGAGCTACGGCCATCAAGTAACCGTTGCGAATACCGTATTTTGCAACATCTGCAGCGAGTTGTTTCCAACGATCAGATGTGTAGCCACGACGTGTGAAATATTCACCAGTTTCCCACTCGGAACCTTTGAAAGCAGGGTACGCACCTTTTTCTTTAGCAAGCTCCATGGAAGCTTTAATCGCATAGAATGCGATGTTTTCAAATAATTTGTCCGCTACTTCGATATGTTCATCGGATTCCCATTGGATATCATGATTTACGAGATAGTGGTGATAACCAGATGTACCAAGACCGATAGCACGGTATTTATCAGCAGTCATGCGAGATTCTGGTACTGGTGCTTGGTTGATGGAAATAACATTGTCTAACATGCGAATTTGAAGGGCAATGTTTTCTTCCAACTCTTCGTCTGTAATACGGCCAAGACTGATAGAGTTTAAGTTACATGTAACCATGTCGCCTGTGTTTGTTTTTGTAGTAATTGTACCGTCTTCGTTGATGATTTCTTCAGCAAGATTAGTGAAGCCAACGTTTTGTGCGATTTCATGACACAAGTTGGATGCGTAAATCATACCTGCATGTTTGTTAGGATTGGCAGCATTTACAGTATCGCGGAAGAAGATAAATGGTGTACCAGTTTCAACAGCGGAGCGCATGATTTTTTTCATCATATCTAATGCTGGTACTTCGATGCCGTGTAAGTTAGGATCTTGTTCACATTCGAGGTAACGTTTTGTGAACTCCTTATTGTCATCAGTATCGTAGTAGTCCTCTAAGGAATAGCCCTTTACAGCCAAGATTTCATGAGGATCGAAGAGGGTGAAGTTTTCACGAGCTAACATACGTTCCATGAAGATGTTTGGAACGGAGATAGCAGGGAAGATATCGTGCGCTTTGCGACGATCATCACCATTATTTGTACGAAGCTCTACGAATTCGTAGAAGTCTTTATGCCAAATATCAAGTGTTACTGTAGCGCCGCCCTTACGTTTACCCAATTGGTCTA
>CAUGOU010000022.1:0-13219 GCA_959601155.1 Veillonella parvula | reverse complement strand
TGAGCGGAGATTACCGCAATACAGGTACCTCTTTGAGCGTTGAATATGGTAAACGGATTAAGAAAGATAATGGTTTCTACATCGATCCTAACGCAGAATTGACACTTAGTCGATTGTCCAGTATGAACTTTGATGCTCGTACAAATACAGGTAGCACCGTGCACATTAACTCTGATGCGGTAAACTCCGTTATTGGTCGTATCGGTGTAGGCATTGGCAAGGAAAGTAAGAATAGTAACCTTTTCCTCAAAGCAGCATTAGCGCATGAATTCTCTGGTAAAATGAAAGCTACTTATAGTATGACCGGTGAGCCAACTACAGGCAGTGAAGTGAACCTTAAAGATACATGGTTAGATCTTGAGTTAGGTGGTTCATGGAGTGTACGTCCTAATACATATATTTATGGGACTTTCACTAAAAACTTTGGCGCTATCGTAGACAATTCCTATCGCATTGACGCAGGAATTCGTCATAATTTTTAATTAATGATAAATATAGTGGAGACAAATAATATGGGGATGTTATTTGTTAGTACTATAGAGTTAAGGCATACTAGAATTAAATATTCATATATGTAAGGGTATATAAAAAAGACCGATTACATTCCTGTTGAAGGACTGTAATCGGTTTTTTGGTTTTATAGATATAAACTACTTTAAATTATATATTTCAGAATAGATGTAATCTAAATATAAATCAAGTATATAAGTCTAAACATAAATATAGATATAATTGTATTAGAATTGTAATGTTTTGATTCTTTCAACGGCGCGAATTGTATTTTCACGGCTGCCGAATGCTGTCAAACGAAGGTAACCTTCGCCATGAGGTCCAAAGCCAGAGCCTGGTGTAGATACGATTTGAACTTGTTCGAGCAAGATGTCGAATAATTCCCAGCTAGTCATGTTGCCAGGTGTTTTTAGCCAAATGTATGGAGCGTCAACACCGCCGTATACAGTAAGGCCGATAGATTCAAGACCTTCTTTGATGATGCGGGCATTTTCTTTATAGTACGCAATGTTTGCACGTGTTTGTTCACGGCCTTCTTTTGTGTATACTGCTTCTGCACCACGTTGGATGATGTAAGGAACACCATTGAATTTAGTGCATTGACGACGGTTCCACATAGGGTTTAGCGGTTGGCGTTCACCAGATTTAGTTTTGCCAGTGACCTCTTTAGGTACTACTGCATAAGCACAACGTGTACCAGTGAAACCTGCAGTTTTGGAGAAGGAACGGAACTCGATAGCGACTTCTCGAGCACCTTCGATTTCGTAGATGGATTTTACAGTATCTTCTGTGCTGATGAAAGCTTCGTAAGCGGAGTCGAACATCAAAATGGCATCATTATCTTTACACCATTTGATCCATTCTGCTAAACGAGCACGGCTCAATACAGTACCTGTTGGATTGTTAGGGGAGCAAAGATATACGATATCTACGCGTTCAGAAGGAAATTCTGGAGAGAAGTTGTTTTCTGCGTATGTAGGAAGGTATACAACCTTTTGGAAGATACCATCTACAGCTTCGCCAGTACGACCACCCATAACATTGGAGTCTAGGTATACTGGGTACACAGGATCTGTGATGGCAATGATGTTATCTTCGCTGAATAACTCTTGGATATTACCAACGTCAGATTTTGCACCATCGGAAACGAATACTTCGTCAATAGCGATATCTACGCCCAATGGTTTGTAATCGCCATCAACAATAGCTTGACGTAAGAAGTCATAACCTTGTTCAGGACCGTAACCGCGGAATGTTTCTGCTTTGCCCATTTCTTGGACAGCCTTGCCCATAGCATCAACGATAGCTGGAACAAGTGGTAATGTAACATCACCAATACCAAGACGAATGATATCTGCATCTGGATGAGCTGCTTGATAATCAGCAACCTTTTTAGCGATATTAGCAAATAAATAAGAACCTTGTAGGTTTAAGTAGTTTTCATTGATATTAGCCATGATGACTCCTTTTTATAATCAGATTTCTCTATATATAGTAAATTATATAGAATAATGACGCAAGGATTTTCTATAGAATTTTTCCTTAATCT
The DNA here is from genome assembly GCA_959601155.1 of Veillonella parvula. GTDB lineage: Bacteria > Bacillota > Negativicutes > Veillonellales > Veillonellaceae > Veillonella > Veillonella parvula_R. The sequence continues at coordinate 11,160 of CAUGOU010000022.1, read as the reverse complement.
AAATAGTGTAAATAATTTTAGTATAAAAGATTATAATATGAGGAATTTATTACTCGTTGATTGTATTAAAGTAGAAATATAGGAAGATAGTATTTGCATATAATTGGTTTTCTTCACTATTTACTCATGAAAAGACCGTTGATATAATGAATCTATAATAAAAGCATTAATTTATTATATATAATACGGGGGTAGTGTTAGTAGTTATGTGCAGTGAGGTAAATTGCTACTAAGGGAGGCGTTTATAATGTTAAAGTCTAAAGAGGCATATGAATTTATTTGTAAAGGTATTAATCGAAAAGATAAATTTGATGAGTTTGAAACCATTTTTGGGCAACATAAGAACGATACAACAGAAGATACTGTTAATATAAAAAAAGTAAAGCAAAGAGATAACGATGGAGATATAAAAAGATTTGCAGCAAATTTTTATAAGGCATCTATTGTAAATTATAAAGGCTATATACAAGGAACGTCGCAAGCGGACAAAAACCGCTATAGTGAAGTTATTGCCAGTACTCTTTTATCAAAAAATCTTTTAAAGACATGGGCAGATTTAAAGCCAGTACGATCTAACCATTTTGATACCAATCATTCTCCTTCCGAAATAGTAGATATGAAAAAGCTGCAAGACACAAATCGTAAAGAAGAAATTTTAGCGAAATTGTTGTTTTATCAACGTGAGGTTGATGGATTAGGCTATATCTTTGATTATCAAACACCATTAAAGGCGACACAAAATGATTCTTACGGAAAAATAGACTTATTAGGCTATAACACTGATGACGAATGTTATTCTGTAATTGAATTAAAATATCGTCCATCTGGTAGTGAGGAAACTTTACTACGCTGTGTTTTAGAAGCTTATACATATTATAAGCTGCTTGATTTAAAACAGATTAAATCTGATGTTGATCACGCTGGCATAAAGGCTCTAAAGAAAGAATTACCTAAATATAAGCACACTGATAAGGCTGAATTAGTAATTTTATTTGATGAAAAATCTTGTACAGATGATGATGGTGGGGCAGAGACTAATTTGTTGCTTCGTATTGATCCAGTGGCAGTGGATAAACCTAACTATCCGTCCAAAACTGTTGTGTCACAACAGTATAAAGAGTGTAAAGAATTGAAGGACCTTAGTAAACGCAATCAATTACGATCTTTATGCGAAAATATTTTGAAACAAGAGCCTGAATTAAAACAAATCCGTTTTGTTGTATTACAAGCTCAAAAAGTAAGTAAAGCGCCTTATAAAAATAAAGTAGATAATTGGTCAGAAAATTTGGATCGTTTATATCGAGCAGAAACATTGCTTACCATTTCTAAGTAAAGGTTGAATATGAATATTGTTGTTCATCGTGGCACACATCAGATTGGTGGTAGTGCTATAGAAATTAGTACAGCATCTACTCGCATTATGTTAGATTTTGGTAATGAATTAAGTTTAGATGAAAAGTACACACCTATAAATCTGGATATAGACGGCGTTATAAAAGGGATATCTAATTGTGATGGTATTGTAATTTCTCATTATCATATGGATCATTTAGGGCAACTAACTTCTGTATTACCAGAAATTCCAGTGTATATAGGTGCGTTAAGTAAGGAAATAGCCATAATAGGTGCTGAATATCAAGATAAAGATTTATATTTACGATTATTAGGTGCTAATACATTTCGTGGAGGAGAAGCTTTTTCTATTGGCGACATACGCATTAGACCTTTGGTTATTGACCATAGTGCCGCTGATAGTTATATGTTTGTTATTGAGGCTGAAGGTAAACACATTTTATATACAGGTGATTTCCGGATGCATGGGCTGCGTCAACATGTATTAGAGAAGTTAGTTAAGACCTATATAGGTGAGGTTGATGTATTAATTACAGAAGGAACTTCATTATCTAGAGATGCCAATGACCCTATAGCTGAAGTAGCTGTATTAGATGATATTTCTTCTTATATTCAAGACGGAAAATATGTTTTTGTTATGTGTTCCTCTACGAATATTGACCGTATTATGGGGATTTGGCAGAATATGCCAACTGATAAAGTACTCATTTGTGATGCTTATCAGAAAAGAATATTAGATACTGTGATTAATAATGTATATTATGAAAGTTCTTTGTATCGTAGACATGATAGCCCATTAGTTATTGATAAAGGAAGGCATCCTAAATACTATATGGAACATGGATTTGTATCTTTAGTAAGAGGGACAGAAAATTTTATTTCTAAAATTAAAGAGTTCCCTAAAGATGATGTACGTATTATATATTCCATGTGGACAGGATATATTGAGGAGAATTTAGCATTGAAAGAATTGTTAGATACATATCCATCTTATATATGTCATGCTAGTGGTCATGTCTCAAAGGACGATTTAGTTCAGTTCATAGAAATGGTTGATTCTGATATTGTTATTCCGGTTCATACTGATATCCCTGAAAAACTAAAGAGAATACTGCCTAATAGAAATGTTTATGTCGTTAATGATAAAGAGCCATTTATCATATAATTCCTTTAAGAAATTCTATTTATGTTGTATAATAAATAAAAAGAGAGCCATCGACGTGTGGTAGCGTTAGGCTCATCTTATAAACATTTTTTAGGATTGCCTAGCGTGCGAGTATTTTGTATACTCTGTTGCGTTAGGCTTTTGTCTTTATACTATTTGAATAGTGCAAAGAGTGATATTACTATAGACCAATTTTTGCGTAGTATTTTACTACGCTTTTTTATTGAAAAAATCAAAACTTTATATAGCATTAATTTTATTTCTGATATAATAAATGAATACATATTATAGTGCGGTTTTATATGAAAGTGGTGTCTTTATGCTGACGATTAGCAATAAGGGATGGCTTTTTACGTCTATATTAAGTGCTTTGATGGCGTTTACATCGTTGTCGACGGATATTTATTTGCCGGCTATGCCTGAGATGGGGCGTGACCTCAATGGTGATGCGGAGCTTACGTTGACGGGTTTCTTAATTGGGTTTGCGCTAGCTCAGCTTTTTTGGGGCGCCGTTAGTGATAAAATTGGTCGTAAGAAGCCACTGATTATAGGGATAGTCTTATTTATCATAGGGTCTGTGGGCTGTGCCCTAAGTTCGTCTATGCTAGAATTACTAGCTTGGCGTGTGTTTCAGGCTTTTGGTGCCTGTGTAGGACCGATGTTGTCACGGGCTATGATTCGGGATTTATATGGTCGGACTGAGGCGGCTAAAATGTTGTCTACATTGGCCATTGTTATGGCTATAGCGCCTATAGCAGGCCCAATGTTAGCCGGACATTTACTTGTATGGTATACATGGCATTCTATATTCTGGTTGCTTGTTGGTATAGGACTTTTAATGCTCGTTGCCGTATTAGTGCTTCCGGAAACACATCCCGTAGAGAAGAGGAGCAAAAAGTCCATAGGTCATACCTATAATAACTATTGGATTTTATTACGCAATAAAGGTTTTATGAAATATACCCTATGTGTTAGCTCATTTTATATTGCCATTTATGCGTTTTTAACGGGATCGCCTTATGTATATATAGATGTGTATGAAGTGCCCAAAGAATATTTTGGTTATCTCTTTTCTGTTAATATTATTGGTGTTATGTTGTTAAGTGCCATTAATCGTCGTATTGTTAGTGCTATACGCCTTGATAGACTATTGAAATATGCCACACTATTTGCTGCTGTTTGTGTATCCATTGTTATGGGCTTGATGTTCTTAGGTTACCATTCATTGTGGTTAATCGTTATTGGTTGTTTTTTATTCTTCTCCATGAATGGTATCATTGCCGCTGTAACTAATGCATTAGCTTTAGATAGAGCAGGTAGAATGGCTGGATCTGGGGCGGCACTATTAGGTGCCATGCAATATGGTAGTGGTATTGTGTCATCGTTGATACTTACCTTTTTACCAAATGATACGGCCTATCCTATGATGGGGGTAATAGCCATATTTGTAATTATCTGCGCTATTATCGCCTTTCCTGAGGATGAAAAATATAATCGTATATAATATTGGTAAAAGCAAGGACTTAAACTGAGCCCTTGCTTTCATCATTTTTTTAGGTTATAATAGTAAGGCTTATTGATGGTAAGCACTTCCTACCCCTATGTGTCGATAGGGGCATTAGTCCGAAAGAGGAGGTGATTTTGTATGAACAAATACGAAGTCATGTTTATTGTGAAACCAGCTGAAGAGGAAGCAACTAACGCTGTTATTGAAAAAGTAGAAGCTTTAATTGCTCGTGTAGGCGGCACAGTAGAAAAGGTAGATCGTTGGGGCAAGCGTCGTCTTGCTTACGCGGTGAAGAAATTCACTGACGGTTTCTATGTATTGATCAACTTTGAGGCAGCTCCTGCTGAAATCAAAGAAATCGATCGTGTATTGAAAATCAACGATGAAGTCCTAAGACATCTAATTGTTAAACACGAAGCATAATTAAAGCCTGGAGGAAAACATGAACTCTGTACAAATTCTAGGTAATTTAGCTCGTGATCCTGAAGTACGCTATACCAAAACTGGTCGTGCGGTAGCAACTTTCACAGTAGCTGCCACAAACACCTATATTGATTCCACAACAAATGAGACGAAAGAACAAACTGCTTTCATCAACTGCGTTGCTTGGGGTAAACTTGGTGAAGCGGCAGGCAATCTTCGTAAAGGCAGTCGTTGCTTTGTAGAAGGTCGTTTGCAAACTCGTTCTTACGAGACTCAGGACGGTCAAAAACGGTACGTTACTGAAGTGGTAGCGAACTTTGTGGGCCAATCCCTTGATATGAATACTAATTCTTTCGAAGGTGGGTCCAATTTTGATAGTTTCAGTACAGGCGGCGATGACGAAAACATCCCGTTCTAGTGTCAGGGACTCCTACTAATTCGAAAAGGAGGATTCGCAATGAGAAGAGATAGAGGCAGAAAGCCAAGAAGAAAAGTATGCGTTTTCTGTGCAGACCATATCGATCAAATCGACTATAAAGATGTTGCTAAACTTCGTCGTTTTACGACTGAACGCGGCAAAATCTTACCTCGTCGTATTTCCGGTACTTGCGCAAAACATCAACGCAAATTGACTACATCTATCAAACGTGCACGTGCAATCGCTTTATTGCCATTCACTGCTGAATAATTGATGAATCAAGGCGGTACAACCATTTGGTTGTGCCGCCTTTTTACGTTCTTTGGACCGGCTATATAATTTTAATGATTTTATCTTTCTAATGAATCATAAATCGAAATGGTAGAAAATTATAGTTGTAAGGAATATTAGTATGTTACGATAGCCATTAATCTCTTTGGTAAAATAGTAGAGGTGCATTTTGATACATTGTTAAGTGTGGTTTATAAATATATAATTTTTATAGATAAATATATATAATTTGTTAAAAGATTATAGATTTTTTTCGAATAGGACTATAAAAATTAGATGAAGTATTATATAATAATATCTACAGTATGTATTACAGTAGAACAGTAAAATAAATCCATTGATAATATACGCTACTATTGCAGTATTATACAATTAGTATTAATGATAAGGGAGATTGTAAGACTTTGAAAAGAGTATTAACCTTAACATTAGCCGTGGCCATCGTTGCCGGTGGCTATATGTTTGAGGCTAATGGGGCGGGAGAACAACCTTCTAAACAGGCACCATCTATATCTGAGATAAATATATATACGCCAAAAGAGCTTAATGCACGTCAGAAAGACTTGGTTGAAATCGGCCGCTATACTGCGTCTGGTGATCAAGGTGCATTAAAGAGTGTAATTGCATCTGCTATTGAGCGAGGCACGTTGACGCCGCAAGAGGTGAGTATTGCCATTCGTCAGCTTTACTCTGCTGCGGGCTTGAAACAAATGAATGCTGCTTTAGCTACATTTGATCAATTACGTGATGAACGCCCTGAGTTTGGCGATGAGTACGAAAAATTGGTTCCAAAGCAAACAGGACTTAGTGCTTTATTGGGGAATGGCACTAATGGGGCACCTTTAACAAAGCCGAAAGCTGAGGAAACAAAAGAGGGGGTTCAATATAATACGTTCCGTATGAAAAAACCAAAACCTCAAAATCGTAATCGTTCACGTTTAGGTAAATTGGACCGTGAATTGGTCGCTGCGGCAGCACTAGGTACTCGAGTTGGTAAAAATAATCTTTTCACTGCAGCTGAAAAGAGTTTATCTGAACTTGGCCTAAGTCAATATCAAATTGAAAACTTAGAAGCTATGATTTTCCAATAAAATGTAGACCTACTTCTTTCGGAAGTAGGTCTTTTCTTATGGCTTTTACGTTCACAGTTCCATTGATTAGGGTTAAATCCATAGAATGTAATTGACGTTTAAGGTCCCCTTTTCTATAATTAATAAGATAGGTATATGACCTATAATAATACATATAAACAAATATAAATATATTATTAAAAATAGATGTAAGGAGAAAGTATGCGCCTTCGTAGAAAACCATGGATTGATGAAGCTATCCACGAATATGACTCTCATATCATTTTGTCTGGCCAAGAAGAGCACAAAGGCAAATGGCGTGAATTATTTGAGCATCCTGAGTACCCATTATATATGGAACTAGGGACGGGGAAAGGTCGCTTTATTGCGGGGATGTCTGAAGCGTATCCAAATGCTAACTTCGTAGGTTTTGAAGTACAAATGGGTGTTATCTATTATGCAGCACAAAAAATCTTTGAAGGAGAGCGAAACAATGCAAAGGTCTCTCTATTTGATATTGCAGGTATCGAAGAGATAGTGGCACCTGGAGAAGTTGATCGTTTCTATATTAACTTCTGTGATCCTTGGCCTAAGGCTAAACATGCAAAACGCCGCCTTACATATCACACATTCCTCGATCGTTATGCCCGCCTTTTGAAAGATGGTGGAGAAGTTCACTTTAAGACAGATAATGAAGGGTTGTTCATGTTCTCTCTTGAAGAGTTTAAAGCGTGTGGTTGGGAGCTTAAAAATGTAACATATGATTTACATAGCACAGACCTTCCAAATGTAAAAACTGAGTATGAAGAGAAATTTAGCAAAAAAGGACAACCTATTTTTCGCTTAGAAGCAATTAAGCCAAAAGTTCAAAAGGAGGCTTAACATGCAAACACCGAATAAGGGGGATAGTCGGTGGGGCTCACTCTTTAAAAATGATTTACAAGGTATGCTCTTACCTATTCTTCTCATTACAATTATAGGCAGTGTAAATATCTTTAGTGCTACGTATATCAGCTCTATCTATGAAAATACGGGATTATTAGGATACTTTTTAAAACATATGACATTCTTATTTTTGTCTATGGCGGCAGGTGTTATATTGTATCGTTACGATTACCGTCAGTTACAGAAGCCTCACATGTTGCAAAGAATTATGATTGCTACACTAATTGGGATGATCTTGGTTCTTGTGATTGGTGCAGTCATTAATGGTGCACGTCGTTGGATTGTTATTGGGCCTGTATCGATTCAACCTTCAGAATTTGCGAAATTGGCTGCCTTGATATGGACGTCGGCTAAATTGAGCACCATGCGGAAATGGGGAAAACCAAAGCATACTAACCCTCTCGTTAATTTACAAGGTTATTTTAGTGAACGTATAAGTTATATGTTGCCAATGTTAATATGGCCAATTATATTTGCAGGCTTAACAATCTTGCAACCAGATATGGGCACGACCGTATTGATTTTTGGCTTTTCCTTTGTTCTCATTTACTTAGCGGGCTTTGATGGAAAATTCTTTGGCGGAGCTTTTGTGATAGCTGGATTTCTTGGCTTTATTGCAGCTCGTATGTCGCCATATCGCTGGGAACGTATTCAATCTTGGTTTGATCCTTGGCCTCATGCGCAGGATATGGGGTATCAAACAGTTCAAGGGCTGTTGGCCGTAGGTTCTGGCGGTATTTTAGGCGAAGGCTTTATGCAAGGTACATCAAAGTATTTTTACTTACCAGAAGCACATACGGACTTTGCCTTTGCTGTATGGGCCCAAGAAATGGGTTTCATTGGTGCAGTGTTTGTTGTCGTTCTGATTGCAGCTTTTACCTATTTTGGGTTCCGCATTTCTAATAAGGCTCGTGATGAATTCGGGAAATGGTTAGCAATGGGCATAACATTGCTTATCAGTGGTCAGGCTTTGTTTAACATCGCCATGGTATGCGGTATCATGCCTGTAACAGGGGTACCATTACCATTTGTTAGTTATGGTGGCTCTTCATTGCTGATGAATTTCATGGCTATTGGGTTGTTGGCAAGCATTGGTCGTCGTAATGTAGAAGGGGTAAAACAAGTTGGTACAGCTGAACCATTACCATCTTTGCGTGAAGAAACACAAAGTCGTTTCAAGCCTTCTGCTACGACGCGTACTAATAAGACAAATATGCCTGGACCGTTTAAACCACGGCCTTCTAAAAAGTCGACTCGTAGATAGATTAAATTTGAACGTTAATATCTAACGTATGTATCATAAGATGAATCTGTTTGTGTAAATTCATAGAGTATATTTAAGGACTGTACTATATGAACTTAGCATCGTTATATTGTGTGTGAGGAGAAACGATGAAAGATTATATTGATATTCAAGAACGCCCATCATGGGGCCGAATGTTACCACTTAGTTTTCAACATTTATTTGCCATGTTTGGCTCTACTGTATTGGTACCGTATTTATTAAAAGTAGACCCTGCAACAGCATTGTTTATGAATGGTATTGGTACATTATTGTACTTATTTGTGTGTAAGGGTAAGATTCCTGCATATCTTGGTTCCAGCTTTGCTTTTATTGCGCCTGTAGCAGGTGTGTTATCTGCTGGTCTTGGTTATGAAGCGGCAAAAGGGGCCTTCGTTGTATTTGGTCTATCTTTTGTAATTTTGTCTGTTCTCGTACGTTATATTGGTACGCGTTGGATTGATAAATTATTCCCACCAGCGGCAATGGGTGCTATCGTAGCGATTATCGGCTTAGAATTAGCGCCAGTAGCGATGAGTATGTCTGGCCTTATCGGTAATCAAGATTTAGGAATGAGTCATAGCCAAGCTGTTATTATCTCTATGTTTTCCTTAGTTGTTACCTTGCTTGGAACTGTTGTGTTCCGTGGTTTCTTAGCTGTTATTCCTGTTCTTATCGGTGTTGTCTCCGGTTATGTATTGTCTGCTGTGATGGGAGTTGTTGACTTCTCTGGTGTAGAAGCTGCTCCGTGGCTTTCATTGCCTCAGTTCTATGGCATGCCTGTATTTGATATCAATGCGATTATCATGATTATGCCGGCGCTCTTCGTAGTATTTGCAGAGCATGTTGGTCATTTAGTTGTTACTAGTAATATCGTCGCTAAAGACTTGATGAAAGAGCCAGGTCTACAAAGATCCTTGCTTGGTGATGGCCTTGCAAATATTCTTTCTGGTTTCTTTGGTGCTACACCAAATACGACGTATGGTGAAAACATTGGCGTACTTGCCATTACTCGTTGTTTTAGCGTATGGGTAATTGGCGGTGCTGCAGTGCTTGCGATGATTATATCCTTTGTTGGTAAAGTGGCAGCACTTATTCATGCTATCCCAGTACCTGTTATGGGCGGGGTTTCTATTCTCTTGTTCGGCATTATCGCAGCTTCTGGCTTGCGTATGCTTGTAGAACGTAAGGTGGATTATACAAACCCTGTTAATATGATTCTTACATCCGTTATCCTTGTGGTAGGTCTTAGTGGTGCAGAACTTGCGGTTGGACCTGTAGTTTTAAAAGGAATGGGGCTTGCTACTGTAGTAGGTATGGCGATGAGCATTTGTTTGTTGATCCTTCAAAAAACAGGCGTTGGCAATGACCAATTGAAAAAAACAGAAGTATAACCTTATACGATTTTAAGCTCTTGGCATAGAACCTTGAGATTAAAGTGAATTGACTTGTATTCAATACAATAAACGACTACTGAATCAGATTGTATCTGTGAAAGTAGTCGTTTTTTGTTTAGTATCTTTATAATTTATCTTCAATATTGTATAATAAATATATAAGTTGTATAAAATTAATTTTAGAGAGGAGGGCCTATGGAGTTTTTAATATGGATGGCTATCGGTGTTTCTTTGATGGCTGTAGAACTCGTAGTACCAGGCGGTATTCTAGGTCTTATCGGTTACTGCGCATTCCTATGGGGCGTTTATGTAGCTCTTGGGGAAGGTACGGTAGCATTGTATGCCGTGCTAGGATTAACAGCCTTGTTAATTGTCATTATCATCGTGTTCTTTAATCACTTTGAAAAGACATGGATAGGGAAATTGTTTACCTTAGGGCAACGGTCTACGACAAAAGCCGGTTATGTATCTAATGATGTATTAGAAGATTTGGCTGGCAAGGAAGGTGTAGCTCATACAACACTACGCCCTGCAGGTATTGCTAAGATTAATGGTAATTTGGTAGATGTTGTAACCGAAGGTGACTTCATCGATGCCGGTTCACCTATTGTGGTCCTTCGAGTTGTAGGTGGTCGCAATATTGTTAGAAAGCTAGATTAAGCTTTCACAACATCGTCGTAAATCATGGAGGTTATTATGGATGTAGGTATTTTAATTTTGATTCCCATTCTGCTGATTGGTATTATGGTATTCTTATATGTTGTGCCATTAGGGCTTTGGGTATCTGCTTTAGCAGCGGGTGTTAATGTTGGTATCTTTACACTTGTAGGTATGCGCTTGCGTCGCGTAAATCCGTCTCAAATTGTAATGCCGTTGATTAAAGCTAATAAAGCGGGGCTTGATGTGAATGTAAATCAGTTGGAAGCTCATTACCTCGCAGGTGGTGACGTTGACCGCGTTGTAGATGCTTTGATTGCCGCTGAACGGGCATCCATTCCGTTGACCTTTGAACGTTCCGCAGCTATCGACCTCGCCGGTCGTGATGTATTGGAAGCGGTTCAAATGTCCGTTAATCCTAAAGTGATTGAAACTCCAATTATTTCTGCGGTAGCAAAAAATGGTATCGAATTGAAAGTTCGTGCTCGTGTTACTGTACGTGCGAATATCGATCGCCTCGTTGGTGGTGCTGGTGAAGCCACAATTATTGCCCGTGTAGGTGAAGGTATCGTAACGACTGTAGGTTCCTCTGAAGAACATACAGATGTATTGGAAAATCCAGATCACATTTCCCGTACTGTATTGGGTAAAG
>CAUGOU010000021.1:0-15341 GCA_959601155.1 Veillonella parvula | reverse complement strand
GCATTGTCACCATTGAAGCGATTTGTTGCATCAATAAGTGTATTAAGCTTAGCAGCTGCTTTCTCATCGCTACCGCCATCAACTACGGAGGATACTACGGAGCCAATGCCACCCGCTTTATCACCGCCGCAACCAGAAACAAATAAACCTGCTGTCAATGCCGCTACACAAAGTAAAGTTGAAAATAATCTGCGTTTATTGTTCATATCTTCTCTTCTCCTTTTAACACATGAATATTGAACTAAGCGCATTATACTAACTATACTACACCAATTCTGTAGCCACAGCTACAAAAATAAATCTTCATATAAACTTCACCTGGCTTAGGGGAATTAGCGATAATTAATCAATCCATTTAAAATGCTTACACGCATTATAAATGCCATCTTTATCACAGTCTGTAGTAATATAATCAGCCTTTGCCTTTAATTCAGGGCGCGCATTACCCATAGCAATATTTAGCCACTCAGGCCTAAACATAGACAGATCATTATACCCATCACCAAATACAACAGCTTGATTTGGCTTCATTCCAAAGTGTTCAAGCATATTACGAATACCCAACGCCTTTTCCATAGGCTCATATAGAACACAGCCATCACCATAACGAATGAGCTTATGTGTCATATGCTCGATATCTTTCTCCTCTTCCTCTCCTTCCTTGAAAAACACATAAATCTTATAAAATTCTTCAACACTATGAAAGTCAAAATTAGGGTCTACAGTTGTTTTAAATACATCCCAATTTGGATGCCACTCTAAAATTTCCTTATACGGCGTAATACGACCGAGTTTATTACGGTCAGTTACGGCCCAAGGAATATTATGTGATTCTAAATACTCTAAATATTTAATACATGCATCACGATCCATACCTATCATGGATACCAATTCATTATTAACAGTGATACTGTGACCACCATCTGCTACGAAATCAGTAAGGCCTGCTTGCTCTGCGAAACGCTTAGCATCCACTTGAATACGACCAGTTGCTAAGGCTACACGGTGACCACGACGCTTTAACTCATCTAAACTGTATTGAGCACTTTCAGGGATTTTACCTTCAGGCCATACAGCTAAGGTATTATCGATATCGAAAAAGAAAAACTTCTGCTCCACAGGCCCTCCTAATCACGTCCACTCATCAGCTTAAACCGCTCTTTTTGTTTTACATCTGGATATTTTTCATGGTCCACATCACTCAAAAACATATCTAGTGGTCGTACATATAAGTCACGTTGATCATATAATTTTTGATATACCACAAACTGTTCACTCGTTTCCGAATGAGTTGCAACATCTAACACGTAATAGTACATGCCTTTAAAATGACGATATAAGCCACCCTTTACAATTTCTTGCATTTATAACCTCATCACATAACATACACAAATAGTTACAAACCATATTAATCAAGAGATTCCATATATTGAATAGCCTTAGTCAACATATCTGCTGTAATTTTATATGGAGATACATCAATATCATGAACAGATGTAGCCTTTTCAACAATTTGAGGAATATGCGATGCAGTAAGATCTAATTGTGAAAGTTTAGTAGGCCAACCTAATTCGCGATATACTGGCAACCACCGTTGTAACTCATCCATTTGTTGGTCAACGGTTAACAAAATAAGTAAGCCATAAGCTACTATTTCACCATGCAAATGATTTTCTTCTGTTTCTTTATTAGTAACACAGCCATAACATACAGCATGAGCCATGTTGCTATTATATGCCATAGGAACACAACCTGATACAACACCGGTAGTAAAGATAACAGTCATAGCAATGGTATCAAAGGCATCACTACGTTTATTAGCTTGACTATCTTTATAGGCTTGTATACCATGTGCTAAAATTGGTTCACTACACATAGAAGCTAGAGTAAGGCCTAACTGAGTATTATAGTCTTGCTCGCGATTGCGAGCAGAAAGATGAGTTTCATAGTGTTTTGCAATAGTATCTCCCATTCCTGCCCACAAGTAACGGCTTGGTGCTTCTACGAGAATATCAGCATCAATAAAGCAGTGCACAGGAGGATGATTTACAAAAGCTACGTCATCAAAAGTATGATCTGCCGTGTATACAGCTGCCACTTCTGACGTTGCCGCACAAGTAGATGCAATGGTTGGAATTGTAAAGAATGGTTTATCATCTAACTCTATAGCTACTACTTTTACTGTATCCATGGCCTTACCACCACCAACAGCAAACAAAAAGTCCGCATCTTTTACAGATGCCATTTGTGCAATTTCCTTGCCTCGAGCAAAAGTACATTCTCCACCAAAGTGGATAATATCTAGCACCTTAATCCCCGCTTTATCAAGCACTGGACGAATGTGTGGCAAAGCTTTAGAAAGAGCTGTTTCGCCACCGATGATAGCTACAGACTTGCCATATAATTTTGTAAACTTTGGAATAGCGTCAAATACATCATGACCTCCAAAACTATAACTAGGTAAACAATGAGTACTACGCATAAAATTTCCTTCCTTCTTTTATCATTTATATCCTTATTTATCCTTATTATAGAAACTTCTACACACAAAATCAATTTTATATGACAACAATCAAAACATAAAAAGGCTCTATACTCTCACAAAATGAAAGCATAGAGCCTTTATCTTTATTACTTATTATCGGAAGCAAGACCTTTATGGATAAGACCTACAACGAAGCCTAATACCGCAAAGCTCACCCAGCCCATACCAGCACTTTGGAATGGAATATATTGAGCAAAGAGCTGTTCCAAAGCTATAGGTGCAATACCTGCAGTTTCAAGACCAGTCATGAGGGCAGAAATCATTGTGAAAGCCATAGTCCATGCATATACGCAACGACGACCACCGAACACATTATGAAGAAGTGCCAACAAAATGATTACGATAGTCAACGGATACAAGAGCATCAACACAGGGATTGCTGCACTGATGATTGTTTTCAAGCCAAACATACTGAGGCCAAAGGCCGCTAGAGAGAAAATTACTACATATAATTTGTAGCTAATCTTTGGGGTCAACTTGTGGAAGTATGTGCCGCAAGAAGTGATAAGGCCAATACTTGTAGACAAGCAAGCTAGCAGAACGATGATAGCCAAGATGATTTGACCGAACTCACCAAACAAATAGTTAGCACTTACGGACAATACAGGAGCCCCTGTCTCGAACAAACCAAAGCGTTCAACACTTGTAGCACCGATATTAGCGATAAATACATACACGATACCAAGAAGGCCTACCGCAATTGCACCTACCTCCATTACTGTTTTTGTAATCACAGCACGAGATGTAGCACCACTGAGGCGTACAAAATCGATTACAAGAATAGCAAATACTACGGAAGCTAAGGCATCCATTGTATTGTAGCCATCTAAGAAGCCTTGTAACACAGCCGTTGGTGCATCACCATATGCCGGTTGTGGTACCGCATACCCACCAAGTGGAGTAATAAAAGATTTAACAATCAACAACAGAATTACAAGTAGTAAAGCTGGTGTCAAAATATTACCGATACGGTTAACAAGTTTTTGCGGACTAATAGATAACCACAAAGAAATACCAAAGAATAATGCCAAGAAAATTGGTTCCATATTCATATTCATGCTTAAACCTTCAGCAAAAGGTTTAATTGCGATTTCATAAGCTACAGTACCAGTACGCGGCGTCGCAAACATTGGACCAATACTCAAGTATAAAGAAATTGTGTACAACAAGCCATAAATCGGATGCACACGACTTGCAAGTTCTTCAACATCTTTACAGGAAGAGTAACCCATAGCTGCAACCCCTAAGAGTGGAAGTCCTACACCAGTTAATACGAAACCGAGCAATGCCCAACCGACATTATCACCAGCTTGTTGACCTAAGGCCGCTGGGAAGATCAAGTTCCCTGCTCCAAAGAATAGAGCAAATAACATCATGCCTATAGCCAGATAAGCACGGGTCGACAGATTATCGTTACCATTCATAAATGTAACCCCCTTTAGGTTATATAAAAATAATATTACTATTATAATCTAAAGGGGCTAGGGTATACAAGAAAAATATCCTCACTATTCTATATCCGTATAGAGTTATTCCCATAAGTAACAGACTTTAACTTTTACTTATAGAAATAAGTAGATAAATTCCTATTTTACAGTAATCATTACAGACTATTAATTGGTCATTCACTACAAAAGATTTCTTATATGAACTTGTACATCATAAAAGGTGCTCCCCCATCCCTGATCGGTAGGACGAGCTGCGGTAAGCGCATTAATTGCCACGTGAGGATCACTCGATTGAGATTGCCACCATACACCTAGTGTTACCAATGTCCCTCTCTGTACTTCATCATCGTAGTATGCTTTAATTTTTACACTGCCACGATCGTTATAGATTTCTACCTCAGCACCATCGTTTATGTTATACATTTTTGCATCTTCTGGATGGATGCGAAGTTTCATCAACTCAGGATCATTAAAGTCTAATTCGCAGAAGCTAGAGTCCAAAATTCGAATATCATTACCATTTATGAGCCAAAACGGTGCATTATCACCATATGGAGGCATATACCGAATTAATGGTTCTACATCCTGCGGATTATATAATTCAATTTTTCCAGACGGTGTTTTGAAATCCATCTTATAACTTTCAGGTACCGTCATCTCCACAGGCTCACCGTTTAAAATCAACTCTTGGTCCCTCTTGGATATACGACTCGAAGTCCGCACAATTTGTTCAATAAGCTCTCTTTCACTAAGGTTAAAGAATGCATCCTCCAACCCCATACGTTTTGCTAACTCGGCGATAACTTGCCAATTGGAACGAGACTCCCCAACTGGATCAATCAATTTGTAACCCGTCCCAATTGTGTAATGACCATAAGAATTATAAATATCATCATGCTCCACAGATGTTGTAGCTGGTAAAATAATATCAGCATACTTACAAGTATCCGTAAAGAAACGCTCATGTACCACAGTGAATAAGTCATCGCGCATCAACCCTCTACGTACAACATTCTGGTCAGGAGCTGTGATAGCCGGATTTGAAGAGAAGATATATAAACTATGAACTTTAGTTCCTTCAGGGTTTGTAAGCATTTCACCCAGTTTAATCATCGGCATCAATCGTTTAGCTGGTGCATGAACATGAGCCTGTTGCATCACTTCTTTACCAACAAATTTACTACCACTTGCACTCGATAGTAATCCTCCTCCAAGATGTTGCCACGCCCCAACCACTGCAGGTAAAGCATTAATAGCACGGCATGTCATAGCACCATTACCATATCGAGACAAACCACTGCCGAGACGGATAAACGGCGCTTTTGATGTAGCGTATGCATGAGCGAACTCAGTCATACGATCCACGGAAACACCACAAATATCAGATGCTCTCTCCGGCGTAAAATTAAGCAACACCTCTTTTACCAGCTCATCGTAGCCTTGGACATGTTCCTTAATAAAATCTGTATCCGCCAAACCGTCACGATGAATGATATGGAGCATACCTAATGCTAGTGCCCCATCACTTCCTGGTCTAACAATAATATGTTCATGAGCTTGGCTAAAAGTATAGGTTTTATGAGTATCGATAATCCAAACGCGGGCACCATTCTTTTTTGCTATGTTCACATCGTGTAAAATATGAACATCTGTAGCCGTCGCATTTATCCCCCACAAGACGATACAGTCGCTATGCTGCGCCTCTTGTGGTTTGATCGCTAAGGTATCACCGTAAACAGAGCGGAACCCCGCTTGTTTAGCAGGAGAGCAAATACCTCGATCTTGGTCTGTAGCACCAATACAACGGAAAAAATAATCTGCTGCAGGACTCTGAATGACCCCCATTGTTCCTGCATAAGAGTAACGCAAAATACTTTCACTGCCATAAGTATCAATAGTTTCTTTGAAATTATTGACAATTGCATCAAGGGCTTCATCCCAACTAATACGAGTGTACTGATCTTCACCAATTCCTTTTTTACCAACACGCTTCATAGGAGACTTCAAGCGCAATGGAGAATGGATTACTTTTTCATAATGTGCCATCTTAGGGCATAGTGTACCTCTTGTGAAAGCATGTGCTCTATCCCCTCGAACAGATATTACTTTATTATTATCGACTGATACAATGAGTCCGCATGCATCAGGACAATCGTAAGGGCATACAGATTTATATTCTTTCATGATAAGCACCTCGCTTATAAATTGTATAAACTATAGGATGTATATTTATATTATAGTATAGTATGGCTCGTATAAGTATAACCTTTTGCACATCTTCTGAATTAAAAAGGTTTTAGAAATGATTATTTTTTGTATATCAATGCATTCGATTATCACATTACATTTATGACCTCATCACTTATTTTTATATGAGTAACTGAACATTTCAAGTTTTATCGATATCTATCTATTATCATTCTTTCCGACCCCCTAAACAGATATACTAATAAGTTCTATAAAAATACCAAAATTCTTCAAAAAAATCATGCAATCATTACTAAAAGTCATAACCATATAGTTTTAGGTATAATCAGACATTTTAATAGTGTCGTATAGATTATGTGACAAAAATCACCGGTACGTATGCATATTTAGTAATGTCGTTCAGACTGTAAGACTATTCAATCTCACTTGTTTCTGTGCTATACTGACAGTGTCATTTGAGAGGATATAGAACTCACAAGAAATCATTTTGAATTCATGGTTATCTAATGTGAAGTAGCTATATCAGGTACATATTTTCTGAAAAGAGGTTTTAACGATGGCAGACGCAAAAAACACTGTGTTATTCCCTTATGAAACACTAAAAAAATTGAGCATGGACGCTTTCCAAAAATTTGGTTTCTCCGAAAAAGAAGCTGACATCATCCAAGACGTACTTTTGACTTCTGACTTGTTCGGTATTCAAAGCCATGGTATGCAACGTATGGTTCGTTACCATAAAGGTATCACTAATGGCTTGATTAAAATCGACGCTAAACCTGAAATCGTAAAAGAAACTCCAATTTCTGCAGTTATTGACGGTCATGACGGCATGGGTCAATTATTGGGTCATAAAGCTATGGAAATGGCTATCGAAAAAGCTAAAAAATCCGGTGTTGGTATCGTATCTGTACGTAACTCCAACCACTACGGTATCGCTGGTTACTATGCTAAAATGGCATCCGACCAAGGCTTAATCGGTTTCTCTTGTACAAACTCCGAAGCAATCATGGTTCCTGTATATGCTCGTAAAGCTATGCTTGGTTCTAACCCTATCGCTTGGACTGTACCAGCTGATCCAGTTGACTTCTTCTTCGATTGCTCCACTACAGTAGTAACTCGTGGTAAACTTGAAATGTACAACAAAATGGGCAAAGCTACTCCAGATGGCTGGGCTGTTAATAAAGACGGTGTTCCTTCCACTGATGCAGCTGAAGTATTGGGCAACATCTCCCGTCATGAAGGCGGCGGTATCCTTCCTTTAGGTGGTGCTACAGAAGTTCTTGGCGGCCACAAAGGTTATGGTAACGGCATGATTGCTGAATTATTCTCCTCCATCTTGTCCCAAGGCGGTACTTCCAACAAATGTATGGTTGGCGGTAAATCCAATATCTGCCACGGCTTCATGGCTATCAACCCTGAATTCTTCGGTGACCCTGCTGAAATCAAAAAACACTTCTCCCAATTCTTACAAGAATTACGTGAAGCTCCTAAAGCACAAGGTCAAGACCGTATCTACACTCATGGTGAAAAAGAACATGAATCTGTTGCTAAAGTTAAAGCTGAAGGCATCCCTGTACTTAACGGTACAATGCTTGAAGTTCAAGACCTTTGCAATGAATTAGGTTTAGACTTCAAATCCTACTTCGGCGATTATGTACCAGAAGCTCCTGCTACAATGTTCAAAGGTAACTACTAATACCTAAATTTAGTAATGGCCCTAACAAGGACTTGTAGTTAGTACAGAAGGGGACATAAACACTGTTTATGTCCCCTCTCTTATGTTTTTAACCTCATAGCCTATGAGGTTAAAAAATTTTATGTACTATATCAATTTTTATGATAAGTATATCTGTTATTTTATTGTAATCTTTTATTTTAACTGAACTTTTACAACTTAATACAATAGCGATTTACTCATCAATTTAATTGATTAAGCTACATCGTCCTGTTGAGCATATATTTTTATTTTTCTTGAAAGGATGATTTTAGAAATGAGTGCTATCACCGTTCTATTAGCGCTATCTCCAATCATTTGGTTGATTGTAGCGTTATCCATCTTGAAATTACCTGCATGGCAAGCAACAAGTGTTGCTGCAATCGGTTCTTTCATCATCGCTATTACAGCATTCCAATCTGACCCATTCATTATGGTCACTGGTGCCCTTGAAGGTGCCGCTTTGGCAATTTGGCCAATCCTATTAGTTATTACAGCTGCTATCTTCGTTTATAACTTGGTAGTACATACGAAAGCAATGGAAACTATTAAAACCATGCTTTCTTCTGTAACATCTGATACTCGTGTACTTGCATTACTACTTGCATGGGGCTTTGGTGCCTTCATGGAAGGTATGGCTGGCTTTGGTACTGCTGTTGCAATTCCAGCTGCTATGATGGTTGCCGTAGGTTTTGACCCACTAAAATCTATCATCGCATGTCTCGTTGCGAACTCTGTACCAACAACATTTGGTTCCATTGGTATTCCAACAACTACATTGGCTTCCTTAACTAGCCTTGATCCAAGCCATTTAGGTACATTCATTTCCGTACAATTGTTCTTACTTAACCTTATCGCTCCATTCTTCGTTGTTATGATCATTGGTGGCGGCATTAAAGCGTTAAAAGGCGTATTCCTTGTAACATTACTTTCCGGTTTAGCATTAGCTGTTCCTGAAACCGTAATCAATGCAATAATGGGTCCAGAATTATCCGTAATCTCTGCATCCATCGTTATCATGGCAGTTATCATTATCTGTGCAAAAATCATGCCTCCTAATGATCCTGAATACGCAGTTAAACAAACTGGCGAAGTTCCAAAAGTTTCCGGTGGTGAAGGCCTTGTAGCGGCAATGCCATTCATCTTAATCTTCGTATTATTGTTATTAACTTCCAAATTGTTCCCAGCAATTAATGGTCCTCTTGCGTCCATTAAAACATCTGTACCTATTTACCAAGGTCCTGGTGCAAAACCTTATACATTTGTATGGATTGCAACTCCTGGTATCATGATTTTCATCGCTGGTATTGTTGGTGGTTTTATCCAAAAAGCAAAAGCTGGCGAAATTTTCGGTACATTGGGTAACACAGTTAAAAACTTGAAGTTTACATACCTTACAATCATTACAGTTGTTATGACAGCTAAATTGATGACATACTCCGGTATGACTGCAGACATTGCAAAAGCAATGGTTGCTGGTACAGGTTCCTTGTACCCATTATTCGCTCCTATCGTAGGTGCGTTGGGTGCCTTCTTAACTGGTTCCGGTACAAACTCCAACGTATTGTTTGGTCCACTTCAAATTGCAGCAGCTCAAGGCTTAGACCCTACAAGCTGGGAAGATCTTGGCTTCTGGTTAGCAGCTGTTAACTCCGGTGCAGCTGGTATCGGTAAAATGTTGTCTCCACAATCCATCGCGATTTCCATTGGTGCCGTTGGTCCTGCTTTAAAAGCATACCTCGATAACCACAAAGAAATCAGTGCTGAAGAAGCTCATAAATTAGAGCATGAAATCGAAGCAAGCGTTATTATGAACACTGCATTCAAATACTTCTTGATCTTCATCGTTATGCATGGTTGTATCTCCTTCTTCGGTCAACATTTCATCCATGAAATTCACCACTTCTTCTTCTAAGAACTGGTAACAATACAAAAAAGAACAGCTTTTCACGAGCTGTTCTTTTTTTGTTGCCACATATGAGAATACTACATATAACATGGTTTAATGATATTGCTTCTACAGATAAAACCGTAGCTGTCCCGATTACTACTATTGCAGCTAACACAAAACCTTTTAGTAAATATTTCATATAATTCTCCCATCGCCAATAAACACATTGGTATTTTTAGATATAATTAATATACTAATTGTAATCTATAAATAGAGATATAACAAACTCAATATTTCATATAGATATTTTTTCTCAATCATGGTAAAATACATCGTATCAAATAGAAAAAATTAAATGCAGTCTGCGAAGTGCGATTCGCAGGCTTTTATTTTTCCCATTTTAAGATAGGAGGGTTTTATGACTCAAGAAAGTTCTGCTAAGGTCTCTTTCATCTTAGTAGTATTCCTTGGTCTGTTGACAGCCATCACACCACTTGCAACAGATTTATATTTACCAGCATTACCAATTATGCCTAGTGAACTAAATACATCTGCATCAAATATTCAAATGACCATTGGTGTGATGACTTTTGGTGTTGCATTAGGTCAATTATTTGGAGGTCCTATTAGTGATACTATGGGTCGCAAGTTGCCTCTTATAACAGGCAACTTACTTTGCGTTATCTCTAGCATAATCTGTGCTTACGCACCAAGCATTGAAATACTTTTACTAGGACGCTTTCTACAAGGTTTAACAGGATCTGTGGGCGTTGTAATTGCAAAGGCCATCGCTCGAGATTTTGCATCTGGTCAAGAATTGACTAAACTCTTTGCATTGCTCATGATGGTTAACGGTTTGGCACCAGTAATCGCTCCGCTCATCGGCGGTCAATTATTACTATTCACTACATGGCGCGTTATCTTCGTTATTTTAGCAATATTTTCTGCTATTCTACTAGTGGGATCTCTTCTCTTCCGTGAAAGCTTACCTAAAGAAAAACGCGTTACAGGTGGCGTTGCAACTGCTACAAAGAACTACATTACGCTTATTAAAGATAAGCGATTCCTTGGGCAAACACTAATCCAATTCTTTGCTTTTGGTGGATTCTTTGCGTATATCTCAGGTTCATCCTTTGTATACCAAAACATCTTTCAACTATCTGCACAAGAATTTAGCTATCTCTTTGGTATCAATAGCTGTGGTATTATTTTAGCTAGTGCCATAAGCGCTAGATTAAGTAATGTAATCACGGTTCGACAATTACTAACATTTGCCCTCTGGCAACTAACAATCGGATCCTTGCTATTCTTAATAGCTATGCTTTTCGAATGGCCACTTATTCCTATAACGGCCATTCTATTCTTTACCGTATGTACAGTATCCCTATTTGGCTCTGCCTCTTTCTCTATGGCAATGGCTAAATACGGTAAAATGGCTGGAAGTGCCTCTGCAGTACTTGGCTTTGCTAGCATGTTCTCTGCAGGAATCGTATCTCCATTAGTTGGTATTGGTGGGGAATATACGGGGATCCCAATGGGGACCACAATGCTAGTATGTGCAGCGCTTTCCTTATTGTGCTTGTATGGTTTGGTAGAGAAAGAATAATCCCTTTTATACATTTGTTTGAGCCCCATAATGGGGCCCCGTTACAATAGAATAAATTTAGTATAAAAACAGCACCACCTTCTTCTTGCTCAGTACGTCACTACGTTCCGTAAAATCGCTGCGAAAAAGGTGGTGCTATTTTTATTAACCTTTGCTATGAAAAAGTCCCATTACGACGTAATAGCATCAGCAAAAATGTTTAAAGATATGTATTATACATTTTAATATCAACTTGGCACTATTCTTTCTATCTACGCCAATATACATAAACACAATAACGGAAAGCGCCTGCTCAACTGTTTGTAGGGAAAAGAGATGTGGCACAGCCACATCTCCTCGCTCCGACCATCCTCTGCCCAGTTATATTTTCATTGGGACGTCTTCATAATGGGTGTATATAGAAAAGAACACAGCCCTCTCTGCAGCGATTTTACGAAGCGTAGCGCCGTACTGAGCCAAGAGAGGGCTGTGTTTTTTCTATACTAGTGTTATGTAGTTGTCACGGGGCCCCATTGAAAATATAACAGAGCACCCTTATTCAAACATTGTCGATAGTAGTAGTTTCAATCGGTTTGCTTGATTAACCGCACTGGATCCTGGATCGTAGTCGATAGCCGCAATTCGCACGTCCGGGTATGCAGCGGATAGTGTTTTCACCATGCCTTTACCTGTTACGTGGTTCGGCAAACAACCAAATGGTTGTAAGCATACGATTTGTTTAGCCCCTTTTTCGATGAGGTCGATCATATCGCCTGTGAGGAACCAGCCTTCACCGCATTGGTTACCAAGACCGATGAATTGAGCTGCTTCTTTAGCCACTTCTGTCATACGTTGTAGAGGATCAAAGTTTTTAGACGCCGCTACAGCTTTAGCGTATGGCAAGCGGTATAGTTCAAGGGCTTCACGAGCCAATGTACCAAAGAAGCCTGATAGCCATGTACCATCAAGGTGTTTCGCACGATAAGTGCTATCCATTGCACAGTACAAGAAGAAATCTAGCAAGCCAGATGTAACGACTTCGCCGCCTTCCTTTTCAATGAGTTCATTAATATGGTTGTTAGCACTTGGGTGGAATTTAACGTAAATTTCCCCTACGACGCCAACACGAGGTTTCTGTACATCCTTGTTGACTGGCAAGTTATCAAAGTCATGAATGATTTCTTTAATATACTTGTTGTATTGACGAAGGCTTGCAGATGTAATGTTTTCACGGAGCTTTTTAAGCCAGTAATCACATAATGCATCAGTAGAGCCAGGGTTCTTTTCGTATGGGCGTGTAGCCAATACGCATTGCATGATAGCGTCCCCGTATACTACGGCTTGAATCATACGATGTAAGAAGCCTTTTGTCAATTTGAAGCCCGGTTGACGTTCCATATCGCTCGCATTGAGGGATAGGATTGGCACTTGTTTCATACCAGCATCAATCAATGCTTTACGTAAGTAACCGATGTAGTTTGTAGCACGACAACCACCACCAGTTTGAGAGATGATAACAGCAGTCTTCTCTACATCATATTTACCAGATAACAGTGCGGACATAAGCTGACCTACAACAATAATCGCGGGGTAACATGCATCATTATTGATATATTTCAAACCCACTTCAATATCATCACGCGTAGGCGCTGGCAACATTTCAAAGTCATATCCTTCATTTTTGAGAACTGGCTCTAAGAGGCTAAAATGCAATGGTGACATTTGTGGTACCAAGATTTTATAAGTCTTGCGCATTTCTTCTGTAAAGACAACTCGATTGTAGTCGTAAGTTGGTAATTTCTCTACCACTACCTCTTCCGGCGCCTCAGGATTATGATGACGACGCAAACTACGTTCCATTACAGATTGCAAGGATCGCAAACGGATTGTCACGGCTCCAAGGTTTGTACCTTCATCGATTTTGAGCAAGGTATGGATTTTGTGGTTTGCTGAAAGTATATCTTTTACCTGATCTGCTACGATAGAATCCAGTCCACAACCAAAGGAGTTAAGCTCTACAATTTGGAATCCTTCAGTTCTACTTACAAATTCAGCGGCACGATATAGGCGACTATGGTAGGACCATTGGTCTACAACGCGTAAATGCTTGATTTCATTGCCTAATGGGGCAACGCCATCTTCTGTAAGAACAGCCATACCAAGAGATGTAATAAGTTCAGGAATACCGTGGTTAATACCGGAGTCTAAATGATATGGACGGCCAGCCAATACGATTGTCGGAATTTGTTCTGCCACGAGCCGAGACACAGTTTTCTTTGTCGTTTCTCGGTAAGACGCTTTGCAGTTTTCCTGCTCTTCCCAAGCGAAGTCTATAGCCTTAGCAATATCCTTCTTCTTTAAGTTTAAAAAATCCAATGCTTTCACAAGAGCCGGAACAAGGGATTTTTTATCAGCTAACGGCAAGAATGGTGCGTGGAACGGAGTATCGCCCAATACCTCTTGCATATTATTTTTGATAAGTTCTGGATAGGAAATAACCATTGGACAATGGTAATTATTGTCGCGGCTAAATTCCTTAGGGCCATGTTGAATACAAGGGTACCAAATAAAGTCTACCTGTGCATTCGCTAAATCTCGAATATGACCATGTACAGCTTTTGCAGGATAGCAAGCTGTATCGGATGGAATTGTATCGATAGCCTTATTGTATTGATCCTTAGTCGTATAATCTGAAAGGATTACTTCATAACCCAAACTATTGAAGAATGTGAACCAGAATGGGAAGTCCTCATACATGTTGAGAACGCGAGGGATACCTACACGCATTTTACCTTCAAACTCAGGAATATTTTTCTTCAAGTAGTAATCAAAGTAACGACGTAATTTTACGTCTACCAAGTTAGGAACTGGCTTACGCTTCTCTTGGATCATATCGCCAGCACCGCGGTCACAACGGTTGCCAGTTACGTACGTACGACCATCGGAGAAAGCGTTAATAGTAAGCATGCAATTATTTGGGCAAAGACCACAATTGCGCATTGTCGTAGATACTTGTAAAGAATTAAGGCCTTCACTATCTAGCAATGTGCTTTCACCCTTTTGTAACTCTTCCGCCGTTTCTGCTGCAAGAAGAGCCATACCGTATGCACCCATCAACCCAGATACATCAGGGCGAATCACCTCTACGCCCATCAATTTCTCAAAGGCACGCAAAACGGATTCGTTATAGAACGTACCACCTTGTACAACGATATGATCGCCTAATTCTTTAGGATCTTTCACCTTAAGAACCTTATAAAGGGCATTTTTAATTACAGAATAAGCAAGACCTGCTGCGATATCTTGTACCGTAGCACCTTCTTTTTGAGCCTGCTTAACCTTAGAGTTCATAAATACGGTACAACGAGAGCCTAAATCGATTGGCATAGGTGCCAATAATCCTTCTTTTGCGAATTGATCGATAGGAATTCGTAGCCCAGATGCAAATGTATCAATAAAAGAGCCGCAACCAGAGGAGCAAGCTTCGTTCAACACGATATCTTCGATATACCCATCACGAACCTTACAGCATTTCATATCTTGACCGCCAATATCCAGAATAAAGGATACATCAGGGCAGAAAAAGCGGGCCGCACGATAGTGAGCCATCGTTTCTACTTCACCGATATCGATGCCGAGAGCGCGTTTAAGAAAGGCCTCGCCGTAGCCGGTTACGCCAGAGTGTGCAATATAGGCACCTTTTGGCAATAATTCATATATTTTCTCGATGATTTCACGAGATTTTTCTAATGGTTTACCATGGTTAGGACCATAATGAGAGAATATAATTTCCTTATTGCTATTGATAAGAACTACCTTAAGTGTAGTAGAACCAGCATCAATACCAAGGTAGCAAGGACCTTGAGCATCCTCGATATTCGCCTTTGGCGTTACAGCCTTAGCGTGACGAGCACGAAAATCTTCTAATTCTTGTTCATTCTTAAATAGCG
>CAUGOU010000020.1:0-16109 GCA_959601155.1 Veillonella parvula | reverse complement strand
CTACATGGAGTACGCCACGGTATATATCGTTATAGGTGTATTCATTTATGCATATACGATTAGGGTAGTGCTGTGCACCATAACGTAACCACTCCATCATCTCACCTCGTATCTAAACCTAATCACTAATAAGTAATCACTAATTACCAATTACCAGTAAATAGTAAATAATAACTAAAAAATAATAATTGAAATATGATAAATAAAGAGATATTACAAGAAAGGCGCCTCCTATAGAGGCGCACTTGTCGTTTTAACAGTTAATATAGTCCGTCATATAGGACTGTATCGACTCCCGATTAAGGGAATTTAGGGAATTGTTTGAAGTTAGGTTTCCGTTTTTCTTTGAACGCGTCACGACCTTCTTTCGCTTCATCAATTGTATAGTACATCAATGTAGCGTCCCCTGCGAATTGTTGTAAACCTGCAAGGCCATCTGTGTCGGCATTGAAGGAACCTTTCAACATGCGCAAAGCCATTGGAGATAATTCAAGGATTTCGCTACACCATTGAACTGTTTCTTCTTCCAATTTGTCAAATGGTACCACAGTATTAACCATGCCCATTTCATACGCTTGAGCTGCTGTGTATTGACGGCACAAGAACCATACTTCGCGAGCGCGTTTGTGACCGATCATACGAGCCAAGTAACCTGCGCCATAACCAGCGTCGAAGGAGCCTACACGAGGACCAGTTTGACCGAATTTAGCATTTTCAGAAGCGATTGTAAGGTCACATACGATGTGCAATACATGACCGCCACCGATAGCATAACCATTAACCATTGCAATAACAGGTTTAGGGATGACGCGAATTAAGCGTTGTAAATCGAGAACGTTCAAGCGAGGCACATTGTCTTCACCTACATAACCACCGTGACCACGTACGCTTTGGTCACCGCCGGAGCAGAATGCCTCTTTATCTTCGCCCTTACCGTGGTTAGCACCAGTCAATACGATTACGCCTACTTCGTTATCTTCACGAGCTACTGTGAAAGCATCAATTAACTCCATTACCGTTTTAGGCCGGAATGCGTTGCGCACTTCTGGACGGTTAATAGTAATCTTTGCAATGCCATTATATGTTTCGTAAATTACATCTTCATAATTACGATCCAATACTTTCCAATCAAATTTGCTCATGGACTTAACCTTTCTTCTGTAAAAAATCCAATACCGCTTGTTCAAAAATCTGCGGTTTCTCTATATGTACATTATGCCCCGCCCCGTCGACGATGACATGATTAAAACTTGGCAACTTGCCAAATACATCTCTTCCTATTGTAGTATATTTTGTATCTAATGCGCCACTCACATATAAACCTTTAACAGAGAACTTTTCTAATTTATCTCCTACATAAGGCATTACACCCTGCCCCGAGCCACGTAATGTACTGGCTAATGCATATGGGCTATTATTGGAACGGCGTAAGTATATTAATTCTTCTACCCCCTCTGAAAGCTGTTTTTGACTCTCAAAAATAGGTGCTTCCGCCCATCGTGCAGCAAACCAAGCACCATCATGCTCTTCGATATGAACTGCTAAGTCTTCATCCGCCTTGCAGCGTGCTGCTCGCTCAGCGTCAGAAGCGATGCCTACCGAGCCACTTTCAAGAATAAGACCTTTGATTTCACGTTCATACTCCAACGCATAGGAAAGTGCAATACGAGCCCCCATAGAATAGCCCATGAGGTAATAGCTTTCACCAACCATGTAATAGATAACTGTGTGTAAGTCCTTTATCATTTGAGGAATGGTGTAAGCCTGATTCTCATCAGGAATATCTGAATCACCATGTCCGATTAAATCAATACGAACCACTCGATACCCCGGCAGATTAATAGCATCCCAAGTATAGCTTGATTCAGAGAAGCCGTGGAAACATACAATAGGTTCCCCTTCACCTACCACAGTCAAACCGTAGCGATACTCTCCCAAGTCAAAATACATACGCTGAGCTGGATTACACAAAGCATTATCTACAATACTGCAAAAATACTGACTCATAGTAATGCCTCCATATCAACTGAAACTTTTGTATATTTCCTATGTAACTGACGACTATATTCCCGGTCTGTTGGTATTTCAATAATATGAACACCAGATTCCTTACTAACTTTAGCTAATACAGAGACCAATTCATCAGGACTAGAGATTTTAGTGTACCCACAGCCATAGAGTTTAGCGGCCCCACTATAATCTAAACCTTGTGACGTAGAGAACAAGTAATCAAAATGCTTCGTTCCCTTTTGCGGTAAATATTCAAAAATACCGCCTCCATCGTTATTATGCAAAATAATCGTCAAATTTAGATTGTGCGTTTTAGCGACCGCTAAACCGTTTAGATCATGGAATAAAGACAAATCACCCGTTACGAGATATGTAGGCTGACCATTTGTGGCAAGACCTAGTGCAGTTGAAACGGTACCATCAATACCATTAACACCACGATTTCCGTAAAGAACGGCATCGGACTCACCAGAGAACCAGAAGTAATCAAAGTCGCGAATGGTCATACTATTTGCCACTAGCACTTGGCTATTATCAGGAATATGCTGTTGCAACTCGCGTATCGTGCGACCTTCAAAACAACTTGGTTCTTCTATGGCTGTACTTAGTTGAGCTTTGCCAGCTACTTCTAAACTTTGCCAACTATTAAGATATGCATTAGATTCGTTCTTTACAGCGTACAAATGCGTAAACATGTCGATGCTTGCTTGCATGTGTATGGTGGTTTTCCCCGTTGGATTCATGGAGTCCATTGTAGGATTTATCTCTATATACTCCACATTATCCCAACTTGCCACCATCTGTTGCACGCGTTTAGACACAACCATTTGGCCAAACTGAATCACACAATCCGGCTTTAGTACAGGCCATAATTCTTTATCCGCTAAAAATGCATCATATGTGGAAATCACAACATCAGAGACTTGTTTATCCTGAGTCATATTTGTTTCATTACTACGATTGCTAGCAACTCCATGATTGTCATCAATAGCACCAGCCTTATGCCAGCGTCTTACATTAGACAATGGATCCGCCAAGATAGGAGCTTGTAAGTTCTCCGCAAAGGAGTGAATAGATTCAACTTCGTTTACATCGATTTGTGGACCAGCTAAAATAAGAACTTTCTTATATTGCGCAAGCAATCGATTAGAGTTATTAGTGTTATTATCAGTAGTATTTTTAGTATAGCTTACGTTACTTGCTTTACTTACGTTACTTGGATTACTTGTGTTATTACTTCTATTCTGATAGCTAAATACATCACCGTAATTAGGTTTAAATACTTTGTAAGGGCTACGTCCCGCTTCAAAGTGCTTACGATCTAGTTCAGGCACTAATGGCTCAAAGAGGGGTACATTGATATGAACTGGTCCCTTTTTGATGTCCATAGCTTTCATATACGCCTTGCGAGCTACTTGGCGTGGATATGTGTAGTAATGGTCCTCTTGCGGCACCGCTAATTCTTCGTAATAGTTTACGGCTGTACCAAAAATCTTTTGTTGATCTACTGTCTGTGGAGCCCCTACATGCAACAAGGTATGAGGTCGATCAGCAGACAATACGATAAGAGGTACCCCACTATATTGAGCCTCTAAAATAGCGGGCAAATAATGAGCCACTGCCGAACCAGATGTACAAACTAACACAGTTGGTTCTTTATAAGCCTTTGCAATGCCAAGTGCCATAAAGCTAGCAGAGCGCTCATCTATATTCATATATGTTTCAAAGCCTTCATACTCCGTGAAAAGCATAGCCATCGTCGTAGAACGAGAACCAGGGCTAAACACAGCATGCCGGACGCCGAGTTGGTAAAACTCATCTACCAAGGCAGCAATATATTCGTTCATTATATTCCCTTTCAACAACTCCTAAGGGTTTGGAAATTTATTATAACGCATCCAAAATGGTGCGCATTTTATTATTAGTTTCTGCGTACTCTTCATCCGCATCAGAATCGGCTACGACGCCACATCCTGCATAGGCATAAAGAACATTATCCATAATGAGGGCAGATCGAATAGCAACGATGACGATGCCGTCCCCCATATCTTTCATAAAGCCAAAAGGTGCTGCATACATGCCGCGCTCATGAGCTTCGTACTTTTGTAGCAATGCCAACGCCTTTTCTCGCGGTTCACCGCCGAGAGCCGGTGTAGGATGGAGCAACTTTGCCCATTCCACGAGGGATTTTGTGCTATCCTTTGCAGTAATAATGGTGCGCAAATGATAGAGATGCGCCAGCTCCATGATACCCGTTTCACCTATTATAACCTCCGGAGTAATAGATTTCATGATATCCACAATACGGTCACGGACGATATTATGTTCAAAGAGATTTTTCTTATCTGTTAACAGTTGTTCCTTAGTCCACGCATTTGGTCCATGTTTAGGTGCTGTCCCCGCCAAGGCATAGCTAAGAATTTCACTACCTCGATGGCGAACTAGAATCTCTGGCGATGCACCCACAAAGGTGCGTCCATCCTTTTCGTAACCAAAGATAAAGCAATTTGGATTATTATCTACTAAATTTGCCAAAATACTTGCTACATTGTATGGTGTTTTACTAGTAAACTGTACCTCTCGAGAAGAAACGACCTTCGTCACTTCACCACTACTAATACCATCAGCGATAGCATTCATCAAAATATCCCAAGCCGCCTTATCATCACTGGTTTCCTTGTAGTTATGGCGAACTCGAGGCACCTCGAAATCCGTAATAGGGACGCTTTCACCAGCGTGCAAGTAGAAAGACTCCCCATTTTCTACGATGTAGTAATGGGTGAAAGCAATCATTTCATGACCCATGCCAGCCCATTTGGGTTCCTTGGAGTTCTCAAAAAAAGTATCTCCATAAAACACGTAAGCGTAATTATGGCGATCTTCATCATCTTTGACCGTCGCCAAACGTTTAGCGCCTACAACGATGCGGTCACTTTGACGATCCACCCAAAATACGCGTTCTTCGTTTGGAAAATTCAACCAAAAGGCTACCGGACTATTCAGTTCTAACGGTTCTTTATTATATATCATAGTTATATATCGCTATTAAGAAATAAAATAGACTATAGTAAAAACACCTAACGTGTAGAAGATTTGCTTCTACACGTCAGGCGTCATCAATCAGTTTCCAAATTTTTGAGATGAGCCTAACGCCATCACACGTCGATGGGCCCTCTTTATATCTAATTTATTATATCATAGGTAACAGTTAAAAGGTAGAAAATAAAACCTCTACACCGCATGCGTCGTGCATGAATGTAGAGGTTTTCATTATATTCAAAATGTTGTTACTTTATTTAAAAGCCTTAGCCCCAATATCTGTACGATATTGCATGCCTTCAAAGTCGATATGCTCTATACGTCCATAGGCTCTATCAAGTGCCGTTCTAAGGTCTTTGCCAA
Organism: Veillonella parvula; assembly: GCA_959601155.1. Classification (GTDB taxonomy): domain Bacteria; phylum Bacillota; class Negativicutes; order Veillonellales; family Veillonellaceae; genus Veillonella; species Veillonella parvula_R. The sequence goes on along the minus strand of CAUGOU010000020.1, from coordinate 10,697 downwards.
GACCGACAACACCGAGCACACGGCCGCCATTAGTGACATAGTTTTCACCAACAAGCTTTGTACCAGAGTGGAATACGATGGTTGTGTCATATTGTTTAATATCCCCACTGATGACATCGCCCTTTGATGAAGTTTCAGGATAACCCTTAGAAGCAAGGATAACGCAGGCCGCTGAGGAGTCTTTCCATTTCACCATATCAACTGTTAATATGCCCGTAGCACAGGCCATCATGATTTGACCTAAGTCACTATCTAGTAGAGGCAATACAACTTGCGTTTCAGGGTCTCCAAATCGTGCATTGAACTCTACCACCTTAGGACCTTCGTCAGTAATCATAAGCCCAGCGTAGAGGCAGCCTACATACGGCATACCTTCCTTTTCCATAGCCGCTACCATAGGCTCCAAGATAGTTTTCATCGCTTCGTCCCGCAATGCATCCGTAAGAACTGGTGCCGGTGCATAAGTCCCCATGCCACCAGTATTAGCCCCTTTATCCCCATCAAAGATGCGTTTATGATCTTGAGAGGCAATCATGGGAACAACGGTCTTGCTATCTACAAAGGCTAATAAACTAGCCTCTTCACCTTCCATAAACTCTTCAATAACAACGGTGCTGCCTGCATCTCCGAATCGATTACCGCTGAGCATATCTTCCACAGCTTCATTCGCTTCGTCGACGGTCATAGCTACTACAACACCCTTCCCTGCCGCCAAACCGTCAGCTTTAACAACGATAGGAGCTCCTATTTGAGCGATAAAAGTTTTCGCTTCATCTACCTTGTGGAATACACCATACGCAGCAGTTGGAATGTTGTATTTTTTCATGAGATTCTTGGCAAACACCTTTGAGCCCTCTAATTGAGCGGCGGCTTTAGATGGACCAAAAACAGGAATACCCACCTTATTGAGTACATCTGCTAAACCTGCTACCAAAGGAGCCTCAGGCCCAACAACAACTAAATCAACTTGATTATCTTTCAAAAAGCTAATTAAATGATCGCTTTGTTGCCAATCGATGCCAACTAGCTCTGCACAATCTGACATAGCCGCGCTACCAGGAATAGCATATACCTTTGTTACGCTAGGGCTGATGGACAATCGCCACGCCAATGCATGTTCACGGCCGCCGCTACCGATTACACATACTTTCATAAGTCCTCCATCGGCGCCTAAACGCCATCAAGTTCATAATAATATAAACACATAACGGGGCCACCCCAAGCATCAAAAATTCTTGACCGTACAATAGATATTTTACCCTGATAGTGTTTAACAATCCGCTAATAGTTCTTAACCAATTAATGTTTAAAGTGACGAATGTTTGTAAATACCATGGCAATACCCGCTTCGTCAGCCGCTTTGATAGACTCTTCATCGCGAATAGAGCCACCTGGTTGAATAATAGCTGCAATGCCATGTTTTGCCGCTGTTTCCACGGTATCGCCAAAGGGGAAGAATGCATCGGATGCCAAAACAGCGCCTTTAGCGGCTTCCCCGGCTTGTTCAAGGGCAATTTTTGCAGAGCCTACGCGATTCATTTGACCCGCCCCAACTCCAAGGGTACGTTTTTCATTAGAAATCAAAATAGCATTGGACTTTACATGTTTTACAAGTTTCCATGCAAATTCTAGGGCTTTCCATTGTTCCTCTGTCGGTTGTACCTTCGTAACAACTTTATAATTGGCGCGGTCTTCTACCAGATCGTCTTCTGTTTGCACTAATAAACCACCAGACACCTTTTTCACTGTCACTTGGCCAGATTCCGGCTTAGATAGCTCGATGAGGCGAATATTCTTCTTAGCTTCAAGGATTTCTAATGCTTCTTTTGTGAAAGCAGGTGCCATAATAACTTCTAAGAAAATTTTGCTCATTTCCTCCGCTGTACTTGCATCTACTTCACGATTTAAGGCTACGATGCCACCAAAGGCAGATACGGAGTCCGCTTCATAAGCATTTACATATGCATCATGTAATGTAGCTGCAGTAGCTGCACCACATGGGTTCGTATGCTTAATGATACATGCAGCTGGATTAGTAAATTCCCATACCATATTCCATGCCGCTTCCATGTCTACAATATTATTATAGGAAAGCTCTTTGCCATGTAGTTGTTTTAAAGCCCCCATGCCATGAGCTGTACCAATTTCTTTGTAGAATGCTGCTTGTTGATGCGGATTTTCTCCATATCTAAGATTTGTTACCTTTTCATAAGCGCTCAGATATTCAGAAGGTGTAGGACCTTCATTCAAGATTCCACTCATATAATTAGCGATGGCCACATCGTAAGCCGCTGTATGAGCAAAGGCTTCTTTGGCAAGTCCAAAGCGATATTCCTTAGTCAATTCACCTTGATCCTTGAGCATCGTAATGATTTCATCGTAATGATTTGGATTTACTACGATGCCTACGTACGCATGATTTTTTGCGGCAGAACGAACCATCGTAGGACCACCAATATCGATATTTTCGATGGCCTCTTCTAAGGATACATTAGGTTTTGCAATGGTTTCACGGAACGGGTAAAGATTCACCACAACAAGGTCGATTGGTTCGATACCATGTTCTGCCATAGCTTGTTTATGCTCCGCATTATCACGGATAGCCAAAATACCACCATGCACGTTAGGATGTAAAGTTTTTACTCGGCCATCCATCATTTCTGGAAAACCTGTCAAAGACTCTACCGATTTTGCCGGAATACCTGCTTCGGTTATGGCCTTAAGCGTACCACCTGTAGAATAAATGGTTACACCTAAGTCAACTAAACCTTTTGCAAAATCTACAATACCCGTTTTATCAGAAACACTAAGCAGTGCATTTTTAATCATGTAACCTCTCCATTTGCTTACACATATCAATCTTCAATATAAACCGTACGACCTTTTATAGTGAGCTTATCCTCACAAAATAGTCGTAACGCCTCTTTATATGTTTTATGTTCAATAGGCAATAATCTATCACTCAGGGTATCCTCTGTATCGTCTGGTAATAGAGGAACTGTATTCTGCATGATAATAGGACCTGTATCCATTCCGGCATCAACAAAGTGTACCGTACAACCAGTTACCTTTACGCCCGCATCGATAGCTTGTTGATGCCCATGTAGTCCCGGAAAAGATGGCAACAAGGCAGGATGGATATTTAAAATTCTATGCTCATAGTGCTCAATAAGTTGAGCCCCTACAATACGCATATATCCAGCCAAAACGATACCATCTACCTTATAGGGCTCTAACGCATCTAACTGGGCTTGTTCAAAGCTAGCTTTAGAATCATAGTCGCTACGCTCGATGACAATGAGTGGAATATTCCAAGGTTTAGAACGTTCAACAATCCCTGCATCACCGTGATCTGTAATGATAACTACAAACTCACCATTAATATATCCTTCTTGCATGGCTTTATAAAGGGCTTCCCCATTGGAGCCTCTACCGCTTGCGAATAGAGCTAGACGTTTTCTAGCTACGGAACTAGTCATTAAATACCGCCCCTTTTACAACAACTGGACCTTCGCCTTTAACGATATGACCAATTTCATAAACCGCTTCATTACGACTTTCAAGATTTGCCTTTACTCGATCCACATCCGCAGTGTCCACTATGAGGATCATGCCAATGCCCATATTAAAAGTACGGTACATTTCATGCCAATCTACATTGCCCCATTCTTGTAGCTTTTCAAAAACTGGAAGGCGAGGCCATGTATCACAATCGATCTCTGCCGTTACTCCCGTAGGTAAGACGCGAGGAATATTTTCATAGAAACCGCCGCCCGTAATATGAACCATACCTTTAATTAAATCTTCTTTAATCAACGGTAATACAGCTTTAGGGTATAAGCGCGTTGGCGTTAATAATTCTTCTCCCAGTGTTTTGCCAAATTCAGGAATATCTTGACCAATGGAGAAACCCTTGTGATCAAATACAATTTTACGAACTAACGAAAAACCATTAGAATGAACCCCAGAAGATGGTAACCCAAGGATAACATCTCCTGCCTTGATACTTTCACCAGTAATCAATTTAGGACGATCTACGATACCAACGGCAAAACCAGCTACATCATAATCCTCATCATCGTAGAAACCTGCCATCTCAGCAGTTTCACCGCCTAGTAAAGCGCAGCCTGATTCTTCGCACGCCTCAGCTACACCACGTACGATATCCGCCACTTTTACAGGCTCTAGTTTGCCAACCGCAATATAATCAAGGAAGAATAAAGGTGTAGCACCTTGTACGAGGATATCATTAACACTCATAGCTACGCAGTCTTGACCGATAGTATCATGTTTATCCATCATAATAGCGAGACGTAATTTGGTGCCCACCCCATCTGTACCAGATACGAGCATAGGATCAGACATAGCATGACCAGCTAAGGAATAGAGTCCCCCAAAACCACCTAAATCACCAACAACACCCGGTGTATACGTCCGTTTAACAGATTCTTTCATCAGTTCTACGGCGCGATTACCTGCATCGATATCAACACCTGCATCGCGATAGGTTAAACTAGTTTTATTCGAGCACATATTTGACCCCTTCCTCTTGGTCCGCAGGAACCGCTACACTATAATCACCATTGAAACATGCAAAACATAAATCATCTGGCTTTACATCAGATACAGCACGACATAGGCCTTCACGAGACAAGTAATGTAATTTATCTGCCTTGATAAAATCTCTAATTTCATCCACTGTATGAGTAGCTGCTATAAGTTCTTTACGCACTGATGTATCAATGCCATAGTGACAGGAATACTCAATAGTTGGAGAACTAATACACATATAAATCTCTTTAGCACCAGCCTCTTTTAGCATTTTTACAATGATACCACTCGTAGTACCGCGCACAATAGAATCATCAATAAGGACGATACGCTTACCTCCAACAATATGTGGCAATGCATTTAGCTTCATACGAACGGCTAATTCTCGTTCCTCTTGATTTGGTTTAATAAAGGTACGGCCGCTATAACGGTTCTTAACTAAACCTTCCGCAAAAGGGATACCCGATGCGCGAGCATAACCTAATGCAGCTGTTGTGCCGGAATCCGGAATGGACATGACGATATCCGCATCATACTTAGTTTCGTTATATAATTCACGGCCCATATTTAGCCGAGATTGATATACGGATTGACCATCGATATGACTATCGCCACGTGCAAAATAGATGTATTCAAAGACGCAAAGTTTTTTGTCGATTTTTTCTGGTTCCGCATACATAGTACTACGCACACCAGAGTCATCGATGATAACCATTTCACCAGGATCTATATGACGAATAAACTCTGCCTTAATCGCATCAAAAGCACAGCTTTCACTAGAGAGCACATAACCATTTTCAGTTTTACCTAAACAAAGTGGTCTAAATCCTTGAGGGTCTCGTACACCTACTAAAGAGTCGTTCGTAGTAATGACTAAAGAGAACGCCCCTTCAATTTGACGCGCCGCATCGGCAATCCGTTCCGCTTGTGTTTCTGCTTTAGAACGGGCTATCAAGTTCACGATAACCTCAGAATCCATCGTCGTTTGAAAGATGGAACCATCGGCTTCGAGACGTTTTCGAATAGATAAGGCATTCGTTAAGTTTCCATTGTGAGCCACCGCAATTTGACCGCCTTGGTAGTGAATAACCAAAGGCTGGATATTACGCGGATTATTGGACCCAGTCGTAGAGTACCGCACATGACCAGTCCCCATATAGCTTGGCAAAGATGGTAATTCTTTGATAGCCTCGGTCAACAAGCCCATGCCTTTTTTCAGTTCAACATCATGACCATCGGTAACAGCAATGCCCGCACTTTCTTGACCACGATGTTGGAGAGCAAATAACCCCCAATATACATAGCGTGCTACATCAACGGTCCTATCATAGATGCCGAACACACCACACTCTTCGTGCCATTTATCAAAAACAGAATCGTAGTTCATCTTCCCCCCTATTAGGCACGCTCACCTGTAAGACGGAATAACATTTCCTTATATGCTTCTTCAATATTACCAAGATCTCGACGGAAACGGTCTTTGTCAAGTTTTTCACCAGTTGTAGCATCCCAGAAACGGCATGTATCAGGAGAAATTTCATCACCCAATAAAACTTCACCATTATGGGTACCAAATTCTACCTTGAAATCTACAAGGGTCACATTTTTAGTAGCCAAAAATTTCTTCAATATATCATTTACCTTTAAAGTAATTGTAGAAATTACATCAAGTTGTTCTTGAGTAGCCCAACCAAGTGCTGTGATTTGGGATTCATTGGCAAATGGATCGCCTAATTCATCATTTTTGTAGCAGAATTCAAGGATTGGATGTTTAAGTGGTGTACCTTCTTCAATGCCAAAGCGTTTAGCCATAGAGCCAGCCGCAATATTACGAACAATAACTTCAAGAGGAACTATTTTCAATGCAAGTACTGTTTGGTTGCGATCATCTTCACGACGAACAAAATGAGTTGGTACGCCTTCTTTTTTCAACAATTCAAAGAAGAAAGAGGAAATTTTATTGTTCAAAACACCTTTTCCAAGAATGGTATCATGTTTCTCGCCATTAAATGCAGTGGCATCATCTTTGTAATGAACGATGTACTCATCTTTGTTATCTGTTGCATATACTTGTTTTGCTTTGCCTTCGTATAATAATGTTAATTTTTCCAAATCGATGTTAGCCATGATCTTTCTCCTTTATCATAAATTAATGATACAAACTAATTAATGATACAAACTATGTAATAGATATCTAAATAAACTGTTTTTCTTAACCAATATTTAATCGCCGATGATTTACATGATTAAATATGAATAGCACCTTGTAATTCTGCATTGTCTGCTAAGACTTTTTCAGCCATATCTTTACGATATTGTTGATATTGTTCTTTCAGGTCTTTATTGAAAGCTGCTCCAATTTGTACTGCAAAGAGCGCTGCATTTTTAGCACCATCTACAGCCATAGTTGCTACAGGCATACCAGATGGCATTTGAACGATAGCAAGCAAAGAATCAATGCCTTTTAGAGCCGTTGCATTAAGAGGAATGCCGATAACAGGTAATGTAGTGAAGCTCGCCACCACACCAGGTAAATGAGCCGCCGCGCCAGCACCAGCAATAAAAGCGATAGCCCCTTCATCTTCAAGTCGTGTGACAAAGTTCTTCACAGCCTCTGGGGTACGATGAGCTGAGGCAATAACCATTTCATAAGGGATTTTGAATTCATCAAGTACGGCAGATGCCTTTTTCATTGTGTCTAGGTCAGACTTGCTGCCCATGATAATACCGACCTTCATAGATCCTCCTAATAAAAAAGCCCAGCCAAAACAGACTGGGACAAATACGCGCAAATAGCCTCCGTAGACTTGCTTTGAGTTTGTTGATTTGCATAGTTCACGGTGCTACCTCCTTCTTGTACTCAAATTGTAACACCTAACATTTACAAAATCAATACTATTTTCGAATATTTTTTTATTAAATATTTTTATCATTCGTTATATTCCGAACTATCGAAATAATATAGATTGCATCATATAAAATAATTTTAAATAAATCTGTAAAATAAAATACTGCCTTTTCAATCTTATAATAACACAAACTTATTCTATTGATTAAAATATTTATATATTTTTTCTTATCCATACAAAAAGAGGATAACCCATTTATAAACAGGTTATCCTCTTTTCATAATTCCGAACATTAGATCACTTAACTTGTATCTATTATTGATTAGTGAGTACCACTTTCAAAGGCAGCTTTCAATTCACCTACAGATTCAGGAATATAATCTACGATAGAAGACATCAACGCATACATCAATGCAGGCTCGAACGCATCATCACCACACATATATACGCAATCCAAGTATAGGCTAGAATCTTGTTCATCAATATATAGTTTGTAATTTTTATATGTCGCATTGTCTCGATTAATTAATGCATTCAAGGCATTCATATTTTGTGCCGTTACCTTTTCAGGACCTAACACTAAACGAACTACACTATAAATACTGTTATCGAGAATGACGAATAAAGGCATATCCCATAAAGGAGACTTGATATAAGAACGATATACTACTGTACCGTCTTCATCATCAAAATCCTTCCGTTCAAAAGATATGATTTCTTCTTCTTTCAAAAACTTATCAAATAATAAGGATTTAGGATTCATAACAACCTCTATTAAGCTAAGCCAGCTACTTTAAGAATATCTTTATGTACAGTATCTAAATGCGGTTGAATAACTTCAAGCATAAGATTCACTACTACAGTAGGATCAAATTGTTCATTTAAACATGGTATAGACACATCCATATAAATGTTATTATCTTCATTGCTCACGTAATATTTAGATATCTTGTAATCTTGATTTAACGTGTTAAGTTCTTTCAATACCGCAGGAATCACTTTTTTATCAATAGATGTTGTTGTGATAGCGATGCGTACATAGGTGAACGCAGAATCGTCTACAACGATGAACACAGGCAAGCTATGCTCATGAACATCCAAACGACCATGATATACAACTGTGTTAAGATCGTCTGTCATTTCTTCCTTTGTAAACCAAGTGTTACCGCCTTTATTAAGGTCAGCAACGAGTAAGTCGAATTTTTCTGCTTTTTTATTCATAATTCCCTCTAACAATAATCAGACTAATTAGTCTTCGATAAACACACAACCATTATCTTTGAATTCTTTAATGCGAACTAAAGACTCTACACGGTAGCCCGCATTTTCCAAGCGTTCACGACCAGGTTGGAAGGACTTTTCGATAGCAATCGCCATGCCAACTACTTCATCACCTGCGTCTTGAACCAACTTAGCAAGGCCCATAGCCGCCTCGCCAGACGCCAAGAAATCGTCGATAATCAACACTTTTTCGCCAGCTGGTAAGAATTTTTTAGAAATAGTGATATCATAATTCTCTTCTTTTGTATAAGAGTACACAACACTATGATATACATCATCTACCATAAGGATGGATTTTTTCTTACGCGCAAATACCAATGGCACGTCTAGTTCAAGCGCGGCCATCAACGCCAACGCAATACCAGATGCTTCGATGGTAACAATACGTTGTACACCTGCATCACGGTAACGATCCGCGATTTCTTTACCAATCGCCTTAAACAATTGTGGATCGATTTGATGGTTTAAGAACCCATCTACTTTCAGCACTCGATTATTGAGGACAATCCCCTCTTCACGAATGCGTTCTTTTAATAATTCCATGTGCTCATACCTCCGCATAACTATCTTTAAATTTTAACGTAAACAACCCCTTAGGGTCAACCTATATCTAGTAAAAGTCTTATAATATACCCCATAAATATCATTGCAAATAAGACTTAAATATTTCATATATGAATTATATAACTCAACTGCTTTATAGGAATATAATATAGCACGGTAAAACTCACACTAATATATAAAAAGACACACTTTAAGAAATTTTCCTAAAGTATGTCTTTAAACATGTCTTTTTCTTATAAAACTTTATCTCGAGTACTTTCACGATTAACTAGCAAGGACGTAAATCTTGCAGCCCCTTCAGATTGAGGAACCAAGCGAGAACGCACAAGCACAATGTCGCGTGTTGGTACCGGAATATCTGTATCGATGCGCACAATAGTCCCTTCTTGCATTTTTTGTTGTACCACATGATTAGGTAACATGGAAATACCCATGTTGATTTCTACAAGATCTAGTAATACATCGACGCTACCCAATTCAAAGCGAGGCTTACGACAAGCACCATGTGTTACATCGTCAAAGAATGTACGACTAGCAGAGCCTTTATGCAAGAGTAAAATAGGCTCGTTAAGAAGGCGCCCTTGATCAAAGAATCCTGCCCCTTTATAGTCAGGGCCCCCAACAAAGACGTCTTGAATGGTAGCTAACGTAGTTACCTCTAGCTGAGGATTATCTCTCAAGCCCTCATAATCATTAACCACAGCTAATTGCGCCTCTTTATTGAGTACTAATTCTACACAATCAGGAGACGGACGATTGATAATATGTAAGCCAATTTCACTTTCTTGTAATTGCCATTTGTGGAAATAAGGCAATAGGAAATGGCGACACAAAGTATCTGTGGCAGCCAAATTTAAACTTTCATAAGCTTGGCTAACCCGTTCTTGTAATTGGGTAACACCATTATCAAGAATGGAGAAAGCTTTAGCTACCGTATCAAACAACTCTTTGCCTTCTGGCGTGAACCCTACAGATTTTGTAGTACGCACGAAGAGAGGCATATTAAGTTCCCCTTCTAATTGTTTAATACTTTGACTAATGGCGGATTGGGACACCCCTAATTCTTTTGCGGCACGGGAAAAAGATAAATATAAGCCTACCCCTAAAAAGGTTCTATATAAATCTGCAGATACTGCCATTTTATTCACCTCTGTTATATACTAATAGTAACGTCTTACTTTTAAATACACATATCATTACCCTATTATAACTATAGACTCTCAATATATAATGAATATGTAGAAATCTTCATGAAAGTTAGGTCTTATGACCTTCATGAACTTTTCATATTTATTAGTATTTCTAATCTTTTCATTAGTAAGATTATCTTTACTTATAAGTCTAGACCGACTATACTTAATTTGTCAATATCCCATAGGGAATTATATACATTACAGGAGGCTACAATGGCTATACAACGATTATTCGTAACAAAACGAGAATCTTTCAACC
>CAUGOU010000019.1:0-16246 GCA_959601155.1 Veillonella parvula | reverse complement strand
ACTCTGTCAGTGCGAAGCGCATTATCAAGCGATATGTTGCTGGTATTGGTGACGCTCGTATCGCTGCGATTGAAAGCCCAGAGACGCGCCAAGTAGGTTTAAAATTGACGGACTTCATGGATATGCCTATCTTTGAGGCGGAGCCTTATGCAAAGCTTGTCAGTGGTTTAGAGCAGCACGAAGTAGTTGTTTATGACGTGGAGAGCACCGGCACAGATACGTCTCAAGACCGCATCATTCAAATTGCAGCTATCCGCATCGATGAAAATGGACAGGTCTTAGAGGCCTTTGAACGCTTTATCAATCCAGGTATACCTGTTGGTCAATCCGAAGAGGTACACGGCTTCTCTGATGCGTATTTACAAGAACACGGCGAAGAGCCAGCTATAGTGTTACAAGCCTTTAAGGAATTTTCCAAGAATGCTATTATTGTAGGTCACAATGTAAACTATGATGTGACCATCTTTACGAATGAATTGGCGCGTCATAACTTAGGCAATCCTGAGTTCAAGGCTATTTACGATACACTCGATATTTACCGTCGTTTCTATCCTAATTTACCAAATCATAAATTGGGTTTCCTAGCATCTAAGTTCCCTATACACCATGAGCCAACACATAATGCAATGGATGATATCTTGGCCACTGCACAGCTTTTAATTTATGTGGTGAAAGAAAAAATCATACCAACTACAACGGGGCGCATGGTAGCTATAAATAAATATAAAGCAGCTTTCACGGATATCGCCTCTCAAATGGCGACCTTGCGTAGAAAAGCCTATACGGAGATGCCAACGAAATTATTGGCGTATATCATGAACCAAATGGGGGTTCTAGAATACTATAAATCTCATGGAGAAGCGGCAAAGGTGGAGCATATACGTGATTTGTATCGCATCATGGAAAAACTAGATGCGGCTTATGAAGGGCCTGCTGGTTTGGCTCGATTAAACCAAATCTTACAGATGGCGGCCCTTACGGCGGGTGAACCAGCACAACAGGTGAGAAACGAAGATCGCATTCCTATCATTACCATTCACCAAGCGAAGGGTAGCGAGTTTGACCATGTATTCTTAGCTGGGCTAAATGAAGGAACTTTCCCGAGTCCCTTTGCCATTTCAGAAGGTCGTGAAGACGAGGAAAAGCGTTTGTTCTATGTGGCCATCACGCGACCTAAACAAGAATTGACCATTACCTTTGAACAGACGAATATACGAGGTAGGGCAGTTCAACCAAGTTCGCTACTCAACTATATGCCACGAGATCCTGAACTCGTAGAAAGGAGATACTAATGGCGCGAAAAACACATCGCTCCGATGATATTCTGTGGACTGTGACAGCTGTAGATATAGAAGCTGTACTTAGCAAGAAAAATGCAAGACAAAAGCTAATAGGTAATGGTCAAGATATATCAAGTAAAAATCGAGATATATCGAGTAGCAATCAAGACATATCAAGTCGTGATTCTGAGCATATTGGAGAAATATGTGATATTTCACTTGGTGAAGTGTTAGATACTAGATATCCTAGAAAGTCCTTAGTTAAACTCTTTGAAGAGAAATTAATCCACATTAATGGACATAAGGCTACACCAAAGGATACAATCTCCGAAGGCGACGAGATTTGGATTGCTATGGCGAAGGAAAAAATAGATCATGACCCTATCGAAATGGACTTACGCATTCTGTATGAAGATACTGATCTCCTTATTGTGGATAAGCCATGCGGTTTGACGGTAAACTCCAAAGATCAAGTATCTCTTGCCAATGGTGTGGCGCATTATTTTAAAGAACATGGTATTAAGCGAAAGGTACGTTTCTTGAATCGTCTCGATAGAGATACGACAGGTTGCATTGTCATTGCAAAAAGTGGGTTAGCTCAAAGCCTTTATCAACAGCAAATGGATGATAATACCTTTGAAAAGTGGTATATGGCGACTGTGGAAGGCATTGTAGAAGCCGATGAGGATTCTTTAGTATTCCCTATGGAACGCAGTGCTGATGGGATTCATTACGAAGTAAATGTAAAGGGAAAAGAGACTCGTACAGATTTTTCCGTCCTATGTAGACATTCTTCGCAGGCTGTGGATAACTCTGTGAATAAGTCTAAAAATTCTGTGGATATAGCACCAAAAAATGTGGATATAAACTTAGGAGATGTTGATAAAAGTAGTCAAAATGTGGACAAAACTGTGTATAAGTCCAATAAATGTGGATATTCTAAGGTTTTAGTTCGTTTGTACACAGGGAAAACACATCAAATTCGAGTAGCTTTCAGCCATATAGGGCACCCTCTTGTAGGAGATATCTTATACGGTGCACAACCTACGGGACAGCCATTCCAATTGCGCGCTCAAAAGGTAGTATTTACACATATGCGCACAGGCGAGCGTATTACGGTTACGGCATAATCTGATTTCCTTAAATCATTACGCGAGCCTAAGTACTGGTTTGATAATAGGTCTGTATTATATATTGTGAAGTCACAATACCTAAAACAATCTAATTGAGAAATGAGAATTATTGATAACTCAGCAAAATCAATAAGTTTAAAAATATTTTTCAAGAATAATAATGACAAATGATAATCGATAAGCTATAATAGGATTATAAGTAAATCGATATAGTTCAATTTAAAAACTATAAATCAGAATGTAAGAGGTGTAGTATGATTTTACAAGATAATAGTGCAGCACGTAATCGGGGGATTACGCTTGCCAGTATAAAAGGCATTATAGGTAATGTCGTTCTCGTTATTTTTAAAATGATTGTGGGCCTTGCGTCTAATTCTATCGCCATCATCCTTGATGCAGTAAATAACTTAACAGATGTATTGTCCTCTGTATTAACTATTGTGGGTACGAAATTAGCCGCCAAAGGGGCTGATAAGGAGCATCCATTTGGTCATGGTCGTATAGAATATATGACTACTATGGCCATAGCTTTCATCATTCTCGGTGCAGGTATTGGATCCCTTAAGGAATCTGTGGATAAAATTATCCATCCTGAGGTATCTACATTTGATATTCCAGGTCTTGTTATCATCGCTGTTGCCATCGTGGTGAAAGTAGTGATGGGCCGTTACATCAAGGCACAAGGAGAAAAATATAAATCCGATGCGCTCGTAGCATCTGGTATAGATGCCCTTTTTGATGCGGTGATTACCTTTGCTACATTGGTATCTGCAGGCTTAGTATTTTTCTTTAACTTTGATATTCAAGGTTATGTGGGCGCTGTTATTTCTGTTTTGATTTTAAAAGCGGCGTATGATATTTTACGTGAAATGTATAACCATTTGCTCGGTGTTCGGGCAGATGATAATTTAATCCGTAATATTAAAGAAACTATCGCACAGCATCCGAATGTGGGTGGTGTATATGACTTGGTATTAAATAGCTATGGTCCGGGAGAAACAATTGGTTCCGTTCATATTTCTGTACCAGATTCTATGACAATGGCAGAAGTTCATCCATTAACAAAGGGCATTGCGGTTCATCTTTATAAAAAGTTTGGCATCAATATGACTGTTGGTGTATATGCTGAAAACAAACCAAGTGTAGAAGTACTTGAAATTAGAAAAGCTCTTGATCAAGTTATTAGTTTATATACACATGTAGTACAAGTACATGCCTTCTACGTACAAGAAGAAAAGAAGGTTATCTACTACGATATTATCTTTGACTTTGACGAAGAAGATCCACATAGTACATTAGAAAAAATCAAGGCAGAAATGCAAAAACGTTACCCTGATTATACACAATTCGCTATTGTGGATACGGATTTTAGTAACTAATTTAGTAATATTGATTTTGATATTTCTGCGAATAGAAACATCTAAGTATATCTCTTTGCTATATAGGACAATTTCATAACCAATATTATAAAATTAAAGGCTTTTACCAGTAATTGACAGAATATAATCAGTCAAGAATTGGCAGAAGTCTTTTCTTTTATTAGTCGACAGATTTAGTTATACTATAGGTAAGAGAGAGGTGGTCCTATGTTGCAATGGATACAAAAGCATTATATTGTTGGTTTTTTGCTTTTACTTATCCTTATTTTGTGTGCCTTACACCTTAGTGGTACGAGAAATGAGGCTCGAATTTTACCAAAACAAGGGGTAATTATAGAAAAGGATATTGCGGTTGATATTAATCGTAATCCTACTGCGGCATTAAAGATTCTGAGTGCATCTAATTATTCTGAATCGTATACTATCGATGTATTACCCATTTTAAAACAATATAACTGTTATATTGTTGATTATCTTATTATTAATGAGGAACTATATCTACTCGGATGCTCTAATGATACTATTCCTGATATGAAGTTGTATCCACTTTTGATTTTTAAAATCAATGATACATCTTTAGTTTCTAATATTATTGGATATGATTTAGATAAATTTTCTGCTTCCTTAGATTATATAGATGGAAAAATTATAGCCTCTAATCGAGATGGAGAATATATTATAGATGCTAATTTATCTGCTTCTAAAATAGTTGATACAGATCCACGTTTGGTTCAACAAAAGAAAGAAAGTAAACATGGTATTAAAAATGATAAAGTAATATTAGACTCTCTTATTCCTAGAGAATTATATATAAATGGTAAGGTAGGAGATACTTATTTGCTCACGGTTACTCCTCTTATATATGCGAAACCAAATATGAATTTACCTTTTGATTTTTTTAAAGCTGAACAGTATTATGGTATTCCTATATATGAAAATATGATGTTGTTCTGGAATGTTAAGACTGATGAGATGGAACGCTATGAAAATCTAAAATCGATTACCTCTTTTAATATTAAATATATGGATATGAACTACGATACTAAACGTTTTGAACGATGGAACCAAATCATTAATAGTGTCAGTCCTAAAAATTAAGTATGACTTGATATTAAACTGTTTAATGAATATAATAGAATGTGTTGTATAAAATATAATTTGTTTTGATGTATCCTAACTAAGGAGAGATGGAATGAAAAAAATTGCTCTTACCGCATTAGCTGTAATGGCGGTTGTTGGTATGTTCGCGGTTCAGCCTGCAGATGCAAAAAAGGTAGAACAAGATCCAGTAGTGGCACCTATTGATATGCCTATGAATGATGAAATTCAACAGGTTAATGGTGTGTCTAAATCAACAAATAAAGAAACACGACGTTTGTCTAATAATTTAGCAGAAGCTACAAAAGTGATGATTAAAAAGAATTGGAAGACCATTTATATTAAAGCTGTTCCTACGGGAGATAAGGATGCTGTACGCTTTTATTACAAAGATAATAGAGGTCAAGTATACAATGGCCAAGTCATTAGAAATACAGGTCTATCCAAGGGTAAATATATGGCCGGTTCTTTACATCAAACAGAGGCCTTGCAAGAATTAGTTAATCACTTGCAACAGAATGGTCAAGAAGTACCATCCTCTATTGATATCATAATCACTCAAGAAGGCTATCGCATTAAGACTATCTTTAATTACAATGAAGATACAAGTAACTTACCAGCATATCTACAACAATATGAACAACAAAACTTCCCGTCAATGAAGTAAAAGAAAAGCTCGTGCATAGCACGAGCTTTTTTGTTAGATTACGTAATCATCGGAATCGTCTTTTTTAGGTTTTTTGTAAAGTTCTTTTACGCCTGCCATTTCGATGAGTTCTTCCCCAAGGGCATCTTCATCGTCCGTGTTAAGCATGGAGTAGAAGGCCCAAAGAATAATAAACCAAATTGGTGTGAACAAGAGGGCAATTCGCGTATCTTCGTTTAAGGCTAGAATGGCTAAAACGAAAACGAAGAACGCGAGGATAACGTAATTCATTACTGGGTATAGAGGCATTTTAAATTTAGACTGTGCCACTACATCAGGATTTTTTTTGCGATATTTGAGATGGCAAATAACCATCATGGCCCAAATAAAGATAAAGCAGAACGTAGAGATTGATGTAATCATAACGAATACTGCTTCAGGCATTACGTAGTTGAGTACAACCGTAATCAATAATACGGCTGCCGAGAAAATCGTTGCTTGGTATGGCACACTGCTGTGAGTCAAGCGGCGCATCGAACTCGGGGCGTGACCGCGTTTTGCCAAGGCGTAAATCATACGACCAGTACTGAAGATACCGGAGTTTGTAGCAGATGCTGCAGAGGTAAGAACAACGAAGTTTACGATACCTGCAGCGGCTGTAATACCAACGGCGGTAAATACAGCCACAAATGGACTTGCAGCAGGGTTAACGGCAGTCCAAGGGTAAATACTCATGATGATGGCTAAAGAGCCTACATAGAATAAAATAATACGCAATGGAATATTGTTTATGGCCATTGGAATAACCTTTTCAGGATCTTCTGTTTCGCCAGCCGTTAAACCTACGAGTTCTATGCCTGTGAAAGCAAATACAACCATTTGGAATGATAGGATAAAGCCCATCGTTCCATTCGGAAACCATCCTCCGTAATTCCACATATTACTAAAGGCGGCGACGCCAGCATCTGTAGTAAAACCTGTAACAATCATGATGATACCGATGATGATAAGAGAGATAATAGCGATTACCTTAATCAAGGCAAACCAGAATTCCATTTCGCCGAAATGTTTTACAGCTGTCAAGTTCATTAACAACAAGACGATTAAAACGAGTAAGGCGGGTATCCATTGGGGTAGCCACGGTATCCAGTACTGCATGTAGAGGCCTACGGCCGTTAAGTCTGCCATGGCTAGTGAAAGCCAGCAAAACCAGTATGTCCATCCCGTGATAAAGGCTGCTCGATCCCCTAAGTAATCTTCTACAAAGTCGATAAAAGAGTGGTGGTTTAGGTTAGATAACAGTAATTCGCCTAGTGCTCTCATAATAAAGAAGCAAATAACACCTGTTATTAGGTAGGCGAATATAATGGATGGACCAGCCAAGTGAATGGCGCGGCCGGAGCCTAAGAATAAACCTGTACCAATAGCACCGCCGATAGCGAGCAACTGTACATGCCGGTTCTTAAGACCCCGTTTTAACTGATGCGTATCAGACATAATAAAGACCTCTTTTCTACAAACTATCTATAAATATAAAGGCTATGGATTACCACAGCTTTAACAATCTATAGAATCTTTAAAACTATTTTTTTATAATACAGTATCTATTCTAAAAAGTCAAATGTATTTTTACAGTAGACAAAAGACCTGATGATTTTCTGATGAGAGTATACCCTTATATTGATAAACGCATAGAATATCCTTTTTTGGAAGTTAATTGACGAATAATATAAAATAATTTATAATAAGTATACTTATAATAAAGCACTCGTAAAAAAGGAGGATATAAAATGGAATTTAGTTTTAGTTTGAAAATAAAAGCAACAAAAGAAGCTGTATGGGCGTACTATGCGAATATCGAAAAATGGTATGACTGGGAAGAGGATCTAAAAAATATTACATTAAACGGTAAATTTGAGACCGGTTCATGTGGTACAATGGAGCTTGAAGGCATGCCGCCTATGGAATATCAGCTTACTCTTGTAAAACCTTTTGAAGAGTTTTGGGATAAGACTGAAACTCCATTTGGTGCTATTCTTTTCGGACATCAAATAATTGATAATCATGACGGAAGTGTAAATGTAAAGCATACCGTAAGCTTAGAAAGTGAAGATAAGCAACATTTGGAATTTTTAAGTCAAGTTTTTTCTGATGTTCCCCAATCTATATTTATTCTAAAAAATTGTTTAGAAAGATAAGGTGATTGCTGTTTGTTTACATCAAAATATAAAGACAATTCAGAAAAATCAACAGGATTATTGTTCATGAGGGTGTACAATAAATGGCATTTTACTATAAAACAAGCGTTAAAAGAGTTGAACTTAACACATCCTCAATTTGTTGTTTTAGCATCTCTTGCGTATTTATCACAACATGATAACGAAGTTACACAAGTTATGATTTCAAAACTTTCAGGGATAGATGTTATGACGGTATCTCAAATATTGAGCTTATTGGAAAAACGTGGTTTTGTAGAGCGAAAAGAGCACTCTAGAGATACACGTGCGAAAGCGGTTCTTTTAAATGAAAAGGGCAGTGAAATATTACAAAAAGCAGTTCCATTAGTTGAACAAATTGATGAAGTTTTTTTCGGAAAGCTGAATAGTGATGAGGCTCAATTTAAACATCTTCTTGGCAGATTACATGAAGCGTAAGGTATATCAATTTTCCGATTCTTGTGGAGGCTATTATGAGACGTCAAGATCGTATGGTTACAAATATAGATGAAATTAAAGGTATTTTAAATAGCACTCGCATCATTCACTTAGGGATGATGGATGGTGATTACCCTTACGTGGTACCTTTGCATTTCGGCTATGAATTTATAGATAATGTACTTCATATTTTTGTGCATGGACATCATGAGGGGAAGAAGTTTAGTTTGATGCAAGCGAATCCTCATGTATTTATCGAAATTGATGGTGATGATGAGGCTCTCGTTTCAGGTGGAGATATTCCTTGTAAATATAGTTCAGTCTATTCCAGTGTAATGGGACGAGGAGAGGCTGCTTATTTAGAGAATATTGATGAAAAAGTTCATGCTTTACAAGTGTTGATGAAGCATCAGACTGGTCGAGAATTTACCTTTACCGATGCTATGGTAAACTCTGTGGGCGTAGTTCAAATTAAAGTTGTAGACTATACTGCAAAGAGACGAAGACAGATTGAACAAGATATTATTATGCCTCCATTAACTAAATAATGACAAAACATCCTATTGAACTCTATTGTAATATAGCGTTTAGTAGGATGTTTTATTATGTATAACTAGTTAGCATTAAACCAGCTAATGGCTCATAACGATACTTTCACAATAGGAAAGATAAAAGTTTTATGAAGTAGCTAGGGCAACAGAATCGGCAGCATGTTTTTGATATAAATAAGAAAATATATCATTATATGTGTAAAGTATATATCAAGTTTTTATAAAGGAGAGATTATGAAGAAGCTTTTATTTAAGTCCGTTTTATCTGCTATGGCTGTAGGATTATTGTGTGCAGGATATGTTTCAGCTGATGTTGTTAATGATTCAATATCTACCGATAATGTTGGCGTTTCCGCTGCCGTTACATTTGATATGCCTAGAGTTCATCCTGATTCAGCAATCAAAGCATTACCAAGAAAGACTTTATTAGAGTGGCCTATGAAAACGCAAGAAGGGGCTCGTAATTGGAAAGGAATAGTAGAAGCTGCACAGCAACTGCCGTATGAGGTCAAGGCGCCTAGCTATATACCTTATGGTTATCAGCTCTATACAGCGCGTCAAGATCAAAATGATGTATTAGAGGTTGTATATTATAAAAAAGGTGTGACTATCTATCGGGATGGGAAAAAATATATAGATAGTATTATGGCATATAGAATGGGATATTCCTTAGATACCGTAAGAGATACACCATATGTTCCATCTGAGTACGGCGATCATGAATGGTCTAAACCAGGTGACTCTAGTGAGGTTTATTATACAGGTAATCCTGAAACACATATGGTTCGCAGCATTTCGTGGACGAAGGATGGTATGGCTTATTCCCTATTCTTCTTAGAACGGATGAAAGAGGCTGATGCGGAATTCTATAAAGAGCATGTAGTACCGTTGAAGAGTATTGATAGCTCTCGTTATGAACTAGTTGGTAACTATCCGACAACACCGATTAAACCTAAAACTATTGAAGAAATGAAACAGGAACATGTAGTTCCTATGAAAGCAAAGACTGGCGTGTTTTAGAGAGAGAAGAAATTATGAGATTGAAAATAACAAAATCATTATTAGCCATGGGAATACTAGCTACCGTGATAGGCAGCTTAGGAGTACAATCAGTTAGTGCATTATCTCCTTTAGTGGATGAAAATGGACATACAGTTACCACTGATACAGTGGAAAAGAATAAAGAACTAATGAATCGCTATCGGTGGTATGATCAACTTGATAATGGTGATATCCTAGAGCGTAATATTGAGGCAACTACTAATTATTTTGGATATAATTTACAAATTCCGTCCTATATGCCTGAAGATTATGTAGTACGCGATGTAAAGTCAAGAGATCATGACGTATTAGAAATCGTGTATACGGAAACGGGCCATAATGGAGAATATGGGCAGAAATTAACCTTCTCTAATACAGATATTGTGTATCGTATGGGGTGGGCTATCGATACCGTGGTAAAGCCTATATTGGAAAAGACAAAATACGATGCTGATGATGCCGTTAGCTTTACTACCCCTAATGGAGTCCCTGTACATACTTTAGGCTCTAGCAACGACTCTGTTCAAATTGCTTATTGGGAAAAAGATAATAAAGTATATATGCTCTACTTTGCCACTACAAGAAACCAAAACTTTGTAAGCAAAATTGTAGACTCTGTAGGTCCTCTTACTAACGTAGCCGCTGATGATACTCGATTACGTGGTGAACGTAATGATAAGCAACATGTTGAAGAAAACGATGCGCAAAGTGTTAAACAAAATGGTGAACAAGATAGACCTCATTTTGAAACTATTGGTTTGCCACTTCGTACACATACGAATTCTGAGTGGCCTATACTTACGAGTAAATCTATCGGCTTACCTAGCGGTGTAATTGATGCATCTCGTAAGATGTCCTATAACGTATCTGTACCAAGTTACTTGCCTCTTGGCTATACATACTATGCTACACATTTTTATGATAATGATGTATTAGAAACTGTATATTGGAAGGAAGGTCAAGAATATCAAGAACGCAGCGGACGTTGGGTAAATCATACGATGGTCTTTCGCATGAGCTACTCTATGGATACGGTATGGCCTAAAGAATATGTTCCAACGGAATATCATGACGTACAGTGGATTGACTCTACGCCAACCGGTGATGTGCAGTATACAGGTAATGTAGATAAGGGCTTAGTACGCAGTGTTGCTTGGAGCAAAGATAATATGGCATATTTCTTGTTCTTCCAAGTGCCTGTGAAAGCATCTGAAGCAGAGTTTTATAAAGATCATGTAGTACCATTAAAAAATATTGATTCAAGTCGTACAGACTTAATCGGTGTAAAAACGATTCGTTAATACTAAACCCTAATAAGACTCTATAGTACGATTCGGTGATGCCATACGACGTTAGCGTTTAGTAAAAGAGTATATAATAAAAAGAACCTATTTCCTAGATATTAGAGTAATATCTTTGGAGATAGGTTCTTTTAGTGTATGTAATTTACATATATTTTGCTTTTAGGTATTAGTGATTTTATAGCTATCGAATATAAAGTAGCTTTCACTAATAGCATCATTATGGGTATACGTTAATTAGAAGAATACGTAGCGGATAATAACGAGAACCGCCAATACGTACATAATCCAGTTAACTTCTTTTGCACGGCCTGCAATGATTTTGAGTAGAGGGTATGCAATGAGACCTGCAGAAATACCGTTAGCGATGCTGTATGTGAACGGCATCAATACGATAACGAGGAATGCAGGGAAGCCTTCAGTCCAATCATCGAAGTCAATATTGCGAATGGCACCTAACATGAGGGCACCTACGATGATAAGAACAGGAGATGTGGCTGCATTTGGAACCAAGGATACCAATGGAGCCAAGAATAAGCAAATTAGGAAAAGTACGCCTGTTGTGACAGCTGTTAAACCTGTACGGCCGCCAGCCCCTACACCTGCCGCACTTTCAACGAAAGCCGTAATTGTAGAAGTACCAAGCAATGCACCGGCACTAACACCGATAGCATCTACGGTCATGGCTTTACCAAGACCGGGGAATTTACCAGATTTAGGATCTGCGATTTTCGCCTCTGTAGCGGTACCAATCAAAGTGCCCATAGAGTCGAATAATTCTACAAATGTGAAGGAGAAGATAATCGTAATTAAGCCCATGTGAAGAGCACCAGGAATATCTAATTGCAAGAATGCTGCTTTGGAGAAATCAGGAACGGCTAATACGGTGAAGTTCTCAGGCATTGTGGAAAGACCTGTCGCATAGGAGATGATTGTTGTTACTAAAACGCCGATCAAGAGAGAACCTTGAATTTTGCGAGCCATCAATAAAGCTGTAAAGATGAGGCTAAATAGTGCCAACAATGTTTCACCACTGTGCAAATTACCGAGCGTCAAAAGTGCCTCAGACGCTGGAGGGACTAGATTACCATGTGTCTGTACGACTTGACCCAAGGAGTTTGGAGACAAACTTATGGAGATAGCCATCAAGCCGGATAACTTTAAACCGATGATAGAAATGAAAAGACCAATACCAACGGTAATGGCAATTTTCATGGAGGCTGGGATACCTTCAACGATCATTTGTCGTATTGATGTTAATGTTAATACGAGGAAAACGAGACCAGAAATGAATACCGCACCTAATGCTGTTTGCCAAGATACGCCCATACCGAGAACTACGGTAAAGGAGTAAAATGCCAAGAGGCCAACCCCTGGAGCGAGAGCAATTGGGTAGTTTACGAATAAACCCATAGCAATCGTCACAAGACCTCCACCTAAGGCTGTGGCAATGAGGACCGCATCCTTATCCATGCCTGCAAGACTAAGAATGTTTGGCGCCAAGAAAAGGATGTACGCCATCGTGATAAACGTAGTGATACCTGCTAAAATTTCTGTTTTAACGGTTGTGCCACGCTCACTGAGTTGAAATAATTTATCTAACATTAGATAAAATCCTCCCTATATGAAATTAAAATCATACCTAAATAAAGATATTTCGATATATGTATAGTGTATCATATTTCCCACCATTTTTTGTATGAATTTGTGATATACTATTAATATATTATGAATGATATAGAGGTTAACTTATGAAAATATCTACAAAGGGGCGTTATGCCTTACGGATATTGGCGGATATTGCAGAACATGGGGTAGAAAAAAATGTACCGATTCGTGAGATTGCAGAACGCCAAGGATTTTCCGATAAATATTTAGAGGGGATTGTATCTCGTTTATCCTCTGCGGGCCTTGTTAAAAGTGGACGTGGTAAATATGGAGGATATCGTTTGGTGAAATCTCCGGCTGAATACAATGTATATGAAATTTTATATGCCGCAGAGGACTCCATTGCTCTCGTGTCTTGTTTAGAAGATGATGTAGAACCGTGTCCTATGTTTAATGACTGCTTGACAGCTCCATTGTGGCAGTATTTACAAGATGAGTTCCGACATGTTATGGAACATGTTTCCTTGCAAGATGTAATGGATCACAAATTTCCAACGGAATAATTGATAGCTTTTAAAGTTTTTGTATGAGCAATTTTTGCGAATTACTACATTGTATAGCTATCTTTTAAGTTAGTTTTTATGGAAAGAGTCGCGTTTCGTATGCGGCTCTTCTTTATATATGAAATTAAAATGTAATAACATCTTATGAATAGTAACATAGATTGAAATCTAAGTAGAACTGTAATTTAAAGTGATTTATGTGTATATTAGTTTATCTAAACGATTTTATGCGGAAGGGAGGATACCATGAGTACAAGTGTATATGATGCTCGAGGTGGCATGCGCAACGTGTGGATTATCACAGCTAGTATGACGGTGTTAGCCATATGTTATACAATGATAATTCCTTTTTTGCCTATATATCTGTTGGAACTCGGTGTTCCTAAGGATGATGTAGCACTTTGGTCAGGCCTCGTCTTTGGTATTACCTTTCTTATCGCTGGCATTATGGCGCCTATATGGGGCAAAATTGCGGATAACAAGGGCAAGAAGCGGATGGCTCTACGAGCTGGTTTCGCGATTGCCTTTTGTTATGTTCTCATCGGTATGGTAACGGATCAGTACCAATTGTTGATGGGGCGTGCCTTAGTTGGGTTCGCTAATGGTTTCTATCCTGCGGCGATGACCATGGTCTCCCTCAGTGTGGATGAGAAACAGGTGGGCCGTGCCCTCGGCATATTCCAAACAGGTCTGATTTTAGGCAATGTCATCGGCCCATTTTTAGGTGGTGCCGTTGAAAGTGTCGTAGGTATGCGCCCTGTATTTTATATATCTGGTATAGCCGTATTCATTGCTACCTTGGCAGTATTGTTTCTTGTAAAAGAACCAAAACTAGAAGTTGAAAATACAACTTCTAAGGAGCAGTCCAAACAGTCGGTAAAAGCTACATCCTTGCGAGAAGATTTTAAGTCGGTTCAAGAACAACCTGTATTAGTAAGACTTTTATGGATTTACTTCTTTATGCAATGTGTCATCATGATGCTACAGCCTATTTTGGCGCTTTATGTAGGTGATATGCAAGGCACTATGGAAGGGGCAGCTATCATTTCAGGTACAATCCTCAGTATCGGTGGTTTAGCCGGTTCCTTAACGACCAATATATGGGTGCGCCTCGGTGAGCGTCGTGGGTACTTTAGAACCATTTCCTACTGTATGCTTGGTAGTGGTGTTGTTCTTTTACTTCAAAGCTTACCAGTAGGTATCTGGTGGTTTGGTGTACTACAAGTGTTAATTGGCTCTTGTATTGTAGGAATCAACCCATCTTTGAGTGCAGCTGTAACACTTAATACAGAACCAGGCTTTAGAGGTCGCATGTTTGGTATGACGACGACGGCCCAACAATTCGGTTCTATGGTAGGGCCTGTGTTCGCAAGTATTGTATCTACCTACATTGGGATATCCTATGTATTTAGTATTACAGGTTTGTTATTACTCTATATGGGATTCCAATCACGGAAACTATCCGTACAACATGATAAATATAGTGTGTGAATTAGAGTCTAACAAGCTCCTTACTAATATATATTGGTAAGGAGCTTTTACTTTTTTAGGCTATTTTTATAATACGAGGCTTTCAGATACAGACCGTTTATTGGTAAGAGGTCTTAATCTAGGGTATAAGAAAAAGTGATGTTAATCGTTAATCTAAGAATACTGTTTTAGTGCATAATAGTAGGCTTTCATACGTTTTTAGTGAATAGCAATCCAATATGGGCCGATTGATTGCTTTTACAAAAATATTGGTATATAGTTAGTTTAAGGTAAGTCACTAGTCTCACCGTGTGGGACAGAAAGGAGTTATTATGGTCCGTATCGGTCATACTGTACTCGGAGAAAAGGGTACAAAAATATGCGTGCCTATTGTGGGCACAACAATGAAAGAGATTCTGGATGCCACCGCAGTAGCATGTAATACACCGTGTCACATAGTAGAGCTACGCATTGACTATTTCGAGCGGGCCCACTCCATTGATGCTATTATTGAACTATTAATGCTCATCAAGCCACAACTGAAAGGTCGTGGATTGCTCTTTACATGGCGCACAAAAGGTGAAGGTGGGGAAAGAACGATTTCTACACAAGATTACTTTACAATGCTAGAACGTTTGATTCCTACAGGATTGGTGGATGCTATCGATATTGAGCTGTTTTTTGATCAAGATAGAATGCTTAAAACGATAGAGTTTGCTAAGGTTCATGGAATCACTATTATCATGAGCAACCATGATTTCCATTGTACACCGAGTCGTGAAGTCATTGTAAATCGACTTATTCAAATGAAAGAGTTCTTGGCCGATGTGCCAAAGATTGCCGTTATGCCTCACACAACTGGTGATGTATTAACGCTACTTGAAGCAACGGCTGAAGTGAAAGCTTTGTATCCTTCGGATCCAATTATTACGATGGCAATGGGAGAACTAGGTGCTGTTA
Organism: Veillonella parvula; assembly: GCA_959601155.1. Taxonomy (GTDB): domain Bacteria; phylum Bacillota; class Negativicutes; order Veillonellales; family Veillonellaceae; genus Veillonella; species Veillonella parvula_R. Next base: position 562 of record CAUGOU010000019.1, on the reverse strand, counting down.
CACGCACTGCAGGAGCTCTATTTGGAAATGCCATGACCTTTGCCTCTGCTGGTAAAGCATCGGCACCAGGGCAAATCGATGTACATGCTTTAAAACGAATTCTAGATACCATCGATGTAGATGGCGTATTCGATGAACAACAGCATAAACGGGTAAAAGTGCATTAAAAAAGTCGGCGAGAGCCGACTTTTTTATATGTTTTGTATTTCTTGTAGTATATTCATTTTTGAAGGGCGGATATAAAAAATATATATGTTATTATTAATGACTTTATATAGAATAAGATATTTTTTGTATGATAATTTTCTGTAATTGGTATTATTATTTAAAATAGGATAACGTTCAGGAAAGATAGCTAATGAAGAAATTTTTTGATAAATCAACTTTAATTCTTTTCTAATAAAGGAAGAATCTATAATCTGTTGTTCTAGTGAACTTTTGAGATTTACTATATCAGACTTAGCTGTAGGCGTCATAATTACTGTATACTTCATTTCAGCTCTCCAAATTTATAAATCTTCAAGGAGTTCATTAAAAATTTTTTCCGCAGGTTCACCAATTT
>CAUGOU010000018.1:0-16834 GCA_959601155.1 Veillonella parvula | reverse complement strand
GAGGCTACAATGGCTATACAACGATTATTCGTAACAAAACGAGAATCTTTCAACCTAGAAGCGCAACGCATGTTACAAACCTTACAACAGGAATTATCTATACCTGCTACAGCTGTGACAATCTATGAGCGATACGACATCGAAAATTTAGATGCAAGAGATCTAGAGTCTGCTAAAAATTTAATTTTTTCTGAACCTCCTGTAGATACTGTATTAGAAAAAATTCCAAATGTGCAAGGCTTTGTATTTGCTGTTGAATATGTGCCAGGTCAATACGATCAACGTGCTGATAGCGCAGAGCAATGTATTTCTATGCTCACACTTACATCCGGCCACATCGTGCGTTGTGCTCGCGTATATGCTATCGAAGGCACCTTTACAAAAGAACAAGAAAATGTCATTAAGGCCTACTACATTAACCCTGTTGATTCCCGCGAAGCGAGCCTTGACGTACCAAATACCTTAGCTCTCGATTTAGAAGATCCAAAACCGGTGGCAACAATCGATGGCTTTACTACGATGAGCAATGATGATTTAGAAGCTCTCATCAAGAACTACGGTCTTGCTATGACATTAGCAGACCTTCAAATGATTAGACAACAATACGCAGAGGTGGAACACCGCGATCCTACGATTACAGAAATTCGCCTCTTCGATACATATTGGTCTGACCATTGCCGTCACACTACCTTTATGACCGAGTTAACAGATATTACCATTGAAGACAGCCGCTTCACCGGTTCTATAAAGGAAGCCTTCGAAGAATATATGGAAGGCCGTGCTGAGCTCTACACGACTAAGAAAAAAGCTCGCTCCCTCATGGACATGGCTACATTGGCTGTAAAAGAATTACGCCACGCTGGAGGACTTACAAATCTCGATGAATCTGATGAAATCAATGCATGTACAATCATCGTCCCTGTCGATGTAAATGGCAAGACTGAAGAATGGTTGTTACTATTCAAAAACGAAACCCATAACCACCCTACTGAAATCGAACCATTTGGGGGCGCAGCTACCTGCTTAGGTGGTTGTATTCGCGACCCATTGAGCGGTCGCGCTTATGTATACCAAGCTATGCGCATCACAGGCTCTGGCGATCCACATACAAAACTTGAAGATACATTGGAAGGCAAATTACCACAAAGAAAGATCACCCAAGAAGCAGCTCGTGGTTACTCCTCTTACGGCAACCAAATCGGCCTTGCTACAGGTGAAGTAAAAGAATATTACCATCCTGGCTACGTAGCAAAGCGCATGGAAATCGGCGCAGTTATCGGTGCTGCACCTCGCAACCAAGTTCGCCGTGAGGTACCAGTTGCAGGCGATGTGGTAGTATTGCTAGGTGGTAAAACTGGCCGTGATGGCTGTGGTGGCGCTACAGGTTCCTCTAAAGAACATACCGTTGAATCTCTCTCCACATGCGGTGCAGAAGTCCAAAAAGGCAATGCTCTTACAGAGCGCAAAATCCAACGCTTATTCCGTCGTGGCGAAGTAACGACACTTATCAAACGTTGTAATGACTTCGGTGCAGGTGGTGTATCTGTTGCTATCGGTGAACTAACTGATGGTGTATCAATCAATCTCGACTTAGTCCCTAAAAAATATGCTGGCCTCGATGGTACAGAGTTAGCCATCTCTGAATCCCAAGAGCGCATGGCCTGTGTCATCGATGCTTCTGATGTAGAGGCATTCAAAGCATACTGCGACGAAGAAAACTTGGAGTGTACAGTTGTGGCAGAGGTAACTGATACAAATCGCCTTGTTATGAACTGGAATGGCGAAACAATTGTAGATATTAGCCGCGACTTTTTAAATACAAATGGTGCAAGTCAACAACAAGACGCTATCGTAAAAGCTCCTGCAGATCGATCTTACTTCTTACGTAGTTCAGCTAGTGCAGATAACTTCAAGGAAAAGTGGCTCGCAGCCGTATCCGATTTAAATGCAGCATCCCAACAAGGCTTAGCAGAACGCTTTGACAGCACTGTGGGCGCCAATACGGTCCTCATGCCATTCGGTGGCAAATTCCAAAAAACGCCTACCCAAGGCATGGTTGCTAAATTACCGGTTCTAAACGGTGAAACTACAACGGCTAGTATTATGACTCACGGTTTTGTGCCTGAGTTATCTGCATGGAGTCCTTATCATGGTGCGCAATATGCAGTACTTTTATCTGTAGCAAAATTAGTAGCTCTTGGCGGTCGCCGAGAAGACGCATACTTAACATTACAAGAATATTTTGAACGCCTCAACTCCAAAGAATCTTGGGGTAAGCCAGTAGCAGCTTTACTTGGTGCTTATAAGGCACAAAAAGAACTTGAAATCGGCGCTATCGGCGGCAAGGACTCTATGAGCGGTACATTTATGGATCTTACCGTTCCCCCTACCCTCGTATCCTTTGCGGTTGGTACAGCTCATGTAGATAATATTGTGAGCCAAGACCTTAAAGGCGTAGATCACCGTCTCGTATTCTTCGATGTACCTCGTACATACGATGACACCCCTGATTGGGATCGATTCAAAGAAAACTGCGATACACTACAAGAACAAATTGAAAAAGGTCGCGTTTACTCTGCCTATGTAGTTGATCAAGGCGGCATTCCTGAAGCAGTCACTAAAATGGCCCTTGGCAACAATATTGGTGTTAAATTCGATAAATACGCTGAACGTGGTATCTTCCAACCAGCTCTTGGTTCCTTCATCGTTGAAGTAGATATTACGGCTGTTAATTATCTTTTAGAATTACCTGATGTGAAAGTTATCGGTGTAACCCAAGCCACACCTGTTATCGAATGGGAAGGACAATCCGTATCGCTCAAAGAAATACAAGCTGCTTATGAAGCACCTCTAAACGATATCTTCCCTATGCATGCACCAAACGGCTTTGGAGAAGCAGTCGCTTATATTCATGATCAACACGCTAAATCTCGCAGCGCCTCCCTAGGTGCCAAACCAAAAGTTCTCATCCCAGTATTCCCTGGCACAAACTGCGAATTTGACTCTGCTCGTGCCTTTGAACGAGCTGGTGCAGAAACAGATATCGTGCTCATTCGCAACCAAACTCCAGAACAATTAAAAGAATCTATCGACGTAATCAAAGCTAAATTAGCAGAGTCTCAAATTCTTATGTTCCCAGGAGGTTTCAGTGCCGGTGATGAGCCAGATGGTTCTGGTAAATTCATAGCCACCCTCTTCCGCAACCCATACCTTGCAGAAGGTTTAGAAAACCTCTTGTACAAACAAGATGGCCTTGTATTAGGTATTTGTAACGGCTTCCAAGCGCTCATCAAGTTAGGCTTATTACCTGGTGGACATATTGAAACGTTAACTGCAGATCATCCTACATTGACATACAACACGATTGGTCGTCACTTATCTCGCATGGTTAATACGAAAGTTATTTCCACAAAGTCCCCTTGGATGAGTGATGCTAAAGCTGGAGAAATTTACACGGTACCAATTTCTCACGGCGAAGGTCGCTTTATAGCGTCTCCTCAACAAGTGTTAGAGTTCAATAAAACTGGCCAAATCGCTACACAATATGTAGACTTTGATGGTATCGCCTCCATGGATAGTCGCTTCAATCCTAACCAGTCTGTAGCTGCTATCGAAGGTATTTATAGCCCTGATGGTCGCGTATTTGGCAAAATGGCACACTCCGAACGCTGTGGTGCAGGTATTAGCAAAAATATTCCTGGCCAACTAGAAATGCCAATCTTTACATCTGGTGTAAAATACTTCAAATAATTGGTCACTATGAACTTTCATGTGAAAGCCTACTTCTTCAAGTAGGCTTTTTCAATATTGATTTTTTTCGAAAATATTAGTATTATAAATTGATACTATATTTACAGACATGAGTTCTCATGTAAAGCTATACATACCTAGTGTGGGTTAAGAAAGGATTTTATTATGCATTGTGCTCAGAAAATGACTCATAATATCTACTGGATTGGTAGTAATGACTGGACAACAGAACGTTTCGAAAACTTATTTCCTATTCCAAATGGTGTTAGCTATAACAGCTATTTCATCGACGATGAAAAAACTTGTGTGGTAGACTCTGTAGATGCTGAAATTCGTGAAGAGTACTTCGACAACTTGACTCACCTCTTAAATGGTCGTGAACTTGATTACATCGTCGTAAACCATATGGAACCTGATCATTGCCAAACATTATTGGAAACATTGGAACGGTATCCAAATTGTAAAATGGTAGGTAATGCTACAACATTCCGCATGTTTGAGCAATTCTATAACACTCCAAAACCAGAACAATACCATCAAATTAAAGAAGGCGATGAAATCTGTTTAGGTAAACATACTTTAGTTTCTTACACTATGCCTATGGTTCACTGGCCTGAAGTAACTTGTACATACGAAAAATCTACAGGCACATTGTTCTCTGCAGATGCTTTTGGTACATTCGGTACAGTTAATGGTAATATCTTTGCTGATCAAACCGATTTCGTAGCTACATACGAAGAGGAAGCTCGCCGTTACTATACAAATATCGTTGGTAAATACGGACCACAAGTACAAAATGCGCTTCGCAAAATTTCTAGCCTTGATATCAAACGGATTGCTCCACTTCATGGTCCAATCTGGCGCACCCCTGAATCTATCCAATATATCACGCACAAATACTTACATTGGTCCAGCTATACAGCTGAGAAAAAAGGTGTTGTTATCGCTTTTGGTTCCATGTACGGCAATACTCGTGCTATTGCTCAACAATTGGCTAAACAACTATCTAAACGTGGCGTTACAGATATCAGAATTTACGATGTTTCCAAAACTAATGCTTCCTACATCATTTCCGATGCTTGGAAATATACTAACTTGGTAACTATCGCACCTACATATAACTTGAATCTATACCTTACTATGGAAAACTTTATCCATGAATTAAAAGCCCTTAACTTCCAAAACCATAAGGTATCCATCATCGGTAACCACTCTTGGGCTTCTGCTGCTATGAAAACAATGGTTTCCCATTTCGAAAATGACTTCAAAGACATTGAAATCGTTTCCGAACCACTAGATATCAAATCCTCTTTGAAAGAAGAAGATCTTCCATTAATTGAAAAAATGGCAGACGATATAAAAGCGTCCATTGAAGCTGCTGAAATTAAAGACGTATTCTAATACAAGAGCCGCCTATTTAGGCGGCTTTTTCTTTTTATATACCAGATTTTATACGCCTAAAACCAGGCTATGTTTTTTGATTTATATCCATTTATTGAAATCAAATACTATATTTTAAAAGCCTTGTAAATATGCAATAATTCTACTATTTTTTTGCTTGACATAAATCTAACTTTTTCATATACTATACAAGTACCTGTTACACAACAGAATACATGGAGAGGTGTCCGAGCGGCTGAAGGAGCATGATTGGAAATCATGTGTGCGGTTATCCCGTACCCAGGGTTCAAATCCCTGTCTCTCCGCCATAGTAAAAGCAGTGCTTTCGCACTGCTTTTTTATTTGCATATAAAGAAAAAGCTATTCGAATTATACTCGAATAGCTTTTTGTATATCACAATATATTAGTTGTGAATTTTCTTTGCAATATCACCGATAATTTCAGGTGTTGTTCTACAACAGCCACCAATGATTTCAGCTCCAGCTTTTCGCCATACCTCAACGTAGTCTACAAATGATGCAGCATCGCCATACCAAGTTTTAGTTTTACTATCATAGCTTTCACCAAGATTAGGATATACAGCAATCGGTTTATCTGTAACGGTACGGATATCTTTTATCAAGGATTCTACATATTCCGGTTTACTACAATTAATGCCAATCCCCGTAATAGGATGTACCTTATCGATCATTTGTGCACATTTAATAATGGTTTCACCACTAGAAACATGGTGCCCATCTTTACAGGAAAAAGCAATCCATGCAGGAATACCTTTGGATGTAAACGGATCAGACATAGCTCTCGCAATAGCGATCGCTTCAGCATAAGACGGTATGGTTTCAAAGGATAATATATCTGGATTTTCTTCACAGAATAACGCTAATCGAGGAATATGGAATACCTCTAGATATTCTGTTTGTACATCAGGATACCCACGGTATTCAGAACCATCCGCCAAGAAAGCGCCATAAGGACCTACAGAAGCTGCCACCAACGGTTTAGGTAACGCACCTTCAGAAAAATATCTAATTCCCTTAGGAGTCTCTTCACCAAGCGTAATTCCACGCAATGTAAGTGCCCCACTCGCCTTTGCTTCTAAAAACTCATTACGAGCTTGCACGGCTAAACGAACAGATAGTTTAACGAGCTCTATCGCTTCTTCCGTTCCATAACCTAAACCTTTAAAGCCTGCTACTGTCGCTTGATAGCCAGAGCTTTGAATGATATCGGCACCCGCAGCTAAATAAGAAATATGTATTTTCTTAATGATATCTGGCTGATCCATGAGAACCTTAGCAGACCACAACTTATGTTGAATATCACAGCCATAACGCTCTAATTCAGTCCCTAAAGCCCCATCTAAGACGAGGGCGCCCTTTTCCTTAATAATATCTAAAAATGCACTTCGTTTAGCCATCATATCACCCATTCTATACATACCTCTTATAACACGAGGATTACCTAGCATATTATATCAAATAATACATTCTGGTACTATCTACAAACTATTTTAATACTTCTGCTGGAGGCTCCTTACCAAACCATTTTTTATAAATTTCTGCATATTTACCGTTTGCTTTGATCTTAGCCAAACCATCATTGATTTTGTTAAGCAACTCTGTATTGCCTTTTTTCACAGCAATACCTAGTGGTGCCGCATCATAGTCCTCTCCAGTAACCTTTGCGATACCTTTGCCCTTACCATTAACATAATATTCGTTTACTGGTGTATCATTGATAACTACATCGACGCCTTTATTTTGCAATTCTAAGAACGCATCGACAATAATATTAAACTGACGTACATCGGCATTGGGAATCTTGCTAGCAATCTCTGCACCAGTAGAGCCGATGGATACACCAATGCGTTTACCTTCTAGATCCTTAAAGCTATTAATATTGGTGTTATCAATGTTTACAACGAGACCATTACCTGCAATATAGTACGGTTTACTAAAATCAACGGATTTTGCACGTTCTTCAGAAATAGTCATATCCGAAATAGCGATGTCGATGGTGTTACTTTGTAATGCTGGTAAAAGCGCATCAAAGTTTAGATTTTGAATATCTGCTTCTATGCCCTCTTCGTTTGCAATCGCATTGATAATATCAATATCAAATCCAGCTAATTTACCACTATCTTTGTCTTTAAAACCAAATGGTGCATAGGTCGCATCAGTACCTACGCGCCATGTCTTCTGACTATTACCCGCATTACCACAGCCAGCGATTAATAAACTACTAGCAATAGTGAAAGCCCCTAATAGAGCTGCTATTTTCTTAAATTTCATATTATTACCCTTACTTCTCTCCGTTCTATCTAGAAACAGATTTTTCCTTAATTAACTAATATATTTATACTTACACTTATGAGCATAATAAAAATAATACCTCTAAAGGTATTATAGTTTTATGATAACATTCGATATAGTAAGGGTCAACAAATCCAACTATACCAATAGGTATTGAATTGATATAGTTTTTAGCTATATCGAAAATAACATTCCTAAGTATATAAAAAGACCGCCTTTACCAAGCATAGATGAAACTTGATAAAGGCGGTCATCTCCAAAATGGAGGATTCCTGGTTATTTATAGAATAAATAAGCTATTCAATTCATTTAGGATATATAGTATGTAATTTATTTAGCATGTTTAGCTTTTACATACATAGCTACCTTGTACAAGAACGTACAAAGTAATAAATACATTACGATACTGAGGTATGTCGCTTCAGGTGTTTCTACCCAGGCTTGAGCAAATACATCAACACCTGCTATGCGAAGCACCGCACTGAACAAGGAGCCAATAGCACCACCAGCTACGAGACCAGAGGCAATTGTACTACCTTTGGAGAAGCGAAGATCTGCCAATTCTTTGTCTTTTGTACTATTTTGTACAAGATACGCAATCAAACCTCCGATAAGTAATGGTGTATTGATTTCCATTGGCAAGTATGTGCCCAAGGCAAATGCCAATGGTGGAACTCTTACCATCCACAAGATAATTGCAAATAATGCGCCAGCCATGTATAGAGGCCATTGAGCACTACCACCAGTCATCATTGGCTCAATAATTGCGGCCATAGCATTCGCTTGAGGTGCATTTAATGCATGATCTCCTACAAATCCATAAGCATCGTTTAAAAGAATCATAACACCTACAGAAAGTACGGCACAAAGAATAGTACCAACGATTTGCCATTGTTCCATTTTCTTAGGTGTAGCACCTGTCATATGTGCCACCTTAAGTTCAGACATAAAGTTACCAGCCATCCCAATAGTAGTACCAATAAAGGATGCCATCATGAGGACTGCAATCATACCGACCTTACCAGTCATACCTGCTGCGGTTAAGCATACAGCGGAGATAATAATCATAAAGATTGTCATACCTGAAACTGGTTCTGTACCTGTATAAGCGATGGAGCTAATCCCCACTACAGATAATAGGAAAGACATAATAAGAACAATTAAGAACGCCACAATTGTTTGTCCGAAGCTTTCAGCATACATAAAATGGAAATATGCTGCAAATAAAACTGTACATAACAAGATGCCAGCACCAATCCAAGATGTAGGTACATCACGTTGTGTACGAAGCAAATTAACATCTACAGTTTTAGAACTAAAGATGTCAAGCACTGCATTTTTAACAACATTTGCTACCACTTTAGACATTGTAATTAAACCAATAATGCCTGCCATAGCGAGCATGCCGATACCAATATGACGAACATAATCGAGGAATACCTTGCGAATTGGGGCCTCGCCCAATGGAACTGCATGACCGCCAATTTGCATAATATGTTCAGGTGCTAAATAGTACACAATCGGAATACATACAAACCAAGAGAAGAAAGAACCGGCTGCAATGATAGCCGCATAGCGAAGGCCCGTGAAATAACCAAGGCCAAGCAATGCTGCATCAGTATCTACCGCTGCAGTTAGCTTAGTTTGATCTGCAAGAGCTGCCCCCCACTTAAAGGTAGCAGTGCGAATAACCTCTTGCCACCACCCTAAACTATTAAGAATAAAGTCATACACGAGAGCAATTAAACCAGAGCCAAGCATAAGTTTTGCTTTGCTACCTTCATTACTCATCAATACTTCCGCTGCAGCACGACCACTTGGGAACGGATACACATAGTGCATTTCTTCAACGAAATAGCGGCGGAACATAACGCATAATAAAACACCTAAAACGCCGCCAAGAATGATAGGAATCGCCATTTGTACAAAAGATACATCTGTTACATTCCAGATGTAAAGGGCTGGCAAAAAGAACATAGCCCCTGCTAATGTGTTCGTACTAGAACTAGCGATAGCTTGAATGTGTACCGTTTCGGCAAAAGCATTTTGTCGCTTTAAAATAACTGCTGTACCCATAGCAAGTACAGATACTGGTGCAAAAGCATCTACTGTTTGACCGATTTTCAAACATAAATAGCCAACAGCCAGTGTGAAAACTGCCGCATAGAACAAGCCCCAGAAGACTACATATGAGTTAATCTCTACGTAATCTTTCTTAGGATCTAACACTGGTTCTATGGGTGGAATGGAACGAACCTCGTCCGACATAGTAAAACCTCCTCACAGAAAAAGTACAAACGTATAACTATTCACCTTTATACTAACACGGTACTACACATGGTTCAATGGTTTTCTATGCACTATGCGAATAAAACAATACACCCCCTATAAATAATTATTTTGCATTTTTAGCGTCCCTGTTCTACAATGAAAGTATATTAAGAATCTCTATTATGTAACGGTATCGTATACTGCCCTGTATAACACGTATGTTTACTTACGAGGAGTCTCATTATGGAATCAATGGTCGAACGTTTTGTACGCTATACGAGCATAAATACACGGTCTAATGAGGAAAGTACAACCATTCCTAGTACTCAAACTCAAGTAGACTTTGCTATGAATGTGCTCGTTCCTGATTTAAAAGCAATCGGTTTAGATGAAGTTATTTACAATCGTGAAAATGGTTTTGTCATCGGTACGCTCAATGCCAATACAGATGAAAAAGCTCCTGCTATCGGCTTTATTGCGCATATGGATACAGCCGATTACAACGCGGAAAATATTAAGCCTCGCATCGTAGAAAACTATGATGGCGGGGATATTTGCCTTAACGAAGAACATCAAATCTTCACCCGTCGTGCAGATTTTCCAAATCTAAAAAATTACATTGGCAAGTCCTTAGTTGTAACCGATGGTCTAACACTTCTTGGTGGTGACGACAAGGCTGGTATCTGCGAAATCATGGAAGCCCTCGCCTATCTCGTATCTCACCCAGAAATCAAACATGGTAAAATCATGTGTGCTTTCGGTCCAGATGAAGAAATCGGTACTGGTGCTGACCACTTCGATGTTAAACAATTTCCTGTAGACTATGCTTACACTATCGATGGTGAAAGCCTAGGCCAACTCGAATATGAAACCTTTAACGCTGCTGGCGGTACAGTAACCCTCAAAGGCGTATCCGTTCACACAGGTACTGCCAAAGGCATTATGATCAACTGTGCTAAACTAGCTATGCAATTTGACGCTTTATTACCAGGAGCAGCTGTTCCTGAGCACACATGTGGTCGCCAAGGTTTCTTTATGCTCATGAGCATGGAAACACAAGTAGATACCGGCAAAATGAACTATATTATCCGCGACCATAATAAGGAATTGTTCGAAGCAAAAAAAGCATTCTTCTTACAAGCAGGTCAAACATTGAATGAAATATATGGGCGTGAAGTATGTGAGGTCTCTGTAAAAGACCAATACTATAACATGTACGATATCATCAAAGACAATATGGAATGCGTAAACGTAGCCAAAGCAGCAATGAAAAAAGCTGGAATTACACCTATTTGTGATCCTATTCGCGGTGGCACAGATGGATCCAAAATCTCCTTCATGGGCATTCCTACACCAAATATTTTTACAGGCGTAGAAAATCTACATGGTCGTCATGAATTCGCATGTATCGATGATATGAAAAAAGCTGTTGAAGTTATCGTTAATATTGTAAATATTGAAAAATAATAATATTAGCAAAGCAGTACTAGATAACCAAAAAGGACTATACGAGCCTAGGCTCGTATAGTCCTTTTATTTTACATCTTACGCAAGCTTACCATTATGTTTACGATTCCTAATTTCTTCTTCTTCAGCGCGAGCTTTCAACGAGAGGTCTCTCTCAGTCCCCACATAACGGCCATATAATAAATAATAGGCAACCAGCGCAAGGAGCGCAACAACAACAGTTACATGGAACATACTAGCATAACCTACAACCTCTTTAACGGCACCTAAAATATAGGGGCCAAAGCCAAGCCCCATATCCAAGGCAATGAAGTATGTAGATGTGGCAACACCAATACGATGAACAGGTACTATCTTAACAGTAACAGCTTGTCCGTTGGACATAAATGTACCATATCCAAGGCCAACAAACACAGCCGATAAAAGCACAAGCCATGTGGAGTGAGCGATGGATAATAAGAAAATACCAAGTGCTAAGGATACAAAACAAGGATAAAGAACGAAGTTTTCCCCTTTCATATCGAAAACAATGCCAAGCAATGGTCTTGTTATAGTAATAACGACGGCATATACAACAAAGAAGAAGGTGCCCGCCATAATAAGATCTAGATCTTTTGTGTAAGCCGCCATAAAGCCAATAACGCCAGAGTAGGCAAAGCCGACTAGAATGGAAACAAGACTGATTGAATTCATCCGTGGTTCAATATAGTCCGAAATTCTAATGCCCTTATGTCCTTCAGATTCGATACCAAGTTTAGGTTCATTAAATTTCATGATTACAGAGCCAATACCGCAAAGGATAATAAGTACAACACAAAATGCAATGATAAAATCATAACCAAGACTATGAAGCATTAATATACCTAAGAATGGTCCTACTGCAGCGGCAAGAGAAGTAGATAAGCCATAATAGTTAATCCCTTCCCCTCGACGTGACGTAGGAATAATAGCAGCTATGATAGTACTTGTAGCAGTAGATGTAATACCATAAGCAAAACCATTTAAGAAGCGAACACTATCAAGCATTAGTAAATTAGGTGTGTAGAAATACATAGCTGTTGAAATCAAGTAAATCAATAACCCTAAATAGAGCATCTTACGACATCCTAGGATACTGATAAACCGCCCTGCCAACAAACGGGCTACAACGGTGCCAATAATATATATACCAACAGCAAGTCCCGCTTGACTAGCCGTAGCATGAAGATTATCTTTTGCTACAACCGCAATAATAACAATTAATAAATAATAAATCAAAAATACTAAGAAATTAATCAAAGTATCAAGGACAAAGGATTTTGTCCACAAGGCCTCCTTAGCCTTATCCATATTATCAACTCCATTTTTTAAATTATTGTCAACCAGTTTGCGACAACGATTAATTATAAACCTCTCATTATAAAAAACAAGAATTAATATATTATATATCTTATCAATTTTATTTATAACAAACTACATATTCACAATAAACAAGCATTAATTTCCATTTTAATATCTCATATATTTTTACGATATAAAAACACCTTCAATAGCGACAGATGAGACCAAAAGACTCAAAGCCAACTATTAAAGGTGCTACTTTAAATATTTATTTTGTTTTTAGACCACAAGCTTTGAAGAAATTCTTGTACGCTTCAGCCTTTTTCGGTAGACTCAACGGATAGGCACGTGATGTAGATGGCAAACGTGTCAATGTCAATTCCCGACCATTAAATACAAAAGGAATTGTTTCACCAGTTTTAGGTAATTTAACCTTTTCTGGTAAAAGGCTCAATAAAATCTCCGTAGCCTTGCCGCCTGTTGTACCAATATGCTTACAGTCAGGGATTTGCTCCAGTACGTCTGCAAGTGGAACTGGTTCAACGACCTTAAGAAATGCATCAGATGCATTCCCTTTTTCGCGAATAGCTTTCAAAACAGTAGGACAAGATGCAATTCCAGCTTCAGACAAAAAGGCTTTGATCTTCTCAGGATCCATCGCTTTTTCCTCACCATTTCTAAAATGATCTTTTTCATCAAAGAATACGAGGCCAAATACACGCCACATATCATTTTGGAAATTTGGATAATGGAATTCCATAGCACGTTTTGATTGTTCTGGAGGAAATGTGCCCATCATCATGACTGTTGCCTTCTTTGGTAAGAATGGAGGGAATGGTCTTGTTTCAATTGTTTCTGCCATATAGCATCAACTCCTTTCACATTCTAATATGAACTTAATTTTCAATACAATATATGAGATACATCACACATTATAATCCAATTGGCTCCTATGTAAAAGCAACTAAAGAACTTATTAAAATATATCAACAGACTTACATTATCTATCATTATTGACCAATTGGTTGAGAAACCAAGGTATTAATATGATCAAAACCAACTGGTGTCGGAGATACGAGGTACAAGCAAATTACAGCAGCCACGGCAAAACCGATTGCCAAATAAGAGAAACTGCCATTTCGAGGGAATTCATACATACCAAAGAGGCGTATCCCTATAGCAGCACCGATGGCCGTAATTAAAGACGGTATAGAAAAAATGTTATAAAAGCCGAATACTACCATAAGGCCTGCATAGCCACCTACTACAGTAACCATAGGCAACATGCGATCCATTGGATTTGGAATAGATCGCGTAAGTGCAGCTGGATAATATGAAGCCTCTATGCCAAACATGCCTAAGAATATATTAAAACCAGCCCAAATGCTATCCCATACGTTTCTAAAAGCATCTCTATGCTTGCCGGCATACCATGCAAAGTCCGTAACGATTAAAATGGCTAAGCCTACACAGACAAAGTAGAATTCACTAGGAATTTTAGGACCTATATAAGCACCTACAGCTGTTGCAACAGCACTCAAAATCGATGCTACTATTACGCGCTGTAAACGAGGTCGTTTATTTTCAGGAATGCGTTTATACACAGTAGCCAATAACTCTAAAACAAAGCAAGCCATAAAAACAGCAATGCCTGCAGCAGGAACAAAGAAAGCGCTCACCAAACTCAAAATAAAGGGAATGCACAAGCGCCATTTAGGGAATAAGACAAGATCTTTATAATCTAAACGAATATCTTGTGTTTCCATAGTGAAGTTGTTGTACACCACAAAGAGCAACATAAAGGCGATTACGTCAACCGCAGTTGCACCCCAAATCAATAAAGTTGGTACTACAACCATAGATAAGGCTACCCCAGAAAGGCGAGATAAACCAGCAGCCACTAAGCCCAGTAATAAAAACGGTGTTAAAGCAGATATAATTTCGAGCATAATATTCCTCCCATCATTGTATAAATTTAAGTATATAGTATCTACCACACTACATCAAGGAGAGATATATTTTTTCATAGCTAGACGCTTTCGCACAGCAGAGGTAGAGCAACCCATCGCCTGTGCAATCTTTGCAACTCCATAACCTTGAGCACGGAGTTTTTTAATCTTATTTTCGTCTAGATCAAGAGTATTTGCCCTTATTTCTATACCTTGCTCTCGCAAATAAATTGCCACTGTAGAACCACGTATCCCATAAGCTAGGCCAATGTCATCTGTACTCATGTGATGATGAATATATAAATAAGCCATCTCCTCTACGCGCATAGGCTTTCGAACTTTAGGAAGTAAGCAATTCCCCATATGCCGCAATACATGGTGAACTTTCCATCGCGATATACCATACATACGAGCAATGGCATCTGTACTATTTCCACTTTTATAAGCCCTACATATACGTACTACATCTATAGAGACGTTTTTATTTGATTGCTGACAAGCCAATCCATATTCTTTCAAGCGATTCGCTATCGTCGTAATAGACACATCATAACGCTTTGCTAATGAATGGAGCGACCACTTACCGGTCTCATACAAAGCTTGTACATGGACCATATTGATTTCTTTCTTCAGAGGCCTCCGTTCGATATCGTACGCTTTCATACGGCGCATGATGGTATCAACACTACATTGAAAATAATCCGCCACATCGCGAACGCTCCATTGCTTCTCTATATATAATTGGTACAACAACTGTTTTGGTATAACACGCACATTTCGATACATAATTTTACCTTTCCTTATAAACGAACTCCTTCCCCTATTATTGTGAAAGTTTCACTAGGAAAAAACAATAAAAAAGAGGTTCCTAATAGTCACATAGGTGACCAATAGGAACCTCTTTCAATATGTAATTATATGCCCCACATTATGATATGTGACAGTATGGTTGCTATACCACATCAGTGCACAATCCATTATTATTTATATTCCAATAAAACCATAATTAGTTTATACACTTATAAATAGATTACTTCATTAACGGTATCTACGTTCAAGAGCTTTAGGTTTACTTAAAATGATGAACCATTTCATGCCCTCTTTTAAAGCATGATTAGATTTACGACCGCGAGTTGAAGTCGCAGCTAGAGCAGTAGGCGCAGTTGTAATGCCTACATTTTCAATAAGAACTTGCCCCTCTTTAGCTACTTTATCTCGTTTAAACTCAGCTAGTCTTTCACTTAAGGTCGGCCCCGTAACAGCTTCTCTATCTAAGCGAGTCTTACTGGTAGTATAACTTGGAGTGCTACTGGAACTTTTCATTGATAAGGCTTCAATATCTCGTTGAGCTGCTGCAGCCTCTTCATTGAAATGTATGTCCTCCATAGTTTTCGATGGTGCTTCTGGTTGCTGATTTACAATCGGTTTATCTTCATAAGAGTCCCGATAAAAGTCATCAACCTTAGACAAATCATCCATAGACGGTTCATCTACCTTGCGTTCTATGGAGATGCCATATTCGCGCTCCATATCTTCCCAAGTTCCGCCACTAGAGCTTTCATACTCATCATACTCTTCAGACTCTTCAGTATTCTTATTTTTTATAATGGAAAAAGCAATGTACGCTATGATACCTAAAACAAAGATTGGATTATGCGAAAAGATGGATAGCACTGAAGACAAAATAGAGTCCATAGCTACTCCTATTCACCATCTGCTAAGTTTTCACGCATTTTAGTGTCTGCAATAATATTGTTCATATTGTAGTAATCCATAACGCCAAGATTACCATTTCTGAAAGCTTCTGCCAATGCTTTAGGGACTTCAGCTTGTGCTTCCACAACCTTAGCTTGCATGTCTTGTGTTTTAGCACGCATTTCTTGTTCTGTAGCAACAGCCATTGCACGACGTTCTTCCGCACGAGCTTGAGCGATTTTCTTATCCGCTTCCGCTTGGTCAGTTTGCAATTGAGCACCGATGTTACGTCCCACATCTACGTCAGCAATATCGATGGACAAGATTTCGAATGCAGTACCCGCATCAAGGCCTTTACCCAATACAGTACGGGAAATGTGATCTGGATTTTCCAATACATCTGTATGCTCTTCAGAAGAACCTACCGTTGTTACGATACCTTCACCAACACGGGCGATAATTGTAGCTTCACCAGCACCACCAACGAGGCGGTCAATATTAGCACGTACCGTTACGCGAGCACGAACCTTAAGTTCAATACCATTTTTTGCCACTGCAGAAATGATTGGTGTTTCAATCACCTTAGGATTAACGGACATTTGAACCGCTTCCAATACATCACGACCAGCGAGGTCTATAGCAGCAGAACGTTCAAATGTCAACGGAAT
>CAUGOU010000017.1:0-20332 GCA_959601155.1 Veillonella parvula | reverse complement strand
ATTTTCATTCTCTGTTCTCCTTATGTATGATTTAAAAATATAGCTCTCCAACTACATTAATTATAGCCATTATATATATATATAAACTTCCTTTTTTTGAAAGCTACAACACCATATAAGGTGACTATATATATAATATTATATAACTTATTTATCTATTATCATACCTTATACAATAGTAATGAGCAAAAGATGAATGTACATGCGAGTTTACAAGACTTTTCTTCATCTTTAAAAGCCTTAAAAATGGTGAAAGACAGAAACTTAATGAATTCTGCTAATGAATAAAATCTAACTATATCGAAGATTGCCGTATGCGCATAGATGAGGATGATTTTATCGATTTTAGATGATGTGCGATAAATCACTAAAAAAACTTATGATAATTATTATCACAGAAATAAATGCTTGTTATGAACGGAGAAATACGATAATTTTCGATGATTAAATTCGAGGTAAATTTAGTAGGAATTTAATGGATATTAATTATTAGGAATGGTTAGCAATAATTAAAAAGCTAGTGTTTATGCGAATTCTATAGATACCAAAGGAAATAAAAACATAGAAAAATTTCGGAACCGAACTACTTTCGTAAAATCCTTAACTTCTTGTAAAAATTATTCATATAGGTAATTTTTTGACTCCTTTTTTTACCTTAAAAATGCTAAGTGAAATAAATTATCAATTAGATTAATCAAAATTAATTATGCATAATAGGGTTTAGACATGACCTGAAATGCTCTCTATAATTATAGGTAAAGAAATAAGAAAAATCGCATAAGTATGGGGTTTTTCTTGAAAGAAAAATGATTAGGTTATCAAAAATTTTTATAAGTTTTTGAAATGAGATAGTCTAACAGGTTTCTTATTAATAGGTAGTTATGAGGAGGTCATTATGGAACAGTTTGATGTTCTAGTAGTAGGTAGCGGTGGCGCCGGCATGCGTGCGGCTCTTGAAGTAGGTCGTCGCAAAGGCTTAAAAGTAGCTCTTATTACTAAAATTTTCCCAACTCGCTCTGCAACAGCAATGGCGCAAGGCGGTGTAAATGCATGTTTGAACAACGTTGCAGCTGAAGATACAGTTGAAACTCATACTTTCGATACTGTAAAAGGTTCTGACTATCTTGGCGACCAAGATGCAATCGAATTCTTCTGCTCTCGTTGTCCAGAAGGCGTACTTGAAATGGACCACATGGGTGCTCCATTCTCCCGTACTGAAGAGAATAAAATTGCGCAACGTAACTTCGGTGGTCAATCCTATCCACGTACTTGCTACTCTGCGGATAAAACTGGTCACGTTATTTTGCACACAACTTACGAACAATGCTTGAAAGAAGGCGTACACTTCTTACAAGAATGGTATCTTTTAGATCTTGTTAAATCTGCAGAAGGTCACGTTGGTGGCGCTGTTGTGTGGAACATGAAAGAAGGTCGCGTAGAACAAATTAAAGCGAAAGCTATTATCTTGTCTACTGGTGGTGCAGGCCGTATCTTCTGGACTCGTACTACAAACCCATTCCTTTCCACAGGCGATGGTATGGCAGCAGCATTCCGCGCTGGTAACGGCTTGAAAGATATGGAAATGATCCAATTCCATCCAACTGGTCTTGGTCGTACTGGTATCTTGATGTCCGAAGCGGTTCGTGGTGAAGGTGGTTACCTTCTTAACGCTGAAGGCGAACGTTTCATGAAAAAATATGCGCCTAACAAAATGGAATTGGCATCTCGTGACGTTGTAGCGAAAGCGATCGAAGATGAAATCGCTGCAGGTCGTGGTTTCGGTTCTGGCCTTAACGCATATGTAGTAGCTGACCTTCGTCACTTGGGTCCTGAAGTTATCATCGAAAAACTTCATGGTATTCGTGACTTGGCTATGACTTTCGAACATTGCGATCCATTGACTCAACCGGTACCTATTCGTCCTACATGTCACTATACAATGGGCGGTATCGACGTAGTGGATTACAAAACTTGTGCATGTGAATTGCCTGGTTTGTTCGCTTCTGGCGAAGCATCTTGTATCTCCATCCACGGTGCGAACCGCTTGGGTGGTAACTCCTTGGCAGACGGTGTAGTATTCGGTAAGGTATCCGGTGCTGGCGCAGCTGATTATGCTGAAACACATGAACAACCTAACGTAGATGCGGAACTTGCTGCAGCTGCAAAAGCTTGGGAAGCTCGTTTCACAGAAGTAACATCCCGTGAAGGCGGTCGTCCGGTTGTAGAAATCCGCGATGCATTGGCTGATGCAATGTGGAATAAAGTAGGTATCTTCCGTAATGAAGAAGGTATTACTGAAGCCTTAAAAGAAATCGAACAATTGATTGAAGATTATAAAACTTGCTATGTAGGTGACCCTGAACGTACTTACAATATGGCATTCGTAAACTATTGTGAAATCGGCTCCATGTTAACAGTAGCAAAAGCTATTGCTATGGGCGCTTTACACCGCCGTGAATCTCGTGGTGCTCATATTCGTGAAGACCATCCTAAACGTAATGATGAAAAATACTTAAAACATTCTTTGATCAAATTAGGTGCTGACGGTCAATACGAATTAACAGAACGCGACGTAGTGTTCACTAAATACGAACCACAAGAAAGGAAGTACTAAGATGAGACAAATCACCTACCATATTCACCGTTACCAACAAGGTCGCGCGTTTGTACAGACTTTCAAATTTGATTACGAACCTGACCGTACAATCCTCTGGGGCCTTCAAAAAATTAAAGATACACAGGATCCAACATTGACATTCTTGGCAGCTTGCCGTTCCGCAGTTTGCGGCGCTTGCTCCATTCGTGTAAACGGCGAAGCGATGCTCGGCTGTGAATCTAAAATCGATGAATTAACAGAACGTTATGGCACAGACGAATTGACAATCGCTCCAATCGGCAACTTCCGTGTTATCCGTGACTTAGTTGTTGACTGGGAATCCAAAGTTGATCGCTTGAAAACAGTTGCTCCTTGGATTTTCCTTAAAGCTGAATTCAACGAAGGCGACAAAATCGTTCGTCAAACTCCGGCAGACTTCAAAAAATTCGTTGCCGGTACAGAATGTATTCTTTGCGGTTGCTGCGCATCCGAATGTAACAAATTGACTGCTCGTGAAGATGATTTCTTGGAACCATATGTATTCACTAAAGCTAACCGTTTCGTATTGGATAGCCGTGATGATGCACCTATGGCTCACATTCAACCTGCATTCGACAACGGTCTTTGGAAATGCGTTCACTGTATGAACTGTATCTCCCGTTGTCCTAAACACTTAAAACCTGCTCAAGATATTTCCAACTTGCGTAAAGAAGCTACAAAAGCTGGTCTTACTAACAGCAAAGGCGTTCGCCATGCAGTTGCTTTCAAAGAGGACCTTTACAAAACTGGTCGCTTGAAAGAAGTTTCTATGAGCTTGAAATCTGATGGTGTTGTTGATTCCGCTAAACAAGCATTCTATGCTTTACGTTTGTGGAAACACAGCAAAATCAATCCATTCGAACTTGTAGTACCTCAAAAACCTGTAAATGGTATTGATGGTGTTCGCAGACTTATGAAAGCAGCTGAGGAGGTAAGCAAATAATGAAATACGCATTTTTCCCAGGTTGCGTTCTTGAAAGCGCTGCCAAAGAAGACTACTTAGCAACAGTTGCTGTAGCTAAAAAATTAGGCATCGAGTTGGAAGAACTTGACGGTTGGACTTGCTGTGGCGCGTCCCACGTTCAAGACATCGCTCCAGAAATTACACTTGCTACAAATGCTCGTAACATTGCATTGGCAGAAGAAAAAGGTTTGAACCTTTTAACTGTATGTAACACTTGTACTTTGATGCTTCGTGAAGCTAAAAATGAACTTGATGCAAACGAAAAAGAAAAGAACGAAGTTAATAAAAAATTAGCTCAAATCGGTAAACAATACCGCGGTACAACTGATATCACTCATTTCTTATGGGTATTGATCCGCGATTACGGTTTGGATAAATTGAAAGCTAAAGTTGTTAAACCTTTAACTGGTTTACGTGTAGCTGAATATTATGGTTGCCATATTCTTCGTCCTCAAACTGAATTGGGCTTCGAAGATTATCAAATGCCTACATCTTTAGCAGATTTGATCTCCGCTATCGGTGCTACACCAATCGACTTCTCCCGTAAACTTGATTGCTGCGGTTTCCATGCTGTATACCCTGCACATGATTCCGTAATGCAAATGACTGGCTCTATCAACAAAGATGCGGCTACAGAAGGCGCAGATTGCGTAGTTACTCCTTGCCCACTTTGCCAAATGCAACTTGATATGTTCCAAAAAGAAGCAAAAGAAGTTGTTGGCGGTGGCAAAGATATGCCAATCTTGCACATGTCCCAATTAGTAGGTCTTGCTCTTGGCATTTCCCCTGCTGAAATGGGCATGCCTAAACGTCACTTAACTGACACTGCAGCAGTGACAAAATTCGTAGGTTAATTCGTTTGATTTAGACATGATCAGAGTTGGTCTATATAGTAGTCTGAATCTAAACCTATTATCATAATTACCAGAAGAACCCCCTAGCTTAGGCTAGGGGGTTTTTCTTTTCTATAAATAGAGCTCCAGTAATGTTAATGGTAATAGTAATAGTAATAGTAATAGATTTGGATTTAAGTGTACTGAAATATTAATCGTGAAATATATATAAACCGATAAATGTAAAATAAATACAGTAAAATACTAACTTTATAAATAAATTTGATTTTGATATCGATTGATAATTGTAGTATAATAAGTACATAAATTGTATACACTTATATGAGTAATAGCTAATATGTTGTAATTCATAAATTATTATAATGCTATACATACTAGACTATACAATATAAATTTGGGAGATATTATATTGGAAATGCTAGTTATTATGCTTTGAGAGGGCGATTAGCATTATAGAGTGTATATACGGGGGAAAATAATGAATGATATGCTATTAGAATATATCGATCGAATGATTGATCAAGAGACAGAACATCGTGTTTTTTCTGTGGATTTTAACAACAAACAGTACTTTGTAAAACAGGATATAAGTAACCATCGCTCTAGTTGGATTAAGCCCGCACCTAGAGCTTCTTTTGATTATGAGTTTTACAAGATTTCTTTTGTGAATACGCAATTACCAGTAGCTCCTGTTATTGCTGGTTTTAGAGAACATTATTTTGTTACAGAAGATTGTGGCAAAACGTTAACATATTATAGCCAATTGCCTGCTCAACATCCAGAGGATGATAGTTTGCAAGATATGTTAAGTCATATTTTTTATATGTTTGGCAAGACATTGGGTCGCTTGCATGATTATGGTTTGAGTCATGGTCGTCCTGCTATGCGCGACATTACATATGAGCCTGAACTAGATAAGATCACATTACTCGATTGGGAGAATACTCGCCGTTGGCCTGAGTTAACACCACAAGGATGGGATTTACTCATCTTTGTTCACAGCTTCTTTCGAGAGGATAATTTACCTATTTCTTATCTATATGCTATGATGAATGGCTATAGCTCAGCCTGTACAGCCCGTGAGACAGTGCTACATATAAAAGACATTTTGCGTAGACATGAATATCTTTTTAAATTCTGTCGTATGTTAAATCCTCTACATTTTGTGGACACTGAAGCCGCTGTTAAAGCATATGACTTTATGTTGGCTTTGAAAACCGAATAATATGTATATGGATAGTACTCGTAGTAAGAGCACTTTATAGACCTTTACCGGTGTTATCTAGATTGATAAGCTTCTAGATAACATTAGGTAGAGGTCTTTTTCTATTTCAATTCATAGTATTACAGTCAGAGTTCAGCTACTTTCACCATAAGTACCTTAAATAACGGTAAGAGGGTTGTCGAATGAGGGCCTCAGGAATATAAGAGGGTGAAAGGAGGTGATACGATGGCCAATATTAAACGCACTAAATTGGTGTTGCGTTTTAACATCGGTACCGAAGATGCGCCGAAGTACAAAGACGTAACCTATACTCGTGTTGCGGAAGAAGCGTCTGACGATCATGTGAAAACCGTTGGTAATGCGCTGGCAGCCTTGTATGACCACAGCTTGTCCGACGTGGTCCGCGTCAATGAAGTATCCTTAGGACATTAAGTGTAGGTTTTCTACCATTTTGTTTTAGGTGATCCAAACACATTTTTAATTGCTGGTTTCGTACATTCTTATATAGTCGTAAAAAGGTGTAGAAATAGCAAGTCCACACATTCCCATCCTTATTGATATGAATCGAAGATAGGCATATTTGTAATTTAACTTGTTTATATAGTCTATTTAGATTCGATGAACTTGTTTATGAAACGTGAAAGGAGGCGCCCACATGGCGGAAAAACGCGTTGTATATCTTACATTTTCTACGGTCGGTGGTAAAAGCACATCAGTCACAATTAGTGCTCCTCGTGCTGGAATTACTTTACAAGATGCTAAAACAGCGGCTAATGCGTTAGTGGCTAACAAAGTCATTCTTGGTGCTGGTGATGCAGAATTAGCAGCATTTACTACGGCTCGTGAAGTAAAGACACAAACTACTGAATTGCAATAGTACTGCTTCTATGATGTAGTCTAGAAAGGCACAAATATAATCTAAAGGTAGTATAAAAGCGATCATGGAGAAATCCTGGTCGCTTTTTTGCGTATTAATTGAGATATAAATTCAAAATTATTTCAGGTTCATAGATTATAATGCTCTTAAAGTGCTTGTTATACATATAAGATTGGAAAATGTAGTATGATATGATAGACTTATTAAGTGATTTTATTTATCAATTTACAATAGGATAGTCTATTTATAATCAGTTTGTTAGTGTAGGAAATTAGTATATAGAATTAAGCTACTTATAAAGGAGGTTTACGATGAAAGAGGCTTGGGATTTATTCTTACATGGTGGATTTGTTATGTGGCCGCTACTAGTGGCGCTTATCATAACCGTAGCTATAGCGATAGAACGTATAGCTTATTATCGACAATTGAAGCGGGAAATGTTTGCTCTGAATGATGCATTAGAAGAGAGCGAAATAAACTGGCAATCCTTACTAACTAACTTAGAATCTAAATATACAGCTAATATTTCGTATAATCTGCCTCGCGTGCTTGGACAGTGTCAGGATCGCAATGTATTGCAATCCAAAATGGAGGATATGGTGGCTCATGTTTATACGCACGCTTCCCGTGGCCTTGATTGGCTCTCTACCATTGTTACGATGGCTCCATTATTAGGATTGCTTGGTACTGTAACGGGGATGATTGGTGCCTTTCAAGTGTTTGGTGCTGACGGTGCGGTACCTACTGCTATTACCGGTGGGGTGGGGGAAGCCCTTGTCGCAACTGCTTCTGGTCTTTGCGTGGCTATTGTAGCATTGTGTTTTCATGCCGGGTTTACTCATCATGTACGCATGACAATATCTCGTTTAGAAGATTCGTTTTCTCGTATTTTAGATTCTTATGATCGGGGGCATGCTGCATGAAACGAATGAGCCGTATGGAGGGAGAAAAGCCTACTTTGATGATTATCCCTATGATTGATATCATCTTTTTCTTGCTCGTATTTTTTATGATTAGCACCATATATACGATTCCACAACAATCCTTGTCTATTATGCTACCAAAAACGAAAACGCAGCAGTCTGCTGAGTTGCGCCCAGTTTTAATTGATTTTGAAAAATCTGGGCAGCTGATGATCGATGATGGATATGTGACGAAAGAACAGCTTATTAGCTCTGTGAAAGCCAAAATTGGAGAGAATAAAAATCAAAACTTCCTTATTCGTGCTGACAAGGATTTGAGTTATGGCAAGGTCGTGGAATTAATGGATGATATGAAATTAGCCGGCGCTGCAAGTATTAGTATTGCCACTGTTAATAAATAGGTGATGCTATGGCAAAAAAATATGTAGATGTGTGGAAATATCCACATATGACCTATAAAAAAGCCTTTGTTATTGCTACTATTATCAGTATTATTACGGTGGGTGTTGCTTTTATTTCTTTTTCTGATTATATCGAATCCCAGATGACTGGATCGTTACAAATTAATTTTCTCACGGAACAGGAAGCGGAGAAACAAGTAGAGGAAATTAAAGAGCAAATTAAAGAAGAAAAAGCTCATGAAATCCAACACTCAAAAGAATTGGAAAATAATAACGTTCAACTTGATAACGGAGGAGCCGGTCATGGAGAACAAAATGGAAACTCTGCGGTCCCTACAAAAAGTGGTGTAAGTCCGTCTAGTCAACAAGCGAGTGCTGGTGAAATAGGAACGATTAAACAATCTTCTGTTGGTAGCAATACGGGGAGTGGACTTGTCGGAGCTGAAGGTTCTGGGATCGGGTATGCATCAACAGGTAGCGGAGAAGGGCTTAGCGATCGTGAAGGTACCGGAGGTACTGAAGTTGATGTCGGTGGTGGCGGCACATTCAGTTATGATGGGTATTGGAGTAATTTACAAAGTGCAATTAATAGTAATTACCCTACAGATGCATACACTATGGGAATTCAAGGTGATGTAACACTAAGAATTTATTTTGCCCCAGGTGGCAGTGTTGCCAGTGTGGAAGTTCTTAACTCTGATGACCCTATGTTATCAGAACATGCTAGGGAATATGCTTATAGTGTGGGTGGCGCTGAAAATTCTACAGGTACACAGCAATATGCAGATATCACAATTCACTATAATTTATAAGTATAATGAAAAACTAGTATCTTTATAGATACTAGTTTTTTTATATGTATATATATTACTTTGATAACATAAAATAATATTGATAGTTATTCTTAATGAATATATAATTGAGATTAGATATCGTTTTATGCTATTAGAGCCCTAATATATTTTCTGGAGGTGTGTGATGAAAAAATCATGGGCAGCACTATTGTGTGTTGTGTATCTAACATCTGCTGCAGGTGTGGTAGGTGCAGAAAATAATAGTTCTACAAGTGTAGTTAGTATGAATGAATCTCAAAATAATGCGAGTGATGAGCAGTCGAGACGCATGAAAGATATTACGGTTACTGCTACTCGTACGGAGGCTTTAGTTCGGGATGTGCCAATTGCGACAACGATTATTTCACAAGAAGAAATTAAAGATCGTCAATATCGTAATTTAGAGCAAGCCTTACAAAGTGTGCCAGGCGTTGCTTTCAGCACTGATGCTCACGGTGGACAAAATATTACAATGCGTGGTGCCGAATCTCGTCATACATTAATTCTTATTGATGGACGACGTGTTACTGGAGAGTTGACGAAAACGAGAGCTAATGCCATGGGTTGGCTTCGTCAAGGCATGGATAATGTGGAGCGCATCGAAATAACGCGTGGTCCGTCGAGTGCCCTTTATGGTTCCGAAGCGAACGGTGGGGTTATTAATATTATTACAAAACAATCCAGAAAGCCAAGTGTAGAGGTTAATACTGAAATTTCCCGGCGTGATGCATCGAGTGCAACAGGATATAACTTCAATGTATTGGCTCGTAGTGGACAACAAGGAAAGTGGAACGGATCGATTGGTGCCGGTATTCGCAGGAATATAGCGGGAAATAATGACTCTGGATCGGATAATAACTATCATGGTGACCGAATACCGCTTCATTTTGACGTATCTTATCAAGCGGGAAAAAGGGATAAATTTTCCTTCTTTATAGATCGAGAAACTGAAGATTTGGACATGAATACGAAAAAGGGTAGCGCATTGACTCAATCGGTTGATAAAAATACGACTACTACAAGCACAGGTCTTCGTTGGAATGGCCGTCGCGGCCGGTCATCGCTTATGGTGCAGTCTTACTACAATCATTACAAAGACACTTATGATCAATATAAGCGCACGGGTGGCATAAAAAAACTATCCATTTGGGATGAATATTATAATAAAGAATGGATTACAGAGGCACAGGTTAACACGGCAATTGATAAGAAGAATCTCTTGACGTATGGCGTTCAATTCCGCCGTCAAGAAGCGATTAGTACACGTATTAATAATGGCTCCATAGCATGGTCAAGAACTCGAGAAGGCATTACAGATACCGCGGGTAAGGCAACCATTAATTACGGTAGTTACTTTGTGCAACATCAATGGAAACCTAGTCGTAAATGGGTAATTATTCCTGCTGTTCGCTATGATACGTCAAATGCATTTGATAGCCATTGGTCGCCTAAGATTGGTGTTACCTATAAAGCAAATGATAGTCTTCGCTTTAAAATGAACTATGGTGCAGGCTACTCCACACCTGGTATGACGGAAATGTATCATCATTGGCTTATGGCATCTAATGTGCCAAGAGGGCGATTAGGGGCTTTCGATATATATTTGCAAGGTAATCCTAATTTGAAACCTGAAAGCTCTTATAACTTTGATTTCTCTGTAGAAAAAGATTGGAAACGGACAAATGTTAAGGCGTCCTATTTCCACAATGTTATTAAAAATTATATTGAAAGCGGTGCTAATCGTATTGATATGGCGAATCGCCGTATTTATGTTTCGTATTCCAATTTACCTCGTGCTGTATTGCAAGGTGTGGAATTATCTGTAAATCATAGGCTCAATGATAAATGGGATGTATTCGGTAACTATACTTATTTGGATGCGAAGAATGACGTTACCCATAATCGTCTGTTAAACCGTGGTCGTCATGTATTTAGTGGTGGTGTTAATTATCATCAAGGTCGCTGGACTGGCGCGTTCTGGGGTAATTATTATATTAACTACCTTGATGGCATTGATGCTATCGTTGTTAACCCACGCCTCAGCATTCCGAAAAAGAAAAATATTCAAACTTGGAATGTTATGGTGACTCGTCAGTTGAATGATAATGCATCCATGTATGTAGGGGTCGAAAATATATTTGGTGAAAAACAAGACTTACGGGATATTCATGGCGCCACTTATCGTATGGGCCTTAACTTGCGTATGTAATAGTGAGATATTAATGTACGCATGAAATGTTGAGGCCTTAATGTATGAATGA
This sequence comes from Veillonella parvula, assembly GCA_959601155.1. Lineage (GTDB taxonomy): Bacteria > Bacillota > Negativicutes > Veillonellales > Veillonellaceae > Veillonella > Veillonella parvula_R. The sequence continues at coordinate 9,359 of CAUGOU010000017.1, read as the reverse complement.
AATACATGCATATGTATTGGTGTATGTAATATAGTGGCATTAATTTGAAACTATAATGTATGAGGTTTAGCTTGCATAAGTAATTTGCGAGGTGATCATTATCAATAAGCCATTATTATGTTTATTGGGGCTTGTTGCCGTTGTGGGAACTTTCACTACGGTTATGAGCTTTGAAGGCAAGCGAGAGGTATTCAGCGAGGCTGGTGCTATTCAGATTGAAGATGATACGAAGCAAATTGTGTCGTTGCCAAACATAGCAAGTCGTGTAGTATCTATTTCTTCGGCGGATAGTGAATTGCTTATCACTTTAGGTGTTAGCCCCGTAGGCGTAGTAAATTCAAGGGAGTTACCGACAGAGGTGCAGGCTAAAATTGCACAGTATCCGAATATGAATAGTGCTGTATCTCCAAGTATTGAACGAATTATTATGTCCGACCCGAATCTCGTTATCGGCATTGCCATGCCGTTTCAAACGGCGTTGCGCAAAGCTTTTAATGCGAATCATATTCCTAGCTTTTACCACTTATCCTCCAATTATGATGACATCATGGACCATATTCGACATGTGGGCACCATGACTGGTCATGATAGGGAGGCGGCTGCGTTGGTCCAGAAATATAATGATATCCTAACGGAAATCATACAGCGTCATAAAGATGAGTCTGCACCGCGTGTCCTCATCGTTTTTGGGACACCTACGAGTTACCAACTAGCCTCCAGTAAAACATATGTGGGAGATATTTTCCAAAGATTAGGGGCAAAAAATGTGGCTGATGTATATTTGCCGCAGGATGTATCGGAGAATGCTTTGGATGGATATATTCCACTTAATCTGGAGACGATGGCCGTTCTTGATTGTGACAAGGTTATCTTGATTAATCATGGCAGTAGCGGTGAGAAAGATATAGCAGCTTTTAAAAAGGCTTTTAAAACGCCGGCATGGCAGAATGTACCTGCTGTTGCTAATGGGAATATAGAGGTCTTGCCGGGTCCTTTGTTTGCGTCGGTGCCGACCGCTCGAATGGATCAAGTGTTATTATATGCGGAAAAGGTGTTATATGGACAATCTCATTAATGTGCAGGAACGTCGTGGCTTACGCGTTTTTATGGCTGCGCTGATTCTGTTAATAGCAGGGGTGTTGCTGAGTATGAAACTGGGCGCCGTTCCATTAACTTGGGGCGAATTATACCAAATCATAACGGGTGGCGACACATCGAAAATTGGTCAAATTATCATGACTATACGCTTACCACGTGTTGTAGTGGGGTTTTTAGCTGGCATGAATCTTGCCTTAGCCGGTGTGATTTTACAAGGTATCTTGCGAAATCCTTTGGCGGATCCCGGCATTATCGGTATTACCTCTGGCGGTGCTTTGGCGGCTATGATTATTATGATTCTCATGCCTACTTACGTTATGCTTGTTCCTATTGGTGCTTTTGTTGGTGCGTTAGTGGCATCGTTTTTGGTTTACGGTATTTCTTGGCAAGGTGGACTTAATCCGTTGCGCCTTATCTTAGCCGGTGTGGCTGTAGCGGCTTTCTTCGGCGGGTTTAATACGATTTTGTCCGTGTTTTATCCGGATCGTGTTCAAGGAACGGTGAGCTGGATGGCAGGTGGTTTTGTAGGGCGCAGCTGGGACGATGTGATGATGATCTGGCCTTATACGGCTATGGGCATTATTGGATCTATGATATCTATCAGATGGCTTACATTGCTCAGTTTAGGTGATGACACGGCACGTACCTTGGGGGTACATGTTGAAAGATGTCGATTGTCATTGCTCGTATTAGCCTCTTTGCTAGCCGCATCAGCGGTGAGTGTGTCGGGGATGTTGGGATTTGTAGGCCTTATAGTGCCTCATGTGGCGCGCCTCATCGTAGGTGTAGATTATCGTTATTTGATTCCTACGTCTATGGTCTTTGGTGGCATATTAATTGTTTATGCAGATACATTGGCGCGCATGATGATTGCGCCTGGTGAAATTCCTGTAGGCGTACTGATGAGCTTCTTGGGTGCTCCATTCTTCTTGTATCTATTGAAAGGGGTGGGGCGAAGATGAGTGTGTTAACAGTCGATAATATAACGGTAGGCTATGGAAAACGATTGATACTGGAGAATCAATCTATCGTCTTTGATAAATCGGAAATAATATCTATCATTGGTCCAAATGGTTCGGGAAAATCAACGTTTTTGAAAGCTTTGGCGCGACTTATCAAGATAAAACAAGGCACCATATCGCTGGATGAAAAATCTTTACATTCGTGGAATACGAAGGAATTAGCGCGCCATATAGCTTTGTTACCGCAAATTACGACCGCCCCTGCAGGAATGTTAGTTGAGCAATTGGTTCGATCCGGACGAAATCCGTATGTATCGATTTTTAAGGAACTATCTGATGCGGATTTAGCTGCTGTGGAGCAGGCGATGAAATGCACAGATGTATGGAAATATCGGTATCGGCAAATAGGGGAACTATCCGGAGGTGAACGGCAACGCGTATGGCTTTCATTAAGTTTGGCGCAAGAACCGAATATTCTACTCCTCGATGAACCGACTACTTATCTTGACAGTCGTCATCAAATTGAGTTGATGGAGCTAGTTAAACGCACACAGCGGGAACGAAATATTATGGTCGTTATGGTGCTCCATGATTTGAATCTAGCTTTGCGCTATAGTGACCGCATTATTGCCCTTAAAGAGGGAGCTATTGTAGGTGATGGAACTCCGCATATGATGATGACCCCAGAGAATTTAGCAGACTGGTTCGGTATTAAAGCGGATATTTTACAAAGTCCTCGCAGTGAAGAAACATGTCCTATATGTGTACCATATGGTCTTGCTTAAATAGAGGAACTTAAATGCTATATACTAGTTAATTGTTAGCTGTTTTTACTGAAATGTACACAATAGCAAAAAAGCTATTTCGAAAATTGCATACTGTTTATACCTTAAAGAGACCCCACCTGTGGTGAGGGTCTCTTTATTATGGTAAAATATATGGTGTACCAAATGGTTGGGTGAAATTTTCACGAAATGATGTACAAGCATAAGTACATTATAGAACCCGGATGGGGATTTTTAATGAGGTAAAATAGTGGAATATATTATTTCGTTTATGGAAACATATGGCTATACGGCCATGTTTATTGCAATGGTTCTAGAAAATGCTAACGTGCCTATTCCAAGTGAAATCGTACTTGGTTTTGCGGGGTATTTGATAGCTCAAGGCATATTTGATATGCATACAACAATGGTGGTAGGTATCTTAGCAGGTATTGTTGGTTCTATAGTATCCTACTGGATGGGTGAGCATGGTGGGCGCCCTTTATTATTGAAATATGGTAAATATATATTCTTTAATGAACATAAATTTGAACTGGCAGAAAAGATGTTTAATAAATATGGCGGTGTAGCTGTATTTTTTGGTCGACTTTTACCTGGTGTTCGTACCTTTATCTCCTTCCCTGCAGGAATGGCACGCTATCCCATGTGGCATTTCATCATCTGGACGGTACTCGGTACGATTCCTTGGACGATTTTGCTCGTTTACTTAGGCAAGGTACTTGGTGAAAATTGGCAAGACCTTATCGAGTACAATCATGAGTTCTTGATTGTTATGATCGTTGTATTTGTCATTATAGCTGTAGTACTGGGCTTTAGATACTATCGTAATCGTCGATAAGGAGGCCCTTATGAAACTCTCTCGATTAACACCAGTCGTATTTATTGTGTGGCTAGTGTTTTATATGTTTGGCAATAATATGTTGCCTGTTACAGATCCCGTTGAATCTAATTATGCGTTAACGGCAAAGGAAATGGTTCTTTCAGGTGATTGGCTATCTCCGCAGATTTATGGTACTTATTGGTACGATAAACCCATCATGATTTATTGGCTCATTGCTCTTGGCTTTAAAATTTTTGGAATTGCTGATTGGGTGGTGCGCCTACCGAGTGCTATTTTCGGTGCTTTGTCGGTGGCGACCATGTATCAATCTACGCGTACCATGAGCGGTAAGTGGGCACTTGGTCTCATTGGGGCATCCGTTCTAGGCACATCTCTCATGTTCTGGACCGTAGCTCATGGCGTTATTACGGATATGGTGCTCCTTTATACGACATTGATGGTCATGATTTACTCCTACAAGGGACTGGTGGAACAGAAACCGTATGCCATGATTGTGGCCTATGTATTCGCTGCGTTAGGCGTACTCACTAAAGGTCCGGTAGCCATTGTGTTGCCTGGTATGATTCTACTTGTTTTTGCAGGTATTAATCGTTCTTGGTCTATGGTGAAAGCCATCTTCGATTGGCGTGGCATTTTAGCTTTTTGTGTAGTTTGTTTGCCGTGGTATGTATACATGCATAGTGTTCATGGTCAAGACTTTATCAATGGCTTCTTAGGACTTCACAATGTAACGCGTGCTACTCAGTCGGAACATCCAGAAGATAATGTGTGGTGGTATTATCTCGCTATCTTCCTTGGTGCTTCTATGCCGTGGACGGGTGCTGTTATTTACGGTATAATCGATGGCTTTAAACAACGTCATACAGGGTTTATCTATAATATGACTTGGGGTGTTGGAATTGTGCTATTCTACACCTTGATGGCAACAAAATACCCTCTATATACCTTTGTTAGCTTAGTCCCATTTAGTGCTATCGGTGCTTTGGGCGTTATGAAGCTTATTCGCAAAGGCAAATCTAGAGCCTTAAAATGGATTATTATGGGGCCGACGTTGCTTTTGTGGATTGCTTATGTAGCAGGTTCTTTCTTCGCACCATGGGGTTTTTATTGTTTGCTCTATGTCGTGGTTGCTATGGCAATATTGGCTATGTTCTATACATGGTATACGAAAAGAGGATATCGTTTAGTTACAATTATTGTCCTTGGTACGATGGTTATATCTTCTATAGTTGTTATGGAAGGTTTAGAGCCATTCGTTAAGCAACGTAGTAATATTGATGTTGTTCCAGTAGTGGATTCCTATGAAGGGGATGTCTATTACTATAACGGCTATAGTACGGCTGTTGTGTATTATACGGGCCATAAGGTTATCAAGATTAATGGTGATGAAAGCCGCTGGGATGATCGAGATAAATTAAAAAAACGTAGCGCTGAATGGCAGAAGAAATATCTTATGGAACAAGTAAGTGAAGAGGAATTTAACAAGATTATCGAATCTGGTAAGCCACTTATGTTAATCGTTCCTAAAGGGGAAATTAAGCATTTCCGTCAGTCCTCCATTTATCCACATGTGTCTGAGTCTAGTGAAGCAGGTACATCTGAAGTTTACGTACTAAATAAAAAGACTCTATTCAAATAATTATGAAAACTTAATAAACATTAAAAACAGGTAGTATCCAATGATATGTATCCCCTTTACTGGTTGTCTAGTAAAGGGGGGGTACATATCACAACGAATACTATCTGTTTTTTGTTAATTAGCACCTTACCACTTTTTGTTAATTAGTTGTTTGCTGTTTTTGGTTAATTAAAATCTTGCAGCTTTATGTTATCTGAAAGTTTACTGGTGTTGATCCTCTATATACTATCTATTTATTTGCCTTTTATATTAAAATAATTATTTAAATAAATAGGATCTTGTCTATATTGACATTTTTCGTACATAAATAATAATACCTACAATATTAATATGATTTATTGACATAATTAATACATATTGATATAGTAGGTTATATTAAGTTTAGAAGACGAGGTGTTCTAAAGCCTTATTTCATCTAAGGTTTAGAAAAATGCGAAAAGTGATATGAGTCATAAACGCCCCTTGTTGTGAGGTAGAAAGAGGGGACATTATGAAGAAATTTTGGTATCTATTCATTGCTATCGTGCTGTTGATAGTAAGTGGGCTAGCGTATGGTTATCATGAACACAGTAAACCAAAGACCGCCCAAGAATTAAAAACCGTGCGCGTTGCGTATTTACCGATTACGCATGCGCTACCCGTATTTGCTATGAAGGAACTGGAGACAGCAGATGGTCCCGTTCATGTAGAGCTTGTTAAATACGGTTCCTGGCCGGAACTCATGGATGCGCTCAACACCGGTAAAGTAGACGCTGCAGCCGTTCTCGTTGAGCTCGGTGTAAAGGCTCGTGAACAGGGCATAGATGTGCGCGCAGCGGCATTAGGTCATACGGAAGGTAACATTATCGTTGTAAATAACGATATTAACTCTGTACAGGATTTAAAAGGCAAATCCTTTGCTATCCCTCATAAGCAATCAACTCAAAAAATCCTCGTAGACCTCATGCTTGAACGGGCGGGTCTTAGCGAGAAGGACGTACAGATAGTGGAGATGAGTCCTCCCGAAATGCCGTCCGCATTGTCGGTCGGTCAAATCGCTGGATATAGCGTGGCGGAGCCTTTCGGTTCTCTTGCTATAGAAATGGGAGCTGGGAAGGTCTTTGAAGACCCTGATCACTTATGGCATGACAATATTTGCTGCGCCCTCGTATTCAACGGTCAATTCGTCGATGAACACCACGATTTGGCGAAGGCTTTCACAAAAGCTTATCTCGATGCAGGTACATATTTAGACGAGCATCCGGAGGCGCAAAAGGAGATTTCCTTAAAATACATGAAGTTTAAGGATCCTGTTATTGAACGTTCCCTCAAAGTGATTGGGTTTAAAGATTTAGCCCTTACAGAGGAGCGTTACAATGCGCTCGTGCATCACATGACACATATTGATTTAATCAAAAATGTGCCGAGCTATTCAGAGTTTGTAGATCAAACATTGTTACCATAGGAGGGGGACCATGAAGAAATATACATATGTGCCAGGCTCATTTATCGCAGCGTGGCTAATTTGGGAATTAATCATTCGCCTCGGCGGATTTAACGAAGCCTTGCTGCCGACGCCATACAAAGTGTTGCTCGGCTTTGGGGAGCTCATCGGAGACGGCGTGTTATTCAAGGATGTTGCGGACAGTTTGGTGCGCTTTTTCATAGGCTATATCATTTCCGTCGTAGCCGGCGTGTTTTTAGGACTTATTTTAGGCTGGTATAAGGGCATTTGGAATTATATCAATCCCATCGTTCAGGTGATTCGTCCCATTTCACCGGTGGCATGGTTGCCGTTTATCGTACTGTTCTTTGGTATCGGACAGGCGCCGGCCATCGTCATCATCTTTATCGCGGCGTTTTTCCCGGTTCTATTGTCCACGGTGTCCGCGATTCAGAATATCGACCCCGTATACATCAAGGTGGCTCGAAATTTTGGTATCAAGCAGCCGGAACTGTTATTTAAAATTGTATTGCCCGCCGTGTTTCCCGGTATTGCATCGGGACTTCACATCGCGCTCGGAACGGCGTGGATCTTCCTGGTGACGGGGGAAATGGTAGGTTCCCAGACGGGGCTTGGATTCCTCATCATCGATATGCGGAATAATTTGCGTAACGATCTTCTGATGGTGGCGATTTTGACGATTGGATTCGTGGGACTTTTGCTCGATTGGGGCGTATCCCTCATCGAAAAATGGATTTATAGACGTTGGGGCATTGAAAAATAGGAGGTGGACGCATGGGTTACATTTCGGTGCGCAATGTACACAAGGAATTTATGAAAGATGGAGAACCGCTCACCATCCTTGAAAATATTAATCTGGACATTGAACGAGGTGAATTTATTTGTCTCTTAGGTCCTTCCGGGTCAGGTAAAAGTACGCTTTTAAATGCTATGGCAGGCTTTGAGCTCGTTACTTCGGGCTCCGTTACCATCGACGGCGCGGAGGTGAAAGCACCTCAACTGCGGTATGTAACGGTCTTTCAAAATTACGGACTGTTGCCGTGGCGAACGGTGGAAAGCAATATTGAACTGGGCCTTGAAAGTAAGAATGTGCCTAAGGAAGAGAGACCTGCTATCATCGACAAATACGTGAAAATGGTGGGGCTCGACCATGCGCGCAATCGCTATCCGGCGGAGTTGTCCGGCGGGATGCAGCAACGTGTATCCATTGCGCGGGCGTTGGCGGTCGATCCGGACATTATCTTCATGGATGAGCCACTAGGGGCCCTCGATGCGTTGACACGCATCAATTTACAGGATGAAATCTCCCGTATCTGCCGTGAAGAGGGTAAAACGGTCGTATTCGTTACGCATGATATCGAAGAGGCGGTGGTTCTTGCGGATCGCGTCGTAGTGCTCGCTGCTAATCCGGGACGGGTGCAAACCATTATCCCCGTCAATCTCATCGATAGGACGGACCGGACCTCGGCGTCCTTCGTCAATATTCGAAACCACATATTTGAACAATTCCAACTCGCCAAAGAAGACAAAATCGAGTTTTATATATAAATGTGATGTCGCATGTAGATATATTTGAGTATTAATTTTGCATCAAACTTTCAGAAATGGATGCTATTATAAATATAGTAACAGCAACATTTTATGTAGTGCGTGATTATCGGATATAGTATCACATATCATGATTGGGCATCGTAATATATGGATTGTATTACTATAGGTTTTAGTGTATAAATACAGTATATAAAAGCTTGATAATCATGATATACAGCATTATTAATTATATGGTTCGGTAGTATAAATTGGGGGAAATCCTATGTCCTTATTTGCACCAGAGGAAGAAAAAACGCTGTCTTTTGATGAATATATAGCCTCGTTTGATACGAATCAGATTGCAAAAGTACAGCAGTTTGTAGATTGGCTCGGTCAATATAGGGGAGAGCTTGTTCACAATCCGTGGGGTGAGGTGAATACTGCTCTCGAAATTATTCGGTCTGGCTTTGATGCGGCTCAGGTGCGTCGTAATAATTTGATGGCGTATTTGTTGCCGCGGTTGGGACGCTCCAAAATCTTTGTGGTGGCGGAGGCTGTTGGATATCAAGGTGGGCGCTTTTCGGGCATTGCCATTACTTGTGAACGCATGTTGTTGGATAAGCATAAAACGATTCGGGCCCATCAGATAACACCTGTTACATTACACAGAACTAGTTCCCCTGTGAGTCCTATGCTGAAACGGACTCAACAGGAACAAGGGTTCAACGAACCTACGGATACGGTAGTATGGAGTACCATCATTGAACAGGGAATCGATCCATACGATGCACTGTTGTGGAATATATTTCCCTTTCATCCTCATAAGGCGGGCGAACCGCTCACTAATCGGACACCGACCGAGTCGGAGCAGCAGCTGGGCTGGAAATATACGAAAAGACTGCTGGCATTGCATACCGAATTAGGTGGACCGAAGCCGCTCGTGCTCGCTGTCGGTCAAAAATCGGCGGACACGATGGGGCGATTCGGCCTTTCAGCCATCGGTCTTAGACATCCGGCTAACGGTGGGGCTAATTTATACCGTGAAGGTTTTGCTAAAGCT
>CAUGOU010000016.1:0-21227 GCA_959601155.1 Veillonella parvula | reverse complement strand
CGCGAAGGTGGCCATACAGTAGGCGCTGGCGTAGTAACAGAAATCGAAGGTTAATACAAGTTTATAGCTCAATGTATCGATACATTAGCTATATAATTGAATTTTAGATTCAATAAAAGGGACCCAATGGGTCCCTTTTATTTTGTATATATTGATGATTAAGAGTATAGAATTGAATCGCTAATATATTGAAACAATGATGATTTTGTAAGGTGATATATACGTTGTATTCAGGCTTCAAAGGATAATCATACTATTGATACAAATTGAGAAGAAATTTTAATATATTGTAACCTTAGATACAACTTTATTTATAAAATTAGTGTATATTATATATGAGGAGAGCATAGGCTCTCTTTTTGTGCTTTTATAGAAAAGGAGGTAATGTGATGGGCGAATACAAAAAGTATTGGATAGCCGTAGTAGCAGTTCTTATTATTGGATTCTCTATTCTTGGCTATTTGGGTACTGATGTATATCATCAAGCGCCACCGGTACCAACCGCGTATGTATCTCAAGATGGACAGGTTTTGTTCACTAAGGATGATATCTTACATGGTCAATCGGCTTGGCAATCTACAGGTGGTCAATCTGTAGGGACCGTACTAGGTCATGGCGCATATCAAGCCCCGGACTGGACAGCTGATTGGTTGCACAAAGAAGTGTCCGTAATGCTTGATATCAAGTCTCAAGAAGCTTTTGGTGTTCTTTATGAACAGTTAGGTGATGTGCAGAAAGCGGCTGTTAAAGAAGCAGTTAAAGCAGAGTACTTTAACAGTGCTGTTCGTGAAGATGGAACTGTTGTGCTTTCACCGGAACGTATTACAGCGATGAATTTAACCGGACAATATTTTATTGAACTGTATGGTGATAACCCTAAATTGTCCGAAACACGCGATCATTTTGCGATGAAAGACAATACGTTGCCAGAATTAAAAGATCGTATTGATATGGCACGATTCTTCTTCTGGACTACGTGGATGGCATCGACTCAACGCCCTGGTACAGATGCAACATACACCAACAATTGGCCTCACGAGCCATTGTTAGATCATAATCCAACACCGGAAAGCGTAGCTTGGTCTGTTGTGAGTGTTATTATTTTACTTTGTGGTATTGGTATTGTCGTATGGATGTGGGCATTCGGTCGCAAACAAGATGAACATGAATTAACACCACCTGCGGAAGATCCAATTTCCAAATTGCATCTCACACCATCTCAACGGTCTTTAGGAAAATATTTATTTACGATTTTGGCATTATTTTTACTCCAACTTGGTATGGGTGGTATCATTGCGCACTACACCGTAGAAGGACAGGCTTTCTATGGCATTCCATTGGCGCAGTATTTCCCATATTCTATTGCTCGTACTTGGCATATTCAAGCATCCTTGTTCTGGATTGCGATGGCATTCTTGAGTGCCGGTTTATTCTTGGCGCCGATTATTAATGGCGGTAAAGATCCTAAGTTCCAAAAATTGGGCGTGGATATTTTGTTCTGGGCACTCGTTGTGTTGGTAGTGGGTTCCTTTACAGGTACATATTTAGGTGTTGCTCATGAGATTCCGGCGTCTCTAAACTTCTACTTGGGTCACCAAGGATATGAGTTTATCGAGTTGGGGCGCGTATGGCAATGGATTGAATATATCGGCATTCTATTTTGGCTTGTACTCATGGTGCGCAGCATCATTGGTGCTTTCAAAAATAAAGGGGATAAAAACCTTATTGCTGCCTTTATTTTCTCCGTTGTGATGGTCGGTATTTTCTATGGACCAGGTCTTTTCTACGGAGAACACAGCCACTTGGCAATCATGGAATACTGGCGCTGGTGGGTTATTCACCTTTGGGTAGAAGGATTCTTTGAAGTATTCTCTACTACGTTGATGGCCTTTATTTTCGTAACACTTGGTCTCGTATCTTACCGTGCAGGTACCATAGCAGCGATTTCGTCCGGTGCCATTTACCTTATCGGCGGTATCCCTGGTACATTCCATCATCTTTATTTCACCGGTGTTACATCGACTATCGTGGCCACAGGGGCATCGTTCTCCGCGTTGGAAGTAGTGCCTCTTGTACTCTTGGGATATGAAGCGTTTGAAAATTATACACGCCTTCATAGTGCTCCTTGGATGCATCGACTAAAATGGCCTGTATACTGCTTCATTGCCGTATCCTTCTGGAACTTGGTGGGTGCAGGCATCTTCGGCTTCTTAATTAATATGCCGGTTTCCTTGTTCTATATTCAAGGTCTAAATACGACAGCTGTTCATGCTCATACGGCGTTGTTCGGCGTATACGGGTTCTTGAGTTTAGGCTTTGTATTCCTCATCGCTCGTTATATTCGACCTGAAGTGGAATTTAACGACAAGTTGATGAAATTCGGTTTCTGGGCATTGAATTGGGGCCTTGCGTTAATGGTTCTTATCAGTCTATTGCCAATTGGCTTGATTCAAAGTTGGGCAAGTGTTACACAAGGCTTATGGCTCGCTCGCAGTGAAGACTTTATGCAACAACCATTGTTACAAAATTTGCGTTGGCTTCGCATGGTTGGCGATACCATCATGATATTGGGGGCATTGGCCTTCTTCTGGCAAATCGTGAAAGTAACTTTCACAAAGAAACAGTAATAAACGAAGCAATATAGTAAATATGTAATTATAATATTAAATATAATATATATAAGCTAACTATAAGCTAATATGACATGGCGTTCTTTGGGTAGACAAGGGGCGCCATTGTCTGTTATACTATCCATGTCAGGCATACGTGCCTGGCTTTTTTGAGTTGCTTAATTTCTTGACATCGCTTGCTACGTATGATATAGTTTTTTAGTATGTAGTCGAGCGTTTTCGAGTACAAGAGACAGATTAGTAAATATAAAGCGAGGTGTATCCGGATGCGTAATGCCATTACTTTAGCTTGCACAGATTGCAAACAACGCAACTATCAAACGAACAAGAATAAAAAGAACAATCCTGATCGTATTGAAATGATGAAATATTGCAAATTCTGCGGTAAACATACATTACACCGTGAAACAAAATAATTCTTATCATTCATTACCTGTTGATTTGAGGATGTGAAAACAATGGCAAAGTCTAACTCAGCAGTGCAGCAGCGTGGTGGATTTGGAAAATTCTTCCGCGGTGTGAAAGCTGAACTAAAAAAAGTAGTCTGGCCAACAAAAAAAGAGCTTATCAATTACACAATTGTAGTATTCTTAGTGACCATATTCATCGCTTTGATTATTTCTGTGCTTGATGGACTCTTTGCCCAACTTTTTAATACGTTGTTGCACTTTGTTGGATAAGGGGGCCATTACATGGAAGCAGATAAGAAGTGGTATGTAATTCATACCTATTCAGGCTACGAAAATAAAGTAAAAACCACTCTTGAACTTAAAGTTCAATCTATGGGGCTACAAGATGTGATCAGCCGAATTTTGGTGCCTCTTGAAGACGAAATAGATGAAAAAGATGGGGTTAAAAAAGTAGTAAAACGCAAGATATTTCCTGGGTATGTATTGGTGGAAATGGAAGTTAATGACCGTTCTTGGTATGTTGTACGCAACACGCCAGGTGTAACAGGTTTCGTTGGCTCTGCTACAAAACCAGTTCCACTTTCTGATTCCGAAGTAGAACATATACTTAAGTCTCAGGGCTTGGATAAGAAACCAACCATTAACGTTGATGTAGAAGTTGGTGAAACGGTTCGCATTACGTCCGGTGCCTTTGAAGATAAACTAGGTGTTATTACCGAACTTAACCCTGAAAAAGGAACATTGAAACTTAGTGTGGAAATGTTCAATCGAGATACCGAGGTAGAGGTAGAGTTCTCTCAAGTTGAGAAAGCTCTTTAATATATAAATATAACTCTAAAAAGAGCAATCGATTTTGGTTGCCAGTGGGAGGATGTATATCCGTTACCACCACAGTATAAGCATAGGAGGTTTAATTACCCATGGCTAAGAAATTAGTTAAACAAGTAAAACTACAAATTGAAGCCGCTAAAGCTACTCCAGCACCACCAGTTGGTCCTGCACTAGGTCAAGCAGGTGTTAACATCGTTGCTTTCACAAAAGAATTCAACGAACGTACTGCTAAACAAGCTGGCTTAATTATTCCAGTAGTTATTAACGTATATGAAGATCGTAGCTTCGACTTCATCACTAAGACTCCACCAGCTGCAGTATTGTTGAAAAAAGCTGCAGGTATTCCAAAAGGTTCTGGTGTACCTAACCGTGATAAAGTAGCAAAAGTAGGTCGCGATAAAGTTCGTGAAATTGCTGAATTGAAAATGCCTGACTTGAATGCTAATACCGTAGAACAAGGTATGCGCATGGTGGAAGGTACTGCTCGCAGCATGGGCATTGAAATCGTTGACTAATAAGCGTACGACTTGCGCATAAGGCGCAAATCGGTGGGAGGGAATTCCCGTTTGACCACATAAGGAGGATATTATAATGGCAAAAGTAGGTAAGAAATACGCTGAAGCAGTAAAACTTATTGAAGCTGGTAAATTCTACGAACCAGTAGAAGCAATTGAGTTGGTTAAGAAAACTGCAACTGCAAATTTCGATGAAACAGTTGAAATTGCTTTCAACTTGAATGTCGACCCTAAATACGCTGATCAACAAGTTCGTGGTGCAGTAGTATTGCCTCATGGTACTGGCAAAACTAAACGCGTTCTTGTATTCGCAAAAGGCGACAATATTAAGGCAGCTGAAGAAGCTGGCGCAGATTTCGTAGGTTCTGAAGAGTTAGTAGCTAAAATCCAAGGTGGTTGGAGCGACTTCGACGTAGTAGTTGCTACACCAGACATGATGGGTCAAGTTGGCCGTCTTGGTAAAATCTTGGGTCCTAAAGGCTTGATGCCAAACCCTAAAGTTGGTACAGTAACTCCAGACGTTGCTCGTGCAGTAAACGAAATCAAAGCTGGTAAAATCGAATACCGTACTGATAAAGCAGGTATTATCTCTTGTTCTATCGGTAAAGCATCTTTCGATGAAGAAAAATTACTTGACAACTACCGTACAATCGTTGATACTATTATCAAGGCTAAACCTGTAGCAGCTAAAGGTCAATACATTAAATCTGTAACCTTGTCCGCTACAATGGGCCCTGGTGTACCTTTGAACGTGTTCAAATTGAGCACTGTTTCTAAAGAGCAATAATTAAATATGTCTCTTAGCTGTAGACGGCTGGTATGTATAATGGATGAAAATCCGCCCGCTGAGGCTGACACTAGAACAACCTAGGACTAGTTACGACCTCATCGCGTGCGATGGGGTCGTTTTTACGCTAAGATAGTACATAGAGCACCAAAAAAATCTACAAGGAGGTAATCTAATGGCTGTCACTGAATCAAAAAAAGCAATCGTTGCTCAAATGAAAGAAACTCTTTCTGAAGCAAAAGGTGCTGTATTGATTGGTTACTCTGGTTTAACTGTTGCGCAAGCAACTGATCTTCGTCGCAAAATGTTGGCTGAAGGTGTTGAATACAAAGTAATCAAAAATACTTTGACTCGTATCGCTGCAAACGAATTGAATCTTGAAGGTTTCGCTGAGCATTTAGAAGGCCCAACTGCGTTGGCTACTTCTAAAGACGATGCTGTTGCACCTGCTCGTGTAATCGAACAATTCATCAAAGCAACTGAAAAAGAAGTTGTAACAGTTAAAGCTGGTATCGTTGAAGGCGAAGTTATGGACGCTGCAGGCATTAAAGCAATTGCATCTCTTCCAAATCGCGAAGGTATGCTTTCCATGTTGCTTTCCGTATTGCAAGCTCCTGTTCGCAATGTTGCATACGCTGTCAAAGCTGTTGCAGAAGCAAAACCTGCAGAATAATATTTTTTGCAAAGTATTCGTTGGCCGCTTGAGGCTGGCACTATAAACTAATTTATGGAGGAAATCTAAAATGGCATTGAACATTGAAAACATCGTTGCTGAATTGAAAGAAGCAACAATCCTTGAACTTAATGATCTTGTAAAAGCAATCGAAGAAGAATTTGGCGTAACTGCAGCAGCTCCTGTAGCTGTAGCAGCTGCTGGTGGTGCTGAAGGCGGCGCTGCTAAAGATTCCTTCGACGTAATCTTGAAAGATGCTGGCGCATCTAAAATCAACGTAATCAAAGTTGTTCGTGAAGCAACTGGTCTTGGCTTGAAAGAAGCTAAAGCTATCGTTGACGGCGCTCCTGCACCTGTAAAAGAAGGCGTAGCTGCTGAAGCTGCTGAAGCTTTGAAAGCTCAATTAGAAGAAGCTGGCGCATCCGTAGAATTGAAATAATTCTGGACATATTAAAGGCGTACCTTATGGGTACGCCTTTTTTTATTGAAGCTTATAAATTGATGCGAGTTTTGTTTTGTTGACTAATTTTGCCTCTGGATACGATAATGCATTAGAAAAGTCTTTGTCATATTTTTTCGGAACGATGACATAGGCACCAAGATTATTTGATACATCTTTTAGAAATGTTTCTTTAGTTATTGTAGGCATTAATGTTTTGCCTTCGGTCCATATAGAATCATCAGTTGTATCTACGAAAACTTGGGTGGGTATAGTATCCATGTAATATACAATAGAAGTATAGTAACTGCCATATATATATATTGGTTTTGATGTATCTTCGATGAAGGTTCTAAACTGTAAACCAGACTGATTAAATAATATTGGTGGTACTGTAATTGTAATAGCCGAGTATAAAGTAATTAGTGGAACTAAAGCATATATTGCTAGTTTAAAAAATGATGTTATGTAGTATCGACCGATTAAAATCATACATACTATAATAAAGGAACCTACGATTAATGGTTTACTATCAAGACTTTGATCAAAAGCTGTAGCAAATGTAAAAATCATGTAGTAAATACCTAGTGGTAGGGTAATTAAATAATTAAACTTTTTGAATGATTGAGTAAATTCACCGGTTTCTTTGTCAGTAACTAATTCACAAATTTTTATGGCCGCCCATATTATACAAGGGATAATGGCAGGTAATGTGTAGGTTAGATACTTGGTAGCTACTAGAGAGTAGAAGAGTACTATAACTATAAACCATATAATACCTAATAGATCAAAATCATCTTTCCAGTTAATATCTTTTAAATGATAGACTATTACAGGTGTCCATGGTAATAGTGAAAGGGGCACAATTAATAGATAGTAATACCATACATTAAATTTAGGATGTTCAGATATAAGGGCTCGATCAACATTGTGTAGCCCTAAGAAGCCAGAAATAAACTGCTCACCGTGTATGGAATACATAGCAATATACCAAGGGCTAGCTATCGCTATAAAGACTAATAGTCCGAAGGGATTGAATAGTAATTTTATATCCTTTGAAAGTCGATAGATTTCATCCTTTCTATGGATTGCGTAGCGTGCACATACATAAATAAGTAATATTAGACCAGGTAAGATGATGCCTATAGGTCCTTTGGTAATTACAGCTAAGGCCGCAGCAATGTAAGCTTTCACCATAGCTGACTTGTCATTGTTGGTAAATGCTAAATAACTATATCCAAATATAGCTAAGGTGAAGAAAAATAAAAATCCATCGGTTATAACTGCATGAGATATGTACCAAAACTGTAGTGTACTCATTAATAAAATCGCACAAAGTACACCGGCAAAGGTGTTTTTAGACATGCGGTAAGTTATATGATACATTAGGGCCACACTAGCTCCCGCAACAAGTGTATTCGGTATACGAGATGTAAAGTCTGATATGCCAAATAGTTTGTACGTAATCATAAGTGCCCAATAGGTGAGCGGTGGTTTATCATACCATACGTGATCGTATATCATGGGGGATATCCATGAGTTATGTTTTAGCATGGTGATGGCGGAGAGAACATAGTTGGACTCCACCGGATCAGTGATTGGCAAATAGGCATTATAAAAGCCGTAGCTCAAAACGGTTAATAAAAAGAGCGCACCTATGCGCAGCATGTGATTGTTAATCATAGTTACTCCTTACTTACATAGTTTATATTATTGTACTATAGGGCGTGTAATATTTAAACCAATCAAAGATAAAAACAGAGCACTTATAAATATGGAGATAATATGGAGATAATATAGAGATAGTTACAAAAAAATAATTATTTATGAAATGATATATTGTATAGAATATTGTTTATTCGGAATACATGAAATAACTTTTATGTATACAAAATACATGCTATAATGAGCGCATAAGATAAAACCGTTTCATTAAACTATCATCTAATATATGAAATAGTGGAAAGAGGATCTATTATGAGAAAAGAACATGATTTCCTAGGTGAATTAGAAGTAGCGGATGAGTTATATTATGGTGTACAAACGATTCGTGCCTTAGAAAACTTCCATATTACGGGGAAACATTTAGACCAAGATTTTATTAAAGCACTAGCAATGGTAAAAAAAGCATCTGCTTTAGCTAATATGAAAACAGGTCGTCTCAATGTATCTATCGGTAAAGCGATTGTTCAAGCAGCTGATGAAGTTATTGCAGGTGAATTTGCTGACCAATTTCCAGTTGATCCAATTCAAGGTGGTGCTGGCACTTCTGTGAATATGAATATGAACGAAGTGTTGGCAAATCGTGCTTGTGAAATTTTAGGTCATCCAAAAGGTAGCTATGATATTGTAAGCCCTAACAATCACTGTAACATGGCACAATCTACGAATGATGCGTTCCCAACAGCAATCAAGGTTTGTGCAATTTTAAAAACTAAACCTTTACTTGAAGCTTTGCAACGTCTTGTTGATGAGCTTGAGAAAAAAGCTGAAGAATATAGTGAAATTTTAAAAATGGGGCGTACTCATTTACAAGATGCGGTGCCTATTACATTGGGACAAGAGATGGGTGCTTACGCATCTGGTATTCGTCGTGGTATTAAACGTATTAAATCTGCCGTTGAAGGTGCACATGTAATTAACATGGGGGCCACTGCAGTTGGTACAGGCCTTAATGCTGAACCTAATTATATTCATGATGTAGCGTACGAATTAAGCGAAGTAGTAGGCGAACCGTTCTACACTGCGGAGAACTTAATCGATGCCACAAACAATACAGATGTATTTGCTGATATCTCTAGCGGTTTGAAGGTAACTGCACTTGTGTTGATTAAGATGGCAAATGATTTCCGCTTAATGGCATCTGGCCCTCGCTGTGGCATTGGTGAATTAAAATTGCCTGCCCGTCAACCAGGATCCTCTATCATGCCAGGAAAAGTAAATCCTGTTATCGCTGAAGTATTGAATCAAGTGTGTTACCAAGTTATCGGTAATGACCTTACTATTACATTAGCTGTAGAAAATGGTCAATTCGAGTTAAATGTTATGGAACCTGTATTGGCATACAACTTGTTCAATAACCTTTGCTACCTCAAAAACGGTGTAAATACATTCGTTGATAAATTGCTTGTTGATCTTGAAGTAGACCGTGAACAATGCGAGTACTGGTTGAATCGTTCCGTTGGTATCGTAACAGCATTGTTGCCACATCTTGGCTATGAAACAGCTTCTGCATTGGCGAAAGAAGCGTATGAAACAGGTCGAGCTATTCGTGATATCATCTTGGATCAAGGTTTATTGACTGAGGATGAAATTAATCATATTCTTTCTCCTAAAGAAATGACTCGCCCTGGTATCGCTGGTGCGAATCTTTTAAAACAAAAAGGCAACTAATTTATGGTTCTCTTTTGATACATGAATAAAGCATGAAAATGAAAGACTGTCAACCCTTTTGGTTGACAGTCTTTTTTAATACTGATAAAATTATATATTGCAAAAGTAGCGTTTTCTGCTTTTGGATGTAAAAACTATAACACAAATAGTGATGAGGTTTTCTTCCAAGGTTGTGCTTGGTTAATGGGAAGCAAGGTTATTTTAAAAATGAAATGGACCTTGCTTTATTTGACGTTGCCCGAGCAGGAAAACTGAGACCTGTAAGATGTCTTTTTCATGCCGTTATAGAAAATGGTAGACCAGTGTGTTTTGATAGGGGTGAAAGCAAATATGTTCAAACCTGAGCAGGTAGGCAAACGAACTCGTTATACGTACGCTAAAATTAACGAAGTTATCAAGATGCCGCATTTATTGGACATTCAACGTAAATCGTATGAGTGGTTCTTGGAGAGTGGTTTACAAAATATTTTCAACGATATTTCTCCGATTAAAGACAATTCAGGTAATCTAGTACTTTCTTTTGAAGGTTTCAGCTTAGGTGAACCTAAGTATGATATTAATGAATGTAAAAACCGTGATGCTACTTACGCAGCACCACTTCGTGTAAATATTCGCTTGGTAAATAATGATCCAGAAAATATGGACATTAAAGAACAAGAAGTATTCATGGGCGATTTCCCATTGATGACGGATACAGGTACTTTCATCATCAATGGTGCAGAACGTGTTATCGTATCCCAATTAGTACGTTCTCCAGGCGTTTACTACAATAAAGAAATCGATACAATGGGTAACCGTTTGTATGATTCCACAGTTATTCCTAACCGTGGTGCATGGATTGAACTTGAAACAGATGCTAGTGAAGTGGTAGCTGTTCGTATTGATCGTAACCGTAAATTACCAGCTACTGTATTGGTACGTGCATTAGGTTGGGATACTAATGAAAGCATTCTAGACCTCTTCTGGAATGGTAAAACTGATGAGGATGGTTTACCAGTATATGATGAACGCATCGTTCGTACATTAGAAAAAGATACAACTCAATCTGCTGATGAAGCATTGGTTGAAATCTATAAAAAATTACGTCCAGGTGAGCCTCCTACTGTAGAGTCTGCTCGTAACTTGTTCGATAACTTGTTTTTCGATGCACGCCGTTATGACTTAGCGCGCGTTGGTCGTTACAAATTGAACAAAAAACTTGGCTGGCGCCAACGTATGTTGGGTCAAACATTGGCTCAACCAATTGTAGATCCAGAAACTGGCGAAATTATCCTTGATGCAGGCGTACAAGTTGGGGAAGAACAACTTGATATCGTTGCTAATAGCCATGTATTCGATGGTGAAGGTTTTGCTGAATTCTACATCGTAAATAATGATGGTGTAGAGTCTAAAGTTATTTGTAATAACTGCAACTTACCATATGATCACCGTACAGTAACACGTGAAGACATGATCGCTAACATTTCTTACTTGCTCAACCTTATGGATGGTGCAGGTCATACAGATGATATTGACCACTTGGGTAACCGTCGCCTTCGTTGCGTAGGCGAATTGTTGCAAAACCAATTCCGTATCGGTTTAACTCGTATGGAACGTGTTGTTCGTGAGCGCATGACCATTCAAGAAACTGAATCCATTACACCTCAAGCGTTGATCAATATTCGCCCTGTAGTGGCAGCTATCAAAGAATTCTTTGGTTCTTCTCAATTGTCTCAGTTCATGGACCAAACAAACCCATTGGCGGAATTGACTCACAAACGTCGTCTTTCTGCCCTTGGCCCTGGCGGCTTGTCTCGTGAGCGTGCAGGTTTCGAAGTTCGTGACGTGCATCATTCTCACTATGGTCGTATGTGTCCTATTGAAACTCCAGAAGGTCCAAACATTGGCTTGATTAACTCCTTGTCCAACTATGCAAAGGTAAACGAATTTGGCTTCATCGAAGCACCATACCGTAAAGTAGAAAAAGTGTATGGTAAAGGCAAGGATGCTGATAAAGTTGTTAAAGTGCGCGTATCTGATAGCGTAGTATACATGACCGCTGATGAAGAAGAAGGCATGACAATTGCCCAAGCGAACTCTCCGCTTGATGCAGAGGGGTACTTCACAACTGAACATGTTGCTTGTCGTCGTGGTCATGATGTATTGGAAGTTACACCAGATAAGGTTGATTATATGGACGTTAGTCCAAAAGAAGTTGTATCTATTGGTACAGCTATGATTCCATTCCTTGAAAATGACGATGCTAACCGTGCCTTGATGGGCGCGAACATGCAACGTCAAGCGGTACCACTCTTGCGTGCTCAAGCACCACTTGTTGGTACAGGTATGGAATATACAGCAGCTACTGACTCTGGTGTTTGCGTATTGGCGCGTGAAGCAGGTAAAGTTGTACGTTGTTGGGGTAATGAAATCCACGTTCTTCGCGATAGCGATGGTCGTGTTGATACATACCATTTGAATAAATTCCTTCGTTCTAACCAATCCACGTGCTTTAACCAAAAACCAATCGTCAATCGTGGGGACCATGTTGTAAAAGGCCAAGTATTGGCTGATGGTCCTGCTACAGATGGCGGCGAATTGGCATTAGGTTATAACGTTCTTGTAGCGTTCATGCCTTGGGAAGGTTATAACTACGAAGATGCTATCTTGCTTAGTGAAGAACTCTGCAAAGAAGATATCTATACATCCATTCATATTGAAGAATACGAATGTGATGCTCGTGATACCAAATTAGGTGCTGAAGAAATTACTCGTGAGTTGCCTAATACAGGTGACGACACACTTAAAAACTTAGACGAAGATGGTATTATCTGCATTGGTGCAGAAGTACATCCTGGCGATATCCTTGTAGGTAAAGCTACTCCAAAAGGTGAAACTGAGCTTACTCCAGAAGAACGTTTGTTGCGTGCTATTTTTGGTGACAAAGAACGTGAAGTTCGCGACACTTCCTTGCGCGTGCCTCATGGCGAATCTGGTAAAGTCGTAGATGTAAAAGTCTTTACCCGTGAAAATGGCGATGAATTACAACCAGGCGTAAATAAACTTGTTCGCGTATATATCGCTCAAAAACGTAAGATTCATGAAGGCGATAAAATGGCGGGCCGTCATGGTAACAAAGGTGTCGTTTCTCGCGTTATGAGAAAAGAAGATATGCCATTCCTTCCAGATGGTACTCCAGTACAAATCGTATTGAACCCATTGGGCGTACCTTCTCGTATGAACATCGGTCAGGTCCTTGAAACTCACTTGGGGTGGGCTGTTCAAGGCTTAGGTATGAAAATCAAAGCTACAGATCTTCACATTCAAAACGTGTTGAAAGAAGCCCGTACTGATGCATCTTACTGGGAACAAATCGATGCAATCCGCGATCTTTATGCTCAAATTGAAGCATTGGAAGCGAAAGTTGCGGAAGATGTTACGGTAAATCATTTCGAAGAAAATGAGCAAATCATTGCTTTGAAAACTAAAATTTTAAAACATGTAGAAGCAGCAGCGCAAAAGAAATTGGATGCTATGGGTGGCGAAGCTCGTTTCCAAGAGCTTAAAGCTATTGAAGCTAAATACAATGCACTTCATGTAGAATTCTTTGATTCTGAAGAAGAGGCTCCTGAAATGGATCCTGCGCTTGTAGAAGAATTAGAGGCAATTAGCAAAGTCAAGAATACTCTTAACAACATTCACTCTGCTGAAGAAAAACGCGTTGAAATTCGTAAAGAGTTGGAAAGCCTTGGCTATGATTTTGACAAATATGGCATGCCAAAACCAGATGTAGCAGGTATTCATATTGCTACACCTGTATTTGATGGTGCTCACGAAAAGGACGTATTCGAAACATTGGCGATTGCAGGTCGTCCTGATGATGGTAAAACCGTTCTATATGATGGTCGTACTGGTGAACCGATGGATAACCGCGTTACTGTTGGTTACGTTTACATGCTTAAACTCCATCATTTGGTTGATGACAAAATCCATGCTCGTTCTACAGGTCCGTACTCCCTTGTTACACAACAACCTTTGGGCGGTAAAGCTCAGTTCGGTGGCCAACGTTTCGGGGAAATGGAAGTTTGGGCTCTAGAAGCATATGGCGCAGCCTATACCCTTCAAGAGCTATTAACTGTTAAGTCTGACGACGTTGTTGGTCGTGTGAAAGCATACGAAAAAATCGTTAAAGGCGAAAACATCCCTGAACCAGGTGTACCTGAGTCCTTCAAGGTATTGCTTAAAGAACTTCAAAGTATCGGTCTCGATGTAAAAATCTTGAATGAAGACCAAGAAGAAGTTGTTATGAAAGAACTTGAGGACGAAGATGAGGTGGTAGAAACTGGTATTGAAGAAGTTATGGAAGGCAGTGCTGTAGAAACTGATGAAGTAACTGTAGTAGAACCAGAAGTAGAGGAAGAGGAAGAATTACCAGCTGATAATGGCGGTGAAGATGATATCCTTAGCCAATTGGCGTACCCAATGGGCGACTCCTCTAACGATGAAGACTAAAACTATCTATAAGGAAGGGAGCGATAGTAGTGCTAGACGTAAATGAATTCGATTCCATGCGAATCGGTTTAGCCTCTCCAGAGCAGATTTTATCCTGGTCTCATGGGGAAGTTAAGAAACCTGAAACAATTAACTACCGTACGTTGAAGCCAGAACGTGATGGTCTATTCTGTGAACGCATTTTTGGACCAACAAAGGACTGGGAATGTCACTGCGGCAAATATAAACGCATCCGCCATAAGGGCGTAGTCTGCGACAAATGTGGTGTAGAGGTTACCCGTGCGAAAGTACGTCGTGAACGTATGGGCCATATTCAATTGGCTACTCCTGTATCTCACATTTGGTACTTCAAAGGAATCCCATCCCGTATGGGTCTTATCCTTGACATATCACCACGTTCTTTGGAACGCGTATTATACTTTGCTTCCTACATCGTAGTAGATCCAGCTGGTACACCATTGACAAAACGTCAATTGTTGTCCGAGCAAGAATACCGCGAATACGAAGCTCAATTTAATGAAGACGGTTATACTATCGGTGGTAAATCCGTCGTAATCGAAACAGTGGCTCAACGTAATGAACGTTTAGCTATTGTTCGTGAAGCACAACGCAAAGAGCGCTATAATGCGGCTCTTCGTGATGATGCAACAATACCAGAAGCTGATAAGGAATACGAAGAATTAACTCGCGAAGAACGCTATGAGTTAGGTGCTGCTGAAGAGGTTCTCTTCGCATGTATCGACATGGGTGCTGAAGCGGTAAAAGCTCTCTTATCAGAACTTGATCTTGAAGCATTGAATGCCGAATTGCGCGAAGAGTTGAACACTGCTAGTGGTCAACGTAAAATCCGTGCAGTTCGTCGTTTGGAAGTAGTAGAAGCATTCCGTCAATCTGGGAACCGTCCAGAATGGATGATTATGGACATCGTTCCTGTAATCCCACCTGAATTGCGTCCTATGGTCCAATTAGATGGTGGCCGCTTTGCTACATCTGACCTCAACGATTTATACCGTCGTGTTATCAACCGTAACAACCGTTTGAAACGTTTACTCGACTTGGGTGCTCCTGATATCATCGTGCGCAACGAAAAACGCATGCTTCAAGAAGCGGTTGATGCATTGATTGATAATGGCCGTCGCGGTCGTCCTGTTACAGGTCCTGGTAACCGCCCATTGAAATCCTTGTCCGACATGCTTAAAGGTAAACAAGGTCGTTTCCGTCAAAACTTGCTCGGTAAACGTGTTGACTACTCCGGTCGTTCCGTAATCGTAGTAGGTCCTGAACTTAAAATGCACCAATGTGGTTTGCCAAAAGAAATGGCATTAGAATTGTTCAAACCATTCGTTATGAAACGTTTGGTAGAACGCGGTCAAGCATCCAACATCAAGGCTGCTAAACGCCAAGTTGAAAGAATTGGCCCTGGCGTGTGGGAATCCTTGGAAGAGGTAATTAAAGAACATCCAGTTCTCTTGAACCGTGCCCCTACATTGCATAGACTTGGTATCCAAGCCTTCGAACCAATCCTTTGGGAAGGTCGTGCTATCAAATTGCATCCATTAGTATGTACAGCCTTCAATGCCGACTTTGACGGTGACCAAATGGCGTGTCACTTACCATTGTCCGTAGAAGCACAAGCGGAAGCTCGTACATTGATGCTTTCTAGTCATAATATTTTGTCTACTAAGGACGGCAAGCCGGTAGCAGTACCTTCTCAAGATATGATCTTAGGTACATACTACCTAACAGTTGTACGCGAAGATACTCGTGATAAAGCAAAAACATTTGCTACCTATGATGAAGTTATGCTTGCCTATGAGTCTCATATCATTGGTTTGCAAGATATTCTTTATATCCGTTTACCTGATCATGGCCGTGTAGAAACAACAGCAGGTCGCTTGATCTTCAACAATGCTTTATTCCCAGAATTGTGGCAATACGAGAAACGTGAAGATGGCACTTACTCTTTAGGTAAGGTTATGGATAAGAAAACAGTTGGTAAATTGGTTGATCAATGTTTCCAATTGTTTGGTAATGAAAAAACAGCAGAATTATTGGACCGCATCAAGTCCTTGGGTTACTCCTTCGCTCGTCGCGCAGGTATGACTGTAGCCATTGCTGATATTAAAGTACCAGAAGTTAAAACTAGTTTGTTAGATACAGCGGAACAAGAGGTAGAAAAAGTATCTCGTATGTACCGCCGTGGTCTTATTACAGAAGAAGAACGTTATCGTAAAACTATCCAATTATGGACAAAGGCAACAGAAGATGTTACCGATGCGATGATGGATAATATGGCGTGCGATAAAGACGGCTTTAACCCTGTTTACATGATGGCTATCTCTGGTGCCCGCGGTAATAAACAACAGATTCGTCAGCTTGCTGGTATGCGTGGTTTGATGGCCGATCCATCTGGTCGTATCATCGACTTGCCAATCAAGGCAAACTTTAAAGAAGGTTTGACTGTATTGGATTACTTTACATCCTCTCATGGTGCTCGTAAAGGTTTGGCCGATACAGCGCTTCGTACAGCTGACTCTGGTTACTTGACACGTCGTCTTGTTGACGTATCTCAAGATGTAATCGTTCGTGAGGACGATTGTGACGTTGTAGGTATCGATCTCGTTCGTGAACGTGCTCGTTTGGCTACATCTCCACGTCAAGCATTAGAATTGCTTAAGGATAAACTCATTGGTCGCGTTTTAGATAAAGATGTTGTGAATGCTGAAACAGGGGAACTTGTTGTACCAGCTGAAACTATCTTGGATGAACAATGCTTGGCAGATATTGCTGAAGCTGGTGTTACATCTATCGCATTGCGCGGTGCACATTTGGGCTCTGATAGCGATATTAATCATACTAACTTGGTTCAAAAAATTATTCTTGGTGAAAGCGACGATAGTATCCGTGCAACATTGAAAGAAACTATGGTTCAAAATATGTTGAACAAGGATACTGTACAAGCAATCGTTGACAGCGAAGGTGTAGAAATCTTCCCAGCTGATACACGTCTTACTGAAGAAGGCATCGAAGCTATCCTTAACTCCGATGTAAAAGAAGTACAAGTACGGAACAATGAAATCCACGGTATTGAAGTGGAAGCTATCGTTGAAGGTACTGGTGTTATCGAGCCATTAAAAGACCGTATCGTAGGTCGTATTGCAGCTGAAGAATTAGTTAACAAGGAAACTGGCGAAGTTATCGTTCCTCTTAATGGTGAAATCACAGAGGCGTTAGCTGATGAAGTTGTAAAACACTATGAAACAGTAAAAATCCGTTCCGTATTGACTTGTCGTAGCCCATATGGCGTATGCCGCAAGTGCTATGGTCGTGATCTAGGAACTGGCAACCAAGTTCAAGTTGGTGAAGCTGTAGGTATCATTGCGGCACAATCCATCGGTGAACCTGGTACTCAGTTGACAATGCGTACATTCCATACTGGTGGTGTCGCAGGTGACGATATTACACAAGGTTTGCCACGTGTCGAAGAATTGTTCGAAGCTCGTAAACCAAAACGTAACGCTATCATTGCCGAAAACGAAGGTACAGTTCGTGTTGTGCCTAATGAAGGTAAGAAAGGTACGAACACTATCTTTATCACTGGTGAAGATGGTATTGAACTTGATTACCTCATTCCTTACGGCTCCCGCATTATCGTTAAAGACGGTGACGTGGTATCCTTGGGCGCTCGTTTGACAGAAGGTTCTATCAACCCTCATGACATCATGCGTGTCATGGGTACTGAAGCAACTCAACGTTACCTCGTATACGAAGTACAAAAAGTATACAAATCTCAAGGTGTAGAAATTAACGATAAACATATCGAAGTTATCGTTCGTCAAATGCTTCATAAAGTTAAAATTGAAACAGCTGGCGATGCGGATATGCTTCCAGGGGATATGGTGGACGTTAATACCTTTGACGAAGAAAACCGTCGTCTTACCCTCAATGGTCGTGAAAATGCTACAGGCAAACGCACACTATTGGGTATTACGAAAGCCGCTTTGGCAACGGACTCCTTCTTGTCCGCTGCGTCCTTCCAAGAAACAACACGTGTTCTTACCGACGCTGCCATCAAGGGTAAAATCGATCCATTATTGGGCTTGAAAGAAAACGTAATTATCGGTAAGTTGATTCCTGCTGGTACAGGCATGAGTCGTTACCGTAAGATTGAAGTTGTAAAAAATACACCTGAAATCATTGATATTACGGAAGAGGTTATGTCTGAAGATTAATTACTTTGGACCGGCCGTTAAGCTATATTAACTGTATAGACTTGTTGCATAGTTGATATTGTGCGACATAATAAAAAGGGTGCACCTGCGAGGTGCACCCTTTTGTTATAGGTATTATTGGTTTCTATTCAGCTGCTTCTTCCGCGTCATGAGACATGATGTCATAACCGACGTCATCCGATAAAGTAAGATATCGTTCGTACTGACGAATGATATCGGTAATGATATCCTCCCGTGTCATATACTGTGCATCGTATCCGGCGCGCCCGTCACTGAAATATGTCATAGGGATTGCGTTGGTACTTTCAGTAATGTGAGGAATGTTAGGATCTTCGATGAGATGATCCGATACCTCTTGCGTAACGAGTTTGATGCCATAGGTAAAGTTGCGCATTGATTCTTTTTCGATGGTTAACTCTACGGAGGCGTCGTTACCATTGAAATGTTTGTCAATTCTCGTAGTTAATCCGTACTCTTCGGTTAATTCTTTATTGAGCTGATACATAGCAGGCAATGCTGTTGTTTTCATAAAGGAAATAACATCTTCCGATTGCGTTTGGTTGAGTATTTTGGCAAGACCTTGTTTCCAGTTCTTGCTGTCCCAGTAGATGGATGTGGTTGAAAGTTTTGTGTTAAAGTATTGCGTATCTGTTAATAATCCTTGCCATAAGCTGTAGCACATGATAACCATCAAGGCTGCAAATGGTAAGGCGAGAATGAGCGTTACCGATTGTAGTACATTAAGCCCACCAATGCTGAGCAAACTGATGGCAAGAAAGGACATTACAGAGCCCCACATTAAGCATTGCCACTTTGGAGATGAAGTGGATTTATCATAGGCCGCAATATTATTTAACACATAAATGCCTGAATCGGCAGATGTGATAAAAAATAATGCTAATACGATAATTGATAGAAGACTAGTTAAACCGGATAATGGTAAATATTCAAGGAATGCAAAGAGTAGTTGTTCTGGTTTATCGGTTAATGCACCGAGTGCACCGTTTGCTACTGTTTCATCGATATAAATTGCAGTATTACCAAAGATAGTAAACCAAACGATAGTAAAAACAGTTGGAATAATGAGTACCCCAAAGATGAACTCTCGAATAGTCCTACCTTTTGAAATACGCGCAATGAACATGCCCACAAATGGTGCCCAAGATAACCACCAAGCCCAGAATAGTATGGTCCAGCTGAAGAACCATGGACGGGTTTCTGGTGTATAGATAGATGTATAGAAGCTTTGCCCTAAAATATGTGATAGATAGTATCCAAAGTTTTCTACCATTGTATTTAATAGGAGTAATGTAGGACCTGCACAGAGTACAAAAAGCATTAAGACTAATGCAACAGATATATTAATTTCGCTGAGCAGCTTAACGCCTTTATCAATACCTGTAACAGCAGATAGAACGGCAATGGACATAATGATGATAATGATGACCGTTTGGGCGGAAAAGTCATTAGTGGAGATGATATCAATATATAGGAACCCTGCACCTAGTTGGGCCGCACCAAATCCTAAGGTGGTTACGATACCTAATAAAGTTACACAAAGTGCGATGATATCGATAATGTGCCCTCGTGGGCCATTGATCTTATCCTTCCACAGCGGATAGAAACATGAACGTAGTGATAAAGGCAACTTATAGCGAAAACCAAAATACGCTAATGCTAAAGCCATAATTCCGTATACCGTCCATGCATTGATGCCCCAGTGGAAGATGGAGCGGAATAACGCTTCCTTGGCGCTAGGAGCACCATCGACTAAGCCTACAGCGGAGTGATAATGTGAGAGCGGTTCAGCAGTACCGAAGAACATGAGACCTACACCAGTACCTGCCGCAAATAACATGGCGAGCCAAGCTGTATAAGAAAATTCCGCTTCTTCATCGTCGCTACCAAGTTTGATGTCACCTAGCGAACTAAGTGCAAGAAAGATATTGAAGATAAAGAAGAGACTTATGGATAAAACATAAAACCAGCTGAAATCTTCAAATATAATATCACGAATCCCTTGGAGGATCGTTTGAGATATTTGCGGAATCAGAAGGGCACATAAGCTCAGCCCTAAGACGATAGACAAGCTACCTATAATTACAGGGGGATTAAAGTTTGAATAACGTTTAATGAGTTTAATCATATAATCTCCTTTCTTTAGTAACTTATAAATACAAATATTTGTTCTGTATTAATTTATATCATAATAAAATGGTGTTTATATTAATTTTGCATAATTGGTAAAAGAAAAAATAATAGCAAATGCATAGAATGATTATTTATACATGAAAATAATGATATATGAATAAAAAATCACTCTTCATTTATAATTTAAGATTGAATGAAACACACGGATGAGTGTACACATAAAATGCAGCTGTAGAGCGGTGTGTGACATTGGAAATTGTTTGACATGGACTGCTGTAATTGATATACTTACATAGTGCTTTAGGCGAGGTATGCCTAATGGGCATAATTTCGTAAGGAGAATTAGTACAATGGACATTGCCCATCTGAAGTCGGTGAACAAAACAATCGGTGCCAAGCAAACGTTGAAACAAATTGCTAAAGGTGCTGTGAAGTACGTGTTCCTGGGTTGTGATAGTGATGAACGTGTGGTACAGCCTTTACGGATTGCTTGTGAAGAACAGGGAATACCTGTGAATGACAAACACACCATGGATGATCTCGGTCGTGCGTGTCGCATTAAGGTGCGGGCCACAGCTGTAGGCGTCCTACGTTAATCTTGGTAATATCCGATGTAACACTTTGTTATGACGGATCAATTATAAATCTCAAATTTGGAAAGGAGGTGCCCAAATG
>CAUGOU010000015.1:0-21563 GCA_959601155.1 Veillonella parvula | reverse complement strand
CGCGAAGGTGGCCATACAGTAGGCGCTGGCGTAGTAACAGAAATCGAAGGTTAATTTAACCTTTTATGCTCATCGTAGAATGCGTTGAGCACAATACATGCAGCACTCAGAGCGGCAGATAATGCCGCTCTCGTGTTGTGTTTTTAAACTATGAAGTAGAAGGTTGCCTCTGCGGAGGAGAATTTCTATGGAGCAGCCCATTCACGAAATGGACGACAGGAGGAATTATTAATAATGGCTAAACAGCAAAAAATCCGTATTCGCCTTAAGGCATACGACCACAAAGCTCTCGATCAAAGCGCTGCTAAGATCGTAGACACTGCAAAAAGAAATGGCGCTATGGTATCTGGTCCGATTCCATTGCCAACAGAAAAGAATATCTTCACAATTCTTCGTTCTGTACACGTAAACAAAGATTCTCGTGAACAATTCGAAATGCGTACACATAAACGCTTAATCGATATTCTTGAACCAAATTCGAAAACAGTAGATGCTATCACTCGTTTAGATTTACCAGCTGGTGTATCTATTGAAATAAAACTATAAGGAGGTGCGATAATGTCTAAAGCTATTTTGGGTAAAAAATTAGGAATGACACAAGTCTTCACAGCTGAAGGCCAATTAGTTCCTGTAACAGTAGTGGAAACTACCCCAAGCGTTGTAGTGCGCGTAAAGACTGTAGAAACAGACGGCTACGAAGCAGTACAAATTGGTTACGGTTCCATTAAAGAAAAACATTTAACAAAACCTGTAAAAGGTCAGTTCGACAAAGCTGGCGTAGCTCCAGTGAAATATCTTCGCGAAGTTCGCGTAGCTAATGCAGCTGACTACACAGTAGGCCAAACTCTGGCAGCTGATATCTTCGCAGAAGGTGAATTGGTGGACGTAGTGGGTACAGGTAAAGGTAAGGGTTTTGCTGGCACAATTAAACGCCATAACTTCTCCCGTGGTCCTGAAACTCATGGTTCTAAATCTCACCGTGAACCTGGTTCCATCGGTCCTATGATCTCCGGTGGCGGCGGTAAGGTATACAAAGGTAAAAAACTCCCTGGACAAATGGGTGGTTACAGAGTTACCGTACAACGCTTATCCGTTGTGAAAGTTGATGCTGAACGTAACCTTTTATTGGTTAAAGGTGGTATCCCAGGCGCTAAAGGTAGCTTGGTTATGGTTCGCAACACGGTTAAACCTGTTAAATAATCATTTGTCGAAAGGAGGATTATGTAATGCCTACAGTAGCAACATATAATCAATCCGGCGTTAAAGTCGGTGAAATACAGTTAAACGATGCAGTATTCGGCGTTGAAGTTAACGAAGCCGTAATGCATCAAGCCGTAGTTCGTCAATTGTCTAACGAACGTCTCGGCACACATGCAACAAAAACTAGAGGTATGGTTCGTGGCGGTGGCCGCAAACCTTGGAAACAAAAAGGTACTGGCCGTGCTCGTGCAGGCTCCAGCCGTTCCCCAATCTGGATCGGTGGTGGTACTACATTTGGTCCACAACCTCGCAGCTATTACAAAGCTATGCCTCGTAAGGCTAGACGTTTAGCAGTTAAATCTGCTCTTAGCGATAAAGTGAATAATAGCGAATTATACGTTTTGGAAGAAATCACATTAGCAGCTCCTAAAACAAAAGAAGTGTTGAACATTATTAACAGCTTCAACGTTGGTGATGCAAAAGTATTGTTCATCACTGAAGGTGATGTAAATGTTGAACGTTCCGCTCGTAATATCCAAGGTGTTAAAGCTTTGGCTTGCGAAGGTATGAACATTTTCGATCTTCTTCATTACGATAAGCTCTTCATTACTAAAGGCGCTGTCGCAAAAATCGAGGAGGTGCTCGGATAATGCAATTACATGATGTACTAATCCGCCCGGTTATTACCGAAAAATCCACTATGCTTATGGAAGAAGGCAAATACACTTTCCGTGTGCCTTTGACTGCAAATAAAGTGCAAATCCGTCAAGCAGTTGAAAAAATCTTCAATGTAAAGGTAGAAAAAGTAGCTACTATTCGTGTTTTAGGTAAGACTAAACGCATGGGTCGTACACAAGGTAAACGTAGCGATTATAAAAAAGCTATCGTAACCTTAAAAGCTGGCGAATCCATTGAATTCTTTGAAGGTGTCTAAGAGTCTAGTTGTAAGGAGGCCCACTAATGGCAATTAAATCATTTAAACCGTACTCCGCTGGTCGCCGGTTTATGACAGTATCCGCCTTCGACGAAATCACAGCAAGCAAACCAGAAAAATCCTTGCTCGCTAAGATTTCTCAAAAAGGTGGTCGTAACAATACTGGTAAAATGACAGTTCGTCACCAAGGTGGCGGTCACAAACGTCAATACCGTATTATTGACTTCAAACGTACTAAAGATAATATTCCAGCTAAAGTAGCAACAATCGAGTATGATCCTAACCGTTCTTCTCGTATCGCTTTGCTTAACTACGCTGATGGTGAAAAACGCTACATTTTAGCTCCTAACGGTCTAAAAGTTGGTGACGTTGTATTCTCCGGTCCTGAGTCCGATATTAAACCTGGTAACTGCTTACCATTGGCTAATATTCCAGACGGTACACAAATCCACAATATCGAATTGAAAATCGGTAAAGGTGGTCAAATCGTTCGTTCCGCTGGTACATCTGCTCAATTGATGGGTAAAGATAATGGCTACGCTATTCTTCGTTTACCATCTGGTGAAATGCGTCGTGTTCGTCAAGAGTGCCGTGCAACAATTGGTGTTGTTGGTAACGCTGACCACAGCAACCTTGTAATTGGTAAAGCTGGTCGTCATCGTTGGATGGGTGTTCGCCCTGGCAACCGTGGTGTTGTAATGAACCCTTGTGACCATCCACATGGTGGTGGTGAAGGTAAATCTCCTGTTGGTCGTAAACATCCTGTTACACCTTGGGGCAAACCAGCACATGGTGTTAAAACTCGCGACAAGAAAAAAGCTTCTAACAGCTTAATTATTAAACGTCGTACAAAATAGGATAAAGGAAAGGAGATAAAATAGTGTCCAGATCTATTAAAAAAGGCCCTTTCGTAGCAGATCATTTGCTTAAGAAAGTTGAAGCTTTAAACGAAACTAACGAAAAGAAAGTTGTAAAAACCTGGTCCCGTGCCTCTACTATTATCCCAAGTTTTGTAGGCCACACAATTGCTGTGCATGATGGTCGCAAACATGTACCTGTATTCATTACAGAAGATATGGTAGGTCATAAATTAGGTGAGTTCGCTCCTACACGTACTTATAGAGGTCATGGTAAGGACGAAAAATCTACAGGCAAAAAATAGGAGGAAATAATACATGGAAGCAAAAGCAATCGCTAGACATATCCGAATCGCGCCTCGTAAAATCCGTATCGTTGCAGATTTAGTGCGCGGTAAAAACATCGGCGAAGCATTTGCCATCTTGAAGTTCACTCCGAAAGTTGGCGCTGATGTAGTAGAAAAAGTTATGCGTTCTGCAATCGCAAACGCTGAACATAATTTCGATATGAATGTTGACAATCTTTACGTATCCGAGATCTTCGTTGATCAAGGCCCTACATTAAAACGCATTCATCCTCGTTCCCGTGGTCAAGCTTTCAAAATTTTGAAACGTACTAGCCACGTAACAGTAGTAGTTAAAGAAAGAGCTTAAGAAGGAGGGAAACAGAGTGGGTCAAAAAGTTAATCCACACGGTTTGCGTGTCGGTATCGTAAAAGATTGGGACGCAAAATGGTATGCAGATAAAGATTTCTCTGCTAATCTTCATGAAGACGTAAAAATTCGTAACTTCTTGAAAGAAACCCTTTTCATTGCTGGTATTTCCCGCATTGAAATCGAGCGTACAAATAAACGTATTAAATTGACTATCCACACTGCAAAACCAGGTATGGTTATCGGTCGTGGTGGTGCTGGTATCGAAGATATCAAAAAAGCAATGACTCGTTTCACTGATAAACAAGTGGACGTTAACATTGCAGAAATTAAACAAGCAGACATGGATGCAACATTAGTTGCTGAAAACATTGCGGGCCAATTGGAACGTCGTATCGGCTTCCGCCGTGCAATGAAACAAGCTGTAGGTCGTACAATGCGCTTAGGTGCAAAAGGTATTAAAATCATGGTAAGCGGTCGTCTTGGCGGCGCTGAAATCGCTCGTAGCGAATCCTACCGTGAAGGTTCTATTCCTTTGCATACACTTCGTGCAGACATCGACTACGGTACTGCTGAAGCTCATACAACATATGGTTGTATCGGCATTAAAGTATGGATTTACAAAGGTGAAGTTTTGCCAGAAGCAAAACAAGCACCTGCTAAGAAGGAAGAAGGTGGCAAGTAATGCTTATTCCAAAGCGCGTAAAACATCGTAAGCAATTCCGCGGCCGTATGAAAGGTCGTGCTATGCGCGGTAATACAGTGTCTCATGGTGAGTTCGGCTTGGTAGCATGCGAACCATCTTGGATCACTAACCGTCAAATCGAAGCTGCCCGTATTGCTATGACTCGTTATATCAAACGTGGTGGTAAAGTATGGATTAAAATTTTCCCTGACAAACCAATCACAGCTAAACCAGCTGGTACTCGTATGGGTTCCGGTAAAGGTTCTCCTGAATACTGGGTAGCAGTGGTTAAACCAGGTCGTGTAATGTTTGAAATGGACGGTGTGCCAGAAGCTACAGCTCGTGAAGCTATGCGTCTTGCAAGCCATAAACTTCCAATCAAATGCAAATTTGTTGTTAAGGGTAAAGAATTGGGTGGTGACGTAAATGAAGGTTAATGACATTCGCAATATGAGCGCTGCCGAAATGGAACAAAAAGTTTCCGGTCTTAAGGAAGAGTTATTTAACCTCCGTTTTCAGCTTGCAACAGGTCAATTAGAAAATCCTATGCGCATTCGTGAAGTTAAGAAGACAATCGCTCGTATTAAAACTGTACAACGTGAAGTTGAACTTAAATCTGAAAACGCATAATAACAGATTTGTTAAAGTTTGAAAAGGAGGCTTAAAATCGTGGCAGAAGAAAGAAACGTACGTAAAGTCCGCGTAGGTAAAGTTGTTAGCGACAAAATGGACAAAACTGTTGTTGTTGCTGTTGAACGTAAAGTACCTCACGCATTATATAACAAGCCAATGGTTAGCACAAAACGCTTCAAAGCTCATGATGAAAATAATGAGTGTCAAATTGGCGATACAGTTAAAATTGTAGAAACTCGTCCACTTTCTAAAGATAAATGTTGGAGAGTTGTTGAAATTCTTGAAAGACAAAAATAAGAGTGATGTAAGGAGGAATAGACGATGATCCAGCAACAAACAATTTTGAATGTTGCCGACAACACTGGTGCTAAACGTATTATGTGCATCCAAGTCATGGGCGGTTCTTATCGCAAATTCGGCAATATCGGTGACGTAATCGTTGCTTCTGTAAAAGATGCATCACCCGGTGGCGTTGTCAAGAAAGGCGACGTAGTTAAAGCTGTTATTGTTCGTTCTAAAAAAGGTATCCGCCGTCAAGACGGTTCCTATATTCGTTTCGATGAAAACGCAGCAGTAGTTATTAAAGATGACAAGACCCCTCGTGGTACTCGTATCTTTGGACCTGTAGCTAGAGAACTTCGTGAAAAAGACTTCATGAAAATCGTTTCTTTGGCTCCAGAAGTATTATAAGAAGGAGGAACGCAGCATATGGCTAAGCTACAAATCAAAAAAGGCGATACAGTTGTTGTTATCTCCGGTAAAGATAAAGGTAAGCAAGGTACAGTTATCGCAACTGAACCTAAAAAAGAACGCGTATTTGTTGAAGGCGTTAACACTGTAAAACGTCACACAAAACCTTCCCAAGCTAACCCACAAGGCGGCATCGTTACTAAAGAAGCTGGCATTCATGTTTCTAACGTAATGGTTGTCGACCCAGAAACTAAAACAGCTACTCGTATCAAAAAGGTAGAAGGCAAGGACGGTAAATTCGTTCGCGCTACTGTTAAATCCGGTACAGTACTTAAATAATCAGGAAAGGAGGAGCTACATAAATGTCTCGTTTGTTTGAACAATACAACTCTGAAATCAAAAAGAGTATGCAAGAAAAATTCCAATACGGCAATGTAATGGAAATTCCTAAATTGGAAAAAATCGTTATCAACATCGGCGTAGGTGATGCAGTAGGCAATGCAAAAGCATTGGAAGCAGCAGTTAATGACTTGACTATTATTGCTGGTCAAAAACCTGTTATCACAAAAGCTAAAAAATCCATTGCGAACTTCAAAGTTCGTGAAGGCATGGCGTTGGGTACAAAAGTTACTCTTCGTGGCGAACGCATGTATGAATTCCTTGATAGATTGATCAATGCGGCATTACCTCGTGTACGTGACTTCCGCGGTATCAGCGCTACTGCATTCGATGGCCGTGGTAACTACGCTTTGGGTCTTAAAGAACAGCTCATCTTCCCTGAAATCGAATATGATCAGGTAGAACGTGTTACTGGTATGGATATCATTATCGTAACAAGTGCTAAGACAGATGAAGAAGCTCGTGAATTGTTGACTCAATTCGGTATGCCTTTTGAAAAATAATAGGAGGAACATATAGATGGCTAAAAAATCTATGATTGAACGCGAAAAGAAACGCGCTAAAATCGTTGAAAAATATGCAGCTAAACGTGAAGCGTTAAAAGCAGCAGGTGATTATGAAGGCTTATCCAAATTACCAGCAAATGCATCCCCAACACGCTTGCACAACCGTTGCAACTTAACTGGTCGTCCTCACGGCTATATGCGTAAATTCGGTATCAGCCGTATTGCGTTCCGTGAATTGGCGTACAAAGGACAAATTCCTGGTGTTAAAAAAGCCAGCTGGTAATATTAGACGAGAGGAGGTTTTTAGATTATGGTAATGACCGATCCTATCGCGGATATGCTTACGCGCATCCGTAATGCAAACGCTGCACTTCATGAAACGGTAAACATTCCTGCATCTAGAATGAAAGCAGCCGTTCTTGACATCCTTTTACAAGAAGGCTTTGTAAAGAACGTTGAAAAAGAAGAAAACACTTTAAAAGTAACTTTGAAATATGGTTCCAATAACGAGAAAGTTATTACAGGAATTAAACGTATTTCCAAACCAGGTTTACGTGTTTACGCGAAAAAGGAAGAACTTCCTCGTGTACTTGGTGGTTTGGGTATCGCAGTTATTTCTACGTCCAAAGGCGTTATGAGCGACAAACAAGCTCGTAAAGAAGGTCTTGGTGGCGAAGTAATCGCATACGTTTGGTAATAGTAGCAATAGGAGGTAGAAATAATGTCACGTATCGGTAGAATGCCTATCGAGATCCCTGCAGGCGTTACTGTTACATATGATAACCATCATATGAACGTAAAAGGCCCTAAAGGTGAATTATCTCGCGATTTGCATCCAGATATGAATATCACTGTAGAAGGTAACACAATCACAGTAACTCGTCCTTCCGACGATAAAAATCATCGTTCCCTTCACGGTTTGACTCGCGCTCTTGTTGCTAATATGGTAACAGGCGTATCTGAAGGATTTACAAAAACTCTTGAAATCAACGGTGTTGGTTACAGAGCGGCTAAACAAGGCAATAAATTAGCTCTTACACTTGGCTTCTCTCATCCAGTAGAAATGGAAGCTCCAGCTGGTATTACAATCGACGTTCCAGCTCCTAACAAAATCGTTGTGTCTGGTGCAGACAAAGAAGTTGTAGGTGCAGTAGCAGCTGATATCCGTAAATGGAGAAAACCTGAACCTTACAAAGGTAAAGGTATCCGCTATGAAGGCGAAGTTGTTCGTCGCAAAGCTGGTAAAGCTGGTGCAAAAGGTAAATAGTAATATCATCTATATGAATGAAAGGAGTGAATATCTTGCCTCGTAAATCTAGTAGAAATATCGCTCGAGCAAAACGTCATCTTCGTATTCGCCGTCACATCTCTGGTACGGCAACTTGCCCACGTTTGAACGTTTACCGTTCTTTGAGCAACATTTACGCACAAGTAATCGATGACGTAGCAGGTACAACTTTGGTTGCTGCTAGCTCTTTAGATAAAGATTTGAACTTATCCTATGGTGGTAACGTAGCTGCTGCTAAAGCTGTTGGTGAAGCAGTTGCTAAAAAAGCTATCGCTAAAGGCATTGACACTGTAGTGTTTGACCGTGGTGGTTACATTTACCACGGCCGCGTAGCAGCCCTTGCAGAAGGTGCTCGTGAAGCAGGCTTAAAATTCTAAGAAGGAGGAACTATAGACATGGCGAGAATTGACTACACCAGTCTTGATCTTAAAGAAAGAGTAGTATTCATCAACCGCGTAGCCAAAGTAGTTAAAGGCGGTCGTCGTTTTTCCTTCAGCGCTCTTGTAGTTGTTGGTGATGGCAACGGTTATGTAGGCGTTGGCTTAGGTAAAGCAGCGGAAGTACCAGAAGCAATTCGCAAAGGTATCGATGATGCTAAGAAAAATATTGTAAACGTAGCTATTAAAAATGGTACAATCCCTCACAGCGTAACAGGCGTATTCGGTGCAGGCCGCGTATTCTTGAAACCAGCTGCTGAAGGTACTGGCGTTATCGCTGGTGGCCCTGTTCGTGCCGTATTGGAATTAGTAGGTGTTCGTAACATCTTGACTAAATCTTTGGGCTCTTCTAACCCTAACAATATGGTTCGCGCTACAATCGAAGGTTTGAAAGATTTGAAACGCGCTAGCGAAGTTGCTGAGCTTCGTGGTAAAACCGTTGAAGAAATCTATAACGCGTAATAAGGAGACAAGAAATGGCACAAGTTAAAGTAACATTAACAAGAAGCTTAATCGGTCGTCCTGAAGATCAACGCGCGACAGTTAAAGCTTTGGGCTTGAAAAAAACTAATTCTCAAGTCGTAAAAGAAGTAACACCTCAAATCGAAGGTATGCTTCATAAAGTTAGACATTTAGTAAAAGTTGAAGAAGTTTAATACTGATAAGGAGGTGCACTGAATGAAACTTCATGAATTACAACCAGCAGCTGGTTCTAAAAAAACTCGTACTCGTGTAGGCCGTGGTTTAGGTTCTGGCTTGGGTAAAACATCTGGTCGTGGTCAAAAAGGTCAAAACTCCCGTTCTGGCGGTGGCGTTCGCTCCGGTTTTGAAGGCGGCCAAATGCCTCTTTATCGTCGTTTACCAAAACGCGGTTTCAACAACAGCGTTTTTGCTAAACAATATGCTGAAGTTAACGTAGCACAATTAAATCGCTTTGAAGATGGTGCAACAGTTGATCCAGTAGCTCTTATTGAAGCTGGCATTTTGAAAAATGTACGCGATGGTATTCGTATTTTAGGTAACGGCACATTGGAAACTAAAAACTTGACTGTTATCGCTAATGGCTTCACTAAAGCTGCTGAAGAAAAAATCACAGCAGCAGGCGGAAAAGTTGAGGTGATCTAGGGTGCTAGATAGCCTCTCGAACATCTTTAAGATTACTGAGTTACGTAACAAGATTTTGTACACATTGATGATGTTTGCTGTGTTTAGAGCCGGCATTCACATCCCAGTACCAGGTGTAGATGCATCTGTTATCGAATCCTTGTTTACATCCGGTAACCTATTTGGTCTATTAGACTTGTTTGCTGGTGGTGCGCTAAGTAAGTTCTCTATCTTTGCGATGAGTATTACCCCTTACATTAATGCTTCCATCATCATGCAACTGCTTCAGTCTGTAGTTCCTCAGTTTGAAGCATGGAGTAAAGATGGTGAAGACGGGCGTAAGAAAATAGCGAAGGTAACTCGTTATGGCACCGTAGTCCTTGGCTTTGTACAAGCCGCTGGTATGGCATTTGCTCTTAGAGCAAACAACGCTTTGGTAAATAATGATTTCCTTAGCGTATTCGTTGTGGCCATCATCCTCACAGCAGGCACATGTTTGTTGATGTGGATTGGTGAGCAAATCACAGCATATGGTATAGGTAATGGTATTTCCTTGATCATCTTTGCTGGTATCGTAGCTCGATTGCCAGATGGTCTCGAAACTATTTATCAATATATCCAAAACGGAACCATTAACATGTTCCAAGCATTCTTATTTGCTGTAATTGCACTTGCGATGATCGCTGTCGTAGTGGCAGTTACACAAGGCCAACGTCGCATTCCTATCCAATACGCAAAACGCGTAGTAGGGCGTAAAATGTACGGTGGTCACTCTACATTCTTGCCGTTGAAAGTCAATCAGGCAGGTGTAATCCCAATTATCTTTGCGTCATCTGTGTTGATGTTCCCTGTAACAATTGCACAATTTATTGACAATGAATTTGTTCATAAAGCTGCTGATTTATTTACATGGGGGACGCCGTTACAAACGGCATTGTATGCGATATTGATCTTTATCTTTACGTATTTCTATACTGCAATCTCTATCAACATTACAGATATGGCAGATAATATGAAAAAATACGGTGGTTTTATCCCAGGTATTCGTGCGGGTAAACCAACTGCTGATTATGTGGATAACGTGATGACCAAGATCACTTTGGCTGGCGCTGTATTCTTAGCTGTCGTTGCTATTATACCGAATTTCCTCGGTAGTATAACCGGCGTCCAAGGCGTATACTTTGGTGGTACGGCTCTTCTTATCGTTGTAGGTGTAGCACTTGATACAATGCAACAAATTGAGTCGCTCATGGTAACACGCCACTATAAAGGCTTTGTGAAATAGGAGGGAAACGATATGTATATTTTATTAATGGGACCTCCTGGTGCAGGTAAAGGCACTCAGGCAGCTCGACTTATTGAAAAATACGGTATTCCCCAAATTTCAACAGGTGATATGTTCCGCGCTGCGATTAAGAACGAAACACCTCTTGGAGTTGAGGCTAAGAAATACATCGATGCTGGTCAATTGGTACCAGACAGTGTAACTGTTGGTATCGTACGTGATCGCTTGGTGAAAGATGACTGCAAATCTGGATTTATTCTTGATGGATTTCCAAGAACTACAGCGCAAGCTGTATCCTTGGATGCAATCCTTAAAGAATTAGGAATTTCTTTGGACGCTGTACTTAACTTAAACGTTCCTTCCGAGGAATTGGTTAAACGTATTAGCGAACGAGCTGTTCTAGAAAATCGTGCTGATGATAACCCTGAAACAGTACAGAAACGTCTAGCTGTGTACGAAGAATCTACTAAACCGTTAATTGATTACTATCGCAATAGCGGATTATATCAAGAAATTAATGGTTTACAAGATGTAGACGCAGTATTTGCTGACATCATTAAGGCGTTGGAGAAATAATCTATGATTATTTTAAAATCGCCCCATGAGATTGAATGTATCCGCAAGGCAAGTAAGCTTACAGCAGACACGTTGTCCTTGTTAGTAAAAAAGGCTAAACCTGGCATCACGACGCTTGAGTTAGATACAATTGCCGAAGAATATATTCGCAGCCACGGTGGTATACCAAGTTGTAAAGGGTACTATGGATTCCCCGCTACAATCTGTGCTTCTATTAACGAAGAAGTCGTTCATGGTATTCCGAGCGCTAAGCGTAAGCTTAAAAACGGCGATGTCCTCAGTATTGATCTCGTATCATCTATTGATGGATATCACGGCGATTCGGCTGTGACGATTCCTATCGGTCACGTCAAACCCGATGTGATGAAATTGTTAAAAGTTACAGAGGAAAGTCTGTTCAAGGGAATTGAACAAGTGAAAGTCGGTAACCGTATTGGTGCTATCGGTCACGCTGTTCAAACGTATTGTGAGAAACATGGTTACGGTGTCGTACGCGACTTCGTAGGTCATGGTTTAGGCCGCGAAATGCATGAAGATCCGCAAATACCAAACTATGGTAGTCCTGATCAAGGACCTCTTATGAAACCAGGTATGGTATTGTGTATTGAACCGATGATTACATTAGGTACTCACCGTGTTCGTGTATTAGGGGATGACTGGACAGCAGTTACAGTAGATGGTAAACCTGCTGCTCATTTCGAACATACAGTGGTTGTTACAGAAAACGGCCCTGAAATATTAACTATGCGGGAAGAACCGCGGTTAATTAAATAAACAGGTAACCGGAGGAAAAGATATGTCAAAAGAAGACGTTATTGAGGTGGAAGGTACGGTCGTTGAGGCATTACCGAATGCCATGTTCCAAGTTGAATTGGAAAATGGTCATATCGTATTGGCTCATGTGTCAGGTAAAATGCGTATGAATTTTATCCGTATTCTTCCTGGTGATAAAGTTACTATGGAACTGACACCGTATGACTTAAATCGTGGTCGCATCACCTATCGCTTTAAATAAGCATAGGGTCCACAAAGGAGGTACTAATGAAGGTTCAACCATCAGTTAAAAAGATATGCGAAAAATGTAAAATCATTAAACGCAAAGGCCGTGTAATGGTTATTTGCGAAAATCCAAAACATAAACAAAAACAAGGATAATCTGATAGGAGGTGGATGATTAGATGGCACGTATCGCCGGTGTAGATTTACCTCGTGATAAACGAGTGGAAATTGGTTTAACTTATATTTATGGTATTGGTCCGACTTTAGCATCTGAAATTATTGCTAAAACTGGCATCAATCCTGACACACGCGTTCGCGATCTTTCTGAAGATGAAGTAGCGAAAATCCGTGAATTGTTAGATGCTGATTACAAAGTAGAAGGTGACCTTCGTCGTGAAGAAGCTCTTAACATTAAACGCTTAATTGAAATCAACTCCTATCGAGGCAAACGTCATCGTATGGGTTTACCACTTCGTGGTCAACGTACTAAAACGAATGCACGTACTCGCAAAGGTCCTAGAAAAGCAATTGCTGGTAAAAAGAAATAAGATAAAGGAGGGATAAAGCGTGGCTAAAAAAGTTGTTAGAACTAAAAGAAAAGAAAAGAAACATATTGAATCCGGTGCGGCTCATATTCGTTCTACATTCAATAACACTATCGTAACTTTGACAGATACAAACGGTAATGCGTTGTCTTGGGCTTCCGCTGGTGGCTTGGGCTTCCGTGGTTCTCGTAAATCCACTCCATTTGCTGCTCAAATGGCTGCTGAACAAGCTGCTAAAGCTGCAATGGAACATGGCCTTCGCACTGTTGAAGTATTCGTAAAAGGTCCTGGATCCGGCCGTGAAGCTGCAATCCGTGCTTTACAAGCTGCAGGTCTTGAAGTTACTTCCATTAAAGACGTAACTCCAATTCCTCACAATGGTTGTCGCCCTCCAAAACGCCGTCGTGTATAATTTATAGCGACCGATATGATACGGTGCTATAATTAACTATGAACGTGTGTTATATAGGAGGATGTTCCTGATGAGCGAAGAAAAGAAACTTAAAATCGAGAAAGTGGACATCGCCGATGGCGGTCGTTATGGTAAGTTCGTATGTGAACCATTAGATCGTGGTTATGGTATCACTCTCGGTAATAGCTTACGCAGAATTTTGCTTTCATCCTTGGATGGGGCAGCTATCACCTCTATCAAAATTGATGGAGTTCTTCATGAATTCTCTACTATTCCTGGTATTCGCGAAGACGTTACGGATATCATCCTTAACTTAAAGCAATTGTGCATCAAAGTTGAAGAAGAAGCACAATTACCTTTGGAAGTTCATTTTGACTTCCAAAAGGATGGAATATTGACAGCTGCTGATTTGGCTGAACAATTCCCACCAGAGGTAGAAGTATTGAATCCTGAACTCGTGATTGCGACAATGGATGAGACAGCTCATCTCGTAATGGACGTAGTAATCGAACGAGGTAAAGGCTATGTTCCTTCAACGAAGAATAAAAAAGATACTGATGTTATTGGTTGTATTCCAATCGATTCCATCTTCTCTCCAATTCTTCGTGCTAAATACGAAGTGAGTGATGTTCGTGTAGGCAATGAAATGGACTTCGACAAACTTACATTAGAAGTTTGGACTGATGGCTCCATTAC
The DNA here is from genome assembly GCA_959601155.1 of Veillonella parvula. Taxonomy (GTDB): domain Bacteria; phylum Bacillota; class Negativicutes; order Veillonellales; family Veillonellaceae; genus Veillonella; species Veillonella parvula_R. The sequence goes on along the minus strand of CAUGOU010000015.1, from coordinate 7,663 downwards.
TGCTGCTGATGCAGTGGCAAAATCTGCTGCCATTATGATTGGTTATTTAGGGAACTTCACTAAATTAGCGCATTCTGCAGATGTTGTAGATGTAAACACTGGTGAAGGCGGTATCGTTATAGATCCAGTAGGTTCCGATAATGAAGAACCAGCTGTAGATGACGGCCCAGCAAAGATTTCCATCGATGAGTTGGAACTCTCTGTTCGTGCGTATAACTGCTTGAAACGTGCTGGCATTAATACAATTGCAGACTTGCTAGACAAAACCATTGATGACTTAGGAAAAGTTCGCAACTTAGGTAAAAAATCTATCGATGAAATTGAGGAAAAACTCAATAATCATCCAGGTGGTTTTCAACTTAAACAAAAAGGCGAATAAGGAGGAAGACGAATGTACAGAAAATTAGGCCGCGACAGCTCCGCTCGTAAAGCGTTGTTCCGTAGCATGTTAACATCTTTCTTCCAATATGAGCGTATTGAAACGACTGAGGCTAAAGCGAAAGAACTTCGTTCTTTAGCTGATCAAATGGTAACTTTGGCTAAACGTGGTGATCTTCATGCACGTCGCCAAGTTCTTGCATACCTCATGGATGAAAGTGTAGTAAAAAAATTGTTTGATACAATTGCTCCAAAATATGCAGACCGTCAAGGCGGTTACACTCGTGTAATCAAAACTGGTCTTCGCAAAGGTGACGCTGCACCTTTGGCTATTATCGAGTTAGTTTAATCAAACTCATACGGTGTTGTAACTTATGTTGCAGCACCGTTTTTTTATTGTCAATTTTATGGTACAATCGACTAGTATAATATCGTAATATGTTAGCAGTTATCGTAAAGGATGAATATGTATTGTCAACCTTTTGCATAATATCTAAGACATTATTAAATTCAAGTTCTATTAAATAGGATAAATTGAAATATGGGGATTATGCACAACATGAGTATGATAGATGATGCAAATGGTTCTACTTTCATAGAAACGAAATTGACTAGAAAGATATGAGGTTATCCATGAATGAACAAGACATTATGATTGAGGTCAATCATATGAGTCATATTTATACTGATGAAAACGGCAATGATGTACGTGCCTTGGATGATGTGAATCTATCCATTAAGCGTGGTGAATTTGTTTGTATCATTGGCACTAATGGCAGTGGTAAAAGTACGCTTGCCAAGCATTTTAATGTGTTATTACAACCTAGTGAAGGTCATATCAATGTATGTGGCTTTGATACGCGGGATGAAGCGCATATTTGGAATATTCGCCAACATGTAGGAATGGTATTCCAAAATCCTGATAACCAAATCGTAGCGGCCGTTGTAGAGGAGGACGTTGCCTTTGGTCCAGAAAACTTAGGTATTCCTAGTGCAGAAATTAGACAACGTGTCGATGCAGCGTTAGCTGCTGTTAATATGACTGAATATAGAGAACATGGTCCCCATTTATTATCGGGCGGACAAAAACAACGTATTGCTATCGCAGGTGTATTAGCGATGAAGCCTGATTGCATCGTTCTTGATGAACCAACAGCGATGCTCGATCCAAAAGGTCGCCGCGAAGTGCTTGAAACAGTTCACAAGCTCAATAAGGAAGAGGGCATTACGATTGTATATATTACGCACTTCATGGAGGAAGCTGTTACGGCAGACCGAGTTGTGGTTATGAAAAATGGTGTGAAATTACATGATGGTACGCCTCGTGAAATTTTTAGCCATGTAGATACTTTAAAAGGGCTGGGCCTCGATGTACCGGTAGCCTCTGAGATTGCTTTCAAATTGAATGCTAAAGGTTATGAAGTGGGTAAGAGTATCATTAATAATGAAGAGTTAGCAAAGGGGCTTAAAGGCTCAAAGTTAGGCAAGCAATTATCCGCTATACACTCAACAGATGCTCCAAGAGGGGAGGGAACCCATTAATGGCGATTGTGTTAGATAATATTACATATACCTACGGCATGGGTACCCCTTTTGAAAAAACTGCGCTTCGTGGTGTATCACTTACCATTGAAAATGGGGAGTTTCTAGGTGTTATCGGTCATACTGGTTCCGGTAAATCCACCTTTGTACAACATCTAAATGGGCTATTACATCCTACAACTGGTACAGTTACTGTCAATGGTGTAGATATTAGCGCCTCCACAGAGGAAGCTAAAAAAATGCGTCATAAGGTGGGGATGGTATTCCAGTATCCAGAGCATCAATTGTTTGAAGAAACCATCGCTCAAGATATCGCCTTTGGTCCTAAAAATTTAGGGCTTAGTGCTGATGACGTAGACGAGCGTGTGCGAGATGCGATGAAGTTCGTAGGGCTCGATTATGACACATATGCAGAACGTTCTCCCTTCCATTTATCTGGCGGTCAAATGCGCCGCGTGGCTATTGCTGGCGTAGTGGCTATGGATCCAGATTTTCTCGTGCTCGATGAACCATCTGCTGGTCTTGATCCATTTGGACGGGAAGAAATCTTTGAAGAAATCATTCGACTTCATAAAGAAAAGGGAATCACTGTAATTCTTGTATCTCACAATATGGAAGATATTTCTCGCATGGCTTCTCGTCTTGTAGTACTCGATAAAGGGCGTATCGTTCTCGATGGTGAACCGATGGACATCTTTAATAATCATCGTGATGAATTACAGGCTGTCGGTGTAGATGTACCGCCAGTGTCCGTTACCATGGAATATTTGCGCGAACAAGGTCTTGATGTGTCTAATCGCGTACTATCTGTAGATGATGCGGTGCAAGCAATTCTCGAAGGAGGTAACCATGTTAAATAATATAACTATTGGTCAATACTTCCCAGGAAACTCTTTTTTGCATCGCATGGATCCACGCGCAAAGATTATTGCTACTACCATATTCGTTGTAGCCATATTCTTGGCGAATTCTCCATTGGCATATGGCGTTGTAGGTGGGTTTACCATCTTTGCAATGTTGTTATCACGTTTGCCGTTACGTCTGATGTGGTCTGCTATCAAACCGCTTTGGATTATCATCGTATTTACTATGGGGATTCATATTTTTACGACACCAGGCAATCCAATTTTTCAATGGGGGATTATCAATATTACCGACCATGGCGTGGCAATGGGCCTTCAAATGGCGGCACGCTTAATCTTCTTAATCTTGTTTTCTTCTTTGTTGACCTATACCACATCACCAATTCGCTTAACTGATGGGATTGAGCACTTGCTCAATCCATTCCGTCGCATAGGTGTTCCTGCTCATGAGCTCGCCATGATGATGACTATTGCGCTGCGTTTCATCCCTACCTTATTGGATGAGACGGATCGTATTATGAAAGCACAATCTGCTCGTGGGGCAGACTTTGTGACAGGCTCTATCATTCAACGCGCAAAAAACATGGTGCCACTTTTAGTGCCATTATTTATTAGTGCGTTTCGACGGGCCGATGAATTAGCTATCGCTATGGAGGCGCGTTGCTATAGAGGTGGCGTCAATCGTACACGTATGAAAGAATTACAAGTTACCTATGTCGATTATATCGGCGTCGGTGCTGTTGTCTTGATTACGATTATACTCATTGCATTATGGTGGCTTGGCCTATGAAAAATATACGGATCATAGTGGCTTATGATGGTACAGATTTAGCAGGTTATCAAAAGCAACCTAATGATAAAGGCTTAACGGTACAAGGCTGTTTAGAATATGGGTTATCACGTATTTGTAATGAACCGATTCAAATTTATGGTGCCTCTCGTACTGATGCGGGGGTGCATGCTAAATTTCAAGTTTGTACATTTCAAACGTCGGGTACTATACCAGTAGAAAATATTCCTCGTGCTATGATAGCTCATATTCCTAAGGATATAGTCGTTCTAGAAGCGGTAGAAATTCCGCTAGATTGGAAGCCACGATGGAATATATACGGTAAAGAGTATGTATATACGATTCATAATCAGCTCATTGCAGATCCTTTGACGCAGCGATATCATTGGCATGTGAAAAAGCCCTTAAATATTGATCGTATGCAGGCTGCAGCTAATGAACTAGTAGGTACGCATGACTTTACAACCCTAAAGGGAACAAACTCAACTCCTGCGGATCCTGTAAAGACAATTATGGGAATTCGTGTTGAGGCCCGAGGTTCACAGGTGACGATTTCTGTGATCGGTGATGGCTTTTTATATCATATGGTCCGTAATATTGCAGGCTTACTTGTAGATATAGGTCTTGGTCGTCGCAAGGTTGAGGATATTAAAGGATATTTAGCCGCTAAAGACCGGCGTGCTATAGGGAAAACTGCACCTGCTCAAGGCTTATGTTTAGAAGAAATATTCTTCACTGAAGAGCGACAACAAGAGGTATTACGGAATAAATATTTTAGATGATTCGAGAATAAATATTCTATATAATTTTATATAGACTCTTTTTTTGATGTGAAAGTATAAAACGTTGAGCATAAATACTAAAAGGATACTACTTCAAAAGTAGTATCCTTTTTTTCTTATAATTTTTAGTTATAATACCTTAATTTATACCTATTATTATGTGAAATGATACATTGTAAACCTAAAATATACATGATACAATGACGATATAAGACAGGTTCGTACTATAAAACATTAACATAGTAAGGTAGACTCTTGTCAGCAGTGTAATTTTTATCCTAAGGAGGGTGAATCTCTTGCAAAAACGTAAAGATTTTATCTGGAAAATGGGCGGCCAACAAGGTGAAGGTATCGAGAGTTGCGGCGAAATTATGGCTACAATCCTTGCTAAAGAAGGCTACTCTTTGTATAGCCAACGTTTATTTGCATCTCGCATCAAAGGTGGTCATACTACATTCGCATTGCGCGTAGCATTGGAACAAATTATGTCTATTGGTGAAGGGGTAGACTTCTTGCTTTCCCTTGATCAAGAAACCGTTGATATGCACGGTTCCGAAGTACGTGATGGTGGATATATCATCTGTGATAGCAAAGTTAATCCAGACTTTTCTAAATTTGAAGGTACAAAGATTAATTGCTTATCTTTGCCTATCTCTGAAACAGCAATGAAACAAGGCTCCTTGTTGATGCGTAATATCGTAGCACTTGGGATGTCCGTAGCGCTTCTTGGCTTTGATACTAAGATGTTTAAAGATGCTATTACTGAGAAATTTGCAAAGAAATCCCAAGAGATTATTGATAAAAACTTGGCTGCTTTCGATGATGGTCATAGCCTTGTAATGGAAAAATTAGGCGATGTTGAAATCGATACATTGCCAGCGCCTGGTAAGAAAGATCAAATGTTCTTATTAGGTAACAAAGCATGTGCTCTTGGTGCTATTGCTGCGGGCTCCCGTTTTATGGCATCATATCCTATTACGCCAGCATCCGAAGTTATGGAATACATGATTAAAACTATGGATAAGTTGGGCTCAACTGTTGTTCAAACAGAAGACGAAATCGCAGCGTGTATGACAGCTATGGGTGGTGTATACGCAGGTGTTCGTGGCTTCACGTGTACTTCTGGCCCAGGTCTTTCCTTGATGGCAGAATCCTTGTCCATGGCTTCCATGGCTGAATTGCCAATGGTTGTTATTGACGTTCAACGTTCTGGCCCATCCACTGGTATGGCTACAAAAGTTGAACAATCCGATATTGATGCAGCTTGCTACAATGCACATGGCGACTACTCTGGTATCGTAATTTCTCCAACATCTATCGAAGAGTGTTTCTATGAAATTCAAAAAGCTTTCAACTTGGCAGAAATGTATCAATGTCCAGTTATCTTTATGCCTGACTTACAACAAGGTTTGAATAAACAATCCGTTCCTTCCTTTGATTTGAACCGCGTACCTATTAATCGCGGTAAAATGATGAAACAAGCTGAACTTCCTGAATTGGTACAACCTAACTACTTCAAACGCTTTGAATTGACTGAAGATGGCATTTCTCCGCGTACAATTCCAGGCATGAAAAATGGTCTATTCCTTTCCACAGGTTTAGAGCATAATGAAGAAGGTAAACCAGCAGAAGCGCCTACAATGCACGTAGCGCAAACTGATAAACGGTTCCGCAAATTGGAAACTGTAGCTGATAACTATGAACCATTCTTAAATAATGCTAAATACGACGAAGCAGATGTACTCGTTGTAGGTATGGCTTCTAGCCGTGGTGCTATTGAAGAAGCCGTTGCTGAATTTGATCAAGAAGGCGTCAAAGTCAACCACTTACAATTGCGCTTAATTAAACCATTCCCAGCAAAGCAATTACAACCATTCTTTGATGCTGCGAAAAAAGTAGTTATCGTGGAACACAATAAAACTGGTCAATTGGCTAATTTATTTAAAATCAACATGCATAAGAAACATAAGATTTCTAGCTGCTTGAAATACGATGGTAATCCATTCACAAAAAGTTATGTGAAAAATGCGATTAAGGAGGTCCTATAATATGACAACAGCTAAAGATTACAGAAATGATATTCGTCCTAACTGGTGTCCAGGCTGTGGCCATTATGGGGTTCAAGCGGCGATTACTGACGCTGTAGTAGCGAAAAATATTCCACCAGAAAAATTAGCCGTAATTTCCGGTATTGGTTGCTCTAGTCGTATCGGTGGCTATTTCTACGCTTATGGTGCGCATACAACTCATGGCCGTGCGCTTCCTTATGCGCAAGGCGTTAAACTTGCTAACCAAGATCTTGAAGTTATCGCATTTTCTGGTGACGGTGATGCCTTTGCTATCGGTATGGGTCACACCATTCATGCTTTCAAACGTAATGTAAACATGACATACGTAGTAATGGATAACCATGTATATGGTTTGACTAAAGGTCAAGCATCTCCTCGTTCTGACATCGGGTTTGTTACAAAAACAACTCCTCATGGTGCGTTTGAATCTCCATTGTCCGTTTGTGAAACTGCGATTGCAGCAGGTGCTACATTTGTAGCACAAAGCTATATGGTGAATCGTAAAGAGCTCGTTGATTTGATTCAACAAGCCATGGATCATGAAGGCTTCTCCTTCATCAATGTATTCAGCCCATGTGTTACATATAACAAACGCAATAGTTACGATTGGTTCAAAGAACATTTAGTAGCATTGCCTGAAGGGTATGACCCAACAGATCGTGCAACAGCGCTTAAAACTTTGGGTGATACTGATGGTTTGGTTACAGGCCTTATCTATCAAAATACATCTAAACCTTCCTTTGAAAAAGCATTGGCTACTGCAAATGGTGGCCCACATCCTCGTCCATTGACTGAAGATGTGGTTAAACCTGACCAAGCATTATTTGATAGTCTTTGCAATCAATTTAAATAATATTGGCATCGTACTCCTTAGGTAGGATGCTGACTAAGAAAACGTGTCACCTTCGGGTGGCACGTTTTTTGTATGTTATATGTTTATAATTTTATCCCATGTGGTTATGAACATGTTATAATAAAAACACTGTATGATATTCATTGTTGAGGTTTTTATGAAAGCATACGAAAAAGGGATTAGCTTGATAGATTATATGTAGCATTATATGAGAGCGTATACATTCCTAGATAGTTTATGAAAGTAGGTTTATATGAGTAAGACCGTAGGTATTATTGGCTTAGGTTTATTAGGTGGATCCTTGGCAAAGGCTCTAAAGGAATATACAGAATATGAGGTAGTAGGCTATGCACGTCGTCAAGAGGTCTGTGATGCGGCCATTCAAG
>CAUGOU010000014.1:0-26812 GCA_959601155.1 Veillonella parvula | reverse complement strand
AAATAGAAACTGCTTCTTTACCGTTTTTATCAGTAACAGCTACCTTGCCATCTGTACCGTTCGCTGTGTCAGGACCTGTAATAGATACGCCGTCCTTACCATTTTTGCCAACCTTCACAGATTCAGCTTTAAGGTTTTTGTTCATTTTCACGTCAATAGTCGTATTGCCTGTTGCCGCATCTTGATTGATGAAAGTTTTAAGATTTTCACCGCTATAATCAGCGTCAGCAGCAGTACCTTCACCTTGAATTGTAACAGTGGATCCTAACTTGTTAGTTTGTACGCCGCCTACATTAGCATCAAATTTAAGACCTGTATTAATAAGTTCATTTTTAGCATCATGTAATTGACCGCCGTTTACAGCATCTTTAGAACCAGCCGCTACGTTACCGTCTTTCAAGTTAGTAATTTTTGTACCGTTAGGACCTTCCAAAGTTACTGTGTCATGGCCTGTGTTACCGTCATATTTTACGGAACGATCTTTTACATTATCTAGTTCAGTTTTAGACGCAATATCCTTAATTGTTACAGTTTTAACATCACTGGATTTTTCGTCTTTTACCTTCAAGTCTACTTGATTGTTTTCAACCTTATAGGAACCGTCTACGGCGTTGTTCGGATTAGCAATTAAGCGATAATCCGTAGAACTTGCATTAGCCGCTTTCAAAGCATCACTAACTGTTTTTAACTGTTCTTCAGTAGCTGCACGGTTTGGTACATATACAGGATCTGCAATATTCCAAGATGTATTATCTAAACCTGTTACAAAGTTACCAGTTTGGTTAGCACCTTTGTTATCTGCTACCGTATGATTACCTACAGTGGCAGTGCCTGCTTTCACAGTGTCGGATGCCGTTACGGATTGCAAGCCAGTCAAGTTTTTCGCCAATTGCAATTGTAATTTTGCATTGCCATCAGCGCCAACAGCCGCAGAAGTAACACCGATATTATTGCCTGTCGCAAGATCAGAAGCGCTTGTTACACCACCGTTGATGTCCACTTGTTTGTTAAGCTTAACATTGGATGTAGCACCCATGTCGCCTTTGAATTTGAGGCCGTCGTTCAAGGTTGCCACTTCTTCGTTAGAGCCATCAGGTTTTTGGTATGTAATACGTGTTGTAGTTGTACCAGGAGCACCATCTACACCAGGTTGACCGTCACGAGTAACGGAAATGTTAGTTGTTACACCGTCTTTACCGTTGATGCCGATTTTACCGTCTTTGCCGTTTGCACCGGTTGCAGTAATTGTCTCTACATTAAGGTCTTTACCAAGTTTCACATCAATTGTGCTGTCGCCGTTAGCGTCTTGAGAGATTTCCGTAATGATATTGGAGTTATCCCCTTTAACTGCTACTTTGGAGCCCAATTTATTTGTTTTTTCACCGCCTGTATTAGCGTCGAATTTCAAACCTTTGTCGATAAGATCTTGTTTAGTTGTATCAATCTTATTGTTTAACTCATTCTTGGTATTCGTAATTTGATCGCCAAGATTTTGCTTAACTTGATGTAATTGACCACCGTTTACAGCATCTTTGGAGCCCGGTGCCACATTACCGTCCTTCAAGTTAGTGATTTTTGTACCGTTAGCGCCTTCTAATGTTACTGTATCTTTGTCAGTTTCACCATCATATTTCACGGAACGATCTTTTACTTTATCAAGTTCTGTTTTAGACGCAATATCCTTAATCGTTACAGTTTTAACGTCACTGGATTTTTCGTCTTTTACTTTCAAGTCTACTTGATTGTTTTCAACCTTATAAGAGCCGTCTGCCGCATTGTTTGGATTAGCGATTAAACGATAGTCCGTAGAACTTGCGTTAGCCGCGTTAGCTGCTTTCACAGCATCGCTCACAATCTTAAGTTGATCTTCCGTTGCCGCACGGCCAGATACATAGGCAGGATCAGTTAATGTCCAATTTTTATTGTCCAAACCGGATACAAAGTTACCGTTCTGAGTAGCACTTTTGTTATCTGTTACAGATTGGTTACCCATAGTAGCAGTGCCAGCTTTTACAGTCTTAGTAGCTGTCACCGTATTAACATTGATGTCTTTACCTAATGCAACCTTAATTGTTGTATCGTCGCCACTTTGTGTAATTGTAGTGTTGATGTTAGTGCCATCACCAGATACTGTTACCTTGGAGCCTAATTTATTTGTTTTTTCGCCGCCATTATCAGCATCGAATTTCAAACCTTTATTGATAAGCTCCGTTTTTGTATCATCAAGTTCTGTTTTGGATGCAATATCCTTGATCGTTACAGTTTTCTTATTCGCAGGATTTTTAGCATCTTGTACAGTCAAGTCAACTTTATTGCCAGATACAGTGTAAGCTTTATCAGCAGCACTGCTGTTTTCAACTAATTGATAGTCTGGAGCATCTACGTCAACTTTATATGTTTTATATGTACCGTCAGTACCTTCTGTAATCGTTGTGTTTTTACCAGCAACAACTTTTACTGCTTTTTGCGCTTCATCACGAATAACGGATTTACCGCCGTCCGTAATGTTGGACAAGTCTTTATTTGCCGCATTGTCAATCTTGTTCTTAGTTGCATCAGTCAACGTCACATCGATTGTTTGGTTGTTAACAGATGTCGTAACATAAGAACCATCGCCTTTTACAGTCAATGTTTGGTTGTCCAATAAAACGTCATTGTTACCGCTGTTACCAGCTACTTTCAAGTTAACATTGCGTAATTGTGCCACATTAACAGCATCAGAGTCAGCTGTACCTGCAGCCACGTTTGTGATTTGACGAGTTTTTGTACCACCGTCACCTACGGACACCGCACCCATAGTGGATGTCAACGCAGCACCTGTCAATCCGCTATATCCGTTTGTACGACTGTCTGCAGTTTTAACATTATAACCTGCTTTACCGGCCGCAACGGAAGCAACGGAATTCGCACCCAATGCAACGCCGTCATCTACACTGGATTTAGCTTTATAGCCGATAGCAGTACTGTTCGCATTAGCTGCAGTCGCATCAGCACCGACAGCTGTAGCAAAGTTACCTGCTGCAGAAGTACGTACACCGGCTGCTGTCGCGTTATTGCCTGTAGCACCTGTGTTATCGTAGTTCGCATCGGCAGATGTGCCTTTAGCACTGAAGAAATTCGTCTGCGCCGCTTCAACAGCCTCTTTTACCGTATGGTATGTGCTGTTCTTGATATTGAAATCAGGCGCTTTATATGTAGAACCATTCGCTTCATAGCCCGTATAAGTAGGACCTGCGATGGATTTTGCCAAGTTACTGTTTACAAATTTTAATTGTTTTACATTTGTTGCGTCAGTATCATTTTCACCACCCGCTACGTTGATGATACGGCGTTCAGAACCTACGTTACCTACCGCAACTACACCGTTTGCAACATTGTTATTTTGTTGGTTAGTGAAAGCAGAGAAACCATTAACCAAGGCACCTCTTACTTCCGTACCAGTACCCAATGCCAAGGAATTATTGGATTCTGCAACAGCATTTGTACCGATAGCCATGGAGTTAGTACCTGTAACAGTGGCACCAAGACCGATAGCTGTCGTATTAGTATTGTTTGCTTTTGCTTCTTTACCGATTGCAATGGCACCATCTTTAGAGGCATTCGCCGCACCGCCAAGTGCAAGCGCATCAGCACCCAAGGATTTAGCATTACCACCCAATGCGATGGAGTTGGATAATTTTGCTTGGGAAGAACTACCCATAGCAATAGCATCGGCACCAGCAGCATTAGAACTACTACCCATAGCAAAGCTGCTTACACCACTTGCATTTGCACTTTTACCCATTGCCACGGCATTTTGTGCGGATGATTGTGCCGTATTACCGATGGCAAAGGCATTCTCTGCACTAGCATTAGCACTATAGCCCATAGCCACTGCATTGGCGCCACCAGTACTGGATGAAGAACCGAATGCCATAGAATCAGCTGCAGCAGTAGATGTTCTCGCCTTTGTACCAAATGCAAGAGAACGAACACCTTCTGTTACAGTATTACCATTGGCGTTATATTGTGCACTAGGAGTACCATGTTGTTGACCAGGCAATTTTATAGTTTCTGCTGCACCAATTGCAATGGATTGATCCGCTTTTGCCGTAGCAGAATAGCCCATGGCAAAACTACCGTTACCCTTTGCCCAAGATGCAGTACCCAATGCTGCGGAGAACTCACCTTCTGCAGCGGATTGACGCATCATAGCCAAGGAGTTAAATCCACTTGCCTTTGTAGCTGTACCAAGAGCCATAGCAGATGGTGATAAAGCCTGAGCATAATGACCTAAAGCAAAAGAAATACCACCTGTGGCCTGAGCATAGTTACCGATAGCTAAGCCGGAATAATAAGTTGGATTACCAGTTTCCTGAATATTTGTATTTTTACCGATAGCAATGCCAGCAAAACTATTTTCTGTATAGTTACCTCTATCTGTACCATTGTACAAATGACTGTTATCAAATGGTGTCAGGTTCCCAGGGTTTTGATAATTGTATAAATAACTACCTTCACTATAAACTACATTACCAGTAGCATAACCAGCGCCATTTACATCATTAATCGTCATAGCAGTATATGTAGCAGCATTAACTGTAGTAATATTACCACCCATTAATAATGCAGCCACCGCCATAATCGCACTCATGCGTGCCCAGGTTGTACCGTTTTGTACGGATTTCACCTTACCGCCACCTGTTTTTACAATTTCAGATACTACAACGTAGCATTTTTTTGTTTTACTCCAAATAACATTATAAATTCGATTCATGATTATCCTTTCTTACCGAAAACTCAGTAAAACACACCACTTGTGTTGCATAATATTGCAAAGATAATAAAAAGAAGAAGTATAAAGATTAATTATCATCTACACTTCTTACACCAAATATTAGTATTCCAAATTACGATCTGAATACTATAATTATTCATGATTCTTCATCATATACTCATCCACGGCAATACAATATCAAAAAATTTCTATCTTGTAAACAACTTTTTCATCTTTTCTTCATTTTTGTCATTTATTTATTTCTATTTTAATACTTTTTAATTTTAAGAAATAAAATCTTCATCTTTCCTATTAAAATTTACGATAAATCCACATATCGGAATATAACGATTATTGTAATTACGTAATCAATTTCATATTTTTAGACTTTTCAGTTTAGTACTTTCATAGATAAGATAATTTTATATACAGAAAAATTATCACCTACAGGTACACGAAAAAGCCGAGGCCCTAGAGCCTCGGCTTTCACAATATAAATCATATATATTCTATTTTTTATTAACCCTTACACGTTCAATAGTCGGTTGTCCTTCATGGTTCTTGGCAATAGTATCCACACGGAATAACGCCATTTCAGGACCAAATTCAGATACAAGTCGATCATCGACAGCAACACCGTTTTGAATAGCTCGGTACACAATTTGAGCAAATTCATAACGGGTCAACATACGATCCCCTCCGAATGTACCATCAGGATAGCCTTCCACAAGACCCCGTCGAGATAGATCGCTAACCGCCGCATATGCCCAGTGATTATTCGGCACATCAGGGAATAATGTGCTGTGGTCTGCTTTCATATTTGTTCCAGCCAGGCCATTCAAAAGAGCAGTCAACTTTTGAATCTGCGCATTTTGTACCGCTACAGTTTTCTTAAGTTCCAAAACTTCCTTACCGATAGCTACACGAGAACGGGATACATTACTGTGAGCACCTACTTTCACAGACATACCTGCATTTACAACGGTTTCGCCATTACCAACAGTAGATCCTACGCTAAACTGCAAGTCCTCATTCGGTCTGTAAAAAGCCCCCAATGCAGCGGCGTTGCCGTCATGATAGTGGCCATAACCAGCAGCAAAGTCCCATTTTGCATCAGGATCGAAATCCAACGGATGCAAGGCGGCAAGTGCAGCCGCTCCGGCCACAGATTTGTTAACCTTTTTATCGAGGCGAGCTACATTCCGCCCCATATTCGTTACATCCTGCTTGATATTAGTAATGTCACCCTGAATATTGGTTACATTCTTTTTAATATTGGTCACATCACCTTGTATATTGTTAATGTTTGTCGTGTTATTTGTAATCTGGTTCGTTATATCGTCAGATAGGCTTACCTTATAATCCTTAGTAGTTCCGTTCGTCGTAGTTGTCACATTAATATGTTTACCTGCACTGACGGTAGTGGAGACGTTCGCATTCACTTGATTTTGCAACTTTTTGAGCTGTGCCACATTCACCGCATCCGTATCCTTTGTGCCGGCTGCTACGGATGTAATCTGACGCGTAATATTGTTATTTGCATCACCGACAGATACGGCCGATTTAGTCGCCTTCCACGTAGAATCCGTATTCGTGGACTGTGCCTTTGTACTCGGATCATACCCAACGGATCCAGCTGCCACAGTAGCCTTCGATTCACTGCCCAATGCAACGCCGCCCTCTACGGTTACATTCGTATTATGTCCGACAGCGACCGCATTATTAACAGATGTCGTAGTCTTGCTGTCTGTAGAACCGATAAGAACCGCATGATTGACATCTTTTACCTCACGATTATCCCCCATCACAAGACTGTTCTTAGAATTAGTCACCGTATTTTCAGACCCTATTACGGTCGTATTGGACACCTTATCCGCCGTATTGTGAAAGCCCGTTAACATGGTATTCTTACTTTCTTTGCCTTGAGAGCCAGTCAATGTGTTATTTACACCCATAAGTGCAGAGCGAAGTGTATAATCCGCCTTATTACCGCTACCAAATGCCATAGTAGAACCGCCACCATTAGAATTTTTGACAGCGGAACGTAATTTCTCAGATAATTCCTTAGCAGAATTACCTCCCGAACTTGGCGCTGAAATATTCGCTACAGAATTCGTTATTTCATTGCCTGCACCAAATACGAGAGACCCATTGGAGTTAAAGGTTCGATTGGCAGTACCTACGATACTGTTCCCAACACCCGAATAATAGCTACCCGTTTTTGATTCAATACTATTCAATGTACCATTAATGGTGGCACCGAAATTCTTTGTGGAATTTGCAGCTCGTCCACCATTATAATCACTGGAGATAATATTATATACGCCTGTACTTGTAGTGAAAGCCCCATTGCTAAAGCTATTAGCACCAATTGTTGTAGCATATACATTTAGTGCATCTTTTCTTGTGGACGCACTATCTACCGTAGTATCCCCAAGGTCACCTTTATAATTATGAGATCCAATCATGGTGCTACCGGTACGAGCAAATGTATTGTCACCGATAGCGACACTGCCTACTACCTTTGTAGGATCTTTAGGAATCCTCGCCGATGATAACCAAGTACCACTGTAGGTCGTCTGCCCCAACGCAAAACTAGCCTCTCCACCACCGGCCATATTTTCGACCTTTGCATTTTTACCGATAGCTATACTACCGCCTTGGCTAGCATAGTTATTAATACCTGCACCATTGCCGATAGCTACATCGCCCGTAGCCACACTAGCACCGTTCGAGTAAGAAATACCGGCACCTTTGCCAATGGCTACGTTTTCCGCCTTTGGTGCATTGCTACCCGTACCGATAGCTACACCGTTACCGCTGCCCGGTGCCACATCCACCGCTCCGGCCACATATAGGCTCGATAACAACACACCATTAATCAACACAGATAATATAAGTTTACGCTTGCTCATTTTATCCTCTCCAATCCCTAATGAATTCCACGTGTAACTTATTCTTCATTATATCTTCATGAATATTGTGCCACTCTTTTTCTATTTTGTAAACAAAATAAATTTTTATGAATTAATGTATAAAAAAAGGAACTGTCTTTTCATAGCAAATGACAATCATCTGATATGATAAAACAGTTCCCTATATTGCTTTTATCTAAAAAATAAATATAGATTCTTATACTACTTTTATCAAAATAATATATATATATTAATCTATCAATCAACGTGCACCGTATGTTGGCGACGCACATTTTCCAACATATTCGCACGAACCGATACTTTTGTATCCGATCGATGGTTACCACCAAACCATGCCGTATCGACACCGGCTAGACGGAACATAATTTTTCCGTACGGACTGCCGTGCTTATGCTCCGGCTTGTTATAGCCCATGTCCACGGAAATCCTCGGCGTGAGCTGCAACTCCGTACCGATGCGCAAGCCATGCTTATCCTCGCCACGCCGCAACTGCCAACGATAGGCTTCCATATACACGCGAGCCCAACGGGCATTCTTGAAGCTGGTCCCATATTCCGCAGTATATCCATTAGACACGCTCTCCAAACGCGTCGCACCGTCAAGGGAACGCTCACTGGACACACCACGATACCAGTTCATGCGAAACGCACCGATCCCTGACACGTACTCCAACCCAACACTCATGCGACCGTGATTGCCTCTGAACCGATGGTCATAAAACAGATTGCCACCGTAATAGTGTTCATCGTTTGCTGTGATTCGGCGATAGCCGATACCTATATTCGCCGTCGTTCCTGTATCCGCTGCATTCGCCAAACGCTCCTGTGTAAACCACACATGGCGAGATGTCTCATCATAATGACCTAGTGGTTGCAAGGTTTCCACACCATACAAGGGCTTCCAATTTTTCTGAAAGCGCAATGATACGACGGTTCTCTGCATCCACGGTTTCGCCTTTGATCCGTGCATTGCAGAATGAAGACCCGTCATGACCACCGCCTGCAACGCAGAGTTGACTGCATCCGTATCGGAATAACGAGTCGTCTTTTTATCTGTGGAGTCCGGCATCTCCAATCCGCCCTGACCGATAACATGATCTGGAGTATGAGACGAATTAACATGGAAGGTATCTAAGTCGTCAGATAATACGGTCTTACTTTCACTATGAACTTGTTTTACCCTAGTCCCCTGTATAGGCTGCGCTGTTCTGTCCACCTGTTTTCCCAACACGGGCATAACGGACATACACAGGGCCACTACTAACACAACTATATATTTCATTACACACTCTTACGTACAAACACACTTTTCATTACGCACATAATTATTTATTTAATTATGTACTTAATACGTCATTACACACGATTACACTCGCCGATGACTCATGATTTTATCATGAACAAAACATGAAATTATTTCTATTTTATATAAATATATAGAGGCTTGTCAATGCATATAGAATGCAATGTATACATATAAAATGCTAGAATACAATTTATAGAATAAATAAATATTTAAATTTTATAAATATGTGTCAAAGGTTTCTTATTAACTATAAATACCTATAGAATATATTGTATATTTATTGGAATTATGTGAATATTCTATTTACAATATACCTTTTTGGTATTATAGTAGCCATGTAAGTCTTTTTATGAAAGTTTTGTGAAAGTTTGTTTGTACACAAAGGAGTGTATACGATGAGTAAGAAACGTTTTGTATTAGCAAGTGTTGTAATGGTAGCTTTATCCGCCTCAGTTTATGCGGCGCCGGTCAATATCGTTGATAACAACGGTAACATCGGCAAGGAAGGTCAAACTTTCACCGCAGGAACAGGCGGCAACATCACCCTCGGTGAGAATGCCGGTGCGGCGAACGGCAAGGGTAAGAATGTTAATGCGCAAGGTAATAACATAGCCTTAGGTGCAGCTGCTGGGGCCGGCTCATCAGGCGGCGGCAATATCAACCTTGGGGCGAAGTCCTTCCGAGGCAGTACTGGCGATTTTAACGTAACCGTCGGTTTCGCCGCAGGTAATGCGAGCCAGTTGACGAACTCCATTGTCATGGGGACTCAATCAGGAGAAAACTCCGCAGGTGATAAAAACGTGTGGATTGGTAATTTTCAAGGTGCTAACAGTAAGGCCAGCAATTCTGTAGCCATCGGCTCGAATTCAACAGTAAGCGGTCAGTTCGACCTTGCCGTAGGGCATTATGTGAATGTAAAAGCCGCAAAAGGTTTGGCTGTAGGCTCTTATAATACACTATCAGAGAAAGCGACCGCATCCGGTGTATTCGGCCAGGGCGAATACGGTAAAACAGCTATTGATGCAGCCAATTCTTACAGTATAGGGAATTACAACCACATTTCTGGAGAAAACACCTTTGTTCTCGGCAA
Source organism: Veillonella parvula (assembly GCA_959601155.1). Classification (GTDB taxonomy): domain Bacteria; phylum Bacillota; class Negativicutes; order Veillonellales; family Veillonellaceae; genus Veillonella; species Veillonella parvula_R. Next base: position 16,725 of record CAUGOU010000014.1, on the reverse strand, counting down.
TAATGTGACTACCTCTCTAAAAAATGGCGTTGTCCTTGGCAATGATTCCGCTGACGGCGATGTAGTCGGTACAGCAAGTCATACCTTTGAAAATGGTACTACCGTCAACTATGCCGGCACCGCCCCTGTATCAACAGTATCCATAGGGGCTAAGGGCAAGGAACGGACGATTACCAATCTCGCAGCAGGTCGCGTGAGTGCTACCTCTACAGATGCGGTCAACGGATCCCAACTCTACGGCGTTCATCAAATGATTGACACCCTTGGTAAAAGTACAAGTCAACAGCTTAATAATTCTATTAGCACTATTGAAAAATCTGTACAACATATATCTCAAGAGGTACAACGTGTTGAATCGGAATCCAATAAAGGTGATGCTCGTGCCGCTGCATTAGCTGCATTACATCCATTACCATATGATCCGGATAATCGCGTTCAATACATGGCGGGCTACGGTCATTATAAAAATACAAATGCAGTAGCTCTAGGTGTAGGCTATTATCACAAAGATAATCTTTTACTCACCACAGGGTTTACGATGAACAATCACGTTATGGCCAATGTAGGTATCACCTATAGACCAGGAAAATCTTTATCTACTGCTATGTCCCCTGCCTCTTATAACGCACTAGAACAACGCGTACAAGCATTAGAAGCTCAAAATAAAGATCTACAAGAAACAGTAAAACGCTTAGTAGACAAACTTGAAAAATAATAAGATCCCTTTATGGTAGTCCTATGACTACTTTCACGCAAACACACTAAAACCAAAAAGCTGTACACACAGTCGATTTTTGAACCACCTTTGATGTTACATTCGTTTTGACATCAAAGCCGTTCAGTCTAATCTATGTATGTACAGCTTTTATGATTATTTATATGTAGTTATTATAATAATGTATTTCATCTCAATTTGACGATATATATTTTTATCCCTATAATATAAGTAGATAGCCAAACGAGTGGTTCCGTTAGGCTCATCTCAGAACTATAAATAATTGATGAAATGGCCTTTCAGTTATCCAGTTACTGGTAACGAAGGGCTATTTGTCTTTTCCAAGACAAATAAGAGCCACAAGTGCACCAAAGGCAATAACTACAGTTATTACCTCTAGAATTAGCATGATTAACTCATAATCACTCATAGACACCCCTCCCTTCATTAACGAAGAGAGGCCCAACCTCGTTGGCTATCCTAATCCTATTATAAGTCGAACTAATGCTCGATACAATAAGAAACGTTTTAAAGAAATATATGAATGAATCAATAGACGACTTTACCTGTCATGCAATTATCGATGTACTAAAATCGCTCCTATCTATTAATAATTCGCTTAAAATTTATGTGTAAATCCTGCATTTACAGACCAACCGGCCTTATAATCACCAGATAGACCTGTACTAATATCAGCAAAGATGCTGTTATTTGCATTAAAACCGTAGCGACCTCCAAAGGCTAAATCTGTCCAAGTGCCTTTAATGTCCTCGGAAGTGTATTTAGTAGTAGCACCACTAGTATATGTAGTTTTTACTGTACCAGAGAATGCATGGTTAACACCAAGACGAGTATATAGATTACCTGCACCGAAATGTTTACCGATTTCAAGGCCAAGACCGCCTACTGTACTGCTCACACCAGACTGATCTACTTTCATACTGCCAGCATTGAAGCTATCACCACCAAAGTGAGTATAGCTCAATTGTGCTTGTGGCTCGATATATGTACCATTAGAAAGTTTCACGGTTTTACCATAGCGTGCACCAATTGTATACGCATTAGCTTTAGTCTCACCAGAAAATTTTTCACCAATCTCATTACGAACAGTGAAATCGTTAGATGCACGACCTACTTGGGACTCAATATGGATATATTGGTTGTTACCAAGATTTTTCAAACCATACGCACCAACAGCAAAGGCTTTTTCCTTACCAGAGCCGTTGAAAACGTAATCATCGTTACCACGAAGATAAGAAACTTGACCACCTACGGTCCAACCGCTACCAGTTTTAGCATCGTAACCACCTTGGATACGCGTGTATGTTGTATCTGTATCGATTCCGCTTCCATTAAAGTTGTATTTACCTCCACCAACGCGAGCCCAAATACCTGTTGGTTCACCTTGTTGTAATACGCGTGAACGATACATATTATCTGTCAACGTTCTCCAACCATTAATATTACTCATGATGGCGGAACGAGTACCACGCATATGTGGCGTATCAAAGGCACCCATATTGACATTCATCTGAGGATTCTGCTCAAGAGCTGGTACTTGTTTTTCCTCAGTTTTTGGAGTCGGTTGCGGTGTTGGTTTCACTTCCGGCTTAGGTGTTGGAACCGGAGCCGGTTTTACCTCAGGCTTCGGAGTCGGTTGCGGTGCTGGTTTCACTTCCGGCTTAGGTGTTGGAACCGGAGCCGGTTTTACCTCAGGCTTTGGAGTTGGTTGCGGTGTTGGTTTCACTTCCGGCTTAGGCGTTGGAACTGGAGCCGGTTTTACCTCAGGCTTCGGAGTCGGTTGCGGTGCTGGCTTTACCTCAGGCTTAGGCGTTGGTACCGGAGCCGGTTTCACCTCAGGCTTCGGAGTCGGTTGCACCTTACCATACTCATATTTACCCTGACCATTTTTATCGGCCTGCCACGTAACAGCACCTTCCTTAGCATAACCTTCGGTTAATACTTTAAAACGCGCAGATTCAGCACCTTCAGAAGCAATAGCAACCGTGCCTTGAAGATTTCTTTCACCATTTACATAATTATGGTAGTACACCTTATGCGCCAAATTATCCAAAACTTTATTTACATTGTCCTCAGTAGACAAGTCTAAGCCCTTACGACTCGTGTACATATGAGCACCGGAATTAGGTGCCGCACTTGTAATATGAACATCACCACCCCAGAATGATTCTGGAGTCAATCCATTTACAATATTTTCACGCTCTTTATAACTTGGATCCTCTTTATCATCATACTCACCATTTGGATCATACACAAAATTTACATGGCCTTCTAATTTATCAATGTGAATTTCATTATGCTCACTTTGAGTTACTATGGATTCAAAATTACGATTTTTTGAACCGACCAAACGATGTACACGGCTTGGAGTTGTCATTGTGCTATAACTAGTACCATTCAAACCGCCTTGATACATATGGTCCCAATAACCACGATCACCAAGAAATACATTGATATGGTTTGGCTGTTTTGCATTCTTATCTGCTAAGTTGAGAGCAAAGCCAGTCCATAGTACTTCATCACTATCTACACCGATATTAATTTCAGATGGATGTGTATTGCTACCATCGATACGTACATCGCCTTCAATGGACATATCATGGCCAGTAAAATTACCCTTATTACCATCTACGCCGAGATTTACAGTACCGCCTTTAGCAATAACAAGTGGATTACTGTCACGACCAACTTGAAGATCGCCATTTTTAATATTCACAGTACTTCCATTTTGACTAGTAATGATAGTCTTTCGTCCATCCATTAGTCTACCAGATACATAATCTGCATTAATAGTACTCTTATTATCTGCATCAATTCCAAACAGTGTCCCTTGTACCTTTCCCAAGTTTAAAGTTTCACCTTTAACAGCACTAACAACAGGATATTCTGCCATTACATACGGCACTACAGAGCTAGCAATCGTCAGGGCAATCGCTAAGGATAAATTCGCTTTACACATGCGTTTCATAATAACCCTCTCTTATTCACACTATAAATTATAATTAAACATTTTTAATTATAATTTATAAGGCTATTATTGTAAACATAAGAAAGCTGTTTCATCATCAAAAAATAATAAATAACAAAAAAAGGCGGCACCTAAGTGCTGCTCATAATTATAAAAAAATCTATTGAAAGCTATATTATCATTTATTCGAATTTGACGATATATATCTTTATCCCTTTAATATAGGTAGATAGCCAGACGAGTAGTTCTGTCGGGCTCATCCCAAAAGAATAAAGAATATGATGGAATGGCCTTTCAGTTCTCCAGTCACTGGTAACGAAGGGCTATTTTCTTTTTCCAAAGCAAAAGAAAAGGCAGAGATTATGTAACATGTCCTCCATTACTAGATGTTCAGTAATGGAGGACATATCAATAATTCCTGCCTTTTTTGTTTATCTACGGGCCACGCGCATGGCTGCCATCATGCCTGGCGACTTCCAGACGGATTGGCCATTATCTGATACGAGTTTATTATTATCGTAAAATACGTCTGCATTGTAATAGTTGTCATCACTAGATGTCACTTTGTAGCTAAGACCTGCTGTTGTGTACACCGTAAAGTTGAGTATATCCCCCACTCGCTTTACAGAGTCTTGATCTACATACCAGCTATTACCGAGATATGTCGTAGCATACACATCTTGACGAGCTTCTACATCGTTTGTGCTAATGCCAATTAATACAAGCAACGCCGCTAACATATATAAGAATTTACGCATTATAATTACCTCCCGTTTTATGGTAAGAATACTTATATATTATACCAAAAAACACCGATAATCGCATTATAATGGCAGCACTTTCTCAACCCTTGACTGAATCCGGTCGAGGCTCGGCGTGATTGCTTTCATCACAGGTTTTTCTATGAAAGCTAACCGCACATAGTCTACAATCATACCGATGACAAAAATAAGCGCCACTACAAGAACTGCATACAGAGGTAATAGCATTGAATCATAGTACTGATACGTTACCAATACATTATCCCACATGTAATGAAGGAATAGCTTATTATCATGCAATAGGTATATACCAAAGGTAGTAGATGCTACCGCATTGATCCAAGGACGATAAGTGATCTTTGCTTTCAAAAAAATAATAAATAAGCCAATGCCTAATAGCAATTGAAAGAAACCATAATCATTTTGCGTAAAGTAGAAAATTTGTTTCATATACGCTGGATCCGTCATGGCTAGTACATCAACGAGGATGTCCCCTAGAAAGGCCCCTACAAAACCTATGGCGATAAAAATAATACCTATTTTCTTTGTTATATGTGAGCCGTACAGCTTGATGTACGCCCCCAGCGAATAGAACACAACAAAGGAAAAGATATGTTTAAATCCAAAAGTGGTATGCGGTACATTAGGCCATAAATTTAGCGCCGTCGGTATTAAGAACCAGATTACCGTGGAAACCACTAGGAGTATAACGTAGTATTTATGCTGTAGCCAATGAAGCACTCGATTAATAATAGGTGTTAATAAGTAGAGTACTAAAAAGTTCTGGGCGAACCAACTCATGGCACCAATAGGCAATAGCGCAAGCATCATGTTTCTTGACGTCACCGTATCGAGTCCTAAACCCATAGCCACACCCAGCATGGCAATGCTGTAAAACCATATTTGCCCTACTAACTTGGCAAACTTGTGCAGCTTGAAGCTACTAGAAATCATGAAATAGCCTGTTATCATAACAAAGGCGACTACACCAGCCTTACCTCCAAGTCCAAATACTTGGAGAAACACCTTATTAAACGTTAAATCTGGCGTAAAGTGGAAACAACCGTGCACGCTGAAATGGTGCATAATAATTAGTATCATCGAAATGATACGCAACAATTCAATATTGCTCGCTCTCATTCTCTATACCTCATATTCTTCCTCTCAAACTATATGAATACTACGCCAACTCGTAACTACCATGATGACTTGTATACATCATAAAATACATGAAATATATGAGAATGTTGTGACAATTTTTACACATAAAAAAGACAGCTGATATAATCAACTGTCCTTACAAATTATATATTATCAAGTTACTCTAATATACTTGTTTTTAACATATACGATTCGGTACGACTATTTTTTACCCTTATGAGATGTTCTTCTCATATTTTATATAATCAATTAAATTTCTATATCCTGTTACCATGTTAATCTTGGGTTTCCACCCTAACGACTGGATTTTTTCACTATTTAGAATAAACTTTACATCATGTGCATATCCATATTGATTAGCATTATCTGGTATATCAAATACCACGTCTATTTTACCCTTAGCGACTTCTTTTGCTACTAAATTTGCAATATCTTTGATACTTCTTGTTTCATCACTATTACATATATTGTATGCCTCTCCACATTCTCCCTTAAATAGTAATAGTACCAAAGCGGAAAGTACATCAGTTATATAACAAAAGTTTGATACAGATTGTCCTGCAGTATGTAAAATAATATTTTCATTGTGTATAACACTTTTAGCAAACTGCATAGATACACGATTATCTAAAAGTGAAAGACCTGGACCAAAACATTGTGCAACGCGAGCAATACAAACGGGTACATTATATTCATGAAAGTAAGCACTACAGTAACATTCACAAATACGTTTACCTTCAGAATACGAACTTCTAACATCTAAATGATCAATATAACCTAAATCATCTTCAGTCATATTTTGATAATCTACTTGCTGAATACCATATTGCTCCATAGAAGATAAATATACGATTTTTTTAACTTTATTCTTTGTTGCATATTGCAAAACATCTAATGTTGTACTGATACTACCATTTAACGTTTCAACTGGTTGTGTAACAAAAAACTTAGATGTAGTAGGTGCTGCAGTGTGAAATATATAATCAACAGAATCATTACATGCAACAAGGCCATTAGTAATATAGGCTAACTGTTCTGAATTCTTAAGGTTAGAGAACAAAGCCTCTGCCTTTTCTATATTTCTCACAGAACAAATAATATTAATATCTGTCCCATATTTCATATTACTAACTAAAAACAATCGGGTGAGCATAGATCCTATGAATCCGGTTGCCCCCGTTATCAAAATAGTTTTCCCTGAAAGTTTAGATAAGAAAATATGAATATCTTTAGCAGTGCGTTCCAACTCATAAGATAAAACATCATTCATAAATACTAGCCCTCTACTGTTTTAAAATACTCATATGTTTTTATTAACCCATCGTGTAAATTATATTTTGCTGTAAATAAAAGCTCTTTTTCTGATTTATCAGTTGCCAAAACAGAATCTCTAATATCGCCTAATCTAGGCTTATCATAAACTACCTCTATATCTTTACCGCTAATATTTCTAAACTCATCCACTAACAAATTGACGGAACTTGAGATGCCAGTACTTACATTATAAATACCTGTAACCTGGTGTTGCATACCTAAAATATTAGCTTCAACTACATCATCCACATATATAAAGTCCCTTGTTTGTTTTCCATCACCGTAAATAATAATAGGAGAGCCTTGTACAATCGCTTTAGCAAAAATACTAATAACGCCCCCCTCTCCACCATTACCTTGTCGTGGACCAAACACATTAGAATAGCGATAACATATATATGGTAATCCAAAAGCTTCATGATAAATACGAAGATAATGTTCTGTAGTTAGCTTTGTTAATCCATAAAATGAAGACGGATTTCCAATCATTTCCTCATTTAGTGGTAATGTATCTAAATTACCATAAACCGCTGCAGAAGATGGCATCAAAAACTTTTTAACATCTAGTTTTACTGCTGCATTAAGTAAATTGATTAACCCCATCAAATTAATATCACAATCTAACATTGGATCACTCATAGATGTGGAAACTTCAGTTTGTGCAGCCTCATGAAATATATAGTCTGGACGAAATTCTTCTAAGACAGAGTATAACTTTGGGTCTCTAATATCCAATTCTACGAATTGTGCTTTCGAATGAACAAATTCTTTGTTTCCTGTATATAAGTTATCAATAACCTGTACAGTATGACCATCCTCTATTAAACGATCAACTAAATGAGAGCCAATAAACCCAGCCCCACCAGTTACAGTTATTCTCATTATTATCCCCTTCTTATAGCCTACTTTTTATTAAATCAAGATAAAATCTTAATTCTTTGCTTCTAAAAAATAATATTCCCCATGCCACTATTATAAAGATGCTATTACATACAACCCCCAGTAAAAGCCCAAACCAACCACTATCCAAAGCAATAAACTGTGATAAGAATTTACTGAAATAAACTAATATAAATGTAATTAGAGTATAACGGAAATAAAGTTTAAAATAACTAACCAAAGACCAACGTAATCCGTATTTAAACAAAACATATGGTTCAACTATAAAAGGCATACAAATCGTACTAATAAACATAGCCAATAACACGCCCCAAACATCAAAAAATTGAACCAAAACAATGGAAGATCCTAAATTTATTAAGGCCTCTATTAAGGACATATATCGATTTTGCCAAAAGAGCCCCATAGCATCTTTAAATACTAAGACGCCTTTACGCATAAACATTAGATAGAAGTTGATGACCATCCAAAGCACTATACTTTCATCAAAACGATAGTTATTTCCTAGCCAAATGGTAATAAACGGATTTAACAAAAGGTACAAGTTACTACAAATAAAACAAGCCAAATAGGCTGTCATAAATTCTAATCTCTTGAAAATAACTAATTTATGAGCATCATCATGAGACTCATTCAAATTCCCTACAGATGCCTTTAGTGCATTAAATACCTGATCAGACAACTTATCGATACCATTAATAATCAAATAATAATTCGTATATAACGCAACAGCACTTAAACCTACAAATTTTGATAAAATAATATTTGATGTTCCAAAAACAGTAACACCACCAATTTTATGAAGTATTAAGGCCTTTATATTTCTAATAATACTTTGGTATATATCTTTATTTAAAGGCTGAATATTCTTTTCATTTAAGAACGAATATAAGTGATCGGCTTTTCTAGCTATTAAAAAATTCTCAGAAAAGGTCATACATATACGTAGAATAATATATACCCAAAAACTATGAGTTAAAATGACTAAGGCAATTTGGAATAAACTCCCTATCAGTTGAGTAATCCCTCTGTAATAGTTAGCTATATATTGTTTTTGGTCAGCTATAAGCAAGCATTTTTTATAAGAGTAAAAATAACTAATACCCGTATCAACAACAAAAAGTAAAAAGAAAATATTTAAATATGCAATATTAGGAGGTACCTTTATAAGATATTGAACAAAAGGCGATATACATAACCCTAAGAATAGAATAAGTGTACCAATATAAATATATGCTTTTTTAAATATTCTCATGATTGATTTTGCTGTTTCTAAATCATGATTAGCTAAAGGAGAATATAAACTAAATATAATAGCTGGACCAATGCCCAATTCAGTAAGAGATAATACAGTCAAAATATTATCAAATAAACCATTCAAGCCTAAATATTCAATAGATAAATAATATAGTAATACAAAACGGATAATGAACTGTAATACCATATTAAATCCATATACAATTAACGTGGAATTTATATTCTTAATTGCACTAACTGTCCGCATAATATCAGCCTATAATCCCATAATATTGAGGCTATTTTTTACTTCTAAATAAGCCTTAAATGTATAAAAATCAATAGGTGTTGTAATCTTAATATTCTCAGCTGGTCCTATTACTGTAAACAGTTCAGTCCCATAAAACTGCATCATAGATGCCGAATCTATGAACTCCAAGTTTTCAGATCTTGCTTTGTCATGTGCCTTATAAATATCTTTTAAATAGAAACATTGTGGAGCTTTAGCAAGTAAACATTCATCTCGAGAAAGTATTTTCCCTACATGAGAAAGCTCATTATCTTTTAAAACAATAGTTTCTATAGCTTGTGAAACAGTAATGGCATTGCCATATGTTTTTGTGGACGATATACACGTATTAATTAGCTCATCAGAAATAATAGGTCTAACCCCATCATGTAGTAAAACTATACTATCTTGATCATATAGTCTTGAAGACTCTTGAATTCCAAGATAAATTGACTCTTGCCCTGTTTTTCCACCTGGAATAATCGATTTGACTTTATCCAAACTATACTTTTGTACTAATTTACTAACCTCTCCAATAATAGACTCTAATACTACCAAAACAATTCCATCAATATTATCATTATTTTGAAAGTGTTCTAGCGTATACACTAATATTGGTTTCCCATTAACTTCTAGCAATTGTTTCGGTGTGCCAGTTGAACTCATGCGTTGTCCAGTTCCTCCAGCAAAAATAATACCTATATTCATGCTATACCCCTATACATTAAATCTCATATGCTCTAATACTTGATATTTTACGTTTACCTTCTGGCGGTATTTCCATATAGTTACGACCATATAAATTACTTAAATATGTATCGTAACATGAAAAAACCTCTAATTTTAAATCTCTAAATTCTATAGGGACACGTTTTTCAAAAGCATCCTTTACCATACATTCAGCTTCACCATAAACGCCCCCAGTAATAGCGCCTACATAATCAGAAGTATTATAATCATACTGTTTTGCTAATTGATCTAATTTATGAGCCCAATATTTATATCCCACACATTTAGCAAAAATAATTAATATAGACTTGATAAATGCTCTACTAAATGATTTACCATGACCTAATTTAGCATCACATAATTCGAGCATTTTACTATAAATTTTACGTTTTTTATAGATACTAACAACTTCATTTTTATCATTTGGTAATCCATCAACAGGCATAATATCCATAAATAAAAATTGATTAGCATTACTGTACTCATCTTCAATCTTGATATCAAGCTTTTCTAATCGCGCAAAAGGATATTTTGAGTTATTACGCTCAATAGATCTAAGCAGGTAATTGCTATGTAAAACCTTTGGAAATATAGTAATTAATTTTTCATAATCTGGTCGACTTAAACAAATGTCTATATCATCATCCCAAGGAATAAAACCTTTATGCCTAATGGCCCCCAATAATGATCCTCCTGATAAAGAATATTTAATATCATTCTCTTTACAAAAGGAATCAAACTCTTTAAGCATTATATATAAATGATCTTGAATTTCAGATATAGTCAACATTATAAAAATCCCCTAATTTTCAAACCATACTAACTTCATTTGTCGTATAAATTCATCTTCTGACCAGTCTTCAATGCCGAATCTAGGTATAGAAAATGGATTAGTATTAGAATGAAGCTGTGCTCTTTTAGTACTAACTGAATATGTGAATCCTAGATCTTGAACAATTTGTTCTGTTACTTGATCAAAACTTTCTTTATGACCAAAAGGATACGCAAAAATATCTATATCCGTATGTAACAAGTTCTCTAAAAAAAGCTTAGAAGATTGTATTTCTTGTATTTGTTCTTCTCTACTAATTTGTTTCAACGCTGGATGATGAATAGTATGCGCTCCTAATGTAACTAACTGACTTTGATATAACTCTATTAACTCCGATGAGGTCATAGTTCTATTATTAGGATTAACCTTCAATCCATAAGACTCATACCATCTGTCTAACATCATATCTCTTTCATTAGGATGTAGAGAAAAAAGCATATGGTGTAATGTATAAAAACTATGTAATCGCTTTTTATCATCAGATACATCAAATATATGTCTTTGATTTAATATATCTAACTCAATTGATTCTCGTAGATTTTTATTTTCAAATAAGACGGTTTCTAATCGATCCCACCAAAACTCTTTACCCGTATCTACACCGCCAGATGTTATAAAAATCGTCGCTGGGACTTGATACTTTTTTAAAATTGGAAAGGCATATTTGTAATTATCATAATATCCATCATCAAAGGTAATAATAACAGATGGTTCCTTTATATCATTGCGTTTTAAATCATTAAAATTTATTACATTGTAGTGATTTTTTAAGATTCGAATATGTCTTTCAAAATTATCAGGAGTTACATTAATATTAAATAAATCACGATTCAAATAATTTACTCTATGATAAAGTAAAACAACTACTGGCTTATCATAAATATTATGGATTAAATTAATTGGAGCCAATCTTTTTCTATAGATAGATCGAATCCATGGTAGATTCTCTTTTATATAACCTTTAAGACTCATTATTTTCCCTTGTATATATTTTCAATCTTCTTTATAGCAACACTGGAGTCATAACCTAACTCTTTAATTCTAGCTCTATAATCAATATATTTATTCTTACCAAATTTAGATATAATCTCATAAGCCCATGGTTTAGGATTATCAATTGGTAGAGTCCTACATAAATCAGTTAACACAACCTCTTGTGTAATCGTATCAGATACTAATATTGGTATACCTAATGCTTGAGACTCAATAGCAATTAGGGGTAGCCCTTCAAATAAAGAAGGTAATATCATAATATCTATAGCTTGCATAATATCCACAGTGTTATTTACATACCCCATAAAAATAACCTTGTCAGATATAGCTGCTGATTTTACAAGACTTTCAATCTTATGACGTTCTACACCATCCCCCAAGAGAAATAAATAACTATTAGGATTTTGTTTTAATACCTCTTTAAATATATCGATAATAAAAGGATGATTTTTAACAGGCGTAAAACGACCAATATGCCCTACTACCAGTGCATCCTTAGGAATGTTGAATTTTTGTCTAACCTCCAACCCTAGATTTATATTTCTATCATATAAATCTAAATCAATCGCATTATGTAATAAATAATATGAATCACTATCTATACACTTTCTAGGAAACATCCATTCTGAGGCCTTAGTAGAGCAACCTATATAAGTATCAACCAAATAAGGTAATAAAAATCTTCCAACCTTATGTAATCCTGTCTTTAGGAAGCGTATGATTTTTCGATTATCATCTATACTAGAGCTATGCGCATGTAAAATAATAGTTTTAAATCCGGCTAATTTAGCAATCAAAATAGGAATAATATTGACATAAGATTGATGAAAATGAATGATATTTTTTTCTTCAGAAAGCAGACACTTCATTTTTTTATAAAACTGAATAATATGATATGGTCTACTAACCGTCTCTACATTATAATTTACATCAAAATTTTGAGGATCATCATAACTCAGTAGTGTTAATTCAAATTCTTTTTTATCAATCATTCTATATAATTGAAGAACATAAGATGTTAAACCTCCCATATCTTTATCTATAGGAAGTTCTATTACCTTTATCATAGTCAGTATATTATCTCCCAAATAATTTACGTTTTAAAAATAATCCACCTTTTTTAATCCAATTTTGAGGTTCCATGAAAGATACATTTTGTTCTTTATAGTTAATATTATTAGCTTCAATCCATACATCAAGCAAGATTTCGCTAACAAAGCCATAGATACGCGCTTCATATGTATCATAATCAGAAATATCAACACGTTTTTCGATTTCTTCTAAGATGGAAAACATCCATTCACAGTATTGATCAAATAAATCTCTACGCATCACGAACATGTTAAACATATGAGCCCAAGTGCGATTGCATACCTTTGTGAAAGCAGCGCTATATTCGGGATATTTTTCAGCGATGATTTGCTCTGCCGCATCTAGTCCTGAGCTATGGTGGGCATTATTATAGTGAGAACGATTGGACTCAATATAATATTTACGCTTATCTGCTACTACTACAGGATATTGTGAAAGCAGATTCTCCCATTCTGCTCCCGTTAAAATTTGATTCTTTTTGTCCTCCACAGAGCGTACCTCTTTACGTGTAAAGTAACGTCTGTAATGAACGAGACCAATATAATCCGCTTCAAGATTTTTCCACGCCCAATAGAGACCCGTCAATTCACAGTAATTAGCATTCTTTAAAGATATATTGTCTCCTGTATGATCCCCTGTATAACCAATATCAGCCTTACCTTCTCGTCCTACATGAATCGGCATATAAACAGAATCTTCAGGCATCCAATATTGTTTATGTGTTGCTACTAAAATCTTAATATTCACTAATTTCATCCACCTTATTACGATATGAATTTCTCGTATATACTAATGCATAACCAAACCCTAATAATATCCAAAAATAATACAGTTCATTTAAAGTCGTTCCTATCCCTGTCAACAAAGACTCTATATAAGCAATTGTAAAAAATATGATCCATATATCTTTTGGATTTTTAAATACATAAATAAGCAATCTAACTAATAGGAATACAATAGGTCCCATAAACAATACAAAACTTATGATCCCTGTTTCCAATAAACGAGAGGTATATTCTCCTAACATGGGAATAGAAATATTAATAAGGCCCTTATTTTTAATATTTTCAATCCACATTTTTACTTCCGCACCATTTAATGTATCTTCATCTAAATGATTCAAAACATATGGGGTACGTAACCCTTGCCCAATTCCTAATAATGGATTTTCTTTGAAAATATCTAGGTCAGCTTTCATAACACCATATCTTTGGTTATTACTACGACCACCTTTTTTAGATAAAGACGTAATATTATTTTCTCCATAAGATGTGATTTCATTTGCAACCTGCTGAGTTGAAATATTTTTAATTGTTGTACTAGTTGTACTTTTAGTAGAAGCATCTTGTACATAAAGAACATTGGATGTATATACTATATTTCCTACAAAAGCTAAAAGAACTATTAAAGTTACAAGAACTGTATGTATTATAAATTTTTTGTTTCTAAATTGAATACAAAGCGCAAATACAAGCAATATGTGATCTATGATAAAAAAAACAGTTGCAGTTCTACTATTAGCTAATAAGGTAATCATCTCTAAAAGCAATAGAATAATGAAAGATAATCCTACCAACTTTTTATTCTTAGATGTAAAAATAATACTCCATATAAAAGGAATTGTGATAACTGCATAAATCCCCAAAAAGGATGGTTCGGGAAATAGAGACCTAAATTGTAATTCTGGCCAAAATAATGGTGGCCACCATGTATTATTAATCTCAATAGCATGAACAATGGGTCTTATGTATGTTAATAATGAAAGTGCCCATTGCTGTTTATCAAAATAAAATAGTTCAACAACACCAAAAACAACAACTAGACTAGCAGAAATCAATGAACCCTTACTTACTATTTTCAAAATTGTTTCCGAGCGATTTTTATACCAATAGAAAATCAAATAAGAAAATCCAAATGTAAAAATAAGTTGAGTCAAAGAGTTCTTTAAAACTCTAAAACAAAAATGAATGACCGATAATGTATATTCACTCACAGTTTCATTAAATATGAATTGAATTATAGCTTCCAATTTATGATTCATATAATTAGTGCCAGGAACTAAATCATAATAAGGGAAATTAATCAAACCATGAACTAAAGATACAGCAATACTGAAACCTAAAAGAGCTATATATAATAATTCTTTCCAATATAAATGATATTGACGTAGACTATGTCTTTTTAGCCATACACTATATACTAAACAAATAAATAGTGTATAAAATGATGCTTTTGCTGAAAACTCACCACCTAAAAAACCTATTCGTAAAGACATGGGTATTACAGGAAATATTACAAATATAAAACTTAATCCTATTAAACTATCAATATATTTATTACTAGACATATACTCTCATCCTACTACTCTCATCTTATGATTTCAATTTGATTAACTTGGAATTACCAAAAACCCAAGAGGTTATTTTATATCTATCAAAAAACTTAACAATAAATATAGGCACTATTGTACTAATCATACAAGATAAAATTAAACACACCATAATATTATCAATAGACAGGTGCTTAAATATAGTTCTCAATGGCCCAGAAAAATATAAATGTAAAATATAGATTCCCAAAGAGTAACGACCACAAATATTCCAAATAGTAACCCACTTTATATTCTTAAACTTAAAAAATAGAATAGATAAAAAAACAGAACCTGATATAGCACATATAAACTTTAAAATATTATGCACTTCAATATAAGGAAATGTAATGACTGCCAGAACAATACTAATAAAACCAATACCATTCAACTTATTACAAATAATTGTCCTGAGTTGATCCTGATACATACATAATACTGATCCTAATGTAAAATACACCCCTCCATAAATAATTAGATTAATAATCTTCAATAATCCATGAACAGGTGGCATAAAAAAATACAAACATAGAAATATAATAAAGACTATTGTAGGCTTTATTATAGATTCAAATATAGGAATAGCTACAAAAAGCCAAATCAATACATACAAGAACCATAAATAAGAAAGAGGAGCTATATAAATGTGCATTAAATCAACTAGATTAAAATGATCACTCATTTGGATATTCCCATACAATGTTGCATAATATTTAGATAACCAAAATACAACCGAGAATAATAAATACATAGGTACCATGTTTAAAAACTTATTAGAAATTTTTTTTAGTAGACCTGAATTTTTTCGTGCCCATGTAAGCTTATATAAAAAACCACTAATCAAAAAAAACAACGGCATGTGGAAACTATAAATAACATCATATACAAACTGTAAGCTCCATTGATATTCTGTAAAAGTTTCTGCACGAATATAGCCAAGAATAACATGACCAACAACAACTAAAAATATAGCAAAACCCTTTAGCGAATCTAGCCACTCAATTCTCATTCCTGAAACTCCTTATTACATAGTGCTAAAGCACTAGCAATGACCTTATCCATATCGTAATATTTATATTCTCCTAAACGACCACCAAAGATAACATTGGAAATTGTTTCGGCCTTTTTAACGTATTTAGCGTAAAGATCTAAATTCTTCACGTCATTGACTGGATAATACGCTTCTTCACCGATTTTCCAGTCTTTTGGATATTCTTTTGTTACATATGTAACAGGCTGTGTACCAAATTCAAAATGCTTATGTTCAATGATACGAGTATACGGAATCTCTCCTTCCGTATAGTTCACCACCGCAACGCCTTGATGGTTTTCCTCTTCGAGACGTT
>CAUGOU010000013.1:0-27043 GCA_959601155.1 Veillonella parvula | reverse complement strand
GAGCGCCTGCCTTACAAGCAGGATGTCGGCAGTTCGATCCTGTCATCGTCCACCAGACTAAAGGAGCAAGCTGTTAAGCTTGCTTCTTTTTTTTATATATATGATATAATAATATAAATTGTATAATTTGTAATTTTAAAAGAGTTTTATTAAGAGGAGGAATTATGTTACATAACTTCGGACTCTATAAACGTCCACTACTTACAGTACTTGCTGTACTACTCACAACTGCATTTACAACAGCTAGTGCTGCTATGATCGATTTGAGTCAATTAACACCAAATACAACGCAACCTGTGGCTCTTAGCACTATACAAAGTAACACAAGCAATGAGGCTTCTACATTGCCCCCTAAAACAAATATGGAGCCTGTCATAAAAGTAGCTGCAACACCAACAACTACACCAATTTCTGGAGCTTCAGAAAAAGCAACTATTAATGCTACTAGTACAAGTCATGATGGTCACTTGGAAAACTTTCCAAGCCGCAAAGTAACTATTGTTGTACCAGCAAATTTGCGCAATGAAAACACAGCTCAATTTGGTCACTACATGACAGATCGCTTATCAAATACACTTAAATATCCTTACTATGATACAACCATTGTAAGTACTAACACACCAACTGCAGAAATTAAAGCCGCTGATCTTGCTCAAATTGCAGAGGCCCAAAATTCTGAAATTGTTATTATGCCTGTGCCATTACAAGATGTATATGTACAAGTTAATACTATTAACAGCCCAGATCCATACAATAAGGATAATCATGAAATTTATATCGCTGCAAAGGTTAATGCCCTTTTATACTATTATGATGTAAACGATAAGGTAATCCATACTGTTCGTACGGGCTTCAACCAAACTGATGACTCTTTAACTATGCCAACACATAAATCAGTTTGGAACAAAGTTATGACTATATTACTTGATAAATTACCATACAAACGAATTCCAACAGACCGTGACCGTTACCAAGCACCTGGTATTAATTCTGAGGCACCTGTTGTACTCGATTTCCAAGTAGAACAACCTAAGAATACTGCATACTCCTTAAAAGGTGTGAGCGTCTTGTAGATAAATTTATAAAAAAAGGCTAGCCAGATGGCTAGCCTTTTTCTTATAACATTTTTGTAACATGCAAGCGCAGTAAAGCACGTTGCAATGCTGCTTCCGCTCTTTCTACATCAATATCAGGTGTAGGATTTGATAACCGACCTTCTGCACGCTCTTTAGCTCGACGAGCACGTTCCACATCAATGGATGTTGGATCTTGACAGTCAGGGGTTACAATACTCACCTTATTATGTTCAATTTCACAGAAGCCACCAAATACAGCATATTCACGAGATGTTCCATCTGGTTGATCAATGCGTAAAGGTGCTAAGTCTAATGCAATAATCATAGGCGCATGATTTGGCAAAATACCAAAACCACCATCGATAGCTTTACCTACAAAGAATGTAGATTGGCCCTCGAATACGATTGCATCAGGTGTAATTATCTGTAGGGTCATAGGTTCCGCCATGGATTATTCCCCCTTCTCTTGCATTTCCTTTGCTTTTTGAATGGCTTCATCAATGGTACCAACCATGTAGAACGCACCTTCTGGCAATTCATCATGTTTACCATCCAAGATTTCTCTGAAGCCTCTCAATGTTTCGGACAATGGCACATATTTACCAGGAGAACCGGTAAATACTTCTGCTACGAAGAATGGTTGACTCAAGAAACGTTGAATCTTACGAGCGCGAGATACAGTGAGTTTATCTTCGTCAGACAATTCTTCCATACCAAGAATTGCGATAATATCTTGAAGGTCGCGATATTTTTGCAATACTTCTTGTACGCCACGAGCTACTGCGTAGTGCTCTTCACCAAGTACATGCGGATCCAAAATACGGCTTGTGGAATCCAAAGGATCCACCGCTGGATAGATACCAAGTTCCGCAATGGAACGAGACAATACTGTTGTCGCATCCAAGTGAGCGAATGTCGCTGCTGGAGCAGGGTCAGTCAAGTCATCGGCAGGTACATATACAGCTTGTACAGAGGTAATAGAACCTTCTTTAGTAGATGTAATACGTTCTTGCAATGCCCCTACGTCATTAGCCAATGTAGGTTGGTACCCTACGGCAGATGGCATACGACCTAAAAGGGCAGATACTTCAGAACCCGCTTGGATAAAGCGGAAGATGTTATCGATAAACAAGAGCACGTCTTGTTTCTTCACATCACGGAAGTATTCAGCCATTGTAAGGCCAGTAAGACCTACGCGCATACGAGCCCCTGGTGGCTCATTCATTTGACCGTATACGAGAGCTGTTTTGTTGATAACGCCGGACTCTTTCATTTCGTTCCACAAGTCATTACCTTCACGAGTACGTTCACCTACGCCGGAGAATACGGAGTAACCGCCGTGCTCTGTAGCAACATTGTGAATCAATTCCATAATCAATACGGTTTTACCTACACCGGCACCACCGAAGAGACCAATTTTACCACCTTTTACGTATGGAGCGATAAGGTCAACGACCTTAATACCTGTTTCCAAGATTTGTGTATCCGGAGAAAGGTCATCAAATTTAGGTGCTGGACGATGAATAGGCCACCTTTCATCAGCCACAACCGGAGCTGGATCATGGTCTACCGTTTCGCCAAGTACGTTAAAGATACGACCTAATACGCCTTCCCCTACAGGGATGGAGATTGGAGCGCCAGTATCTTCCGCTTCCATATTACGTGTCATACCGTCAGTAGAACTCATAGCAACGCAACGAACTGTATCGTCGCCTAAGTGTTGCATAACCTCTACTACGATTTTTTGTCTATCGTGTGCCTTGTGGTCATGGTAGATGTGGATGGCGTTGTAGATAGCTGGTAAATGACCAGCATCAAAGCGCACGTCTACAACTGGGCCGATGACCTGCACAACTTTACCAATATTATTACTCATCGACAGATGTCTCCTTATCTATTGCAAGGCATTAGCGCCACCAACGATTTCAGAAATTTCGTTTGTAATGCTAGATTGACGCAACTTGTTATATTCAAGGCCTAAGGACTCAATGAGTTCCCCTGCATTATCTGTAGCAGATGTCATGGCCGTCATACGAGCGCCCAATTCACTAGCCGCAGACTGCAACAATCCATTATAAACTGTAATTTCTAAGTATTTTGGCAGCAACGCCTCCAAGACGGATACAGCGGACGGCATAAAATCATACTCTTCGCCTTTTACCTCATCTTGTGGTTGCTCTATTGGCAACAAGCGCTCAGCCTGTGCAATTTGCGTCATAGAATTTACAAAACGTGTATAGATCATGATGACTTCGTCTACTTCATGACGTTCATATAGTGAAAGTGCTTCATGCATGATGGCACGCGCATGTTCATAGGACGGTTTATCAGAAAAGCCCGCATAAGACTTATCGATGCGAATACCTCTAGATTTCATGCTATCTCTAGGCTTTCTGCCTGCCGTGATAACACGGTATGTATCAGGAGATTTACCATGTAATTGTTCCATAGCAAATTTCAACACATTAGACGAAAATGCCCCTGCAAGACCTTTATCTGCACCTACTACAATATAGCAAGTGCGCTCTACAGGTCGCACATCTAAGAGAGGACTTTCAAAGCCTTCTAAATCACTATTAGACATATGACGCAAGATTTGCCCTATCTTTTCTGCGTAAGGACGAGTAGCTTCCGCTTTTGTTTGTGCCCTACGAAGACGAGCAGAAGCTACCATCTTCATCGCTTTTGTAATTTGTTGCGTATTGGTAACACTTTTTATGCGTTTTCGCAAATCTTGTGCACTAGCCATACATTACGCCTCCTTACGAGACACTAATGTATGTGTAGAGCCAAATGCTTCAACACATTCTGGGATTGCTTGCTTCAATAGATTTTCAGTTTCTTCGTCAATTTTCTTAGACGTTTCAATGTTAGTGATGATTTCAGGGTAATTTGCTTTTACATAACGTAAAAGTTCAGCTTCAAAGGACAATACATCTGCCACTTGAATATCTGCTAAGTACCCTTTAGTACCAGCGTAAAGGTTGATAACCATTTCCGCTACACTCATAGGCTCATATTGACCTTGTTTTAACATTTCAGTTAAGCGTTCACCACGATCAAGTTGAGCGCGTGTAGCCGCATCAAGGTCGGAACCAAACTGAGCGAAAGCAGCCAACTCACGATATTGAGCAAGGTCCAAACGCAATTGGCCCGCCACTTGCTTCATCGCTTTAGTTTGTGCGCTACCACCTACACGGGATACGGACAAACCTACGTCAACAGCTGGACGAATACCAGAATAGAACATATCTGTTCCCAAGAAAATTTGACCATCAGTAATGGAAATTACGTTTGTTGGAATGTATGCAGATACGTCACCTGCTTGTGTTTCAATGATTGGCAACGCTGTAATAGAACCTCCACCAAGTTCAGATGAAAGTTTCGCAGCCCGCTCTAATAGACGACTATGTAAGTAGAATACGTCGCCTGGATATGCTTCACGCCCTGGTGGACGGCGCAATAATAGGGACATAGCACGATATGCAGCCGCTTGTTTTGTTAAGTCATCATATACGCATAATACGTGTTTACCTTGGTACATAAAGTATTCACCCATGGCAACACCAGCATATGGGGCAATGTATTGAAGAGGTGCACCTGTGGAAGCACTCGCAGAAACTACGATTGTATATTCCATAGCGCCTGCTTCTTCAAGTTTTTGTACTACGCGAGCAACTGTAGATTCTTTTTGACCAATAGCTACATAAATACAAATAACATCTTTGCCTTTTTGGTTCAGAATAGTATCTAAGGCAATCGCAGTTTTACCTGTACCACGGTCACCGATGATAAGCTCACGTTGACCACGGCCGATTGGTACCATCGCATCAATCGCTTTAAGACCTGTTTGCAATGGTTCATTTACGGATTGACGATCCGCAATACCAGGTGCTGGATGTTCGATAGGACGACGTTCTGTAGCTTGAATAGCACCCTTGCCATCAAGAGGTTGACCAAGAGGGTTTACTACGCGACCAATCAAGGCATCTCCGGCAGGAACGTCCATAATTTTGCCAGTACGGCGCACTTGGTCCCCTTCTTTAATCAAGAAGTCATCACCTAATAGTACGGCACCCACATTATCTAATTCTAAGTTCAAAACCAAGCCATATACGCCGTGTGGTAATTCTAGCAACTCACCGGCCATGGCTCTTTCAAGACCATAAATATGGGCGATGCCATCCCCTACGTCGAGAACAGTACCCACATCATCGACATTGAGGTCAACATCATAGTCCTGAATCTGCTGTTTGATTATAGCAGTGATTTCTTCAGGCTTCATTTTCATATATACCCATTCACCCCTATCTAATAGAGTTCGTTCTTAATAAAGATTTTTCTAATTCCTCTAAACGACGAGATACAGAGCCATCAATGCGTTTATCCCCTACTTGGATAATAATACCACCCATAATAGATAGATCTTGACGCACAGATAAAATAACATCTTTCCCTGTTACTTCTCGTAATTTAGCTTGTACAGATGCTTCTACATCAGCTGTGATTGGTTCTGCTACAGTTACAGTAGCTTCCAAAATACCACGAGCCTCTCGTGATTTTTGAATAAACGCTGCAATGGCCTGTGCAATATAACGATGGCGCCCGCGTTTAATCATCACATAGATAAAGTGTAAAGCAACTTTGTCGATACTAGATTCAAAGATGGAACCAACTAACTTAATCTTTGCATCTTCTGTAACGATTGGATTTTCAAGGAATAAACGAAGTTCAGGCTGTTCCGCCATAACGGACGCTACATAACCTAATTGCTCCTCCATGAGTTCCAAAATATTTTGTTCTTGAGCTAATTCAAACATAGCCGAACCATATTTATCTGCTACAATTTCTATGCTCATCGTATCACAACCCTATCGTTTTACTATCAAGTTGACGAATAGCGTCTTCGATCAATTTTGTATTAGTTTCGCTGTTCATATCTTTAGCAACAACTTTACCAGCCATAGCTACAGATAAAGATACCACTTCGTTACGCAAGCTGTTCATAGCACGATCGCGTTCGATGGCAATATCTTGACGAGCACGATTTTTTTCTTGTTCAATTTGCTCGCGAGCTGTTGCCAATTGTTCTCGTGTAGTATTTTCTGCTTCTTGAATTGCTTTTTCAACAATTTGTTGTGCTTCTACACGAGCATTAGAAATTTGAGCTGCATAATCAGCTTTAAACTTTTCTGTCTCTGCACGGGCTTGTTCAGCAGCTTCTAAATCTTTAGCAATTCGTTCTTTACGTTCTGTCATCATAGCCAATAATGGTTTATATGCAAAACGCGCCAATAGCCAAACTAATATAAAAAAGTTCAACATTTGAGCAAGAATCGTTCCAAGGCTTAAGTCAACCAAGGTTATTCCTCCTCGTTATTATCTGAATAACAAAATAAACGCAACTACTACACCGATGATAGGCATCGCTTCGATTAAACCAATCGCAACGAACATAGTAGACATCAATTGACCACGCAATTCAGGTTGGCGTGTAATACCTTCAATAACTTTACTAGATACAAGACCGTCACCGATACCTGCACCAATGGCACCACAACCTACTGCGATCGCTGCTGCTAATGCGAATAAACCTTGAGCTTCCATAATATATCCTCCATATATAATAATTAATGTTCCTCACTAAGAGCCATCCCTAAATAGGATGCTGTAAGAACGGTAAAAATAAAGGCTTGAATAATGCCGATAAACAAACTAAAAGCAATCCACACCCATGGTACAGGTACAAACCAAGGCAACTTGTATAATACTTCTAACAAAATTTCACCAGCTACGATATTGCCGAATAGACGGAAAGCAAGCGTAACAGGTCTAGCGATCTCTTCAAAGATATTAAGTACTAGCAAAGCCTTATAAGGTCGTACAAAATGCTTAAAGTAAGATAAGCCTTTAACTTTAATACCCATAACCCATACTACTAATGTACTACATAAAGCCAATGCAACTGTAGTATTGATATCAGATGTTGGTGATGTTAACGCCTTAAGTGTAGGCATTAAGCCTAATTCATTTCCTACAAAAATAAATAAGAAAAACGTAAATAACAAGGAACTCACCATCGGCCAATGACGACCCAAGTTCGGAGCTAATTGCCCCTCTAAGCCTTCTAATATAGATTCCACTATATTTTGCAAGCCTACAGGCACCAATTTACGTCCTCGGGTGGCTAGTATTGTTATTAATATTACAATAGCCATAGTAACCCATGTAGCAATCAAGGTATCTATATTAAATGTCAACCCCAACCACTGCACGACCTCATGGTGTCCCGCATGTAATACCACGTTCTCAACCCCTTTCATAGATATAATAAAACCTAATATATTTACAATTAATATAAATATAACATATATGTATCATCATACATCGTTATAGATATATAATCAACACTTGAAGGGTAAGCAATTCCAATTAATCATAAATATAATGTATACAATGCATAATTGGAATACCTTTGTTGTTCCTATTTTAGGTCATTTTAGAACTAAAACTGGCAACTGAGCCACCAGTACACAGCATATAATGCAGGCTGAATAAGCGCGATACCTATAAACATGCTAACAGCCTCTACACCGGGAATTTTCAGACCTAAGACCACTAGAGAGCCTACTAACATAAGGCGCCAAATCATCTGTCTACGAGATTTACGTACGGCTTTATAAGGATCTCCTGACACAATAGATTGTCCATGCAAAGCTAGGCTAAGTAAGTAGAGAACCATTATAAAGATGCCCCAAAGCCATCCCCATAGATACTGTTCTAAGCCACATAAAACTTGTATTATACTGCCAAAAAAAGCAATAAAAAAACAAGTCAGCAGCACTCGCACTATGAATTTTATATATTGATTCATACATACCTCACTACTTAACTTGTTTATACAACATATAAAACCCTGTTATTGCTCCTATTAGGCCAAATATGACCATGCAGAGTGGTTCCGTTTGAAGCCAAGTATCCAATTTATAACCTAGCCAAATAAAACCTCCTATACAGGAGACCAGTGTGACCCCCGCTGATGTTGCCATGGCGAGGGCTTTCACAAGATCCTTATCCATATTATTTACCAAAACGTTCAGGACGATGCGCATCACCTAAGAATTCATGTCGCAACGCTTGAATGATGCGTTCAGAGGCTTTTCCGTCACCATAGGGGTTAACAGAATTAGACATTAACTTATACGCTTCAGCATTGCTCAATAATTCATAAGCGGCTTTATGTACCGCATCTTTATCAGTACCTACAAGGCGAACAGTGCCTGCTTCTACCGCTTCAGGACGTTCTGTCGTATCACGTAATACGAGAACTGGCTTACCAAGAGCTGGGGCTTCTTCTTGAATCCCACCTGAATCAGTCAAAATCAAGTAAGATTTAGCCATCAAGTTTGCAAATGGTTCATAGTCAAGAGGGTCAATTAATGTAACACGCTCCACAGAACCAAGTTCCTCTTGTACAACTTGGCGAACTTTAGGATTTTTATGTACAGGGAAAACAACTTGAATATCTTCAAATTCATTGATTAAATCTCGAATGGCTTGATATACATGGCGCATAGGTTCACCTAAGTTTTCTCGGCGATGTGTGGTAACAAGAACCGTACGTTTTTTAGGATCAAGAGCATTAATAGCTGCATCATCGAATACATAGCTGTCTTGTACCGTCGTATCAAGAGCATCGATAACAGTATTCCCCGTTACATAAAGATGTTCTGTATTAATATTTTCTTTTTTTAAATTGCTTTCAGAACTAGAAGTAGGCGCAAAGTGATACGTCGCGATCGAACCCGTCAATTTTCGATTCATCTCTTCAGGGAATGGAGAGTAAATATCACCTGTCCGTAGTCCTGCTTCTACGTGACCTACAGGAATTTCTTGGTAGAAAGAAGCCAATGCCCCAGCAAAGGTAGTTGTAGTATCACCATGAACGAGTACCACATCAGGTTTTGCTTCTTCTAATACATCTTTAAGGCCCATCAAAGCACGATTAGTTACATCATATAGTGTTTGACCTTGGCTCATAATATTTAAATCATAGTCTGGGGTAATATTAAACAAGTTTAGTACTTGATCGAGCATATCTCGATGCTGTGCCGTAACGGTTACGATAGGTTCCATATCTGGTGCTGCTTGTAATGCTTTTACAAGAGGAGCCATCTTGATAGCCTCAGGTCTTGTACCAAAGATTGTCATAACTTTTAACATAGTTGCCTCCAACGTAGTAGGATAGAAAAAATGGGGCGCCAAGCGCCCCACAGATGGTTATTCCTTATGAGAATCATCAGTATTCTCCAAGGCTTTAGCCAATTCATCGCGATCAAAGGATATGGTATCATCCGAGTCGCTGCGTTCAATTGTAGGACGTGGTAACGGATGCCCTGCCGCATCACTATGCATGATAACGCCAAGACGTCGTGCAATATAAATACTACACAAGAAAATTACTAATACCAAGGTCGCGCCGACCCAAGCATTAACCTCTGCAACGATAACAGATACACCGCCGAAAAGAGCTGTTACTGCATACATCAACAATACGGCTTGCTTTTGTGTTAATCCTTGTGCCAATAAGCGATGGTGAACATGACCTTTATCGGGTTTAAAGATGGGACGTCCACTGATTTTACGGCGCACAATGGCAAATAAGGTGTCTAAAATAGGCAAGCCTAACACAATGGCAGGTACCACTAGAGCAATCATAGCAGCTGTCTTCACAGCGCCCATAACGGAAATAGCTGCTAATGTATAGCCTAATAACATGGATCCCGTATCACCCATGAATATTTTTGCAGGATTGAAGTTATACCGCAAGAAACCTACAGTCGCACCTGCTAAAGCAAGAGAGATACAAGCAAGATCAGTTTGACCAAGTTGCAATGTCATTGCACAAACAGCGATACATGCGATAAAGGAAATACCTGCAGCCAAGCCATCAAGGCCATCGATGAGGTTTACAATATTTGTAAAACCAACTATCCAGAAAATAGTCAATGGAATAGCCCAATACTTGAGATATACTACACCACCCCAAGGAAGGTTAATGAAATCTACTCGAATATCATAAGCCACCAGGATAGCGGCTGCTATAATTTGGCCCATTAACTTAGTTTTTGGCTCAATTTGTTTAATGTCGTCCCAAATACCAACTAGCACCAAAATGACTGTACCAAGGACAAACCCAAACAATTTATGATCATGCGGAATGGAATCGTTAAAAAGAACCGATCCCACATAACCGAGAAAGATTGCTAATCCACCAAGTCGTGGAATCGCACCATGATGCACCTTTCGAGCATCAGGCTTATCTATTGCCCCAACAGCAACGGCAAAGCGTTTTACCAATGGGGTAAGTGCAAAGGTTATGATGAGCGCTACTGCAAAGGCCCACACATAATCGAGCACATATTCACTCATAAGACACCTCCAACAAGTAGGTTGTAAAAACGGATTAGTTCGTTAAGCTACGAATAGGAGCAGGAATTCTGCCACCGCGGGCAATGAACTCGGCTGCACTATATGGACTCACTTCGATAATAGGAGCATAACCTAATAATCCACCAAATTCAACAACCTCTCCAACAGTCTTACCAGGTACAGGAATTACACGAACCGCAGTTGTCTTATTATTAATCATACCAATTGCTGATTCATCTGCAATGATAGCAGAAATGGTATCAGCAGTAGTGTCTCCAGGAATAGCAATCATATCAAGCCCTACAGAACAAACACATGTCATGGCCTCTAATTTATCAAGTGTCAAACTGCCACAGGATACAGCATCAATCATGCCTGCATCTTCCGAGACAGGAATGAATGCACCACTAAGACCACCTACGTGAGAGGAAGCCATAAGACCACCTTTTTTCACCGCATCATTAAGTAATGCTAGTGCCGCTGTAGTGCCATGACAACCACAAGAGGACAAGCCCATTTCTTCAAGAACATGAGCTACAGAGTCACCTACAGCTGGCGTTGGCGCCAAAGATAAATCAATAATACCAAATGGTTTACCTAGGCGGCGAGATGCCTCTTGCGCTACCAATTGACCTACGCGCGTGATTTTAAAAGCAGTACGTTTAATCGTTTCTGCTACAACGTCAAAGGATTGACCTCGAACGGATTCAAGCGCATGTTTTACAACGCCCGGGCCAGATACACCTACAGAAATAGCACTATCCCCTTCTGTTACCCCGAAGAAAGCACCCGCCATAAATGGATTATCCTCTACAGGATTACAGAATATTACGAGCTTAGCACAACCAAGAGCATCATTATCCTTTGTAAGCTCTGCAGTTTTCTTAACGATGATTCCCATGTCTCGCACTGCGTCCATGTTAATACCAGTTTTAGTAGAGCCCACAGCAACAGAGCTACAAACGATATCCGTAGTTGCCAGCGCTTCAGGAATAGAGTCAATCAAAATGCGGTCAGCTCGAGTGGCGCCCTTTGTTACAAGCGCAGAAAAGCCGCCAATAAAATTAACACCTACAGTTTTTGCAGCACGATCCATAGCTTCCGCCACAGGAACATAAGATGTTAAATCACTACCCCCTGCAACTAGAGAAATGGGTGTTACAGAAATACGCTTATTGATAATAGGGATGCCGAATTCTCGCTCAATATCTTCCCCTGTAGATACAAGATGTTCTGCCTCTTTTGTAATACGGTCATAAATACGGTCACACAGCTCTTTACCAGAACTAGATGCACATTCTAGCAAGCTAATCCCCATCGTAATAGTACGCACATCAAGCTTGTTATCGTGAATCATCTGATTCGTTTCTAAAATATTGTCGATAGATAACATAAGTGCCTCCTATCCTACGCGGTGCATACTTAAGAAAATATCAGCATGTTGTGCACGGATTTCAACACCTAGTTCTTTACCTTGATTCGTCAAAGCCTCTTGGATAGCTGTAAGATTTTTCATATCTTCAGACTTAGTTTCACACATCATAATCATATTGAAAACGCCATCAAGGATGGTCTGATTTATCGACATAATATTTACACCGTAGTTAGCGAGTACGGTACTAACCCCAGCAATGATACCAACGCGGTCTACGCCGACAACGGTAACAACTAATTTCATAACATCACCTTCTCTAAGCACTACAAGCTATATAGCCAGTATAGGGCATTCAATAAACTATATTAATATATTATAACACATTTATTATTTTTCATGAGTGAAATCTTTATGAGTTTTCTAGTGAAAACAACATGTTACACTTCGTCAGACAAAGCACTTGTTACAATCTCTTCACCAGCAGTTAACAATGCGATAAGACCTTTATCCCCTTTATAGCTTTCACCATAAATTTTATATAAATCTTCAGTGCCAGATGGGCGTGCTACAAACCATCCTGTTTCCGTTTCCACACGAACACCATCGATAGGCATATCTTTATACAGAGAAGTAGTGCGAACATTAGTAATCGCATCACCATCTACTTCGGTAGCCGTAATGGAGCTTGCATTTAATTGTTTCAACTTAACCTTGGCCTCCTTTGTACAAGGCGCATCAATACGACCAAAACGAGGATCGCCACACCCTACAACAAGATTATTATAGAGTCGGTCAACAGTAGCCCCCATAACGGCATACATTTCCATCGCAAGGAGAGCCATTACCATGCCATCTTTATCAGTAGTCCATACGGTACCGTCTTTTTTAAGGAACGATGCACCAGCAGATTCTTCACCGCCAATACCAATCTCACCATCGAATAATAGGGAACTAAAATATTTAAAACCTACTGGAACCTCATAAACAGGAACCTCTTTACTAGCAGCCCATTTATCAATCATAGTGGTACAAACAACGGTTTTACCGACCCCTTTATTTGTCCAACCACGAGTCGTAAACAAATAATCCGCCGCAGTCACAAGAAATGCGTTTGGAGAAGCTAGCCCATGCGGACTAACGATACCATAGCGATCATAATCAGGGTCATTCCCAACAGCGAGATCATAATTACCAATTTGTTTAATTACGTCAGCCATGGCATATTCAGATGAGCAATCCATACGTACCTTACCATCATGGTCATAGGTCATAAAGCTAAAGGTTGGATCATACTCATCATTAATAATATCTAGGTTTAGATTATACCGCTCTTTAATAGCACGCCAATAACCTAGTCCACTACCGCCGAGGGCATTAACGAGGACCTTAGGTTTTGCACTTTGGATTGCCTCCATATTAATGATAGAAGATAGTTCTTCTACATATAGACCTTTATAGTCATATGGAACCTGTTGGTCGGGTTCAATATTGTCGATACTAATACGTTTAAATCCTTCTAATTCACAATATGCGTGAACATATTCATTGGCACGTGTTTCAATCCATTTAGTAATCAACGTATCCGCTGGACCACCATTGGTAGCGTTATACTTAATGCCACCATTATCTGGAGGATTATGAGACGGCGTAATCACGATACCATCCGCCTTATCATCGTGGCTTTCATTATAACGAATAATAGCACGAGATATAGATGGTGTTGGCACGAAATCCATATCGGAATCAACCATTGCCGTTACACCATTGCCAGCAAGGACCTCTAGAACCGTCACAAGGGCTGGCTGAGATAAAGCATGTGTATCTTGACCGACAAAAATCGGACCTGTAGCGCCGAATTGACCACGGCCATCACAAATAGCCTGTGTAATAGCGGCCACATGTAAATCTGTAAACGTACTATTTAAAGATGTACCGCGATGGCCAGATGTGCCAAAGGATACGAGTTGTGTCGGATCTGTAATATCCGGAGTATTATCAAAATATGCATCCACAAGGGTTTGCACATCGATAATATCTTGTTCTTGTACAGGCGTACCTGCTAATTTGTGAGTCATAGAAACCTCTAATCTTATCTTGAGGGCAAGCCCTCTCATTTTACAACCTTGATATTCAATCAATCACATTAAATTATTTTCAAAATGTATGTATCATTCATAAAATATTATATTTACGCATAATTAATATAAGATGACAACAGCCAGAGATTTATCATAATTCTTTATTTTAATTTGTTACAACTATTTTCATCTATTACAACATTATTGTTCGCTTCGGTAGTTATATCTTGTGATTTTAGCTGTTTAGATATTTCCGCAGGAACAATAGGTTGAGTAAAACCTTGACCGATAACCTCTTGGGCATCAGTAATCAAGGTAAACACATTTGGGTCCGCTTCTTGAATAACCTCTTTCAATTTATTTACCTGCAGCAAGTTGACTGCAACCATCACAATTTGCTTAGGCGTCCGTGTATAGGCACCAATACCATTAATAATAGTGGCACCACGACCAACCTTATTGATAATACACTCACATACTTCATCGGTGCGATAGGTAATGATAAAAGCAACTTTACGTTGATTAAACCCGATTACCACCTTATTTGTAATAATAGTATACACATACACACTGATAAGAGTTACAGCTACCGCTTCAAGTCCAACAACGCCGACAGCAACTAAGAGGATGGCACAGTTGATAGCGCTATTAATGGACCCCATTTGAAGGCCATAATATTTGCGAACGATAAGTGCAATTGGATCAAGTCCCCCTGTATTACCACCTACACGGTAGACGATACCAAGCCCTAGTCCAGTTGTGATACCTGCCATCATAGAACTGAGTAGTGGATCCTTAATGATCATGTCATATTGCAAGAAACTAAACAGATCAATCATCCACGATAACATGAGCGTACCATACAAGGTATTAAGCACTACACGTTTACCAAGCCACTTCCAAGCAGCCCAAAATATAGGGACGTTCAAAATAACGTTCCAAGAACCAACGGATAATCCCGTTAGATAATACAAAATCAACCCTACCCCACTAATACCAGTACTAACCAGTTTGTGAGGTAGTACAAAGGCATCTAAACCAGCACCAAAAATTGCACAACCAATAGCAACTATGACACATTGATAGACAACATCTTTATACTTGGCGAACATAGCTCCCTCCAAATTGCCATTTCACTATAAATATTCTATAATGAACTAATTAAAACATACGCTGTTTACAATGCTTTTAATAATCAAACAACAGGTATATACAAAATCATCATAAACCACTTAATGGTTATTTTCAATCACTTTATAACAGTATAAAATAAACATATAAACTGCATATATTTTGTACATTACAAACGAGGCTATTATGAGTAAAAGTTTTGAGCAACTCGGTTGCAGCAAAATTAATATTGGGCTTGCTATTACAGGCAAGCGTGACGATGGATACCACGACATCGATTCTATATTTCAATCGATTCGCCTTAGTGATTCTATTTATTTCGCTAAGCATCATTCCGTAGTATTTTCTGGTGGCGCTCCCGAATTGCCTGACTACATGCAAAAACTCGTAAGCTATGGAGAAGATAATCTCGCGCTCAAAGCGTTACGCGCCATACAGGCCTATACGGGTTGTAAAGCCGGTGCCGCCATCCACCTATTAAAACGCGTTCCTATTCAAGCGGGTCTTGGTGGCGGTAGTGCAGACGCAGCAGCCATGTTATTAGGTCTCAACCGCTTTTGGGACTTACGGCTCACACAAGAGGAACTTTTAAACATTGGTGCCTCACTAGGATCTGATGTGCCGTTCCTACTACAAGGTGGTACAGCTCGCGGAACTGGTCGTGGCGAAGTGTTAACCTATAGCCAATCGCCAGAAGCACATTGGCTATTACTAGTAAAGCCAAAGGTATCTATTTCTACAGCGGTTGCTTATGGTCGCTTCAACGGTAAATCTAATGCCACCACCAAAACAATCGATACCGTTCTGAACCATCTTCAGAATAATGATTTACAATCTGCTTTCACTAGTAGCGCTAATACTTTCGAAGAATTATTATTCCCAGATCACGAAGAACTAGGAATATGTAAGGAGTTTTTCACTAGCCGTGGTTACCCAACCATCATGACAGGAAGCGGTCCTACGATGGTAGCATTACTTAACAAACCTATGGAAGCCTTACAATTACAAGAAGAGATTAAAGCAGCTGGTCATGATTGGCTGTCACTCATTACTAAAACATGTACACAGGAGGACTTAGTATGACAAAACGGTTACAACCTATACGACTCGATGCGTATAAACCACTAAGAGAAGTGGTAAGTGAAACATTGCGTCAAGCCATCCAAGATGGGGTGTTAAAACCTGGGGAGCGCCTCATGGAAATTCCCCTTGCCGAAGAGTTAGGTGTAAGTCGTACCCCCATTCGTGAAGCCATACGTAAACTTGAACTAGAAGGCTTTGTCGTTATGGTTCCTCGTCGCGGTACCTACGTTGCCAACATATCTTTAAAGGATATTACGCAAGTATTTGAAATCCGTTCTGCCCTGGAAGAACTTGCGGCAGGCCTTGCAGCAGAACGCATTACAGAAGAGGAAATCGAAACGCTGGAGAGAATGCTTGTAGAAATCGGCGATCATATGGAAAACAAAAATATGGAATCCGTTGTGGCTGCGGACGTAGAATTCCACGAAGTCCTCTACCGCGCATCTCGTAATGAAAGATTGGCGGATATTGTTCACAATTTGCGAGAACAAACCTACCGCTTCCGTAGTTTTTCTATGAACCAACCAGGTCGTCTTAGAAAAACTTGGGAGGAACATCGTCAATTAGTGGAAGCCATCGCCTCTCACAATGCCGCACAAGCTCGTAAACTAGCTCGAATTCACATGGAACATTCTGAACAAACCTTGTTGCAAGGAATGGAAGAGTCACAAGAATTTACTAAGGCATAAAAAACATCCTACAAAATACTATATAAAGCAAAATCCTTCCTATTTGTGAAGGATTTTTGTTTTACATAGTCTATAGAAATTGATACAATATCATTGATTATTATGAAATATGGATTTTTTTATAGGAAAGGGAGTTTTTATGGAAGCAATGCTTAATGATGCTATATCTACCATAAACGGTTATTTATGGAGTTATTTCATCATTTTTATTCTTATCGGCGCAGGCCTCTTCTTTACGATGACAACGAATTTTGTACAAATTCGCATGATTAAAGAAATGATTCGCCTCGTAATTAACGGCGCAGGTAGCTCTACAGAAAAGAACCATGTATCCTCATTTCAAGCATTCTGTGTTAGTACCGCATCTCGTGTAGGTGTTGGTAACATCGCAGGTATAGCTATTGCCGTTGTACTTGGTGGCCCTGGTGCTATTTTCTGGATGTGGGTTATCGCACTCATCGGTGCTGCCACGGGCTTCATCGAATCTACATTAGCACAAATCTACAAAGAACCTGTTGCTAAGGGCGGTTTCTATGGCGGACCAGCTTACTATATTCGGTATGGTCTAAACAACAAGGCATTATCTGTTCTATTTGCTATTTTAATCAGTATTACCTATGGTTGGATTTACAATTCTGTACAAGCCAATACTTTGGCTGCATCTCTCCAGGTATTTAACCTTGATGTGTCCTATACAGGCGCTGTAGTAGCAGTCCTTCTTGGTATTATCATATTCGGTGGTATCAACCGCGTTGCAAAAGCATCTGAAATCATTGTTCCTATCATGGCGATTCTATACATTGCTACTGCATTATTTGTGGTAATTATGAATATCACCCAATTCCCACATGTAATCTATACTATTTTCGCCTCCGCATTTGAGCCTGTTGCAGCAGGTGGTGGCTTATTAGGTGCTACTGTTATGAATGGTATCAAACGGGGGCTCTTCTCTAACGAAGCCGGTGAAGGCTCTGTTCCAAACGCAGCCGCTACGGCAGCTGTTAATCACCCTGTGGAACAAGGTCTTGTACAAGCATTCGGCGTATTCCTTGATACCTTCATCATTTGTACAGCTTCTGCTTTCATCGTACTCATCGTGGGTGACTACAGTACTACAGGTCTAACAGGTATTGCTCTTGTACAACATAATCTAGCTCAACAGCTTGGTTCCTGGGCGCCTACAGCCGTAGCCATTTTCATAGTTATGTTCTCCTTTAGTTCCTTAATTGGTAACTATTACTACGGTGAAATCAATATCAGCCACTTAACAAATAAACGATTCTACCTACATTTGTTCCGTATTGGCGTAATTCTTATGACATTTGTTGGCTCTATTGCTTCTCTAGATCTCGTATGGAATCTAGCCGATTTATTCATGGCTTTCTTAGTATTAACTAACGTAAGTTCCATCGTACGCATGGGGCGCACAGCAGGTCTTGCCCTTGACGACTATATCAAACAACGCAAAGCAGGTATTGAAACGCCAGTATTTAACCGTTCTATTCTAAACCACACGTACGGCATCGTATGGTGGGGCGATGGTCAAACTACAGACTCCTCCGTACCTCCTACTCCGATTGAAGATACAGTGGAAAAATAAAATATATTGACCTATGAGGCTGGTGAAAGTATCTTTCACCAGTCTTTTTCGTATAATCTTTAAAATACTTTATTAATACATACAGATGGGTCTATCTTCTTCGGAATATAGATTTTTATTTTTTGTAAAAGTATCCATTTTCATAGATAAAACTATCCTCCACCAAGAGATTTTAAAGTGACAGATATCACAGTAACCATCTATATTTTTCCTACTTTTAAAGGTCAAAAACTATAGAATATATTTATAAAAATATAAAGGGTATTCTATTTATAATGTCGAATACTTAAGTATGTGAAAAATTAGCACTAATTAATTTACTCTGTTATCCGGGAGGTAATTATGAGCGGTTATAACCCATATGAAAACATGTTAAACACATTAGACGTAGCAGCTGAAAAGCTCGGCTATACTCGTAGTGAATACGAAGTATTGCGTCACCCAGAACGGGAACTAAAAGTAGCAGTTCCTCTTCAACTAGACAATGGCGAAGTTCGCGTATACGAAGGCTATCGATGCCAACATTCCACATTGCGTGGTAGTGCTAAGGGCGGTCTTCGCTTCCATCCAGATTCCGACGAAAATGAAGTGCGTGCACTTGCGGCATGGATGACTATTAAAAACGCTATCGCTAACATTCCTTATGGCGGTGGTAAAGGGGGCATTAAAGTCGATCCAAAAACTTTAAACCCTCGTGAGTTAGAACGCTTAACTCGTAACTTCGTACGCAGTATTGCACCTATCATTGGTGTTAATACTGACGTTCCTGCACCAGACGTAAATACGAATGCCCAAATCATGAGCTGGATTGCTGACGAATACAGCACATTAAAAGGCGAATGGAGCCCAGGTATCGTTACAGGTAAACCAATCGAAGTAGGCGGTTCCTTAGGCCGTAATGAAGCGACTGGTCGCGGTTGTCTCATCGCATTGCAAAGCTATCTTGCTAAGAAAAACTTAGATATTAAAAACCTTACAGTTGCAGTTCAAGGCTTTGGTAACGTAGGTTCCGTAGGTGCTCGTCTCATTGCACAAGCAGGTGCAAAAGTTGTGGCTATCGGCGACGTAAGTGTTAACATCTACAATCCTAACGGTCTCGATGTTGAAAAAGCATACGAATATGCTAACTCCCACGGTCGCTCCCTAGAAGGTTACAGCGAACCAGGCATGACTACAATTGGGCCTCAAGAGTTATTGGCTCAACCAGTGGATGTATTGTACATGGCAGCCCTTGAGAACCAATTAAATAAAGACAACATGGAAAATATCCAAGCTAAGATCATCTTGGAAGGAGCTAATGGTCCTACTACTAATGATGCGGATAAATACTTCTATGAAAAGGGCATTGATATCATTCCTGACGTGCTTGCCAACGGTGGTGGCGTAGTTGTATCCTACTACGAATGGGTACAAAACAAAGCAAGCTTCTACTGGACTGAAGAAGAGGTTAATGAAAGATTAACTAAAAATATGCAAAATAGCTTCGAAGCTGTTTGGGAAATGCAACATAAATACAATGTACCACCTCGTCAAGCAGCGTACATGGTTGCTCTTGAACGACTCGTAGTTGAAACTAAATGGCGTGGCTACAACTGTTAAACTCCTATACCTCCATACATATTAGCCATGAAAAAGGCGTAAGCTCACATTGAGCTTACGCCTTTTTATTTACCTATATACACAATCGAAACATCTCTTGAGGCTCAATTATTTACTTAGTTTTGTCAATAAAACCACTTATTATTTAAAAGCACCTAACAAAGCAGCCACACTAGGACGGCTCATCAAAGCTTTCACCAATACAGAACCAAGAATCGCTGGAATAGTTTGACCCACGATAAGATTCAACACTAATGGCCAGTACGGTAGACCAAGTAATGGGCTGAGCCACAAGGGCACACATAACGCAGGCACAAGGACGATTGGAAGCATTGCCCACCAAGCACTAAGGCCAAGCTTGCGCATGCCTACGATGATGCCTGTCGTTACTACACCTACACCAAAGCCCCCTACCATATCGAAGATACCAAGACCGCCGAATAGGAAGTTAGAAATGAGGTTGCCAATCCCCATGGGAATCACCAAGAACGGAAAGGCATAAGCAAGTGCATATAATGATGTTGCTATACGAATTTGATACGCCCCGAAGGAAACGCTTTGCGTTACATACAATACAACGATGTACAATGCCACAACCATGGCAGAAATAGTCAATTTGCGTGTAGAAATCATAACACTCACCTCCTCAAAATAAAAAAGCATGGCAAAACTACCATGCTTACAATGCTTATGAATTTCCGTAGTTTTGTTTAGAGACAGGATGGTTTCAAACTGTCTTATTTAGTTGTGCGCTTATAATATCATATATTTTCGATATTTACAAGTCACGGAAAAATTAAAGTGGCCTGTGACAGTAACTACTATCAGTGCAATATTGACAAGAACGGGGTGTCAGAAAATACCTTTCCTCATCGCTCCACTGGCGAACCGGTCATCGGCCGAGGGCCTCAACCTGCCAAAGTCGCTCTTTGAAAAGGTATTTTCTTCCACTCCAAATTTAGCAAATCAACATTACAGTTATGTAGTGACTCAAAAGGCCACTTTAAATCAATATACTTTTATGTATTATTTTATGGCTACACTATATTATCTTACAGCCTACCCACAACTTGTCTAAGCCAGTTTATGGGAATTATAGTGCTGGGTCTTCGACTCCGTTTGCGTGAAAGGCTTTGGCTCTGTCGATACAGGTACCACAGTGTCCGCATGGTTTGTCTCCGCCTTCGTAGCAGGACCAGGTGAGGTGGTATGGTACGCCGAGGCGTAGGCCTTCTTTTACAATGTCTGCTTTATTAGAGTTAATAAAGGGTGCTTCTAAGGAGCATTCTTTCCCAGTTCCTTCAAAGATGGCATCGCCCATGGATTTGTAGAATTGTTCTGTACAGTCAGGGTATGCATTGCCCGCCGCATCATCACTGTGAGCACCGTAGTAGATATAGCCGCAGTCTAAAGATAGTGCCAAGGATGCTGCCGCGGATAGGAATAAGCCATTTCTAAACGGTACATAAGTGCTTACCGTACCTTCACCTTTTGCATCTTGTTGTTCTTTGTAGGAACCTTGCGGAATATCTTCACTAGATTGTACTAATAAAGAGCAGTTACTAAAGGCAAATAGCTTAGCAACATCCATCGTTTTACCTTCCATACCATAGTACTCTAAAATAGCTATAGCAGCCTCTAATTCTTTACTATGTTTTTGACCATATTGAATCGATAAGGGTACCACATTATCTTTGCCAAATCGTTCAATAGCAAGGGCTAAACACGTAGTACTATCTACACCTCCGCTAAATAGAACGACAGCTTTTTGTTTTTGAGCCATAGTATCTCCTTTTCTATCACAACAGCCTCATCCGTAGATGAGGCTGTACTTTTACATTCACTAAAATTTTATAGATCAATAACCAATTCTACTGGACAGTGATCGGAGCCAAAGATTTGTTGATGAATCTTCGCTTCTTGGATTTTATCATCAAGGCGTTTAGATGTGATGAAATAGTCAATTCTCCATCCTGTATTCCGTTCACGAGCTTTCCCCATATAGGACCACCAGCTGTATTGTTCAATAGCATCTGGATAGAGGTGACGGAATGTATCTGTAAAACCTGCCCCTAAGAGTTCTGTCATCTTTGCACGTTCTTCATCGGAGAAGCCTGCATTTTTACGATTCGTCTTAGGATTTTTTAGGTCGATTTCTTGATGGGCTACATTGAGATCACCACATAGGATGACAGGCTTTTTCTTATCTAATTCAAGTAGATAATTACGGAATGCATCTTCCCAAGTCATACGATAATCAAGGCGAGCTAATTCACGTTGGCTATTCGGTGTATAACAGCATACCAAATAGAAATTATCGTATTCAGCAGTGATAACACGACCCTCTTGATCGTGTTCTTCAATACCGATGCCATTCGTTACGGACAATGGCTTAATACGCGTGAATACAGCCGTGCCACTATAGCCTTTCTTAACTGCACTATTCCAATATTGCTCATACCCTGGCAACTCCAAAGAAATTTGATCGGGTTGCAATTTTGTTTCTTGCAGGCAGAAAATATCTGCATCTAATTCATTAAAGGATTCCATGAAACCCTTTGTTACAGCGGCGCGGAGGCCGTTTACATTCCAAGAAATTAATTTCAATTCTTACTCCTTTATAATACTTCTTTATAATACTTCGCATCAATCTAATACTATTCACCGTATTTAACTTGGTGAAAGTCTCTTTCACATAGAATATACGTCAAGTTTTTGCTTAATGTAAGCTAATCTAAAGATTATATGTTAGCAATACTACTGCTTTTTATGTTTCTTAGCATGTCTTGCTTCGGCACGAGCCTTGCGGGCGTTTTCGTTGGCTTTAAGATCGCTTTCACGTTTCTCACGGAAATAGTTAGCCACCGCCGACAAGACAAGAATCACTAATACAGTTACATTAAACATACCAGGTCCAAAGGTATAGATGTGATAACACAAATAACCAAAGGCAACGACTGTTAATAATTGTTTTAATAGATTCATTCGCCCTCCTAAGTTAATTTAATGTTTCTACACCTGTGCTAAGAGGAAAACCTTCATACGTTACCCAGTCACTAGAACTACCAACATATAAAGCAGATTCAAGCCCTACTTCACTCATAGTTAACAACGCATTGCAGGCAGTCACACCAGACCCACAGTACGTTACAACTGGTCGATTTTGGTAGATTTCGTTGTAATACTCAGCCTCTAAATCTTTCAAGGATATAGGACCATCTACGGTATAGCCACTTTCATAAAAATGATTAACAGCCCCAGGAATATGTCCTGTCATGCCGTCCATCGTATCCACTTGAGATCCATCATAACGGAATGGCGCACGAGCATCGATAATAACATGATCTCCGCTTTCACTAGCCTTGAGCACCTCATCGCGACTCATAACCATATCTGTTTGCAACTCATAGTTAAAGATAGATGGTTTAGCAGGTAACGGGGTCGGCTCTTTAGTTAAGAGATGGCCCTCTCGAACCCAACGTTCAATACCACCAGATAAAACGCGTACATCTGTTAAGCCCATGTAACGTAACGTCCACCAAAGACGGCCTGCTAAGAATAGCCACGAATCATATACTACGACCTTTGAGTTACGCGTGATGCCATAAGACTCAAAGGTATGAGCCAACTGTTCCATATCTGGCAATGGGTGACGACCACCATGCTCACCTAAAGGACCAGTCAAATCCTTGTCTAAATCTACCGCATAAGCCCCCTTAATATGGCCTTTTTTATAATCTTGATACCCTCTAGCATCTAAAATGATGACCTCATCGAGACAAGCCAATAATTCTGTAGGAGTGATAAAATTTGACATATTGTACTCCTTTCTTTGATTATATCGAAAAATACAAATCTTTTAATATTATTATATACGACTATAACCGGATATACAATTTATTTTGGTATAGTGAAAGTTATTTATTTGCGTAGCATAAAACTAAATTACGTACAAAAAGGGACTGCAACTAAAATATGGTAAAACCACATTCCGTTACAGCCCCTCTAATTTAGATAGTATCAATATTCTGAAGCTCATCACCTATACGTTTTACGATACCTGTCACCAGCGCATTGCCCATAAAGAACATACGCATACGATCAGAAACTTCTACTACTTCACCTTTTGCATTTCGTTTATAACGTGTCCAATCATCAGGAAAATCTTGTAAACGCTCAGCTTCAATCGGTGTAATAAGACGATACTTACCATCAATTTTTAAAAGATGTGTAGAGCGATTCACACTACCTTCCGAAGTAAGCATTGTACGACCAGGTAACTCAAGGGAGTCATATTCGCTCATTCCACCTTCTGAGAAGGTATAAGTATGTCCATTTCCTGCAGTCCGTGTAATTTTCTTAGGCCCACGAAGATATTTAAACTTATCTAATTTTTCACCATCAATATAATACTCTTCTGGCACTTGATTAGGTTGAA
This sequence comes from Veillonella parvula, assembly GCA_959601155.1. GTDB lineage: Bacteria > Bacillota > Negativicutes > Veillonellales > Veillonellaceae > Veillonella > Veillonella parvula_R. The sequence goes on along the minus strand of CAUGOU010000013.1, from coordinate 2,542 downwards.
CCACAATCTCTTTCATTGGGATTGGCTCTTCATCACCTTTAGGTTCAGTTTCAATCGTATAATAGTACCCATTTGTCATAAGACCAGAGTTCCACATTTTACCATCAGAGAAGTTTGCAGAAACCTCAGCAATATCCTCATCAAGTTTATTTGCATTAATACGTTTTTTTACAGCTTCACCCTTAACAGGGAACTGACGACCAAAAAGACCATCTTGAAATATATATGGTGCATAACAATCTAAACGAGCATTTAAATCCGCATCATTTGGTAATGTAGCTTCATATTTAGTATGTAGTCGTTTTCCCCACTTTGTATCATTTCTAAATACAAAGAAGAATACACGGCGTCTACGTTGAGCACGACCATAGTCAGCAGCATTAATAACACGCCATTCCACAGAATAGCCTAATTGATTAAAAGCCGCCAGCATGATAGCAAAGTCACGACCACGTTGGTTAGATGGAGCTTTCAATAAACGGTCAACATTTTCTAATACTAAATACTTGGGCTTGATGACATCAGTAGCACGGATAATTTCCCAGAAAAGAACTCCTTTTTTCCCTTCAATACCAAGCTCATTCTTTTTACTACGTGCAACAGAATAGTCTTGGCAAGGAAATCCACCAACAATCATATCTACGCCATTAGCTTTCATTTCCTCAAACTTTTCATTAGGAATTAAAGCTACGTCTGTTGGAATATGTTCCATATCAGGAAATCTATATAAGCCTACCTCATAGGCGTCTTGTGTTTTACGAGATGGCTCATATTGATTAGAATATAGCGTTTTAAAAACTTCTTTAGATGAGTTTTCTAGTCCGACTATAAATCCACCTACACCATCAAACATAGAGAATATTTTCATTACTTTACCCCTTAATTTATCATATTCATAGATCTTTATTATAGCAAAAATAATAAAAAAGATCAAGATCAAAATTAATTACTTTAATGCAAACCCTTAGGGTATTCTTATAATTAGACTCTAATAGTACGATTTATTTCTAGCTCTATTTCACGTCTTTAACTATTTCTGCTATATACTCTCTATTCAACCAATAACATTGTTTAGCTATCATTTGACCATCTGGTAATATAACCTTATCTTTTCCATCTTTGCCTTTAGGTCGTATATGGCAAACACCATTAAATTTTGTTCCTGGCAGATTATTAGATACACCGTTAGATACAGGTTTAAGTTCAACACCCGTTTCCAAAATTGATTTGGTTGTTTCCCAAAGGTCTTTTAGTTCATGTTCAATGACTACTTCTGGCATATTCCAGAGCATAATACCTTTTAAATAAGGCTCTCTATCTTTATTTTGTGTCACTGTTTCATCGTATTGAAATACCACAAATAGATATTTTGTGTACTCAAAATTCTCATAAACTTGAGACTCTTCCCAATCAGCTCTAACCCAACGATTGAAATCAATTTGTTCAAAGGACATATGTTCACGAGGAACTCCATTAGGCTCGAGTCTTATAGTTTTAAATTTAATATTTGCTTTATTAAACTCCCTAAGAGATTCTAACTTAGTTCCTTTTACGCCTAATACAGCACTTATAAGGTTAGCATTAAAGGCTTTATTTTTGGTAACTGGAATATCCATAAGTCTAGCAATCTCAGACACTCTTTTACCAATATATGGAGCAAATCGCTCTTGCAATAGCTGTAAGGTAGTCTTACTTTTAAGTTCATCAACATTAAAAAGTGAAGGAATTAACTGCTTATCAATAACACGTCGAGCAAAGGCAGTCATATAGGAGTTTTTAAGAGAAAAAGCACGTTGCTTTGCTGGTATATCAGAAAATGGCTGTCTTCTTACCGATTTAGCGTTAATCCCCTTAGTGCATGCTGCTAAATACATTGTGTCACTCTCAGAAATATTATGTGCTTCACCTTGCTTAATTTTATCTATAATTGTTTCCCAATCCTGCTTTATGATTTCCAGATCTGCTGGATCAAATTCGTGTAAAACAGCTTTAACAATAGGAAATTCCTTTTTATCTACTTCATCCTTATATAGGTAAAATACAATTAATATGTTCTTATTTTTTTGCCAAAAAGAAGAATCATAAAATGAATCCTTATAATCCTCTTCATAATTAATTATATTAAGCACGAGTCTCTCTTTTGCTGAGAACTCATTCTTCTTATTTTCTTTTATAGCAGTTACTTTTAACTCTAACCCCAAATTTACAAAATCAGCTTCAGCACGACTATTCACAGCAATTTTAAAAAGACCTTCTTCTAAAATCTGACCAATGCCACCCTTATTTCCTTTGCTATCTAGCCGCTTATTTATATCAAATTCACCTACTGTTTTGCCTTCCGCAGATTCTGCCACCTCTAATACATCTTCAATAGAGTTATACACCTTATCTAAATTCATTAAAACCGCCTCCCATCGCATATACATAAATTATATCAAAGGTATAAAGAATAATACTAATTTAACTTTCAACTAGCTCATTCATCGTTTAATCGCTAATTATAAATATAAATACATGTTCAAATCTAACATTTTCATCTATT
>CAUGOU010000012.1:0-31907 GCA_959601155.1 Veillonella parvula | reverse complement strand
AAAGGATTCAGAGGTAACCGAGTCTATTCTAGATAAAATGGATACGATTAAGAAGCTAAAGTTCATAGGACCAATCGGTTGGATTTTGGGGAACTTACTACTTTATATGCCAATCTTTGATATAAAAATATTGAATGATGTACGGGATGTACTTACCTGGCCTTATATAGTAGCTGGGAGTATAGTCCTTGGTATCATTGTGGCTTGTGCTTTCATTATTTCCAGAACTATGCGTTGATGAAAACACATTGGTTATATAGGAGTCCCTTTCGTGGGGCAAATAAAAGGTCGTAACATGTATTAATACATATTACGACCTTTTTACTATAGGATTTATTTGTTAGGGGTTAGCTATTAGCTTCAGCTGGTTGAAGTTGTTCAAGTTCAGCTTCTTTAGCATCTAATTCTTTGGCGCCAAAATGAGCCAATACACAGAATGTAATACAAAGAACACATGCTACTAATAAAAGATAGAAACCTGCATTCCAACCAAATTTATCTGCTAAAACACCAAATAGTGTTGTACCTAAGTTTGCACCAACAATGTAACTCATGAATCCACGAAGACCAACAGCAGAACCTACTGCAAATGGTGGTACAATATCCATAGTTTGTACTGAAGCTAAGAATTGAGGAATGTAGATTAAACAACCTACAATAGCAGCGAAGAAAGTAACCCATAAGAGAGACTCGCTTTGCCAATAACCAAATATACAGAAGAAGATAATACTTATAGCAATGATTGCAGGTGGCATGCGATAACCTTTAAAGAATTTATCGGAAATGTAACCAGCAAAAATAGTAGAAGGGATAGCCGCCCATTCAAAGAATAAAAAGGCAACAGACATTTCTGCTTTGGAAAACCCCTTTACTTGCAATAAATAAATTGGAAGCCACGTAAGCATACCAAAGCGAATCATGTAAACGAAGGTGTCAACTAATGATACATACCAAGCGTTTTTATTTTTCAATACGTATTTTACAAAGATTTCTCTTGTGCTCATATGGGGGGCTTCAGAACTTCTGTGCGCCTTATGAGCTGTGTCAGCGATGATTTCACTTGTTGGTGGTAAGCCTTCACGTTCAGGGCTTTCTTTGATTAAGAAAGAAATGGCAATTGCTATGATAATTGCAATAAGCGCTGGTACACCATAACTCCCTAATTGCCAGTGATCTGTACTAGTAAAATATAATGCGGCAGCTACGATTGGGGCTACGATACCACCACCGAGATTATGGGAAATATTCCAGATAGCTCCATAACGGCCACGTTCCTGTTTTGGGTACCATTTAGCTAAGGTGATAAAGGATGGTCCTACACCAAATCCTTGGAAAAAGCCATTTAGTACTACTAAAACTAAGAAGAAGGCGAGACTATCGGCAAAGCTCATAAAGATATTGATAATTGCACAGCAAATGAGACCGAAAGCCATAAACTTGGCAGGACTTGCTTTGTCCGCAAGACTACTCATAAAGCCTTTACTTAGACCATAAGCGATAAGCATACCACTAGATAGCAAACCAATTTCTGTTTTGCTCATATGGAGGATATCTGATAAAAAGTGTGTTGATAAGGCAAAGTTATTACGAACAATATAGTACGCAGCATAACCTATAAAAATACCAATTAATGATTGCAATCTATATTTATAATATAGATTCATAATCATGCTTTGTGGCACTGATGATTTTGCCTCTTTGGGTTGTAGAAATGAAAACATAGTTATTACCTTTCTTTCTTAATAACTAAATCCTATTGCATTGTTAATACTACCATTTCTATAGAATTCATGTAAATGATTTATGAGATAAAAATATTAATTTGCAACATTAAATTGTTTATTATTAGCTGAAGATACGTATAGAAAACATTTGAATTATAGACAAGTACTTCTTAATATATTAGATTAAATATATGGGGAGGTTATAATCTATGAAATACTTACGCCGTGAACTTAATCAAGTAGAAAAAGAATATGTAAAACAATTTGGTGAAGATTCTTTAAATCGTGTCATCCTTCATGATCCTAATACAAAGGATAAACAAGAGGTGCAAGATACTATTGATATTCTAAAAGGAGCAATTGCAAAAAATAAACCTCTAGAACAGGTTCCAGAGGAGATGTGGAAGCTTATTGAGTTTTAATGTATATGAATCCCATAAATAAAATAAAAAGGCACATTGTCATATGAACAGGCTATCTAACAATGAAATAATTTTAGATGGGTGTTCAATACAATGTGCCTTTGTTTTATAGTTTGTAGAGTTCAGGTTTGCGATCTCTAAAGATGTTGATTTTGTTACGGATATCTTCTACTACGGTGAGGTCGATATCTACAGATGAGATGCCCTCCCTAGTGTCCATTTCGAGGAGGTTTGTACCCCATGGATCGTATACAGCGGAGTGACCAGTGCTTTGAACTCGACCTACTGTACCACAGCCGTTGACAGCACATAAGAAGAGTTGGTTTTCAATGGCGCGCACTTCGTTTAATACTTGCCAGTGGCGTAAACGCATAGTAGGCCATTGAGCAGGTACAAATAATAACTCTGTATTTGATAATGCAGCCATTCTTACGAGCTCAGGAAAGCGAATATCGTAACAGATAACCGTACTACAAGGAATACCATCCAATTCGAAATGAGTGGTATGCGTACCGCTAGCGAAGTATTGGTCCTCTTTAGCAGGACTAAATCCGTGCATTTTGGAATACTCTCCTACGAGCTTGCCTTCACGGTTGTAAGCATAGGAGGTATTAAATACTAAATCCTCTTTTGCTACGGCTACAGAACCGCCCACAATGTTTACATTGTGTTCTTTTGCGAATGTACTTAATAAAGCTTTTGTTCTTTCTCCATTTCTGTCAGAAATATTGATTAAATCCTTAGATGGATGAAATCCTGTATTCCATGTTTCGGGCAAGACGATAATGTCAGGCTTTTCTGATAGGGCTTGTGAAAGTAATTCTTGGACGCGCGCATAATTGTATTCCACTTCGTTTACATGGACGTCCATTTGTATAAGGCTTAAGCGTTTTTTCATAGAGAATCCTTTATCTATTAGATGAATATAATTCTAGTAATGTGTATTATAATTAGAATATTAAAGCATTATTGAGTGTATTACAATATAAGAGTCGATAAAGCTAGTTTAATTTTTTTACAATCTTTTGATAATAATAGTTTGCATACTATTTATGGAGATATAGGTTATTACTTTAGATAATGTTAGATCTTTTGGTGAAAATATGGAAATAATAGATGTTATAAATGCGCGAACTAGCGTACGTCGGTATAAAAAATCTTCTTCGGTTGGAGAAGACATAATTCAAAATTTGGTAGCTCTCGGAATGCGAGCTCCATCCCCTAAAAATCGTCAGCCCTGGCAGGTTGTTCATGTGACGGGCGTGGAGAAAAAACATTTCGTGAATCTTGGCTTTCAAGTGCTAGAGCAATATAAAGAACGAAAAGAACATTTTGGTAGTTTAGAGATTAGTCTTAAGGCTATGCAAACTGCTAGTGATTTACTCTTTGTATATAATCCTTACGATCATTTGTCAGATTATGCTCAAGTGTGGGAAAAAAGTGATTTACAAGCTATTGGCGCTTTTATAGAACATATTTTATTGGGGGCAAAAGCAATTGGGTTAGGTACATTGTGGATGAATGATGTGTATTTTATGCAAAGTGAAAGTAAAGCCTTTTTAAATATTCCTCACGATGTACAGGCAATCATTGCTATAGGTATTCCAGATGAGTCCATGTATCCTAGACCTCGAAAATCGATTGATGAAGTACTAATAAAGCGTTAATTTTTACTATTCTTCATGGAAATGTTATAATATTCTGTATATAATTGTGTTCTAATAGAGGAGGACCTATGAAACGGATTCCGTTGGTAACACTGTTAGTTTTGGTATTGGCAATGGTTGTGGCAGGTTGTGGATTGCTTTCACAAAAAACAGAACCTACTAGTTCAGTACCGCCTGTAAAAGAAGTTAAGATGGTACATCCAACGGGTATTCCTGTTCTTATGTATCATAAAGTCGGCGACGACAAAGATAATGATGCAGTTATTCGGGAGGATTTGTTTAGAGAACAAATGAAGTTCCTCAAGGATAATGGCTATAATCCATTGACGATGGATCAATTGTATGATTATGTTGTAAATGGTGCTGCGGTGCCTGAAAAACCTGTTGTTTTAACCTTTGATGACGGTTATGCAGATACATATTCTATCGTATATCCACTTATGAAAGAATATGGATTCCCGGCTACTGTATTTATCAATCCTGGCGATGTTGGGACGCGTCTAACTTGGGATCAAGTGCGTGAAATGCACAAAAATGGTATTACTATTTCAAACCATGGTTTCCAACACATAGAAATGGGCCAATTGTCGGAAGCAAAACAAATTGAAAATATTACAAAGGCCCAAGAGGCACTTGCTAAAGAAGTAGGCATTAAGGATAATCCTTGGTTCTGCTATCCATATGGAGATAAAAATGAATTCACCGACTCAGCATCTAAGAAAGCTGGCATTAAAATGGGGATGGCTATGAAATCTGGCTGGGCTCATACTGGTGATAATCCATATAATATTTTGCGTGTTTGGGTAGGCAATGCGGTGGATATCAAGCATTTTGAAGAACGCATTAGCACCGAACATTTCACTGATTTATAAGGAGAAATACATTGTTCAAAAAGAATTGGGTAAAGTTCATCATTATGGTGTTCTTATTTACCGTTGTCACATCACCCTTCGTGGTGCTCTTTGGACCATTTAATAATGTAAAGCGCGCTGTAATTGGTGCTATCTTACAATCCCGCCATCCTCATTACATTACATGGTTGTTTAATGAAGACGAATTACAATCTATTTTGGGGACTGTAGGGGTTGTTAAAAGCCAAGATTTGTTCAAGTTTAATGCTCGTGAAGATAAGACTTTAAATCTTGAAAAAATCCAGTCTGCTCGTTATGTAGGCTATATTTTAGAAATTCCTGATCCTCGTCGTATTCAAGTAGGTACAGCAGCTAATATTCAAGAAAAAGGTGATACTACAAGTAATATTGCGAAAATGAATAATGCTGTAGCAGCAATTAATGGTGGTGGTTTCCACGATCCTAATGGTACTGGTACAGGTCGTTTGCCATATGGTTTCATCTTGCATGACGGTGAGTACGTTATCGGCAAGGATGTAGGCCCTGATGAAGATGTAGACTTTGTAGGTTTCTCTAAATCTGGTAATCTTATCGCTGGTAACTATGATAAAACTCAGCTTAGTGATATGAAGGCCATGGAAGGTATTACCTTTGGTCCGCCTCTTATCGTCGATGGTAAGAAGATGATTACCGAAGGTGATGGAGGCTGGGGCGTAGGTCCTCGTACTGCTATCGGTCAAAAGAAAGATGGCACAGTTCTATTCCTTGTAATCGATGGTCGCCAACCAGGATATTCTATTGGGGCTACCTTGCGTGACGTACAAGATATTCTATTTGAAAAAGGTTGCTACATTGCAGCAAATTTAGATGGCGGTTCTAGTTCAACTTTGTACCTAAATGGTAAAGTCGTAAATAAACCTGCCGATTTGTTAGGGGAACGCATGATCCCAACGGCGTTTATCGTGAAATAGGAGGACAGATGAAACCTTTTACGCGTGTACTGAGCGCCTTTGCGGTAGGTATTCTTCTGCAAGGTGGGGTATACCTATACCTTGATCAATATATGTTTGCACCGACTACAGAGTTTAACGTAGCAGGCGCATCAAAAGATGATACTAAAAACTTCCCTGATGTGAAGGAAGGCACTAAATATGTGTCCTATGACCGTCAATTTATGGCCGTTGTTACAGAAAACTCTTTGAAAATTTACAAGGCTAATGAAAGTAAGCCTACAAATATCGATTTGAAGGGTCGTTCGATTAGTTACTTCAACTGGATGCCAGACCGTAACTATGCTGTCATGGGTTTATATGACTCCAGAGATGTTGTCATGGCTCGTCTTAATGCGGATGATCCAGAACACGAAGTTGATACGAAACTTGAAGACTTGCCTCGGGGCAGTAAAATTGTAGATGCTGCGTACTCTGAAGCGACAAATGTGGTGTATATGAAGGTAAAAGTTCAAGAACACACATATCGCATTTATCGTACCGATGCTAACTACGATACACGTCGCGTTTACATGCAAGCTACTGATATCGGTCATATCGGTGTATTCTACGATGAAGATAACTTCTTCTACGATAATGTGAGAACTGGGGATGTATTCATGTTCAACGGCATTGAAGGGGGATGGCGTGTTATCAACCCTGAAGGGCGTTTCCGCTTTATCGGTGTTGATATGGACAAAACCATCTACATCGCTCGTGTTGATGAGGACAACAATGCATTGACTGTTTACACTGGTAAACTCGGTGTAGGCTTCAATCCAGTTTATAAATACAACCACCCTACTACATTTAATGAATTGACATTATCTGATGTAAAAAACATCATTAAGAATGGTAGTGAAGAAACTACTAAGGTAACAGAAGATAATACGTCTTCTAAATCATCCAATAGTAGTGGTAGTAAAAAGAAATCTTAAGAAAAAGCCTTTATAATGTTCTTTCATTATAAAGGCTTTATTCCTATAATAGTATGTACCCTAAGGATATCTATGAATATATTATTTGTACGCCTTAGTTACATAGGTGATGTTTTGCATGCTACACCTGCTGCGCGGTGGATTAAGGAACAGTATCCTGATGCTAAGTTGCATTGGATTGTAACGCCTAGTATGGTAGATCTTTTACAGGGCAATCCCTATGTAGATAAAATAATTCCCTGGGAACGGGATGAATATGAGGCACATTCTAAAAAACTACATATTCCTACAATGTGGCGCATGTGGTGGGATCTTAAGGCCAAATTAGAGCCTTATAAATTTGATGTAGCCGTTGATGTGCAAGGGCGACTCATAACAGGGCTAGTACTATTAGCTTCAGGAGCGCCCATTAGACTTGGCCTTGGTGGCACAAAAGAGTTGAATTGGCTGTTTACTAACTATAAAACGAAGCCTAGTACAGAACACGTGATTAAACGCTATGTAGAGGTAGCTCAGTTGTTAACAAAGGCTATTACTGAACATGCAAATTTAGATACATCGCTTAACATTGATAAATACGGTATTGAGAGCAGTTGTTCACTAAATGAATCTAATGCTAATACGCTATACCACATGGATTTTCAGGTGCCAACAAATTTACATAGTTGGGCAGAAAATCAATGGAAGTCGATTGATAATGACGTTTCTTTACATCGAGGCGTGGTAGAAACTCCGTTACGCATTGGGCTGGTATTAGGTACCTCTTGGGCAACGAAAGAGTGGCCTCAGGAAAAATGGTATTCTCTCATTAAATCCCTTCAATATAGAGCGAATTTTGTTTGTTTAGGTGGTCCTAAAGAGGCTGCTCAATACAAACCCTTGATGGACTCTTTAACAGATGAGGGCATTGATAAAATTGTTCTGAATATGTTAGGAAAAACGACACTTCAAGAATTAGGGGCTTTAATTGAAAGTTGTGATGTAGTAGTTACTGCTGATACGGGAGCTCTGCATATCGCCTTGGCTTTAAATAAGCCTGTAGTAGCACTTTTTGGCCCTACGGACCCTAAATTATGGGGCCCTCTGACGGGGAATTTTAAGGTGCTCGTAAATGATGAATTAGATTGTTTAGGGTGTCGTAAACGACGTTGTCCTAAGTCTGATCAATATTGTATGTCTGGTATTGAACCAGTACGCGTAAAGAAAGCTATTTTCGAATTGATAGGAGATACACATGGCAAAGTTTAAAATTCAAAAAGGTTTATCCGATGCGGATATGATGAAAAATTTTAAGGATACAGAAAATTTCGAAGATACTATGCTCAATATGGAACGAGATGCTAAGAAACCAGTAGTTCATCAAAGTCCAAAGCAAAAAGAAGATGCTTTTTACCGTGAGTTCTTAACTGAAAAAGTAGAGACTATGATTGGTAAAATGCTCCTTGATATCAAGATGGAGTATTTTAAAGAAGGGGAAGGGGCTTTCTCTATTCAGGTAAAACGGGAAGGTAAAAATATTGTCCTTGAAACTGCGCCTAAAAAGGTTAAGCCTGAGAAGTAAAACATATAATGGGGACTCTCAAATTTTAAAGATTAGGTCAGAACCTGTCCGTAAATGGGCAGGTTCTTTTGCATGTTTATGCATTTAAAAATATCACCTGAGTTATTAATAAAATTGATGAGCCTATAAGCATACCGATGTTTATCGAATTACTACATTTATAAATACCGATATATTTTGAAAAGTATTTAATAATAACTAAAAATTATTACGATATAATTTTTAGTTTCTCATTAAAATGAGCAATTACAAAAAAATTAATTTGATTAAACATACATGCTAAACTCTAGTTTCTCTGCAGTTTTTTGTGATATTCATCACGAAAAAATCATCTTAGAATACATGAGATTATGAGTAAATAGCATAATGTGGTTGTTGACAAAGAATTTTATAAGTAGTCTAATATAAGTATGTATTACGATTTTAGCGCGTTTGGCTAGTGTGAGCAGACATCGAAAAAATCGTAAAAAAAATAGGTATGAGATAGTTGTTTAATGAGTGTATAAAGTTACATACACAGACTATTTCGATTTGGAGGATTAACATGGCTAAAAAATTAAGAATTTGCGAAACCGTTCTTCGTGACGGTCATCAATCTATTTTGGCAACACGTATGCGCTACGAACAAATGGAACCAGTGCTCGGCCTTTTAGATGATATTGGTTATGAAGCTCTTGAATGTTGGGGCGGCGCTACTTATGACAGCTGTCTTCGTTTCTTGAATGAAGATCCATGGGAACGCCTTCGCAAATTGAAAGCTAATTTGAAAAATACCCCATTGCAAATGTTGCTTCGCGGTCAAAATTTGTTGGGCTATAAACACTACTCCGACGACGTAGTAGAAGCATTCTGTAATGCGGCTGTAAAAAATGGTATCGACCGTATCCGTATTTTTGACGCATTGAATGACCCACGCAATATGGAAGCTGCTATTAAGTATTCCAAAAAAGCTGGTGCACACGTTCAATCCGCTATGGTATACACAATTTCTCCAGTTCACACAACTGAAAGCTTCTTGAAAGTAGCTGAAACTTTGGTAGAAATGGGTACTGATTCCCTTTGTATCAAAGATATGTCCGGTTTGTTAGGACCTGCTGATGCGTATGATTTGGTTTCCACTTTCAAAAAACGTTTTGGCGAATTGCCAATCGACTTACACAGCCATTTCACTTGCGGTCTTGCTAGTACTACATACTGGGAAGCTGCTAAAGCTGGCGTAGATATCATTGATACTGCTATCTCTCCATTCGCTCATGCAACTAGCCAACCAGCTACTGAAACTATGATTGAAATGTTCAAAGGTACTGAATGGGATCTTGGTCTTGATCTTGATAAATATATTCCATTAGTTGACCACTTCCGTAAAGTAAAACAACAAATCGCTGAAGAATTCAACTTGAAACCAGCTAGCGATGTAATCCCTGCTGTTCGTCGTTACCAAATTCCTGGCGGTATGTTGTCCAATACTCAAAACCAATTGAACGAAATGGGTATGGGCGATCGCTTCTTTGACGTTATGGATGAAATGCCACGCGTTCGTGAAGACTTGGGTTACCCTCCATTGGTAACTCCAACATCCCAAATCGTTGGTACAATGGCTATGATGAACGTTATGATGGGCGACCGTTACAAAATGGTTCCTAACGAAGTTAAAGATCTTGTTCGTGGTAAATATGGTCAATTGCCTGGTACAATTTCTGATGAAATTCGTCAAACTATCATTGGTGATGAACAACCTATTACTTGCCGTCCAGCAGATCTTATCGAACCTGAATTGGAAGGTTACCGTCAAGATTTAGCTTCTAAAGGCTACAATGGTATCACTGACGAAGACGTATTGACTTACGCTATGTTCCCAGAAGTTGCTATTAACTTCTTCGATGCAAATCGTCGTTAATTCAAACTTTAAAAGAGGATTCTTAGGAATCCTCTTTTTTTTGACCATATTTAAACTATCCTCATAGAGAAATAGTATAATCTAGTATATATTTTTTTATTAAATGAAGAGATCCAATAGTTGTCTTATATTTTATATTTTAGTTTTTTTATAAACAGCATAGACAAGTTCCTATTAAAAGGGGAGACTAAGGAACTATGAAATATCAGATATTACCAATTTTCATATCGCCATAAGATACATGGGTGCGTGTGAAAATATAATTTTTACGAAAAGTATTAGATATTAAAAGGGTCGAGGGACCTTTGAATAATCGGTCAATTATAAACTACGTATGAAAGAATAGTGAAAAATATGTTGGATATTTGCGTGTTTTACTTGCGTTAAGTATTAAAAATAGCGTAAACTATAGAGAGTATCTACTATTTATGATATTGAGGTAATCCTGTGAATTTACAAATACGAATTTGGATATCCAATGTTGTGCTGTTTGTTGTACCTATTTTAATAGCAATCATCTTATTTTTGCTATATTTTACAGGTTTGCGCATATTGGCCAATGCCGGTTACTATTTGCGTATTGAGCAGGAACAACAGTTTAAAAGTGTCAGTCGAATAACTGAAACCATTACCTTTTATGGGTTAGAAAATGATCTAATTAATAGCTTGGTTAAGCCTAGCTATAGCTTACTTGATCCAAAGGAAGTATATGTTGAAGTACTTGATCAAGGAAGTATGGTGTATAACTACGGTAATCCACAAATCTATAGTGCTTCTGCCATTGTTGGTCTTATAGATGTTAATCCTGAATTACAGGGCATCGTATATCAATCCAATAATACTTTCGTTTATGAAATGAGAAAGTACGATGGACGTCATTCCTATGTATACCATATTGCGATTAGGCGTGCTACTCATGGTAGTGATAGCTTAATGGAATCCGTATCTTTCTATATTATCGTAGTTTCCATATTGCTCTTTATTGTTACATTTTTTGCTATTAACCGATTTGTTACACGATTTATCATGATTCACGTTAAGAACATGACAAAGTCGTTAGAAATGGCAAATCGTCAGATTGAAATGGAACAGGAGCAACAAAAAGAGCTACTCGCTGGTATATCCCATGATATACGAACTCCGTTGACGGCTATTAAAGCGTATGCTGAAGGCGTTCGTGATGGTATTGCACCAACGGAAGAGCAACAAAAAAGATACATGGGGATTATATTGAAACGGGCCAATGATTTAGATTCTATGTTAGAGGAACTATTCCTCATAACAACATTGAACTATAAAAAAGAATCTCGTCCATCTGAGCGAATTGAATTAGGTCAGTTTGTACGTGACTTTGTAGAAGATCATTTAGCTCCGTATCAATCGAAAGGGCTTGAGATTAAGGCCCGTATAGCTACGGAAACACCTTTTATCAATGCTAACCCACAATTGTTACAACGTGTTTTGCAGAATGTGTTGAACAATAGTGCTAAGTATAAAATGACCGATATTGGTCATTGCGTCATAGATGTAACGAGTGATGATGATTTTGTATACTGTGTCATCAGTGATGATGGACCAGGTGTGCCGCCAGAATCTCTAGAGCGTCTGATGCGCCCATTCTATCGTGTAGATTCGTCTCGTACGAATCCTCAAGAAGGTAGTGGCCTAGGATTGTCGATTATCCGTCGAATTATGGAAATCTTTGAAGGCCGAGTTATGATTGAAAATGTAAGGCCACATGGTCTACGTATAATATTAGAGTTTCCTAAGCAAGGAGAAGAATCATGAGTGAACATATCTTAATTATTGAAGACGATTTGGATATCGCCAATATTGAGCGTGATTATTTAATGGTGGCGGGCTATGATGTAACGATTATGACTAATGGTACAGATGGCATTGAAGCAGCATTAAATACTCCTGTAGATCTTATTATCCTTGATGTTATGTTGCCAGAAATGGATGGCTTTGAAGTTTGTCGCCAAATTCGTGACAAAGTTCGTGTACCAATCGTTATGGTAACTGCGCGTCTTGACGATATCGATAAAATCCGTGGCTTAGGCGTAGGTGCTGATGATTATATTGAAAAGCCATTCTCTCCATCTGTATTAATTGCGAAGATTAAAGCTATGTTGGCGCAATATAAACGTTTAACAGAACGCGATGCAATGGAAACTAATGCTATTCAATCCGGTGAAATTCGTCTCGATCCTAAGATGATGAAAGTATGGGTGAATGAAAAAGAGGTTCATCTCAAAAAGAAAGAATTCCAGTTGTTAGAGTTTTTGATGCGTAACCGTGATATTGTATTTAGCAAAGAAGAATTGTATTCTCGTGTATGGGGACTTGACTCCTATGGTGATTATGCAACTGTAGCGGTTCATATTAATCGTTTACGTGAAGAAATTGAGGATAATCCATCCGATAGTAAGCATATTATTACAGTGTGGGGTGTAGGGTATAAATTCGTTTAGTATCGAGAATATGCATTCACATTATACTCACGTTGTTCATGGCTGTTGATTAGATATGACTTTATAGAGATTTTATTATAGAGATATAATCAAAGGTTTAAGAATAGTTTATATAGTTACTTTGATAGTTTAGATATTCCATGTATACTTATTTAAGTAAGGCTGACTATGATTCTAGATAAGCAATATTTTAACTTCTCTCTCTTAATAAGTTCTCTCTAAAGCTTATCTAGATCACATATACTCTCTCTCTCAACAGTCCTTACACTCTCAAACTATATGCATAAAGGGCATTTGCTAGCGACGGCTAGTAAATGCCCTTTATGTTTTTTAGATTTTAGATATTTGAATACATTCTATACAGCTTCTTTCAGGATTCTAGGTATTTATCTAGTAGAGGATATACGGTTATAATAATTATACTTTTATAAGAAAAGTTATAAATTGGTATCTTGCATTGTAAAAGCAGGCGTACTATAATATGTTCATCAAAATCAATTTTATAAAATTGATTTTGAGATGATTTGAATTAGTGTGAGACGTGGCGTATTTATAAAGTATCATAATTATATGATTTATGATTTGGTTCTTATTTTAACTTTTATAATCATCATTAAGACGTTATGGGTGATGTAGAAGAATATTAAGAAGAATATAAGGAGATCTACATGACATTTTCAAAATATAAGAAAACAGTAATTGCGTGTATTCTTGCTTTGGGTATTGGGGTAGGCGGAGGATACTATTTCTTTGGCAGCCCTGTTAATACGCAACCAACAAACGTGAGAGAACAAACTAAACAGACTAAGCCTATTACTGAAACGCGTAATACCTATGTAGTGCAAGCGGCTAAAGAATCTGGGCCAGCTGTAGTAGGGATTACAACACAAGTATTTCAAAAGGATATTTTTAACCGTACTATCTATGCTGGAGAAGGTGTCGGATCTGGTGTGCTTATCGATAATGACGGACATATTATAACCAATAAACATGTGGTAGCGGGGGCTAGAAATGGGGAGGTTACAGTATCATTGTCTGATGGCAGCACGGTGACGGGTACTGTTATAGGTTCAGATTCGCAAACGGACTTAGCAGTTGTAAAAATTAAACCTCCAAAAAATATTAAACCTATCAAAATTGGTGACTCTGACTCCTTGCAAGTAGGGGAGCCAGCTATTGCTATTGGCAATCCTTTAGGTCTTGAGTTTAAAGGTTCAGTTACCTCTGGTGTTATTAGTGCCTTAGCACGTACAATTGATGATCAAGGCCAACGATTCCCATTGATTCAAACTGATGCAGCCATTAATCCAGGTAACTCAGGTGGTGCACTTATTAATGCAGATGGCGAGTTAATTGGTATCAACAGCTCTAAAATCTCTAAAGAGGGAATTGAAGGTATGGGCTTTGCCATTCCAATTAATTCCGCAATGACAATTGTTGATTCTATTATTAAAAATGGTAAGGTCATTCGCCCTTATATTGGGGTGTGGGCTGTAGACCGTCAAACTGCAGCGCGCAATAATGTAACCTATGAAGGTGATGGACTTCTTGTTGTTCAACTTGATTCTAATGGTCCTGCTGCACAAGCTGGTCTCGTAGAAGGAGATACGATTGCACAAATTGATGGTAAAGATATTACTACATTACTTGAATTAAAAGAACAAATTGATGCTAAGAGCCCTGGAGATACAATTTTGGTATCCTACACTCATAACGGAAAAATGAAGAGCGCACAGCTTAAATTAGGGGAAGCGTCTTCAAATTAGAATCTAGTAAATAAAACTTAATTAAGTATTCCAATAATGCACTAATTTCTTTTGTAGTGTTAGAAAATCCTCATCTTTTAGATGAGGATTTTTAGTTATAATAGGGTGCTTTAATAGATTTTGTATAAAAAATACCATAAATAAGAAAATTTTTTGAAAAAATTTTTCCTATAAATGCAGAAATTAACTGTGTTTATAGATTAGAAATAGAAAAAAATATATTAAGTTCTAATATTTTTTTTTACAAAGTACCTTGCGTTCCGAGGTACCTTATGTTATTATGTATTTGTCAGTACATGATAGTGACCGTAAGAGAGCTTTCACATTGGCAGGCAAGCACAGCCTAAAAGGGAGGAACTATGCAAGTTCAATTAAAAAAAGGTGTTATGGACATGCTGGTGCTAGCATTATTAACACAAAATGATCGCTACGGATACGAAATCGTAAGCACCATTTCGGAATATATTGAAATATCTGAAGGAACGATATATCCATTGTTTAACAGACTGAAAAAAGAAAAGTATGTTGAAACGTATTTAAAGGAGTCTTCTACAGGCCCATCACGGAAATACTATCATATCACGAACGAAGGCCGTGCAGCATATAACAAGATGCGTCAAGAATGGGATGATTTTTCTGGTGTTATCAATATGCTGTTGAAAGGAGTCGATAATAATGAACAAAAATAGCTTTTTGGATGCATTGCGTAATATATTTAAAAAAGCGCGTGTTGCAGATGTGGAGAGTATTATAGAGGTTTATGAAGAGCATTTTGCGGTAGGTTATGAAAAAGGGCTTACCGATAGTGAGATCATTAAATCCTTAGGGACTCCAGAGGAGATATATGCATCCTACGTAGATGCAGGTATCATTACAGACACAATGAATCTAGATGGTAGCGAAAGTAAATCCGTTAATATGCAGGAAATTTATGCACGATTTGATGATTATAAAGAACGTCTTTTACCTCAATTACCGGGGATGGCTAAAAAAGCATCCAAGACTTTGCTCTCTATTGGAAGTGGCTTATCCTATATTGTAGGTGCTCTTATATTCATTATTACACCGGCTATTTTGTTCTTGCTAGGTAGCTCATGGCAACCATTTGAGAATGTTACTGCATTTCCAGTATTGTCCATTGTAACTTTAGTGGCACTTGGTGGTGTAGGTTTATTTGGTGGACTTACATGCGTCTTTGTTGGTACAGAGCTTCGTGGTGTGCGTGAACGTTACTTCCGCAATATGGACTAAGGAGGATCTATGAGACGAATTATAATAACAGCGATTTTAACCGTAATTTGTGCTGTTGGGGCATGTACATCTTTTGCCGTTAATGATTTACCTAATTTTGGTGAATGGATGAAAACGAATGAACAACAGTTTAGAAAACCACATAGACATGATGGTCCTAATCAGTATATGGATAAACATATGATGGATGGAAATAATCGTATGATGCCTAAAGATGGTATGGGGCCAAATAATGGCCAACATATGCACCAAAATGGTCAAAATCAAATGATGCCTCAAGATGGTATGGGACCAAATAATGGTCAGCATATGCACTCAAATGGTCAAATGCCTATGCAAGGCCAACCACCTCAACAACCTAATGGCAATGCACCACAACAACAAACTGATCAAGGTGCACCACAAACTACACAAAACTAACGATACTTTATGAGTCCATTTCTCTCATAAGATATAGAGAACGTGGTCATGAAAGTGCATTCATGGCCACCATAGAGTCACACACTCTATGTGATACATTCGTATCAGAATCTCTCTCTTACACACAATAACTACACACAAACAAAAAGAGCTCCTCAGCAAAGGAGCTCTTTTTGTTTGTATTTTATTTAATATGTTTAGAACCGCGTTCTGTCATAGCTATGCCGTCTTTGCAAAGAGGGCATTCTTCAGGTTTATAAGTTGGAACTTCAAGATTAAGTAATGCTTGTACCTTTTCGTGAGGTACACCGAATTCTGCTTTACCCCCAGAACGGTTAACAAGAAGGCCTACACCTACGATTTCACCACCGGATTGGTTTACAACATTTACTACTTCTTGTACAGAACCACCAGTAGTTACGATATCTTCAACGATAAGTACTCTTGTGCCTGGCTCGATTTTAAAGCCACGACGTAATGTCATAACGCCTTTTTCGCGTTCTGTGAAGATAGCACGGGTGCCAAGCGCTTTACCTACTTCGTGAGCAAGTAAGATGCCGCCGGTCATAGGTCCAATAACAAGTTCTACATTTTGATCGCGGAAGCGTTCAGCTAATTCTTTACAAAGTTTTTCTGTATATTTTGGATGTTGTAATACATTAAATTTTTCAACATACATTGGACTGTGGAGACCAGATGTCAAAAGGAAGTGACCTTCTAAAATAGCTTGAGTGTCGATCAGTAATTGTTTTACTTCTTGTTCTGTCATCATTTGGATACTTTCTCCATTTCTTCAATAATTAAACGAACTGCTTCACGAGGGCTTTCGGCTTGTGTAATAGGTCGACCGATAACAAGGCGAGATGCTCCATCTTGTAATGCACTAGCTGGTGTAGCAACCCGTTTTTGGTCGTCTGTTGTTGCAAAGGAAGGGCGAATACCAGGGGTAACGATGAGGAAGTCATCGCCACATGCTTCACGAATCATTTTAGCTTCTAATGCGGAACATACAACACCATCCATACCACAGTCTTTAGCGAGTTTTGCAAGGCGAATGACTTGGTCGGAAATTGGTAGCTGACCACCAATAGCAGTCCAAGATTCATCGTCAAAGCTAGTTAATGCGGTGATGGCTAATAATTTTGGGCGTTCTACGCCTAGTTCTTTGCCACTCTCACGAGCCGCCTCAACAGCAGCTTTCATCATGACAGGACCACCTTGACCATGTAAAGTAATTAAACTAGCGCCGAGACGTGTTAAGGAAGCTACGCCATGGGCTACGGTATTTGGAATGTCGTGCAATTTCAAATCAAGAAATACTTGTTTGTTTTGCTCCTGTAAAAAACGAATTGTTTTTGCTCCTTCGGCGTAGAATAGCTCCATGCCGACCTTGTAAAAGCTAACCGAATCACCGAGGGATAATACGATTTCTTTCACTGCATCCATCGTGGATACGTCAAGGGCAACGATTAATCTGTCATCTGCCATGTTGCAACCTCCATACTACATACATATCTAAATAATTTTCACATACTGAGGGCCTATCTGTCAATTAGAATTGGTGTGAATGAGGTGATTATTGGTCACCTTTGAACAGTAGATTATAGTCTATTTCATGCTATAATAAGTA
Organism: Veillonella parvula; assembly: GCA_959601155.1. Lineage (GTDB taxonomy): Bacteria > Bacillota > Negativicutes > Veillonellales > Veillonellaceae > Veillonella > Veillonella parvula_R. Next base: position 14,317 of record CAUGOU010000012.1, on the reverse strand, counting down.
GAGTAAATGAATATAATTCTTATATATAGATTTTGAAAGGAGTCCTATGTTAGATTTTGTTGCATTAGACTTTGAAACAGCAAATAAATTTAAAAATAGTGCGTGCTCCTTGGCGGTTATTACCGTAAAGGACGGACAAATTACCAAAAAGGCATATAGCCTCATCAAGCCTCCGTTTATGAGTTTTGATGATGAATGTATTGAAATTCATGGTATCCAACCGAAGGATGTTCTTCATGAAAAGACCTTTGATCAGTTGTGGAATGCCATTTATGAAAACCATTTAAAAGGGAATATTATGGTGGCTCACAATGCGAAATTTGATATGAACGTATTGCGTGCTACTTTAGATTATTATAAAATCCCTTGGCCAGAACTAGATTATGCATGTACAGTTAAACTTTCACGTGCGGTATGGCCTGATTTGGTTAATCATAAGTTGAATACAATGGCCGCATATATTGGAGTTGAGTTTAAACATCACTATGCACTGGATGATGCAGAGACTTGTGCAAAGGTTGTATTAGAAGCTGCTAAGTTGAAAGGCGTTAATAGTTTACCAGATTTATTAAAGGCTACAGGTGTACCATTAGAACCATTTATTGATGATAAAAATCGCTCTGCTCAAGATGCATTACATAAAGAGCCAGAACCAGAACAAATGTCGTTCTTTTAGTAAGGAGAGGTACTATGTTGGGGAAAGAATTATTAGCTTATGTAGATCATACATTATTGCGTCCTACAGCTACATGGGATGATATTAAAGAAGTTTGTGAGGATGGTATAAGGTATAAAACTGCATCTGTTTGTATTCCTCCAGATTTTGTAGCATCCGCCCATGAAGCATATCCAGAACTTAACATATGTACCGTTATCGGCTTCCCTTTAGGATATGAAACAACAGAGGTAAAGGTGGCAGAAACGAAACAGGCCATTGAAGAGGGCGCTTCTGAAATTGATATGGTTATTAATCTTGGAGATGTAAAGCAAGGTGATTTTGAAGCGGTAACGAACGAAATTGCAGCACTTAAGGCGGCTTGTGGTGATAAAATTTTAAAAGTTATTATCGAAACTTGTTATCTTACAGATTCTGAAAAGGTGGCGCTTTGCAAATGTATTACAAATGGTGGCGCAGACTATATTAAAACATCTACTGGATTTGGTAGCGGCGGTGCAAGCCTTGAAGATATTAGACTCTTTAAAAAGCATATTGGTCCTAATGTACAGATTAAGGCCGCAGGTGGTATTCGCTCTATTACGGATATGAAAGCCTATATTGCAGAAGGTTGTAGCCGAATTGGAGCCAGTGCAGCTGTAGAGTTACTAAAGAATCATTTGAACGAAGAAGTATAATAGAAAACCACCTAGGCTATGCTTAGGTGGTTTCTTAGAATGGCGGTGCAACTATGCGTATGTATGATATTATTCTGAAGAAAAGGGCGAACTTGCCGTTAACAGATAAGGAAATCCGCTTTGTCATAGATGGCTATGTAAAGGGAGAAATCCCTGATTACCAAGTGAGTGCGCTCTTGATGACCATAGTTTTTAATGGTATGAATGCTCGCGAACTAGGAACTTTGACCTTGGCTATGGCTCAATCAGGTAATATGGTAGATCTATCGAATATTGATGGGATTACCGTAGATAAACATAGTACAGGTGGCGTAGGAGATAAGACCACACTTATTATTGCGCCTCTCGTAGCCGCTTGTGGCGGCAAGGTGGCTAAGATGTCTGGACGTGGACTTGGTCATACAGGTGGCACTATTGATAAGATGGAATCTATTTCAAATTTAAAGGTATCTTTAGAGAAAGATGCTTTTATCAATCAAGTTAATAAAATTGGTCTTGCTGTTATTGGTCAGTCGGAAGGGCTTGCACCTGCTGATAAAAAGCTATATGCTTTGCGCGATGTGACGGGAACTGTGGATAGTATCCCTCTTATTGCATCCTCTGTTATGAGCAAAAAATTGGCTTCTGGTGCTCAAGCAATTTTGTTAGATGTAAAGGTTGGCAGTGGTGCCTTTATGAAAAACATAGAGAATGCTCGTGAATTGGCTAAAGCAATGGTAGAGATTGGAAAGGAAAATGGCCGTTCAGTTAAGGCTATTTTGACGAATATGGATCGACCGCTAGGCCATGCTATTGGAAATGCTTTGGAGATTCGCGAGGTTATTGATACGTTGAAAGGTCATGGTCCAGAGGATTTAACGCATGAATGTATTATCATGGCAGCTCATATGCTCGTATTGAGTCATATATGCGACTATGAAACGGCTCTCAGTCGTGTGCAAGAGGCACTCGACTCTGGTGCCGCATTAGAACGATTGCGTATGATGATTGATGCTCAAGGTGGCGACAGCCAAGTTATTGATGATGAAAGCCTATTAGCCATTGGCAAATTCACCTATGAAGTTACAGCGCCTCAAGATGGTTATATTATCCATATGAATACAGAACAATGCGGGATTGCATCCGTTATGCTTGGAGCCGGTCGGATTATTAAAGATGGTCCCATCGATTATAGTGCAGGTATTGTAATGCACAAAAAAACTGGGGACGCCGTTAGTATGGGTGAAAGGATAGCTACACTATATGCTTCTGATGAAAGTTTATTCACTAATGCGGCTCAGACCTATTTAGCTGCGATTACTATTGGTAATACTGTACCTAAAGTAGTGGATACTATACTAGATATTGTAGAGTGAGGAGTGCAATATGAAAGAAAAGGATATTCAAAAGCTCATCGATCGTGCTATTGTGGCTCGCGACAAAACCTATAGTCCTTATTCACATTTTGGTGTGGGCGCAGCCCTTCTTTGCGAAGATGGAACCATCTATGAAGGGTGTAATATAGAAAACGCTTCTTATGGATTAACTAATTGTGCGGAGCGAACTGCTATATTTAAGGCCGTGTCGGAAGGGCAAACAAAATTTAAAGCCCTTGCCGTAGTTGCTGATACGGAAGGGCCTTGTGCACCATGTGGTGCTTGCCGTCAGGTGATTTCTGAATTTGAAATACCTCGTATTATAATGGCGAATTTAAGAGGGGACTATACAGTTGTTGAATTAGAAGGTTTATTACCTTTTAGATTCGGGGCCGATAACATATAAAAAAGAGACCACGTTGATGTGGTCTCTTTTTGGTATGCCTTAAAATGCAGGAACAATAGCACCTTGGTATTTTTCTTGGATGAATTTGATAATTTCAGGGCTATGAAGTGCAGCCATCAATTTTTTGATGCGAGGGTCATTTTCATTGCCTTTAAGTACAGTTACGATATTTACGTAAGGAGAATCGTTATTTTCAATTGCCAATGCATCTTTGCCAGGGTTAAGACCTGCGTTTAATGCAAAGTTAGTGTTGATAGCGGCTAAGGCTACATCGTCAAGGGAACGAGGTACTTGTGCTGCTTCTAATTCTACGAATTGATATTCGTTAGGGTTCGCAGTAATATCTTGCACTGTAGATAAGATGTTTGTAGAGTCTTTTAATGTAATTAGACCTTGTTTTTGTAACAACAATAATGCACGACCACCGTTTGTAGGGTCATTAGGAATAGCGATTTTAGCGCCTTTTGGAAGATCCTTCAAATCTTTGATTTTACGGGAGTATAAACCCATTGGCTCAAGGTGAACACCACCAGCAGATACTAGGTCAAGTTTGTGAGCTTTTGCGAATTCCTCCATGTAAGGTACGTGTTGGAAGAAGTTGGCATCAATCTCTTTGTCCCCTAAAGCCAAGTTAGGTGTGTTGTAATCAGTGAATTCCGTGATTTTTAATTCGATACCATCTTTTGCTAAAATCGGTTTAACTTGTTCTAAAATTTCTGCGTGAGGTACTGCTGTTGCCCCAATTTTTAATACTTGTTTGCCATCGCTAGCAGCTTGTTTGTTGTCGTTACCACAGCCTGCGATTAATAAAGCGCCGCCAAGGATGACAGTAGCTGCCAATGCTAAAAATTTTCTCATTAGACACACTCCTTATACAATAATTACATATAAAATATTAAATCTATAGTACTAAATAATTTCCTATCTATCAAGAAGGAATTATTATAGGTTCTCCATAACTAAAAACTATGGAGAACCTATAATATAAGTATGTTCATTTTTTAAAATAATTTGCCCATGATAAGTCCAATCGCCCACATTAGTTGATAAATCATAGCGGCCCCAGCGGTAGTACCCATAGCCTTATCTAATTGGAACTCATCTGTATTGGTAGATAATGTATGAATTGTTTTGAAAGCTAGTGGTGCTGCAAGGAATGCTAATAAGGCGAACCATGTCATATGGCCTACTATAATCCAAGCAATGATCCAAATAAAATTGAAAATATATGAAATACTCATTAAGCTGAGTGCTCTTTCACGACCAAGCATGATTGGTAACGTGTGACGTCCATGGCTTTCATCATTACGAATATCTCGGATATTATTCGTCAACATGATGGAACCAACTAGCAATGTAGATGGAATTGCAGGAATTAACAGGGCTAAGGATAATTCTCGTGTCCAAGCATAGCCTGTAATGAGTACGATGGCAAAACCCATGGCGATACCAGAGGAAATTTCCCCAAATGGTGTTCGAGAAATTGGTTTTGGTCCGCCAGAGTAAAGGAAACTAATTAGAATACATAAGAAGCCTACAGGAATGTAGTACCAAGTTATAGTAGTAGATAAATAAAGACCAATGATAATGGGTACAAACATGAGTACTTTAATCATCGTTATAATGAGCTCTGGTGTTATAACGCCACGTGTGATAGAACCAGCATTACCTACCTTTTGACCAGCATCAAGTCCAGATTTAAAGTCTTTATATTCATTCCATAAATTAGCTACAATTTGGGCTGTTACAACAGCTAAAAATATGAGCACTGTATGTAAAATGGCAAGACCTGTACCCTGAGCAGCACCAAATGCGTAATAACTAAAGGCGGCACCTAAAATGGTAGGCCCCAATGCAGCAGCTAATGTGCGAGGCCTAGTGAGGGGAATTAATTCTTGTATCATGTTAAAAGCACACCGAGTGTGCACTCCTTTCCATTTCTCATACATATATCATCTTTACATGTCTATTTATGTATTGTATAGCAGAAAGGTAAGCTTGTAAATTATACTATACAGTTATATATGTCGATATAGTATAATAATTAATATATGCAGTATAGATTATCTTTTAAACTCTTAATATATACTGCACGGATTATCTAACAATCTATACATAGTGTATTGTTAAAAAGGTGAGGTGTCTTATGAGAACTCTCAATAAAAAGTTGATGACATTGGCTTGTGCTACCTGTTTAACTGTGGGTATGGGGGCAGTGGCATGTGCTGATACGGTAGATTTAGGTTATGGTATGTACGGCAGTACTTCCCCAACTGTGAAAGCTGTAGAAGTTGTGCATATTTCTACTGATGCAAGATTGCGTAATCAAGAACAAGATAAATTTCTCAAAGTAGCAAATAAATCTGCTGTTGATACTATTAATAATGTTGTGAAAGTACAGACTGGTGTAGCTGTTGAACCAGTGAAGGGGGATTTTCTTGATGGGTACTCCTTCTATCAACTGCAAGGTACTGATAAACAAGGTCATCATACAGGTAGTTTAATTGTTATTAACTATTCCAAAAATGCTATTGATCAAGTTATAGGTATGAATAAGACTATTTTAGAGAAGGGGACAGATGCGGAAAAAGCTGCATTAAAGCACTCCATCTCTAAACATGTAGAATCTTACTCTAAAGAGACGGCCCAACAACAATTACAAGGCTTAAAAAGCAATACTGTTGAAGGTGCTAAGTTAGCAAAAGATTTGAAAACGATAAATGATAAGTTACCTTCTCAAATTATAGGTGCCTTTGATAAAATGCTTACTACAGATAAGAAATCATCTCCTAAAAGTATAGAAGAGGTCCGTTCTTATGTAGACTTTATGGCAAAACAAGTGAGCCTAGATGCAACGCATGTGGCCTATAAACCTGTGCAAACACGCTATGGTACAGCTGTGACAGGCGATTTACGCGGTAGTCTAAAATATGATGGCTTTAGAAATACTTATTCCTTAATTGGTTATGCTGTTCCTACAGATAAAGGTGTATCTTTACAGCTTTTAATGTCTGATGACTCTAGCTATGATTATTGGGCTAATGAGTTGAATCATATGTATCAAACACAATCTCTCAAGGGAGGTAAATAATATGAAATCTTTGAAAGTATTGGCTTGTGCAGCTTGCCTAATGGGTACTGTATCTGGCGTAGGTTTTGCTAAGGATGTACAAACAATTGCAGGATCCATGGTAGTGCCTAATAATGTAAATATTGTTTCTGCGTCTAAAACAAATACACGTGATTTTGTAGAGAAACAAATGCAACAGAATCCCTCAAAATCTACGATGGCGAATATGATGGCAAAGGAATTTTTCCAAAACTTTGGTACTAATTTTGATATATACCAATTGCAAGGGGCAGATAAAACTGGTCAAAAAGATGCATTCGTAGTGGCTGTAGATGTTAAACAAATAGCGCAACAAGTGGCTAAAGAAAAGGCTAATGACCCTATGTTTATAGCGGCAATGGCCGCTCTTGATAAAGGTCAAATTGATCCTGTAACAGAGCAACTTTTATTAGGAACAATAAATAAACAGATTCCCACTAGCACAACGGTAGTTCCTTTAAATGGACCTATTAATGTATCTAGTCGTGATCCCCAAAAAGCAACGATTATGCCTAAAACACTTAAAACTCTAACCGTAGAAAATGCAGAACAAGTACATCCGGTGGCTGGTACAAAATATCAAACATATGCAGCAAGCTCTCGCTTGTTATATGCAGATGGAAATGTACAAACTCCACTCTATGCAAATGCTGCATTTGTGTTGAAGCCAGGAAAACCAGTGTTGTATGTAGGTATAACAACTGATGTACAACGTGATTATTTCAAACCAATATTTGACAATGCATTTAAATCAATTAAATAATTGGTTATATACGTACTTTTATGTAATATGTGATATATTGAGGTAAGTCATATATATCGAGGCATCAACATGAGTTTCGCACCTTAAATATAGTCATATTAATTTATATTTATTTATAAAAGGAGATTTATCATGAAAACAATTTCTACAGACAAAGCACCAGCAGCAGTAGGCCCTTACTCTCAAGCTAAAGTGGTTGGCGGTTTATTATTTGCTTCTGGTCAAATTCCACTCAATCCTGCAACTGGTACAGTTGTTGAAGGGGGCATTGTAGAGCAAACTGAACAAGTATGCAAAAATATTGAAGCCGTATTGACTGAAGCTGGTACAGACTTTTCCAAGGTTGTTAAAACAACTTGCTTCTTAGCTGATATTGGTGATTTCAAAGCATTTAATGAAGTGTATGCTAAATATTTCACTTCTAAACCAGCTCGTTCATGTGTAGCAGTAAAAGACCTTCCATTAGGCGTTATTGTAGAAGTGGAAATTATTGCGGAAGTATAAGATGGATTATATTTCTTTGTTACAGTCAGAGATGCGTCCTGCCTTCGGTTGTACTGAGCCAATTGCATTGGCTTATGCGGCTGCGAAGGCAGTCTCTGTTTTAGATGAGTTTCCTAACCATATTCACGCAAGATGCAGCGCGAATATTATCAAAAATGTAAAATCTGTAGTCATTCCAAATTCTGGGGGGCGAAAAGGACTAACGGCGGCCGCTACACTGGGTGCTATTGTAGGTCATCCAGAGCGTGAACTAGAGGTGTTGGAATCTGCTATAGACGAAGATCGAAAATGGCTTGGTACATTGCTTGATGCTAACTTCTGTACCGTTTCACTTGCTGAAGGCGTAGATAATCTATATATAGAAATCACTGCAGAAACAGATGAACATACAGCGGTTGTTCGCATTGAAAATGACCATACGAATGTAACCTATGTATCAGTAGATGGCGAGATTGTCTCTGAAACAGTCAATGAAATTAAGAAAGCGGCTAAAACAGAATATGCCATGACCTTCGATAGCATTTACGAATTTGCTTTAACAGGTGATATTTCTGGTATCCTACCTCAAATTAAACAGCAAGTTGAGTATAATACTGCAATTTCTAAGGAAGGGCTGTCTAATGATTATGGATCTAATATTGGACAATTGTTATTGTTAGATGAAGAAAATCCATCTCTCGAAACGAAATGTAAGGCTCGTGCCGCAGCCGGCTCTGATGCGCGTATGAGTGGTTGTCCATTGCCTGTTGTTATTTGTTCTGGCTCCGGTAACCAAGGTTTAACCGTATCTGTGCCAATCATTACGACTGCCGAGGAACTTGGTAAAAGTGATGATGAATTGTATCGAGCGCTCGTCTTTGCTAACTTGCTAACGCTTTACGTTAAATCTGGTATTGGTAAATTGTCTGCATACTGTGGCGTTGTATCTGCCGGTGTGGTAAGTGTAGCAGGCATAGCCTTCTTGAAAGGTGATAGTAAAGATATCATCGAGAATACCCTTGTAAATGGTCTTGCAAGTTTATCTGGTATCGTATGTGATGGTGCAAAACCATCCTGTGCAGGAAAAATTGCAATCTCCCTTGATGGCGCTTTTATGGGATATAAACAAGCTCGCCTTAACAAAAACTACCAAAAAGGCGATGGCCTTGTAGCATACTCCGTTGATGAAACTATCCGCAGTATTGGTGCTGTGGCTCAAGGCATGAAAGAAACGGACGTAGTTATATTGAATGAAATGCTAAAACACTAAACTGCAAGTGATGTGTTTAGTTGAATATAAAAAGAACCCTTCGTTGGTCTGTACCTTCAAAAATTGTGTCCAATTTTTGGGGTACAGTTCACGTGAAGGGTTCTTTTTTGTTTATTGTAATTTTTTAGGATCTTTAAGTATCAATGAAGCCCCAAGTCCTACTACTAGGAATGGTACGAGTGTCATCATAGCGGCAGGTAAAGTATAGGTATCTGCAAGGTTACCTACTACAGGTGCGATGATACCGCCGATAGTTTGGCTCACACCGAGGGTAATACCGGACGCAAAGCCGATGCTTTTAGCAAGGTAGGTTTGGCCTAGTACGATAACGGGGCTGTAGCTAAGAGCTTTAGCAGCGCCAATCATGAGTAGTAACATATAGGCTATAGGCATCATGATAATAGGGGAGAAGGTTGGCACTTCTGTTAATAGGAACATGGCTGGCAACCAAATCAATAGGGATAGTCTAATGATTTTGATGGGACCATATTTGTCGCCTAATAGACCGCCAATATATGTCATGAAGATACCGATACTAAAGAATATGGTTAATGCAAAGCTACCTTGCTCTGGGCTAGTGCCGAGTTCACGAGTCCAGAAGATAGGAATAAATGCATTGATAACGCGGAAGTTTACCGATTGGCTTAGGATGATAATAAACAAGATGCCAAAGTATTTCCAGTAATTTTTTAGTGGCTTAGCCACTAGTGTAGGGTTTTCCATAGCTATCGCTTGGTCGATAGTGCGTGCTTGAGTGACTATGTGTGGCATGAGGACGAATAAAACCGTTGAGATGATAAGACCCACTATGGTGAAAGCTGCCAGTCCATGAGGACCTACTGTATAGGCAATAGAGCCTGCAAAGAGTGGGCCGATGGCAAAACCGGAGCTACCGCCGATGGCGAAGGTACCCATGGCTTTACCTTTTTTGCCACCTCCGAGGCGATTCATAATCTTCGCTCCTTCAGGGTGGAAGATAGAGGAGCCTACACCAGCTAAGGTAGCACAAACAAGTAAGCTTTCATAGGAGGTTACAAAACCCATGGCACCTGTGCTACAAGCAGAGAGCAGAACACCTAAGGCGATGAGCCGTGGCTGATTGATCTTGTCAGAGACATAACCTAATAATGGCTGTAACAATGAAGATAATGCTGTATTGGCTAATATGAGAAAGCCTGCTTGCTCTAAACTAAGTCCATAAGTGTAGATAAATAATGGCAAGAGGGCAGGTAATACACTTTGACAGGAGTCGTTAATCATATGACTCACCGTAATGAGATAAGGGTAATATTTTTTCATAGTAGTGGTCCCTTCGCAAAAAAGCGCTAACCATGGTTAGCGCTTTATATATTTTATATGGCAGAGGAGGAGGGATTTGAACCCCCGCGCCGGTTGCCCGACCTACCGCATTTCGAGTGCGGACCCTTCAGCCTCTTGGGTACTCCTCCGTGTTTTACGGCGCTCTTTAAAAAAGTCTTTCATGATTTGACTACATTCATCACCAAGGACCCCCGATGCTAATTCGGGTTCATGATTTAAACCAGGGTGAGAGAGTACATTGAAAAGAGACTCTACAGCGCCTCCTTTGTAATCACTTGCACCATATACAACACGGTCAATACGACTGTTGATGATGGCTCCAGCGCACATCGGACACGGCTCTATCGTAACATACAGGGTACAACCAGTCAACCGCCAGCGCTTGAGTACATCGCATGCTTCGCGGATGACGAGCACCTCTGCATGAGCCGTTGCATCGTGATCTAATTCGCGGCGATTATGGTGGCGTGAAATGATTGTATTGTTTTGAACTAAAATGGCGCCGATAGGAATTTCTCCTAGAGCATAAGCTTTGTGGGCCTCCTCTAGGGCAAAACCCATAAAATATTCATCACGGCTACGCTCATCCATATTTTTAATCTCTATAGGTGTAATGTTTTTTGTCATTCTCATACCTCTTAATGTATAATATCTTACATAAAGTCTATCATAGTGTGCGAAGTTATGCGAATAGATTGTGTGAGGGTATTATGGATATTATTTGGTATATATTTGATATGATTGGCACTATTGCCTTTGCTATCTCCGGAGCACTTGTTGGGGTGGCGCGGAGAATGGATATATTTGGTATGGCTGTATTGGCACTGGCCACGGCAATCGGTGGTGGAATTGTACGGGATGTTCTCTTGGGGTATTTTCCGCCGAATTCATTACGCAATATTGTATATGTAACTGTGGTTATTTCCGTAACAATTATCGTATTTATTATGTATAATAGTCGTTATCGCAAGCATGCTATGGGGCCTCGTAGCCGAGCAAGCTATTTATTAGCCGACGCTGTGGGGCTAGCATCGTTTACAGTAACTGGAGCATCTGCAGGGTTTAAACTATATCCTGAGCTGCCAATTTTCATTGTTTTATTAGGAACTATTACTGCTGTTGGTGGTGGCATTATCCGAGATATGCTAGCTCAACGGATTCCATCTGTTTTGAAAGAAGATGTGTATGCTCTGCCTAGTGTTATTGGGGGCATCGTTTATTACTTAATGGTTATTTCTAACTGGGGTGGAGAGGCTGTATATGGTGCTTTTACTGTTGTACTAGTTATTCGTTTATTAGCTATTAAATATAATTGGAGCTTACCCAAAGTGCGCTAAAGCTAAAGGCACTGCATTTGAGAAATAACAGGTAAATGATATAATTATACTATTAAGTATTTCATAAAAGTGTCAGAAAAAAAGAGTATTATATAAGAGTTAATTTTCGAGTCGAGAGTACTCGTGTACACAGAAGGAGATTTGCTTTATGACAAATAAATGGTTGAAAGTAGCATTAATGGTTACAGCCATTGCTACAGGTACATCCATCAAAATTGATGCAGAAACCGTATTATATGTACCTCAAGATGATCGTCCTGTAAGTTTGCAATATACAGTCGATACAGCTCGTGAGGCGGGTATGACTGTGTTGACACCACCTCAACACTTGATTTCTGGTAAGACGTACCAAGGTCAAGCTGATCAAATTATGGCTTGGGTAGAGCAAAATGCAGGTCGTGCTGATGTTATGGTATTAAGTACAGATACTCTTATTTATGGAGGTCTTGTAGATTCTCGTAAACATAATATTCCGCTTAGTACGTTGCAAAATCGCTTGAAACGTATTGAAGGTTTAAAAGCGCGTAATAAAAATGTACGCATCTATGGCTTTGGTACCGTAATGCGTTCTCCACGTGCGAGTGGTGGCGGTACTGAACCGGCCTACTATGCGGAATATGGCCCAACTATCTTCCAAATTGCTGCATTACAAGATAAATTGGATTCTGGCTCCTTAACGCAAGAAGAAACTCAAAAATTGATGAGTCTGCAAGCCTCTGTTCCTGTGGAATACTTGCAAGACTGGTTTGATCGTCGTCAAAAAAATATGAAAATCAACAAAGAGTTGATTGATGAAACTCGTAGTGGTGTATTTGACTACTTTGCATTAGGTCATGATGATACATCTCAACTATCTCAATCCGCTCTAGAAGGTCGTTACCTTAACAAATATTCCAAGGATATTTCTGTTGAAAAATACGGTAGCTTCCCTGGTGCTGACCAACTTGGTCTCTTGTTGATGGCGCGTTCCCGTACCGATGTGAGCACAGAAAAACCTACATTCTCCGTAATTTATCCACTCGGTGGTGGCGGTAAAACATTGCCAGGTTACGAAGATCAAACGATTGATAAAACAATTGCTCAACACGTTGAGGCTGTAGGTGGCACAATGGTGACACAAGGCAAACCAACTGTATTATTGGCTGTTAATACACCTCTTACTACGAGCACAGGCGAGTCTGAAAACTTCGAAAACTTCCCAATGATCTCTAACTCTACAAATGCTTTCGTAGATCGTATTCAACAAGCTGTTGACTCTGGTGTGAACGTAAGCGTTGCAGATATCGCTTTCAATAATGGTGCAGATAATACATTGGTATCCGCTATGTACAAACGAGATTTGTTGTACAAAATCGGTGCGTATAATGGTTGGAATACAGCAAGTAACACCGTAGGTTACGCTATTGCTCAAGGATTATTGCTTAAATCTATGAGTCCAGAAGGTCATCGTGATATGTTGACGCAACAATATTTGGACAACTGGGCATATCAAGCAAATATCCGTAAAGATATTTATCGTATGCAAGATTCTATCAGAACAGACAATGTTCGTTACTCTGGTGAATTAAATGAACGTCTTGAAAGTTATTTAGGTGAACGCATTCAAGATTTCGCTGAAAAATACCTTAAAATCAATCCTCGTACAGTAAAAGCTACATTCCCATGGGGACGTCTATTTGAAACGGATATCACTGTTTATGACAAACCAGTGGTACCACTTGAAAAAGAATTACGCTTGAAACGAGAAGCTGAAGCAAAAGCTAAGGCTGAAGCAGAAGCTAAGGCTAAGGCAGAAGTGGCTGCTAAAGCAAATGGTCAGGCTGTACCAGCACAAGCGGCACAACCTGAAAAAGCTGCAACGCCTCAAACACCTGTATCTACACCTCCGGTAGTTAAACAACCAGCTACAGAGTCTCAAGGTCCACGTGTGGTACCAACACCTGCCGCTGTACCTGGTCAATAGTGAATAGGGAATGGCTATGAAAAAAGCGTTTTTACCGGAAATTACTTATATGCGAGGCCTCTGTATGCTCGGTGTTATTGGCATTCATGTAGGCTCTTACGCATTGCAAAATCCTTTTGTAAATTTAGAACTCATCAGCGTGTTAGAAATTCTATCTCGCTTTGGAGTGCCTGCGTTTTTCTTCCTCTCTGCATTTGGCTTGTTTTATCATACTTCGGTAGAGGGACCATTCTCATATAAGGAATTTATGCACCGCCGAATTCAGGTGGTGCTATTTCCATATATTACGTGGTCCATCTTTTACCTGCTATATACAGGGGTGACAGCTCATAATCTTGGTAATTTGCATCCAGGACCGTTGGCGATAAATCTACTCTTTGGTACTTCTATGTATCATCTATATTTTATGGTTATTTTGCTATGGTTCTACGTGATGATGCCATTATGGCGGGCAATGGTGAAAGTCATCTTAAAACGGCCTATATTTTGGATGGTGTTACTATTTGTCATCCAAGTTGGTATCGATTATGTTTCGTCTTACATGCTTGGCCGTTGGGTAACAGAAAATCTAAGCAATCAGCCAGTTCTTAAATATCTTTTTGATATGCGACTCAACTATTGGGTTATTCATTATGTGTGGATTTTCCTTTTAGGTGCCGTATGTGCTGAACGATATGAAACCGTCTGCGAATATATGTGGCGTTATCGTTACCTTTTAGGCGTCAGTACGGTAAGCTCAGTATTGTTGATGCTTGGCTCCTATTACTATGTCATGGACGTATGGCATTACACTGTGTTAGAAGCAATTTACACGGTACATCAAATGAGTCCTATGGGCGTTCTTTATACAGGATTGGGAACGATGTTTAGTTTGTTCCTATTCCAAAGGCTACCTATGAATGTGACGATGGAGTCCATTTGGTCTGAGATAGGCGATAAATCGTATGGTATTTATTTA
>CAUGOU010000011.1:0-37497 GCA_959601155.1 Veillonella parvula | reverse complement strand
GCTATGGATAGCTGGCTCGTTATTCGCGGCGTAAAAACATTGGCACTTCGTATGGAGCAACACCAAAAGAATGCCATTGCTCTTGCGGAATGGCTAAAGACACAACCTAAGGTAACAAAAGTATTGTTCCCAGGACTTCCTGAACATCCGGGCTATGAAATCAATAAAGCTCAAACAACAGGCTTTGGCGGCATGTTATCCTTCGAAGTAGATAGCGAAGAAACGGCTAAACAAGTATTAGAAGGTATTGAGCTTATTCAATTCGCTGAAAGTCTTGGTGGTACAGAATCCTTGTTGACATACCCTGTAACGCAAACACATCCAGATTTAAAACCGGAAGATGCAGAACGTAAAGGTATTACACGTCGTTTGTTGCGTTTATCTGTAGGGATTGAAGATACAGAAGACTTGATTGCAGACTTGGAACAAGCTTTTAATAAATAAAGGAGTTCCTATGGGACAATATAACTTTGATCAAATTTTAGATAGAACGCACACGAAATCTTTAAAATATGATTTTGCTGTAAAACGAGGCAAACCTGCGGATGTGTTGCCATTCTGGGTAGCGGATATGGATTTTGAAATTCCCCCTGAATTGAAGCAAATTTTATTAGACCGCGTAAACCATGGTGTGTTCGGATATACCGAGTCCGACGACGAATACTTTGATGTGTTACAAAATTGGTTTAGCACTCGTTTTAACTGGATTCCAGAACAAAAATGGCTTGTTAAAACGCCTGGGATTGTATTTGCTTTGGCGATGGCGGTGCGAGCTTTCACCAAGGAGGGTGAAGGTGTGCTCATCAACCAACCAGTGTACTACCCATTTAGCATGGTTATTGATGACAACAATCGGCATCTTATCAATGTGCCGCTCATCAAAGGCGAAGAGAGATATACTATCGACTTTGAAGGCATTGAGCGAGCTATCGTTGAGGAAAATGTTACATTATTCCTCTTGTGTAACCCCCATAATCCGGTAGGACGCGTGTGGACTGAGGACGAGTTGAAACGCCTCGGCGATATTTGTATTAAACATAATGTGCTCATTGTGAGCGATGAAATCCATGCAGATTTTGTATGGAAAGGGCATACGCATAAGGTCTTTGCCGCTCTTGGTGAAAGCTATGCAGAACACTGTATTGTATGTACAGCACCTAGTAAGACCTTCAACATTGCAGGCTTACAAGTAAGTAATATTTTCATTCCTAATGATTCCTTACGCCGCCGTTTTATCAAAGAAATCGATCGTGCTGGTTATAGCCAATTGAACACGATGGGGATTGTGGGCTGTGAAGGGGCCTACAAAGTAGGGGCTCCTTGGCTTGATGAATTGAAAGAATATATTCAAGACAATATTCAATTTACCATCGACTATATAGCAAAATATATGCCAAAAATCCATGTGTATCGGCCTGAAGGGACATATCTCATGTGGCTAGATTGTTCTCAATTGCCGCTGAGCCCTAAAGAGCGAGATGAATGGATCGTTAATGATGCCAAGTTATGGCTCGATACGGGTTCTATGTTTGGCATCGATGGGGAGGACTTTGAACGCATTAATGTTGCTTGTCCTCGTAAAATATTAGAAGAAGGGCTCGAATCTTGGCGCCGTGCCTATGAGGCTAAGGGCTTTTAATTAGATTAGGTTATCAAATTGTAGAATATGTAGAGGTGACATTATGCCTATTAAAGTAATAAAAAATTTACCGGCCATAACGAAATTAGCTCAAGAGAATATTTTCGTTATGGATACTGAGCGGGCGGAAAATCAACAGATCCGACCTTTGCAAATTTTGCTAGTCAATTTGATGCCTACTAAAGAAGTGACGGAGACGCAAATTTTGCGTGCTCTCAGTAATAGCCCATTGCAAGTTAATTTAACATTGTTGCATACCGCATCTCGTAAGGCTAAAAATACAGATGAACAATATTTAGAAACTTTCTATCGTACTTTTGATGAGGTAAAAGACCAGTTCTTTGACGGTATGATTATTACCGGTGCTCCTGTTGAGTTAATGCCTTTTGAAGAGGTAGACTATTGGTCTGAACTCGTAGAAATCATGAACTGGGGCGAAGAACATGTATATTCGACCTTCTATATCTGTTGGGGGGCTCAAGCTGGTTTATATCATCACTTTGGTATTAACAAATCTATTATGGATGAGAAATTATTCGGTGTTTATGAACACGATATTTATAATGATCGACCAGTGCTCATGCGTGGATTTGATGAAAAGTTTTGGATGCCACATTCTCGTCACACTACAGTTTCTTTGCAACAAATTAAGGAAAATCGTGACTTGGAACTTTTGGCTGGGTCTGAACCAACAGGTGCTGCTATCGTTCGTAGTTTAGATAATAAGCATATCTTTGTATTTGGTCATGCCGAATACGATTGGGACACACTTAACCGTGAGTACGTGCGGGATATCAAAAAAGGTATGGATATTGCAGTTCCTGAAAACTACTTCCCGGATAATGATCCAAAACAACGTCCCATCGTGCGCTGGCGCTCTGTAAGTACACTATTATTTACAAACTGGTTGAACTACTATGTATACCAAGAAACACCGTACATCATTGAACAAATCCAAAAAATGAAATTTGAACGGGATAAAAATTTAGGCGCTTACATCTAAATGTAAGTACTTATTTCTAATCTATTGATAGTAATATGTACCCCTAATTACTTCTAACATTTCTCAAGGGAACTAGTTCTTTGGAAGTAATTAGGGGATTTTTATTTTTCATAAAATGATTTAGTTCGCATTAGAGTCTTTGGTAAAAGTTTTTATCGTCCTTTGCTTACCATAGTTTAAAGTTATGGAGAAGACCATATAAAAAATAGTAGACATATTTTTTAAAACATAGTACTATACTAGGCATAAAGAATGAACTCAATTCACAGTTAATATAAAGGAGTTGTTATAATGAGCAAACAATACAGATTTGAAACATTACAATTACATGCTGGTCATACCGTGGATCCAACAGGTTCTCGTGCAGTACCTATTTACCAAACTACATCTTTCGTATTTAAAGATGCAGAAGAAGCAGCAGGCCGTTTTGCATTGACTAATCCTGGTGGTATTTACTCTCGCCTTGGCAATCCTACTACAGATGTATTGGATGCTCGTGTAGCACAACTTGAAGGCGGTGCTGCTGGTATTGCAGTAGCATCTGGTTCTGCAGCGGTTACGTACTCTATTTTAAATGTAGCAGATGCTGGTGATAATATTGTTGCTGCATCCACATTGTATGGTGGTACTTATAATTTGTTTACTGCTACATTGCCTCGCTTGGGGATTCAAACTAAATTCGTAAATCCGGATCATTTGGAAGAATTTGAAGCAGCTATCGATGAAAAGACTAAAGCCGTTTATATCGAATCTATTGGTAACCCTGGTATTAATCTTATCGATGTACAAGCTATAGCTGATATTGCACATAAGCACAATATCATCTTGATCGTAGATAACACATTTGCATCTCCATACTTATTCCGTCCATTAGAACATGGTGCTGACGTAGTTGTACACTCTGCTACTAAATACCTTGGTGGTCACGGTACAACATTGGCTGGCGTAGTAGTAGAATCTGGTAAATTCGACTATAAAGGTTCTGGTAAATACCCTGGCTTCTCCGAAGGTGACGAACACTACAATGGATTAGTATTTGGTGATTTGCCAATCCCATTCACTGTAAAAATTCGTGCTCAATTACTTCGTGATACTGGTGCATGCATTACTCCACTTGCAGCATGGCAAATCTTGCAAGGTATTGAAACATTGTCCTTGCGCGTAGAACGTCACGTAGAAAATGCTCGTAAAGTAGTAGATTTCTTGAGCAAACATCCTAAGGTAGCATGGGTAAGCTATCCAGAATTAGAAGACAGCAAATACAAAGCATTAGCTGATAAATACTTCCCTAAAGGTGTTGGTGCAGTATTCACATTCGGTGTAAAAGGTGGTAAAGAAGCCGGTATTAAGCTAGTTGATTCTTTGGAAATCTTCTCCAATCTTGCCAACGTAGCAGATGCTAAATCTCTTGTTATCCATCCTGCATCCACAACACATGCACAACTTAACGAAGAACAACAAAAATCTGCTGGCGTAACACCAGATATGATCCGTGTATCCATCGGCCTTGAAAATATCGATGATATCATCGAAGACTTGGCACAAGCTTTAGATAAAGCATAATTTTCGTACCTCTTGTTTGGAAAACTATAGATCAAACCTTCAAAACTTACAAATGATATCCTTAAGCTGAACTTTGCTTAAGAAATAGAACACATAACTATCAAACCTATAAAACTTATGCAAAAGGCCTCCCACTGGGAGGCTTTTTTGTTATTAGTGTGTTGTTGTCTTTATAAGAATGAAATGTTGTGTAGGTGTAATACAACCTTGATAGAATGGGCATAAAAAGACCTTGGATTTAATGATCCAAGGTCTTTAAGGGAGTATAGTGTGTGTAACGTTTGGTCTGTGGTGTGTGCACAGACCGTTTTCCTATTGTGTGAGATAGGATGTTAGGGAGCCCGTGGTTAGTGTTACGGGCTCTCTGAGAGTGTGTTAGAGAGTGTATCCAAAGAATACAGTGTGTATAGTATGTGTGTTATATGTGTAGTGTGTCATCTAAGTGGGTTAGGATAGGGTTTCACTTGATGAAATGAAAATCTTAGTATTTTGTGTTTTTAACTTTAGCGCTAATAACTTTGCCGGATGTAGCGTCTACTTTAACTTCAGCATTTTTACCGCCGCCAGTTGTCATATCAAATTCATATACAACTCTGCCGTTTTCACGTTCAACAGTCCAATCCATAGTTTGGAAATCAGAACCAACTTTTTCCATAGCTTTTGTTTCAGCTACTTCAGGAATGATGATGTTTTGAACGTTAATTGTTTTAGAAGCTTTGGAGTAACCTTTTACTTCTTTACCAACGATTTGACCAGATGCTTCGTCTACTTTAAGCTCTACTTCACGGTTGCCATAATAACCTTCTACTTCATAGTAAGGATTATGTTTTGCATCATAGGAAATAGATTTTACAGTAGCGCCAGGGAATTGTTGTTGGAATACTGTAACAGCGCCCATATAGTCAACAGAATAGTTAGCTTGTGCGGATGGAGCAACGCTACCAACACCATTCCAGTTGCTATGGTTGTTGTAACCATGGTTGCTAGCTGCACCAACTACACCTGCTAATAATACTGTACTAACGCCAAATGCACATAGTACTTTGGATACTTTCTTAACATTTTTCATAAGCAATGCCTCCTGATACCAAATTATAATTTTCGTTTAGTTACGATTTTGTGAAAGTAGATTTTACTCAATCTACTTATGTATAATTTAATATTATTGTATGAAAATAAGGTGAAATTAGATGATTTTTGTATGAAGATGAGTATATCTTTTAGTTATTATGAACTATTGATAATAACTATTAGCTATAGTCAAAATTAAAAAGTACTAAAAACATAGTATATATAGTATTAGACTATATAGTAAACTAAAAGTCAACCATTATAGTTGACAATTAAAAATACAAGTGCTTTAATTTAGATAGTTAGTAGTTTGTTTCCGTGTTATCTTGGACTTTTATTCTCCATTGATAGCACAAATTCCTGCTTAGGTCTGTTATGAATGGAGGTATACCATGAGCTCTACTGTATCAAAACAAACTCGCATTACCACCCGTCAGTTAACGATGACAGCACTCTTTGTGGCGCTAATCGCGGTTGGTGCTTTCATACGGGTCCCATTACCGAATTGTCCGTTTACATTGCAAATCTTATTTACTACATTAGCGGGCATTGTTTTAGGTAGTCGTTTAGGTGCCGCTAGTGTTGGCATTTATATTGTACTAGGCCTTGTTGGGGTTCCTATTTTTACATCTGGTGGAGGTCCTAGTTATATTTTGCAACCTACCTTTGGTTATTTAATTGGCTTTATGGTTGGTGCGTATGCAGTAGGACGCATTGCAGAGACAATGGATACACTATCGTTCAAACGTTTGCTAGCCGGATCCATATTAAATCTATTTATTGTATATGGTCTTGGCATGGTGTACCTATACTTTATTATGAATCTGTATTTAGGTAAGCCGATTGGTGTGGAAGCTGTCATTATTACTTGCTTCCTAATCCCAGTTGGCCCAGACATTTTCTTGTGCGCTGTAGCAGCATCTCTTGGCAAGAGAATTATTAAAGAATTACAGCACTAATAGAACGTTTTAATAACTATTATAATTAGAATAACTAGAATAAGTATAATAATTATTATAATTATTATAAGGCATCAATTTGTTGTAGATTCATATAGACATTGAATTATAAAATATAGGTTATTTTATTTAACAGAATCATTCCTATTAAAAACGAGGCGTTAAGCCTCGTTTTTTATGTAATTCTTAAGGGTATACATAGCCTAATATAGGTTCTGCAGATTTGATTTTTGTAATCTCTACATATGGTTGTTTACGACCGTGGAAGTCTCGCGTAGAAACCTTTCCTTCAATCGATACCCATTGTTCATTTTGTAAGCTATCACCATCTGTTTTATAGGCTGTCATGCCAATAGGGGCAACGTCAGCAATACAACAAGCCATAGCCATACGAGAAATAGTAAATTCGTTAGATTTTAATGTATTATCTTCGCGGTTCACATAGCCTGTCATATAAACTGTGTAGTCTTTATATTGATCCGCATTAGATCCAACTTTTACAATGGTTTGATAGAAATTGTCTGAGTTCAAAACGATTTCTTTTTTGTCCTTGGAAATTCCTGGCTCTTTACTTTCACTGTTAACGGTGACAACCTCTCCAATAGCATCGTTTGTAAAGTCAAAATTGTTAGTATCATCGTTTACACGAGCGGCACCATGAACGCCTGTTGATGGTACAAGAACAGGAGGAACGATGAGCAACATAATAGGAATAATAATTGGAACGATAGATTTCCAGTTATGTTTGTAGTATTTTGACGGAGCCCAAATAATCGTCGCTAAACCGCCTAAAATAAGGGCAACGCCACTAATACCTAGTAAAAGTTCATAACGAGGTGCAATATAGTTCAAATAACGACCTGTCACAATGAGGTAAATACAACAGATACCTAAGATGAGATACAATAGACCTTTCACGATAGAAAAGCGATCTTTCAGTCCTAATGTCATGAAATCATCTCCTTTTAATTAATTAAGAACTGAGATAATGATTATAAAAATTTGTAAATTAGCTAAGAAAGAATTTGAATACTAATGCTGCTATATAGGACATAACGGCAATCGTTATACTTAATCGTATGATAAATGAGGTAGGCATATATTGTTTTAATATATATACGTTTTTGATATCTAACATCGGACCTAAGATGAGAAAGCCCATTACGGAACTAATAGGAAATAAGGTGCTCAAGGATTTACCGATGATGGCATCTGATGTAGAGCAGATTGAAAAGAAGAATGCTAACATCAGCAAAATTGGAATGGCTGTAAATTCTGGCAAGGTTAATCCTGCGTTGAGAAGCCAAGGCTTGCCATACACTTGAACTATAGATAGTACAGTTGCCGCCATGGAAAAATAGAATAAGAGTTGAGAAAACTCTCGTTCCATATGGACTAACAATCTTTTTTTATCGATATGTTTAGTTTTAGTTGTTTCTAAAACGATTTCTTCGTAGCTAAGATTCTGTGGTGTTCTTGCTTTCAAAATAGATGTGGCTGGAGGCCAAAATCGGAACGATAGGGCTACTAACAAGGCAACACCTAGTCCTAAAACGATACGCCATACGGAGAGCATGGGATTGTCAGGAAACGCATACCATGTAGAAAGAATGGTGATAGGGTTGATAATCGGGCTAGCGAGCATAAATAAAAGAGCTACTGATAAAGGGATGCCTCGATCTATTAGCGCCTTGAATAAGGGGATGATGGCACAGTCACAAATTGGCAAGGCAAAGCCACTGACCATAGCAGCCCCATAGCTTTTCAAAGAATGGTCACCTAACAGTTTTAGTAATACTCGTTGTGGTACGAAATAGCGAATAATCGTTGAGCCTACCGTGCCTAATAAAAGGAATGGAATGGCCTCGATGATGAGGCCCGTGATTATGGCGAAGCATTGGTGAATGGAATAGGGGATGTCATGGCGAAAAGCTGTGACCAACAGTATATAGGTTGTAATACCAATAACTAATAGATTAGGAATGAGTCCCCATGTGGAATTCCGGCACAGTTGTTCTACTTTTTCTGGTGTAGGAGCTGTTATAATTTTAGCCTCTCCGTTGTAGGTACGTAGTAAAGCGTGATGTGTATTGGATTCTGTGATAATACAATCTGCACTATACAATTGACTCATTACATCATTACCTAAACCAGGGAGTATGGTTGAGACAAATTGATCGGTACAAATATACAATACCTTTTCTACTTGTAATAGGTGGCTTAATATATCGCTATATAGTAAGGCTTCTAGTTGATGAAAGCTTACCATGCCATTCCACTCAATCCATAGCTCTTTTGGCTGTAGTCGTTTTAAATAATCCCCGATTTTACAGGCTATCAATTCGTAAGACTTGATATCGCTAGGAACAATGGCACTGAGTTCATCCGCATTGAGTTGTAAGGGCTCTTTGATGAGAGGTTCACTGCCTTCTTCGGCGCTGATTATTGCGGTACCGCCTAGCTTTTTACGGTATTGTAATTGTTCGTTTATGAACGTGCTTTTACCGGATCCAATAAACCCTGTAACGATATAAACTGGTATCATGATTGACACACTTCGTTATGTACCATTGGTACATTAAAATCTGTGCCGATAACGACTAAACTATAGTCATTAGTTTCACTAGGTGAAAGCGAACAGTAATGAGTGCCGTATTGGAGTTCGTGAGGACCTTCCGTGGTTGGTACAATCCCTTTGGCACGAAGCACTGTATCAGGCATGCCTTCTAAAATGGTTTTCCATTGTGCAAGACTAAGGGTGCGCAAATCCTTAAAGGTATGACTCATAAATAAATGTTCATCGTGTAAGCAGTGATCATCATGACAATGATACAGGCGCTTGATGTAATCACGCAAACCAATGGTATCCCATGCTTCTTCATGAATTGGTGTATGTGGCGCGAGGTCGCGAATCATACGTTTTGTAATGCTTGTCTGTTGAATATCTTCTGTATGGCTCAAAAAAATCGCATCACTATGAGTGATTTGATCCTTGAAGAAAAGACCAAAATTTTTGATAAACATTGGTGCTTGCATAGCATCGACAGTCGTTATTGATGCGTGAATGTAAGCAGATTTTGCAATGTCCTCGTCGTTACAAGTATGGATGATTTCACTGAGCTTGCTAACACCTGATGGCTCGATGTAGATCATATCGATTTTGTAATTTTGCAGAATATCAAGTAGTGCTTGTTGGAAATTTCCTTGTAAGCTACAGCAAATACAGCCAGATGTTACTTCACGGACTGTGGCCCCTGTTTTTGCAAGATTAGCAGCATCGAGGCTAGTTTCACCAAAATCGTTTTCTATAATAAGAATTTTATCTTTCGATGTATGTTCTTTTAGTATATGTTGTAAGAATGTTGTTTTTCCAGAACCTAGAAATCCGGATATGATAACTATTGGAATCATATATACCTCCTGCGTAATGTAAACACAGTATACACCTATAGGATAACACAGAAAATACTCTATGGGGTATATGGAAACTAGCAAGTTTATCAGAGTTTAACAGCCTTCTCTGAAATTTATAGATTATATACTATATATGAGTATACTGGCACATGTAGTTGATATTCATAATTATTTATAAATAAAACGATGCATTCCATGTTGTTCATATATGAAAGAATACTCCTGTATGAATAAATATTTATTTATGTAGTTGAAAAATTTTTATGAAAAAAATCCCTCCTACAAGATAATTCAGTTGGAGAGATGGCTGAATTACTTGTAGGAGGGTTGGAGAGTCACTATTACATGGGTCTCGTAACTTGATGTGTTATTTGCTTATAGTATAACAAATTATACATCAAAAATATAGTAATTATTTATTTTATTGTAATTTTGCTAATAATGCTTTGAGGTACACATATACATTTTCAACAGAAGGTAAATGAACGCGTTCTGATGGTGTATGAGGACTTACGATAGTAGGCCCAAAGCTAATCATTTGTGTATTTGGCAATACGCCTTTTAACAAACCACATTCGAGACCTGCGTGAATAGCATTTACATTAGCTGGTGTATCGAACATTTCGTTATGCAAGGAAATCGCTTGTTCTTCCAATTTTGAGCCTTTGTCGTATTCCCATGCTGGATATCCACCTGTACGCTCTGCAGCTACGCCAAGTGCTTTTGCAAGAAGCATCATTTTTTTCGTTAAGAATTCAAGACTATTGCTATTGGAACTACGAATAGAAATGAGTATTTCAATGGTATGTTGATTTTCACGTACGATAGCAATATTATTAGATGTTTCTACAAGGTTTGGGATAGACTTACTTACAGAATGAACCCCATCTTGTGCAAGATAGATATATGTAATAAGTGCTTCTGTTGTGTCTTCTGCATATACTATTTCAGGAGTAGGAACATCTTCAACTACAAATGTAAGGCCTGGATCCTGTACGCTATATTCGTGTTGGTATTGTTTTTCTTGGTATGCGAGCAATGTTTTAATGGCTGCCACATCTTCAGAGCGTACGGATAGTACAGCTACTGCCTTAGACGGAATTGCATTATGTTTTACGCCACCTTCAAAAGACGCTAAGCTAATAGGATATTGTTGTTGAATATCATAGAGTACACGGGTTAACACTTGGTTTGCATTGGCTCGTTGCTCGTTGATTTCGATGCCAGAGTGCCCCCCTTTAAGGCCGGTTACTGTAATGGATAAGCCCGCATCATAGCCTAGTTGATTGTTATCGCGTAACAATGGAATTTTTACATGTACGTGGCAACCGCCAGCACAACTAACGGTGAAGTCATGTTCTACCTCTGTATCCAGGTTGAGTAAGTAGTCACCAGTTACTTGACCTTCTTTAATGGCAAAGGCACCATCCATACCAGTTTCTTCGTTGGTAGTGAATAATAATTGCATTGGTCCATGTTGTTGGCTTTCATCTTCAAGGAGAGCAAGCATCATAGCAGCGCCCATGCCATTATCGGCACCTAATGTTGTATGGTCTGCGTGCATCCATTCGCCTTCGATGATATTGGCAATTGGATCTTTAGAGAAGTCGTGGTTAGAGTCATGGTCTTTAACACAAACCATATCAATATGACCTTGTAAAATGATGGATGGACGGTTTTCATAACCTGGAGATGCAGCTTTTTTGATAACTACATTAAAGATTTCGTCTTGATGAACTTCAAGACCTAAATTTTTAGCAAAGTTCACGATGTAATCGCTGATGCCTTTTTCATTGCCGGACTCACGAGGGATTTGGCTCATTTCTTTAAAAATTTCTAATACGCGTTTTGCTTGAACGATTGTTTCCATAATGGTACCTTTCATTCTCATGTAAAATAGATATGTATGTATTATTGAAAGCTTTTAAAACAATATAAAATAAAATATTATGGCGTAATGGTCGCTTGTTTTACAGTCTAGACTAGCTTCTTTCATACATACGAACTATATAAATTATTGTTGTATATATATAGTTATATCACAATAAAGATTATTAGGATAGCTTATGCTAGGTGCTAGCTATATAGGAATAATATTGTATAATGAGGGTATACGAATAACGAATAACAATTAACTAAATTTCTATAGATCTTAGAAGGTTGGTGAACTAATGCAACATGAAAGCCGCAATATTAGCATGCTTATGGATTTTTATGAGATGACTATGGCACATGGCTACTTTACAAAATTAAAAAATGTGGATCGCGTCGCATTTGATGTTTTTTTTAGACGTAATCCAGACAAGGGCGGTTTTGCTATTTTTGGTGGTCTCGAACAAATCGTTGAGTACATTTTAAATTTACACTTTGATGAAAGTGATATCTCTTATTTACGGAGTCAGGGTATTTTTAGTGAAGAATTTTTAGCTTATTTAAAAGATTTCTCTTTCACTGGTGATGTATATGCCTTCCCAGAAGGTTCTATCATCTATCCTAATGAACCTGTAATTACAATTGTGGCGCCTCTCATAGATGCACAAATCATAGAAACTGCAGTGCTTACTATGATGAACCATCAATCCCTTATCGCCACAAAAGCTAATCGCATTGTTCGCGCTGCGGATGGGCGTATTGTGGCTGACTTTGGTGCTCGTCGTGCACATAATGTAGACGCTGCTGTATATGGTGCAAGAGCCGCTTACATTGGTGGTGTTCAGTCCACTGCAACCGTTTTAGCAGGGCAACAATTTGGCATTCCTGTCAGCGGGACCATGGCACATAGCTGGGTTATGTACTATGGTTCTGAATACGATGCTTTTAAAGCCTATGCCGAAGTGTATCCAGATAATGCAGTATTCCTAGTTGATACTTATGATGTGTTAAACTCTGGCGTGCCCAATGCTATTAAGGTAGCAAAGGATGTATTAGAGCCAATGGGGAAACGCTTAAAAGGAATTCGCCTAGATTCTGGTGACCTTGCGTATTTGGCGAAAAAAGCGCGGCGCATGCTAGATGATGCAGGCTTAGAAGATTGTAAAATCATGGCATCTAATAGTCTAGATGAGTATACAATCACATCTTTGCTCATACAAGGTGGCCCTATTGATATTTTTGGTGTAGGGGAACGCCTCATTACCTCTAAGAGTGACCCCGTATTTGGTGCGGTATATAAAATTGCTAGCATCGAGAAAGATGGTATGTGGGAACCTCGTATCAAGATTTCTGAAAGTGTAGAAAAAATTACTAATCCAGGTCTTAAAAAGGTATATCGTGTTTATAATGATAAAGGTCGTGCGATTGCAGATCTATTAACATTGTTGAGAGAGGTACCTGATACAGAGGAACCATATCGTTATATCGATCCTGAGCAACCTTGGCGTGAATTATATTTTGAAAATTGTACTTTTAAAGAGATGAAGCAGCTTATTATCAAGGATGGTAAATTAGTTGTGAACTTACCAACCCTAGAGGAAATTCGAGCATATGTGCAAGATCAATTAGCTAATGAAATTTGGCCTGAAGAGCAACGCTTTGAAAATCCACATCGTCACTACCTTGATATGAGTCCTAGCTACTATCAATTGAAGATGGATTTATTGAACCGTATTTATCGGAAAAAGTAGGAGGGCCTATGTTAGAAAATCCACAAGCTACAAAGGATGCCCTCATTCAATGGATTCGAGATTATTTTGGTAAAAATGGTCCTAACTGTAGTGCTGTAGTTGGTATTTCAGGTGGTAAGGACTCGACTATCGTGGCAGCTCTTTGCAAAGAAGCTCTCGGTGCAGATCGCGTAGTTGGTGTTCTTATGCCAAATGGAGTGCAATCGGATATTGATGATGCTCAGACAGTGGTAAATCATTTAGGAATTCCGCACATGACGGTCAATATTGGTGCTGCCTATGAGGCGCTAACTCATGCTATCGTTCAGGCTAAGGGGTATGATGCTGTAACGGGGAGAGCCGATTTATCTAAAGATGCTGCCATTAATACCCCGCCTCGTCTCCGGATGGCAACTCTCTATGCAATAGGACAAAATTTACCAAATGGTGCTCGTGTAGCAAATACTTGTAATGGATCTGAAGACTACGTAGGATACTCTACAAAATACGGAGATAGTGCAGGTGATTTTAGCCCTCTCGCACAACTCGTAGTAGAAGAAGTTCGTCAAATAGGAAAACTTCTTGATATTCCATTGCACCTAGTTGATAAGGTGCCAAGTGATGGTCTCAGCGGTCAGTCCGATGAGGATAAATTAGGATTTACCTATGCTATATTGGATCATTATATTAGAACTGGGAAAATTGAAGATCAAGCAACAAAAGAGCGAATCGATTATCTGAATCGAATTAATAAGCATAAATTAGAGTTGATGCCGTCATTTGACCCAAACCTTTAATTGATAGGGTGAAAATCTTGATTTATAGTGGAGGCAATATGGAGACAAAAATCGCTTTGATTGGTACTGGAGGAACTATTGCTGGAAAAGGTACTTCAAATACGGATTTAACAGGTTATACGGCAGGGGTGTTAGGCCTTGACGAAATTTTAGCCTCTGTACCTGGCACAAAACCGTATGGTCCTTATACATATGCTCAGTTTAGTAATATTGAAAGCTCCGATATTACCGTAAATCACTGGTTAGAACTTTCTAAGTTGGTGCAAAAATTGGTTAACCGAGATGATATCGGTGGTGTTGTCATTACTCATGGCACAGATAGCATGGAGGAGACAGCATATTTTCTGAATCTGACAGTTCATACAGACAAGCCAATTGTTATTACTGGATCTATGAGACCTGCAGGTGCTATTAGTGCAGACGGGCCAATTAATTTATTGCAAGCAATCCAAGTAGCGAGGACGCCATCGTCTGTAGGTAAAGGTGTGGTAGTCGTATTAAATGGCTACATTGATGGGGCAAGGGATGTATCTAAATGCAACACTACTAATGTAGCGACTTTTGATAGTCCATTAGTGGGACATCTTGGTATTGTACAAGATGGTATTGCCCACTATTATAAAGCGTCTACTCGACGCCATACGCAAGACTCTGTATTTGATGTGAGTAAATTATCTGAGTTGCCTCGTGTAGTTATAATGACTTGCTACGGTGGTATGGATGATATGGTGCCTATGAGTGTAGTTGCTACAAATCCTGACGGTTTGATCTTAACAGGGCTTGGTCATGGTACAATTCCACAAAATGTACGTCAGATTACACAGAATGCAAAATTTCCAACGGTACGTGCTTCTCGTACTGGTAGTGGCATGGTATCTGCAGTGCCACAAGATGCACTGGCAAACTATCTCGTATGTGATACTTTAAGTCCACAAAAAGCTCGTATTCTATTGATGCTAGGGCTTACAAAAACTAAAAATCTTAAAAAGTTACAACAATTCTTCCATGAATATTAAAGGCACATAATACTCATGGAACATATGAAACATAATAATTCTTTGAATCTAATAATTAATTTGAAAAATTTGAGAAAATATTTCAAATTTTAATTTGATATTCATTTTCAAAAATTATACTATATGTAACAGTTTTATATGCAATAAACCGCACATTCCGATCGCCTAGGATGTGCGGTTTTTCATTTGTATTATATTTTTCATATATGAGTGGGGTATTGAATGATAATTTTTGGGGTATTATTCTAGATATTTTTGTATATTACAAAATAGGATTATTCAGCGCCGATAGCATTTTCTAGTGCTCTTTGTACGCCTACATAGACGGCCTTGGCTAAGGTGTCTCCAAATAGTGAAAAGGAACCAGCATCTGTTAAGATATCTCCATTTGTATCAATGGTGAGAATGATACCATCTGTAGAGGTACCTGTGGCAGATGTTTTTCGTTCTTTTGTAATTGCATCAGGAATATCTTCATTAATAAACGGATGGAGGCGTACGCTTTCAACATTCCAATCTTGAAGGGCTGCGGTTTTTGCTTCGGTAATTGTCATAACAGCTTTTACCATAGCGCTATCTGTTAAAGCTTTATTTGTAAATACGAGGATATTGATTGTGCCTGGCACTATGAAGTCTCCATCCCGCTCTTCGTAACAATAGCCTGTACCTGCGCGATGTGCCGTTTTTTCATAGCCTGCAGTCACGATAGTTTCCACAATAGTATCATGTTCTTCAACTTTGGCATAGGCGTGTAGATGCATTGTGGCAGACGTGAGAAGTGCTGTACTAAAATGAACAGGAGTA
The DNA here is from genome assembly GCA_959601155.1 of Veillonella parvula. GTDB lineage: Bacteria > Bacillota > Negativicutes > Veillonellales > Veillonellaceae > Veillonella > Veillonella parvula_R. The sequence continues at coordinate 21,629 of CAUGOU010000011.1, read as the reverse complement.
TCAATATGTTCAAATTCTTGAGCCAAATAATCGGCTACAGAGCCACCGGGTAAATCTTTTTCTGTTTCGATTTGATATGTTAGCTGTTGGTTGCGTACCGCTAGCGTATGGTGATAGCCACCATTTAATTGTCCGCTCGAAAGAGAATAGTGGATATCGTCAAAGTGTACCGTAACGGAGTGTAACTCTCTAGTTACATAGCCTCCAGTAGCGAGCTCTTGGGGTGCTTCGTATAGATTTTTGAACATGTAAGTCTCCCTAGTTTTATGATTGTTATATATGGAATATAAAGATATAATATCTTTATTATCGTATTGCAAATGCATATGTAAAATTATAGCATATATATTTACCGTTATTATATTGCTATTATGTTGTGATAGATATTTGTGATTGTTTAGATTTATATTATGGATGGTTACTATGGCTAATTTCTTAAGTGCTGTTTCTGAATTTCTTTTTAAAGACGCTAATATATTAATTCAAATAAGGGACTGGTTTTTTGCACAAGCTGGAAATATTTTATTAGCACTAATTTTATTTTGGATAGGGCGATATGCTATTAAATGGGTAAAAGCTTTTGCCGTTCGCATTATGACAAAAGCTTCCTATGACTCAGCAGCGATGAGCTTTATCACTCAAATTATTAATTATGCCTTGCTAGTAGGGTTAGTATTGATTTGCTTAAACCAAATCGGTATTCCTACAACATCCTTTATAGCTGCTTTTGGTGCTTTTGGTTTAGGTATTGGTCTCGCCTTACAGAATAACCTTTCTAACTTAGCATCTGGTTTATTGATTCTTATCTTCAAACCTTTTAGAGCGGGTCACGTTATTCAGGTGGGTGATGTAGTCGGCAGTGTTAAATCAATCCAATTTATGTATACAGTTATTACTACAAAAGATCAAAAGAATGTATACATTCCTAACTCTCTTCTTACATCCCAAGCTGTAACTAATATTGTTTATACTACAGAACGGGTTATCCCATTTACGTTTGACATTGGTTATAATAATGATCATCATGAGGCAATAAAAATCTTAAAAAATATTTTTGCAGCAGATAAACGTGTCCTTAATCCGAAGAATATGGAAATAGGTATTTCTGAATTTGGAGATAATTCTGTACGAATTGCTGCTTATGCTCGTGTTAAGTCGAATGATTTTCTCGATGTTCAATATAGCATCATGTCTGATGTAAAAGATGCCTTTGATAAATATGGTATCGATATTCCATATCCTCAACGTGTAGTATATATTCAAAATGTAGATACATCGACAGGTGAAATTAAAGGGACAAAAAAGAAAGCAACTACTACAAATGTAGCACTAGATGATAGTCTTGAAAGTTAAGATACTGGAAGGTAGAACGAGAGTGATGACACTTTTAACGACGAATATTCATATGTTTTATAAGAAATTGGTATTGGCCATAACTTTTATAGGAATCATATTTATAGGTGCTAGTGTTGCTCAAGCTGCATACATTACACCTCCTTCTACTGTTGGTGAGGCCGTAGTCCTAATTGATGCAGATACAAAAGAAATTTTATTTGCAAAGAACCCAGATAAGTGGATGCATCCAGCTAGTACTACAAAAATGGTCACCTTGTTAACTGCCTTAGAATTAAAGGGCACACAGCTTGATGAATTAGCTACTATAAGTAGCTATGCAACGAGCATGGAAGAATCAAACCTTGGGGTTCGCGTAGGCGATCAGATTACATTGGAAGGTGTTCTTGAAGGTATGATGGTTGCTAGTGGTAATGATGCGGCCATTGTAGTAGCCGAAAATGTAAGTGGTTCTGTGGATAAATTTGCTAAAGATATGACTCGCATTGCTGCAAAAGCGGGGGCAAAGAATAGTGTGTTCTTGAATCCTCATGGATTAACACAAAAGGGTCACCATTCTACGGCTCGTGATTTAGCGATGATTGCTGCGTACGGTATGAAATACCAAATGTTCCGTGACAAGGTTGCCAATGATTACTACAAGGTGCCGTACCAAAACCGCGCACCAGAAACAATTCGTACTACAAACCACTTCATTCGCAACAAATATCCTGGTGCAAATGGCTTGAAAACAGGTTTTACAAATGCAGCAGGAGAATGTTTGATTGCGTCTGCCACACGTAAGGGTCATACTATGATTGTAGTCATGTTAAACGATGATAACCGTTGGGATGAAGCGGTGCAATTCCTTGATTATGGCTTTAAACTCCGTGGGGTAATTTAAGGACCTATTGTGCAATGGGGGATATATGAGTTCATTTTTTGCATTTTTAAAACGCATGCGCTTTATCAATCGATGGAGCCTCATGCGAAATACGGAAATAGAAAATATTCAAGAACATAGCCTTGAAGTGGCCATGGTAGCCCACAATTTGGGAGCTATAAAAAATGAATACTTCGGTGGAAATGTAGATATTAATAAGGTAGCTGTCATAGCCATGTATCATGAGGTGAGTGAAATCTTTACAGGAGATATGCCGACACCAATCAAGTATTTTGATCCAAAGTTGCGTGAACTGTATGGTGAGGTTGAAACTTTGGCGCAAGAAAAAATGCTATCAACCTTGCCAGACCGGTTACAATCTGTTTATAAGCCTATACTTGTTGATGCAGAGGCTAGTCCAGAATGGCCTATTGTTAAGGCTGCCGATACAATTTCAGCCTATATGAAATGCGTCAAAGAGCTCAAGGCAGGAAATGATGAGTTTAAAGAGGCACATGACTCTATCTTAGCTAAGTTGAAAACTCTAAATATGCCTGAGGTAGATATGTTTATTGAATTATATATCCCTGCTCTTGGTAAGAGCTTGGATGAGTTGAACTATTACGAAATTAAATAACTATTAAAAGAGACGACTTCTTGAACTGTACCCCAAAATTTGCACACAATTTTGAAGGTATAGTTCATTTGGGCCGTCTCTTTTTGATTTTAAAGATTTGTAGATTATGTTGCTAATGCTTTATCAAATTTTGTTAGTTTGTTTAATAATAATTATTATAAGCGTATTTGTTAATTATTATGCTTTATTGAATATTATAGTTTATTTTTTCTATCTATAATCTCTTGATTTCTCATTAGTATTTTTTTACCTCGCCACGAGAAGGCTCGATGACCGTATTTTGCTTTGAATTCTTTGTTCGTTAGTGTTTCTAGTTCGTTTATATTGATATACGGTTCTATCTGTTGGAATTCTGGGATGGGCGTAGTTGGAATATCTTTGTTATGAGGACACACCTCTTGGCACACATCACAACCAAATACGAGTGGTGTTTTAGCGAGAATCTGTTCCTCTTCATCGGTAAGTTCTCCTTTTTTCTGAGTTAAGTAGCTTTTACAAGTCGCGAATTTAAATTCGTCATGGCCCAAACATTGGCCTAAGCATGCTGTAATACAACGATTGCATCCTATACAGGACTGCTCAAGAGGGGTATTTGGTTTGAGTTCTAGTGTTGTTAAAATCGTACCAATAACGACATAAGAACCCCATTTAGGGCTGATAAAACAGTTGTTCTTTCCGTAAAAGCCGAGACCTGCTAAGTAGGCCATGTACCGATCTGCTAAAGGAGAGGTGTCGCAATGAATAGAGAACTGAGCCGAGTCATCAATTATTTGTAATCTTTCAATAAGACGTTCTAAATATTCATTAATGACCAGGTGATAATCTGTTGACCATGTATAGCGCGATAGATTGGCATGGCCTTTGTGTTGTACATGGTACGGGAATAGACAAACGATGGCACTTTTGGGCATAAACTGAGTCGTTCCTAGTAGTCTTGCTTCCACATCTGCCGTAGTAAAGGGGCATGGGTTGCTTTCAAATAAAATAGTTTTGGCCTGTTCAGGTAGTGGCCATGAGGCAATTCCAAATTCATAAATATGTAATTCTTTGCAAATTTCCTGTAAATTTATATCTTTCATCGTAGATTTAGTGGTAAATAATTGGTAAAATAAAAGTATAAGAAATGCACGAGATTCTATAGTTTTTTGTTAAGTTTGTAGTTTGGTGAGAACTGTATTTTTATAGTTAGCACCGTAATTCTGTTAGTATTAGTATACCATTGAGAGGACAGATTATGTTAGCATTTATGAAAGTATTACAACCGAAGACGGTGGAAGAGGCTTATGAATTAGCCACAAAGAACAAAACTGCTCCTATGCTAGCAGGCGGCTGTTGGCTGCGTCTAGGACGACGAACTTGGCCATCAGTGATTGATATGGCGAGTCTTGATTTGCGTTATGTTCGTGAAGAAGATAAGGAGTTTGTTATTGGCGCTATGGCGACACAAGGAGATGTGGAACGCTTTGAGCCTTTACAACAATTCTGCGGCGGTGCCGTAGTTAAAGGCGTTAAGGAGATTCTTGGCGTTCAATTTAGGAATACTGCTACCATGGGCGGTTCTGTAGCAAGTAAGTTTGGCTTCTCTGATATCATCCCCGCGCTATTGGCAGTGCATGCAGACATCGTTACCTTCAAAGGCGGTCGTATGTCCATGCAAGATTATATGACTTATAGAGAACGTGATATTCTCGTGGAAATTCGCATCCCTAAAGTAGATGTAGCTGTAGCTGTTGAAGCCCTTCGCATTTCTCGTGGTGATTTCCCGTTATTGACAGGTGCTCTTCGTCATGATGAAAAAGGCGTTGAATTGTATATCGGTACAAGACCTGGTGTACCTCAATTAGCTGTTAAAGCAAGTGCCTTGCTTTCAGAAAAAGGATTATCTGCCGCAAAAGAGGCAGGTCAATTGGCATCCGAAGAACTAGTGTATCAATCTAACTCTCATGCGTCTAAAGAATATCGCATGGAAATGGTAAAAGCAATGGTTCAACGCTTAGCTAAGGAGGTGGCACAATAATGGAACTCGTACTTAATATTAATAACAAAAATGTAACTGTTAATGTGCCAACTGATGAGATGTTGCTAGACACATTGCGTAATCTTGGCTATTACAGTGTCCGCTGTGGCTGTGATACTACAAACTGTGGCCTTTGCACTGTATGGGTGGATGACGAAATTATTTTGTCCTGTGCATACCCTACATTTCGTGCGCCAGGACATAAAATTACTACATTAGAAGGCTTACAAGAGGAAGCTGAATTATTAGCGGCTTGTATCGCAAGTGAAGGCGCAGATCAGTGTGGCTTTTGTACAACTGGCATGATGATGAGTGCTATTAATTTGAAACGCAAAAATCCAAAGGCTAGCGATGATGAGATTCGCGAATACCTCATAGGTAACTTATGTCGCTGTACTGGTTATGAATCACAACTTCGAGGAGTTCGTAAATTCTTAGAAGGAGGCCTATAATGATGAATAAGCATATTGGAAAATCCTATGACAAAGTTGACTCCAAAGGTATTTTGTCTGGTAAACCGTCTTATACTGGCGATTTTGTTCCCAAAGATGCGCTCGTTATTAAGGCTCTTCGTAGCCCTCATGCTCAGGCGCGCATCAAATCTATTGATACATCTAAAGCCAAATTGATTCCTGGCGTAGAAGCTATTTTTACTTATGAAGATGTGCCTAATACGCGATTCACATTAGCAGGTCAAACATATCCAGAGCCATCCGCTTATGATGCACTCATCTTGGACCCTGTAGTTCGCTATGTTGGAGACGAAGTAGCTCTTATCGTAGCAAAAGATGAGGCTACAGCGCTTAAAGCAATGCCGCTTATCAAGGTTGAATACGAAGTACAGAAACCTGTACTTGATATGCATACTGCTATCGACCATGAAACTATAGTACATCCTGAAGATGATATTCACAATAATATCCCTGTAGGACAAGATTACAAACGCAATATTTGCGTATCCTATCACAAACGGGTAGGAGATGTGGAAGCAGAACTTGCTAAATGTGATTACGTGGCAGAAGGTACATACTTTGACCAGGCCACACGCCAAACAGCGATGGAACCATTCCAAAGCTTTGGATATATAGATGCGCTAGGTCGTGTAGTTATCGTATCCTCTACACAAATCGTATTCCATGTACGCCGTCACATCGCTCGTGCACTCGGTATTCCGGCCACAAAAGTCCGTGTTATTAAACCTCGTATCGGCGGCGGTTTCGGCTCTAAACAAACGGCTTGTACAGAAATTATGACGGCCTTTGTAGCGTGGACATTGAAAAAACCTTGTTATCTCTTATACGATCGTACAGAAGCACAAACTTGCTCTACTACACGTCATGCTCGTGAATGGAAAATCCGTGTAGGTGCTACAAAAGATGGCATTATTAAAGTTATTGATATGGACTCCATCACAGCCGCTGGTGCACATGCAACTCATTGCTTCACTACTACAACGGCTGGCGAACATAAATCTGTACCTTTGTACAACAAAGCGACTGCTGTTCATTATGGTACAGAGGGTGTGTATACTAACCAAACTCCTGGTGGTGCTTTCCGTGGGTATGGTGCAACAGAAGCATTGTGGCCATTAGAATGTGCAGTAAACCAGTTAGCTGATAAGATGGGGATTGATCCAGCTGAATTACGTCAGAAGAACTTAATAGCGGAAGGTGAACAAAGCTTAGTATATGCTCCAGATGAATATCTTGATTCTGGTCTTTTTCAAGATACTGTAAATCGCGTAAAAGAAATGGCTCGTTGGGATGAACGCCCTCATTCTTGGGATATCGATGAGCGCTACCGCGGTGGACTTGGCATGGCTTTAGCATTACAAGGCTCTGGTGTCGCAAATATCGATGTGGCATCCGTTGAAATTCGCCTTGGTGACGATGGTAATTATACATTGTATACTGGGTCTTCTGATATGGGCATGGGGTCTAATACCGTATTGACTCAAATGGCCTGTGAAGTAATCGGCTGTCCTATGGAATATATGACTGTTATTGAATCAGATACAGATATCGTACCATTCGATCCAGGGTCTTACGCATCTAGTACAACCTATGTAACAGGTACTGCTGCTAAGATGGCGGCAGAAGAATTGCGCACTAAGATTATTGCTAAATTCGCTCAATTCTTTGAAATTGACGTTGAAAACGTTGACTTTGACGGCGTTGTAGCTACCACAAAAGATGGTGCTAAAACAATGGATATCCATCAATTGGCACCAAAATTATTAGTTGGTGTTAATGCGGAGCAATTGTCTGGTTTTGCTACATGGGGCAGTCATACGTCCCCACCTCCATTTATGGCATCTATTGCTGAGGTGAAGGTAGATAAACAAACAGGTAAGGTTATTCCTCTTCATTTCTACTCTTGTGTTGATTGTGGTACTGTTATCAATCCTAAATTGGCTCGTGTTCAAGTTGAGGGTGGTGTGGTACAAGCTATCGGCATGGCTTTATATGAAGATGTACGCTATTCAAGCAATGGTCGCTTGGAAACAAACAATCTTATGACTTATAAAATCCCAACCCGTCAGGATATTGGTGAATTACATACAGACTTTGTAGAATCTTACGAGCCTACAGGTGGTTTCGGAGCAAAATCTATTGGTGAGGTTGTCATCAATACGGGGTGCCCTGCTATTCAACATGCCATTAAAAATGCAGTTGGTGCGGATATTCGTACATTACCTATGACACCTGAGAAGGTATTTATGGCTATGGACGAGAAATATAAAGTATAGAGATTTCTAGTTCCTTTTACTTTCTAAGGAGGCCTGGTTCTATGACATCACAAACATCCTATTGGAATCGATTGATTCAGCCGGGAATCGTTGCCCTTGTTGGGGCAGGCGGTAAAACGACTGTGCTTTCAAAACTAGTAGAATATGGACGGCTGAAAGGTCAGCCCATCGTAGTTACGACTACGACTCGACTTTATGAGTCTCAGGTGGCTCATTATGAACCGATTTATACTCATAATATTAATGAAGCTGATGAGTATTGTACTGACCGACTTTTACATGGCTATTGTGGTGCGTGGTTCGCTGGAATTACAGGAACAAAAGTAGACTCCTTAGATTGTGATCTTATCGATGGTTTATCCAAGTTACATCCCAATTGGCAAATTGTTGTAGAAGCAGATGGGGCGAAGGAAAAATGGCTCAAGGCACCTAAGACGACCGAACCTGTCATTCCATCTCTTACAAAGACTACGATTGGCCTCGTGAATCTACAAATGCTAGGGGCCCCATTAGATGATGAGCACGTACATAATATCGAGCTTGTTCAAGATATTGTAAAACGCGATATGGGGGCTATTGTAACTCCTCGTATGTTGGCTGATCTTGTTTTACATAGGCAAGGTTTATTCCAATACAGTAGAGGTAAGAAAATATTATTCTGTACTGGTTATGAAACAGTGCAACATCGCATTATCGATGATTTTATTGATCATATTGTTGATAGTGATATTACGGCTATCATTTTGGCTGATGGATATAAAGCAAGTTGTGAAATCCGTCGCATTATTCAATGTCGGTAGGTACTCATGACTATTATGAAAGCAAATTGTAACACCGCTTTTAGTCCCATGAGAGACCCCATAGACCGTCATCCTTTGCATATTGGCATTGTCCTCCTTGTGGGAGGGCAATCCAAGCGCATGGGATGTAATAAGCAGCTCTTGCCCTGGCGTGGTAAGACTGTTCTAGATGCGGTCTGTGGGGCTCTTCAAGGTGGATGGGGTGGACAGGTAGCTTCTACTATGTCCTGTAAGCTACCTTTTGTGGCAGTTACTGGTGATGATCATGAGAAATTAGAACCAATTGTCACAAACTATGGTTTTGAAGCCATTCGAAATGACCATCCTGAACTAGGGCAAGGCGTATCCATAGCGATGGGAGTACGTCATTTGATGAATACGTTATCCATACCGCTAGACGGTATTCTCTGTTCAGTAGGAGATCAACCACTTCTGACGAGTGCTGTTGTACACGAGGTCATTCGTGCGTTTAATGAAAACTTTCATCCGAAAACTATCGTCGTTCCACATTATGGGGCAAATTATCACTCGGGAAATCCCGTTCTCTTTGGTTCTCATTGGTTTGATTATTTACAACAGATTCAAGGGGATCAAGGGGGTAAGACCATTATTCATGGTGATGGTAAAGCCCATGTCGTGAAATTATGGATTAGTGATGATATTGGCGACGATATCGATACACCCGATGATTTTGAGCGTTTGAAACATCGTGAAAGTGAGGCATTATGAAACCATTGGTACTTATGCGTGGAGGCGGAGACATTGCTTCCGGCGCTGTATATAGATTGAGACGGGCGGGCTATCCCGTTGTAATTAGTGAAATAGCGATTCCTACCATGATTCGCCGCGAAGTATGTTACGGTAATGCGGTTCATCGTGGAGAAATGATTTTGGAACGTTTTGTTGCTCGTCATGTGTCTCTTAGTGAAGTGAAGGATACATTGGCACAGGAAATCATCCCCGTTGTCACTAGCTCATATGAGGAATTATTGGACACTTTAAAACCAGAGATTGTAGTCGATGCTATTTTGAGTAAAAAGAATCTTGGTACAAAACGGGATGATGCAGATCTAGTTATCGGTGTGGGCCCTGGATTTATTGCTGGAGAAGATGTAGATGTAGTCATTGAAACGATGCGTGGTCATTCATTAGGTCGCTGTATCTATGATGGACCAGCTCAACCTAATACAGGTATCCCTGGAAATGTAGGTGGCTACACTCATGAGCGCGTTATTCATTCTCCAAAGGCTGGACTATTTACAGCAAAACGTCATATTGGGGATTCTGTACAAGCTAATGAAGTAATTGGTTATGTTGATGAAGAACCAGTAAGAGCGAAAATTACAGGTATTCTACGAGGCATTTTAAAAAGTGGGCTCATCGTATCAGATCATTTTAAGTTGGCTGATGTGGATGCTCGTTGTGAAGAGTCTCATTGCTATAGTATTTCAGATAAATCCCTTGCTGTCGGTGGAGGTGTATTAGAGGCTGTTACCGCTTGGGATTATGAAAGGAATCTAGATGGAAACAATTTATGATGTGATGAAAGATCGTCTACAGGTTACTGAAACTACTGTGATGGTTACTGTTCTATCCGGTCCTCGTCAAGGGGATAAGACTATTTATGCTGAAGATGGAAGGGTTCTATACGGAACTCCTATTGAAGGGTTTACTGTAGATAAAGCAAAGCTAAATTCTCTATGCATGGTAGGCGAAATGGAGTGTTTCGTACAACCTGTAGAAAATGATCCGTCAGTTCTCGTATTAGGCGCAGGTCATGTTAGCCGAGCGATTACAGATTTGCTGCTGTTTATTGGATGTCGTGTTACAGTCGTAGATGACCGTCCAGAATATGTAGTTCCTGAATTCTTTGATGAACGTGTCATACGTAAATGCTTACCTTTAGAAAACTTCAAGAACGATTTACCTCTTGATGAATATACTGGTTTTATCATTGTGACACGTGCTCATGAGTACGATAATATATGCTTAGAACAATTACGAGGGTACTTGCCTACCTATATGGGCGTTATGGGCAGCCAAAAACGCATCCATCACGCTTTTGAAGTGTTGCGTGAGCAGGGATGGACTCAAGATGAGTTAGATATGGTATATGCGCCTATTGGGCTAGATTTAGGAGCTCAAACGCCTGAGGAAATTGCATTATCTATCGTTAGTGAATATTTGGCAGTGGTGCGTGGAAAAAAAGGCGGCTCATTGCGGAAAGGTAGAGTGATCCATGAATCGTGAGTTTATTGAATACCTTAGTGAACGTAAAAACGAAACCTTAGCAGTAGCCACTATTTTATATACCTGTGGATCCACACCTCGTAAAGCTGGTACATCTATGGTTGTATTTCCAGATGGATCTATTTTTGGTACTATCGGCGGCGGACGTGCGGAAAATGAAATCCGCCTAAGTGCGGTGGACTCTTTGAATAAAAAAGAAGCTCACCGTCGTATCGATGTTCATCTCGATGATGACGTAGCTGTTAAAGAAGGCATGGTTTGTGGGGGCCAAATGGATGTTTGGATTGAAACACAAAACATCTAATAAAAATCTCATTCAGCGTTTGTTTATAAATTTACAGTACTCTCAAAATGAGTTAAAATATAAGGTACAGTCAAAGAATTGATTGTACCTTATTATTTTGTATAAGGAGCTATTTTTATGCATATTGACGCACTTATACATACCTTTAGGCTTCTTGATATTGTTGATATCATAATCGTTGCTATTGGTATTTACTATTTATATAAATTGCTTAAAGATACACGGGCCGTTTCTCTTTTAAAAGGTCTCGTTATATTGGCAATTTTTAATTTATTGAGTCATCTGTTAAATCTATACGTTATCAACTGGATTTTGCAACAAAGTATGACCGTTCTTCTCTTTGCGTTACCCGTTGTATTCCAACCTGAATTGCGTCGTGCTCTAGAACAATTGGGGCGTGGCCGAATTTTCAGCAAGGCACAAAATGTAAACGAAGAAGAAATGGATATGGCCATTAATGAAGTGATGGCTGCAGCTCGCGTTATGTCTCGCGAACATACGGGGGCACTTATCGTTTTTGAACGTGAAGTAGGTCTCAATGACTTTGTAGATACTGGTATTCTTATCGATGCTGTATTGAGTCGCGAGTTGATTAAAAATATCTTTGTTCCTAGTACACCGCTTCATGATGGGGCCTTGATTATTCGTGATGGGCGAATCCGTGCAGCGGGCTGCTTGTTGCCGTTGACTGAGGACCGCACATTGAGTACCGAACTAGGTACACGTCACCGTGCAGCTATTGGCTTATCTGAGCAAACAGACGCTGTGGTAGTCGTTGTCAGTGAGGAAACAGGGACCATCTCTTATACATATGGGGGTCATATTTATCGCCATTTACCAGAGGATCAAATTAAAGAGGCATTGCGCACCTTTATGGAACGCCCTCGTCAAACCATTACTAGTATGTGGAAATGGAGGGCAAATAAATGATGATTCATTTGAAACGCAATTGGCCTGCTAAATTATTATCCTTGTTAGCAGCTATCGTTATGTGGTTCTTTATTATGCGCGATCAGAACCCTGTGATGGAAGTAACCTATACAATACCTGTACAGGTTCAAAATCTCAATTCTGGCTATATCATAGAAGATGCACCAGATGTGGTCCGTGTTGTTCTGGCTGGTCCACGTGATACCATTATGTCTATGAAATCAGATAATTTACGGGCTTATATTGATGCATCTGGTGTAAAACCAGGTCAAAATAATGTAACTATTAATTTTACTCCTCCAGTAGGGATGAATCTTGTGGAGGTTAAACCAGATAACATCACCATCAATGTTGATGAATATGCAGAGAAAACGATTCCTGTTGAAATAGTTCCAATCGGCAAGTTCTCTGATGATATTGCTTTGAAATCGGTAACGATTGTGCCGAAAGAGGTAACTGTTTCTGGTCGTAAGCAACAAGTTAATGCAGTGAGCAAGGTTGTGATGAAAGTCAATGTGGCTGGTCAAACGAAGAACTTTAGCGCTGTTAGTACTTTAGAAGCTTGGGATACGGCAGGTAATGTACTGGATGTACATATTAATCCAAACCAAGGCCAAGCACAATATGAACTCAACTTATTACGTAAAGAAAAGGCGGTTCCTATTACTGTTCCGACTGTTGGTACAGTAGCAGAAGGTTATGAAGTTAAATCCACGTCTGCTACACCAACGCAATTAACAGTTACAGGGCGTGAAGAAATGATTAATTCCGTTACAGAAATACAAACGGAACCTATCGATGTATCGGGTGCTACTGAAACTGTACAGGGTAACTATAATTTAGTATTACCGAATGGGGTTAATAGCAATACCACAACGGTACGGGTGAAAGTAGAAATACAAAAGAAAGTACTTAATGGATGATAAGTTTTTTGTGAGGCTTTGAGATCTTGCGACGAAGACCCTAATAGAGTGAATGTTTCTCTATTAGGGCCTTTTTATGATTTATATATTAGCTTTTATAGTAGTGTTGTATAATAAAGATGTATGACTATTTTCTTACAGATCAAGTGGTAAAGAATTTTGGTCAAAGATTAAAGAAGTAGGCTCGCCTAAAAGGGAGGCTTTAATAGGAAAGATATGATTAGAATAATAAATCTCCGCGTGGCTGTTACGGTTAAGTCGGATATCAAAAGTATTGTAGAAAAGAAATATCCCCCGTTACGTGGTGCTATCGAAACGATTCATGTTGTTCGACGTGCCGTAGATGCCCGTAAGAAGCCAAACATTGTTTTTGTATATACCCTATTCATTGAGGTTCATAATGAAGCTCAAGTCATGAAAAAGCTTGGTAAAGAAAAGGATGTATCTGTATTTGCTGCAGAAGATCCAGAACCTATCGTTTTGGGGGCTGTACCATTAGCACATCGTCCTGTTGTTATGGGCTTTGGCCCTGCGGGGATGCTTGCAGCCTTTTACTTAGCTCGTGAAGGCTATCGCCCAATCGTGCTTGAACGCGGTCAAGATGTAGATACACGTAGTCATGATGTAGAGACATTTTGGAAAAAGGGCATATTTAAGCCTGAGTCCAACGTACAATTTGGGGAAGGCGGCGCAGGAACTTTTTCCGATGGTAAGTTGACAACTCGCATTACCCATCCGCGGTTACATGAAATATCTAAATACTTTGTAGAGTTTGGTGCGCCTGAAGAAATTTTATATAAACATAAACCTCATGTAGGTACAGATAAATTGCGTACCATGGTAAAAGCCATGCGTGAGCGCATCATCGAATGGGGCGGTGAAGTCCGCTTTGGTTCTAAGGTAACGGATTTATTTATTGAAAATGACCGTATCGTAGGCGTTGAAGTTAATGGTAGTGAGCGTATTGATACGACTGTTGTTTTGTCTGGTGTAGGCCATAGTGCACGTGACACATATGAAATGCTTTATAAACGTAATGTGGAAATGACGGCAAAACCATTTGCTATCGGTGTTCGTATTGAGCATGATCAGGCTGTAATCGATGAGTCCCAATATGGTGTAGAACCATCTAGTTTGGGCCTCGGTGCAGCAGAATATTCTCTCGTATACCACGATAAAGAATCAGGCCGTACTGCATATAGCTTCTGTATGTGCCCAGGAGGTCAAGTAGTAGCATCTGCTTCTGAAGAGGGTGGCGTTGTCGTAAATGGCATGAGTTTATACGCTCGGGATAGCGGTGTTGCTAATAGTGCTATCGTAGTCAACGTAGGTCCAGATGACTTTGGTACTCATCCATTAGATGGCGTTTCATTTCAACGAGAATGGGAACGCAAAGCCTATGAGTTGGGCGGTTCTAACTTCCATGCGCCAGCACAAACTGTAGGGCAGTTTTTAGGACTTTCACAGGCACCTAGCGTACAAAATAGTATATATAGTTACGAGCCAGGTATTGTAAATTGCGATTTACATGATTGCTTGCCATCATTCGTTACATCCGTATTAGAGCGGGCCTTGCCATACTGGGGGCGTCGCATCCGAGGGTTTGATGATCCTGCGGTGTGTATGACAGGCGTTGAAACGCGTACCTCTGCGCCGCTCCGTATGGGACGCAATGAAGAGCGCATTTCTCCTACTGTAGGAGGTTTCTATCCTATGGGTGAGGGGGCTGGCTATGCAGGGGGAATTATGAGTGCTGCCCTTGATGGTGCGGAAACAGCCATTTTATGTATGGCAAAATACGCAAAACCTAATTAGTGGGGAATTATACTGATGAATTGAATTACAGTATAGATTCATACTATTTATGTAATATAGATGTGACTTTATAGTAGGTATGCTTTCTATATTATGATATAATACACAACAGTAATTATTGAAATGATACACACGGTAGATATATAGACTTGTGAAACTTTCACAAATCCTTAGAGGAGGATAATTATGGCTCGTTTATTTGGTACAGATGGTGTACGTGGTGTTGTTAATGAGTTTTTAACGCCGGAATTAGCCTATCATTTAGGTCGTGCGGCAGGAACGCATTTTGGTAAGAAAAAGGATCACCCTACGTTCTTGATTGGTCGCGATACACGGATTTCTGGTTCTATGCTTGAAAGTGCATTAGCGGCGGGCATTTGCTCTGTTGGTGGCAATGTAGTAATTGCAGGCGTTATCCCAACTCCAGCAGTAGCGTACCTTGTACGTCAACAAGGTTTTGATGCGGGTGCTGTTATTTCTGCATCTCACAATCCATATCCAGATAATGGCATTAAATTCTTTGATGGTAATGGCTATAAATTACCTGATGAAGTGGAAGATGAATTGGAAAAATATGTTCGTCAAAGCGCAGATAATGAATTGGCGCGTCCTACGGGTGATGGTATTGGTAAAATTGAGTTCAATAGTAACTTGGCTCATTTATATGCTCATTTTGTACGTCACACAATCGATACGTCCCTTGAAGGGTTGACTATCGTTTATGATGGTGCTAATGGCGCAGCTTCCAGTGTAGGTCCGGAAATTTTGTCTGGACTAGGGGCTAAAGTCATCAATATTAACGTGAATCCAGATGGTTTGAATATCAATCATCATTGTGGTTCCACACATATTGAAGGCTTACAAGTAGCCGTACAACAACATAATGCAGACCTTGGTATTGCTAATGATGGCGATGCTGACCGCTGTTTATTGGTTGATGAAAAAGGTCAAGTCCTCGATGGTGATCAAATCATGTTGCTATGCGCCCTTAAGTTGAAAGAAGAAGGTAAACTTAAAGGTGATACCATAGTTGGTACCGTTATGAGTAATATTGGATTCCATAAAGCAGCAGAAGAACTTGGTATGAAAACAGTTTCCACTGCTGTTGGTGATCGATATGTATTGGAATACATGCGTGAACATAATCTTTCCGTTGGTGGTGAACAATCTGGTCACGTAATCTTTTTAGATCACAACACCACTGGTGACGGCATGTTAACAGCTGTTCAAGTGGCAGCTCTTATGAAGGAGAAAAAGCAACCTCTTTCTGAGTTGGCCGGCATTATGACAAAATACCCACAAGTTCTTGTAAATGTTCGTGTAGCTACAAAAACTGGCTGGGAAGACAATGACCTCATCAAAGCTGCTATCGTAACAGCTGAAGGAGAACTTGGTGACGAAGGTCGCGTCTTAGTACGTGCATCCGGGACAGAACCACTCATTCGTGTCATGGCTGAAGGTCCTAACCAAGAAGAACTACAATCCCTATGCCAAGAAATTGCTGATATTATCGGTAGAGAACAAGGGTTAGCTGAATAACTCTTGATGAGTAGTTTGATACCATTCCGTTTGGTTCCATTCTACAACTTTTATATTAAAGGTATACCCTCCTATATATGTCCCTTTGCTCCGTCCTACGTAAAGTCGCTGCAGGAACATATATAGGAGGGTATTTATTTTATATTTATTTAGGATGATTACCGAATGGAACCATCACTATATGTTATTATAGCTATATAGTTTAAGTCTTATTGGTAAATAGTTAAGGTGTCGTATGAAGATTGTAAATCAACGGGAACTTGGAAATCTCCTTAATGAGTGTCCAAATAGTGTAAATTCTGCTTGTGAGCTTGCATATGCTGAGTCACAATCAAGGAGAGAAAGAAATTCACAGCTTATATTAGAGGCCTTCTTAGAAAAATATAGAGATAAATTGAGTGATGTTGAAAAAGCTAAAGTTTATACCAATCTAGCTTTTTATTATAGCGATGAGGAGAATATAAAAGAATATAACTATCTATCTGCAGCTGTAAAATTAAAGTCTCCATATATAGAGACTTACAGAGGGTTGGCTTTATATCATTTTTCAGCTTATAGAGAGAAGGGTTCTGTAGAGGAATTAAAGAAAAGTTTACATACCTTTGAAAAGGGAACAACAGTATCCGATGATTATGAAATGAACTTTGGCTATGCAGTGTGTTTGTTTGAGCTTAAGGAATATGAGAAAGCAAAGACTACTTTTGAAGAGTTATTAAAAGACTACCCAAATAGAATGCGATTATTACTCTCTATTGCTTATTGTGATGTGTATTTGGGCTATAAAGATCAAGCGATGAATCGTTTAAAACAAATTAAGCTTGGTCAGGATGAACAATATAAAGACAAATATTATGATTCTGACATTATTCATGATTTTCAAGTATATGAAGCTTATTATGTATTAGGTGAGTATACCTTATTTCTAGAGGAATGTGAAAAGGCAAAAGTAGATTGTATTGTTTCTGGACCTCCGTATTACTTTGCTCTTTGGCTTAATAATCAGCATGATTATTTTAAGAAAGAAATTGCTGAAAAGAGAGAAGAACTAATATTGTCTCTTGAGGAAACAAAAGTAGATGAAGATTTCTCTAATGAAGAAGAAAAACAAAACTGTATAAAAAGTTGGGAAGAGGATATTGAAGATTTAGATATATTGGTGTATAAGATTAAAAATGAAAATTTTATACCTATAATTGAATTGCAACTATGGCCAGAATATGGATGCTATTTGATAGACCGTTTAACTCATAACTTATAATACGCTAACTTCATAGTGATAGGGCTAAAGAATATTTATATAGTTGAAGTTTTATAGTTTTGATTGAAAAAGAATAGCACTACTTTGGATTGGAATAATTCAAAGTAGTGCTTTTATTATTATTTATCAGCCACAACGAGTTTGTATCCATTTAAGTGAATGTTACTACCTGTTGTGTCTTCGTTGTTCAAGGATTTTATATAGCTGTCGCCTGTGAGTATCCAATTGGAGTCTTTGCTGAGTTTCACAGTTACTTCTTTAGCAGCATTGTCTGTGTTTACAGCGCCTACAAGGCTAGATCCATTTGTCATGTCTAGTGCGATGGTACTGATTGAATCAGCCATAATATTACCGCTTAGTTCTTGATTAGATGTGCGGAGTGTAAGATGACCGCCGTTCTCACCAGTTTTTCCCCAACGGGAGTCGGCAGCTGCTTTCACTAGGGTAGAAGTGTTCGGCATAGAGATGGCATTGTTAGACAGGTCTACTTCAGCAGTAGTGTTGTTTACATAGAGGAACGCACCCGTAGCGTGAGTTGTAAGTGTATTATTCTCTGCTTTCAGACGAGCAATACCACTTTCAGCATCACCAGAGAAGCTTTGATATAGCATGAAACCATTATCTTTGTAGCCTGTTACATTGGAGTTTGTAAGGGTTATGGAATTCTTACCTTCTACGACGCCAATTTCACTGTTATTCGCTATGCCGTTGACATTGTTTACTATAATATTACCCGTGGAGTAGATAACAGGACTGCCTTCGCCAGATGTCGTAAGTTTGGCTGCTTCTGCGTTGATAGTGCCTTCTCCGCGATCTGTAGCAAGTGTGGCAGAATGAGCACCTTCAGTGGTGATAGTTAGATTTTTGCCATTTACAGTGCCTTTGTAAGTGGCATCTAAACCACGAGAGGAATCGCTTTTTGTGTGAATATTAGTGTTTTCTACGTTGATAACAGAGCCTTCACCAGTGGCAAAGACTGCGTTAGAGCCTTTAGAATTAGATGTAATATTGCTACCTTTGATGTTAATTTGGCTACCCTCGATACCGAGGACTACTGCATTTTGACCGCGGAAATTGCTGTTGTCATCGCTTGTAGTGTCGCCTGTTTTATCGAAAACGCTATTTTCAATATCAATTACCGCTTTATTTTTACCGATGAAAGCATTCTGATCAGCCGTTGTGTTTGTCATCAATTCGTGAGCAATGGATTTGTTTTCTGTAACGATAGTTGTGCCTTTAAAAGTACTAGGATCTACTTCAACTTGTGGTGCCATTCCATTAGGGGCTCCATTCTGCATAGCCATTGGAGGCATACCGTTAGGAGTGCCAGAAGGAGGATTTCCATTTGGAGGTATTTGGTTAGACGTGCCTGTAGGTGATTGACCTGCAGGTGGTTTGCCGTGAGGTGCACCGTTTGGAGATGTGCTTCCTTGTGCGGATGGTGCTGTTTTGGTTTGTTCTGTTGTGGTTACAACTGCTACGTTGGTACTAGTTTGAGTCTCTGCGGCTAATGTTGGGATAACCGCTAATGTCGATAGAGCTGCACCAAGGACCGCAGGTAATACCCAACGGCGTAACTTTCTATAGGACAAACTATTTTTTCTATTTTTATGTTTCTTTTTAATCGTTGTTTTATTCATGATTAATATCTCCCAAATTATATACATACATTTTGAAAATACAACAAAATCTAATTGTGTAAAATTTAGAATGATAGAAGTATAATTTCTTACAATGAAAAGGACGTGAAGCATAGAAACAATCTTTTTTATTCCTTTTGAATTATCTGAGGTGGTTTACTTTTTATCGATTTTTTTAGTATAATATACCTCAGTACATATTTTATTTTGTACTGATTCTGCCATATATCACAGAAAGGAATTCCAAATTCGTAAAGGCGAATAGCGCAAGTACCCGCGAAGGCAGTCGTTAGGGTAGACGAGGTGAAGAGTGATCGAGTCATCAGCGGATGCTCTTCCGGCATATTCATGTCGTAACAGGTATTAAAAAGCCCATCGGTAACGATGGGGACAAAGTATATCTGAATGAATTGTATTGAACTAATATTTAATACATTAAATAGAATATTAATCTAGAACATTAATTAGTTAGCCTTAGTTTTTGCTGGGGCTAGAAATACCCCCAGTTATAGGAGGATATACTTATGTGCGGTATCGTAGGATACATTGGCTTTAATCAAGCATCTGATTTCTTGTTGGACGGTATGGCAAAGTTAGAATACCGTGGTTATGACTCTGCAGGTATTGCTGTTATCGGCCCTGAAAATGTAATTAAAATTCAAAAGAAGGTTGGCCGTCTTGCTAATCTTGAGGCAGTTGTGAAAGCAGATCCTAATGAGGGAACTGTAGGTATTGGTCATACACGTTGGGCTACACATGGTCGTCCATCCGACATGAACGCCCACCCTCATGCATCTGAAGATGGTAAATTTGCTGTTGTACACAACGGCATTATTGAAAACTACATGCCTTTAAAAGAAGAGCTTATTGCAAAAGGGTACCATTTCAAATCTGAAACTGATACAGAAGTTGTAGCTCATTTGTTAGAGGATATGTACGATGGCGATTTCGTGGGCACAGTACGCCGCATGCTAGCTCGTGTTGATGGTGCGTATGCTCTTGAAATCATCTGCTCCGATGAGCCAGATAAAATCATCTGTACTAAAAAAGAAAACCCATTGGTTATCGGTCTTGGCAAAGGTGAAAACTTTGTAGCATCCGATATTCCAGCTATCATTAACTACACACGCGATACATACATCTTGAGCGATGGTGAATTAGCTATCGTAACTCGCGATAATGTATCCGTATTTGACCGTGAAGGCAAACCTGTTGATAAAGAAGTATTCCATGTTAACTGGAATGCGGAAGCAGCAGAAAAAGGTGGTTATGAGCATTTCATGTTGAAAGAGATTCATGATCAACCTAAAGCTGTTCGCGATACATTCGGTACACATATCGCTGAAGATGGTAAAACAGCAATCTTTGATGAGTTGAATTGGACTGCTGAAGATGTGGCAGCTTTCAATAAAATTCTCATCGTTGCATGCGGTACTGCATACCATGCAGGTCTTGTAACAAAACAATATATTGAAAACTTGGCGCGTATTCCAGTTGATGTGGAAATAGCATCTGAATACCGTTACAGCAACCCGTTGACTGATGATAAAACATTATGTATCGTTATTAGTCAATCTGGTGAAACATCCGATACATTGGCGGCTTTGAAAGAAGCTAAACGCCTTGGTGCCAAATCCTTGGCCATTACCAATGTTGTTGGTTCCAGCATTTCTCGTGAAGCAGATAACAAAGTTTACACATGGGCTGGCCCTGAAATTTCTGTAGCGTCCACAAAAGCGTATACTACTCAATTAGTAGCCGGCTTGTTGTTCGCCGTATACCTAGGTCAATTAAATGGTAAATTAAATCCAGCCTTAGCCGAAGAAATTCTTAGCGGCGTTAAAAACTTACCATCCTTGATTCATGAAATCTTTGAAGTAGACGAAGATATGAAAGCCTTTGCTAAACATTATGGCTTCAAATCTGATGCATTCTTCTTGGGCCGTGCTATCGACTATGCAGTAGCGATGGAAGGTGCTTTGAAATTGAAAGAAATTTCTTACATCCACGCTGAAGCATATGCTGGTGGCGAATTGAAACATGGTACATTGGCTCTTATCGAAGAGGGCGTACCTGTTATCGCATTGGCTACACAAGAGGATGTTTACGATAAGATGATCAGCAACATCCGCGAAGTAAAAGCGCGTGAAGCTATCGTAATCGGCATCGGTATGAAAGGTGACGAAGAATTATCTAAACACGTTGACCACACAATCTATGTGCCTCGTGCAAATAAATTCATCGCTCCAATCTTAGCGGTTGTACCATTGCAATTATTGGCGTACTACGCAGCGATTACTCGTGGTGCAGACGTAGACAAGCCACGTAACTTGGCTAAATCTGTAACCGTAGAATAATATATATAACCAACAGTGCTTCGGCACTGTTGGTTTATTTCAATATAGGGAGACTATTATGGCAGTTATATTTTCCGGCATCCAACCAAGTGGGGAGTTAACACTTGGTAACTATTTGGGGGCTTTACGTAATTTTTTAGACTATCAAGATACTGATGAATGTTACTATTGTATCGTTAACCAACATGCGATTAC
>CAUGOU010000010.1:0-41384 GCA_959601155.1 Veillonella parvula | reverse complement strand
CGTTGAAAGATATTAGCCTAAATGTGAAAGAAGGCGAAATCTTTGGCATTATCGGTCAATCCGGTGCCGGTAAATCCACATTGATTCGTTGCATCAACATGCTCGAAGCACCTACATCTGGCTCTGTTATCGTAAATGGTACAGATTTAACAACACTTAGCAAATCAGCTTTGCGTAAAGCGCGCAAAGATATTGGTATGATTTTCCAACATTTTAATCTCTTGTCCTCTCGCACAGTGTATGATAATGTGGCATTTCCGTTAGAGCTACAAGGCATGAGCAAGTCTGAAATCAAGGAACGTATCGAGCCAATTCTTGATATTGTAGGCCTTACTGACCGTATGAACAACTATCCATCTCAATTATCTGGTGGTCAAAAGCAACGTGTTGGTATTGCTCGTGCTTTAGCGTCTAATCCAAAGGTTCTCCTTTGTGACGAAGCTACATCTGCCCTTGATCCTCAAACAACAGATTCTATTTTGAAATTGTTGAAAAATATTAACGAGAAGATGGGGCTCACTATTGTGCTCATTACACATGAGATGCACGTTATCCGTGAAATCTGTGATCGCGTGGCGGTTATTGAAGGTGGTGTCATCCTCGAAGAAGGTAGTACTATTGAAGTATTCACACATCCTCGCGAAAATACGACAAAAGAGTTTATTAGCTCTGTAGTGAGTGATAACTTACCTCCAGAAGCATTGGAACATCTAGAGTTGCATGATCAATGGATTGCAGGGACCGCACCATTAGTACGCCTCAAATTTACAGGACAAGCAACAGATGAGCCTGTAGTAGCAGGCCTTGTAAGACGCTTTAATTTAGATGTAAGCATCCTTTTTGGGGGCATTGATTACATCCAAAATACGAGCGTTGGTCGCCTTATCGTTATTTTGAATGGTGACCCAGAAAATGCGCAAGAAGGTTTGGACTACATCAAAACGTTACCAATTGAAAGCGAGGTGATCGGTTATGTCAGAGCAAATCATTAATCTACTCATAACTGGCACCCTTGATACATTGCAAATGACGATAATTTCTACCGTCATGGCAATGTTATTAGGTATTCCTCTTGGTGTTGTTCTGGTCGTTACTTCTAAAGGTCATATCTTGGAAAATGTAACACTCAATAAAGTATTGGGTGCCATTGTCAATGCAACGCGTTCTGTACCTTTCATCATCTTGATGGTTGCTATCATTCCGTTTACTCGTATGGTGGTAGGTACATCCATTGGTACAACTGCAGCATGCGTGCCGTTGACCATTGCGGCAATTCCATTTTTGGCACGCCTTGTAGAAACGTCTATTAAGGACATCAATTTTGGCGTTATCGAGGCGGCTCAATCCATGGGGGCAAGCCCATTACAAATCATTTGGAAAGTATTATTACCAGAAGCATTGCCAACAATTATTGACAATGTAACGGTTCTTATCGTTAACCTCATCGGTTACTCTGCGATGGCTGGTGCTATTGGTGGTGGTGGCCTTGGGGATATTGCTATCCGATATGGTTACCAACGTTTCCAAGCCGATATTATGATCGCTACAATCATCATCTTGATTGTATTGGTACAAGTTGTACAAATGATTGGTGATGCTTGGTCTAAAGCGATGAATAAGAAGTAGGAGGATCCTATGAGTATCAATGAAAAATTGAGAAGTCAACAAAATGACGAATTGTTCACCGCCATTTTAACGCTTGAAAATACAGAGGAATGCTATGCATTTTTTGAAGATATCTGTACGATTAACGAATTAAAAGCATTATCTCAACGCTTACAAGTAGCAAAAATGCTTCGCGCAGGGGATAGCTATGAGAAAATCGTAGAAGAAACGGGTGCGAGTACTGCTACGATTAGTCGTGTAAAGCGCTGTTTAGTATATGGTGCGGATGGTTATACATTGGCCCTCGATCGTCTAGGTGCAAAATAAAATAAATTAGCATGACAACGGTGGCCTTTGGCGACCGTTGATGTGCTATCTGTAGGAGGTTTATTATGGAGTGGCTCATTGCGGTAACAGGTTTACCATTTGATATCCTTATACTCGTTTTACTCGCCGTAGCTGGTGCGTTTGCTGGCTTTGTAGACTCCATTGTAGGCGGGGGAGGCCTCATTTCTGTACCTGCCATGTTATTAACAAATCTTCCACCTAGTGTGGCTCTAGGCAGTAATAAATTATCCAGTATCTTTGGTGCTGGCAGTGCATCGATTACATTTTTGAGAAATCACATGGTTGATTTTTCCCTAGTTCGTAAATTACTGCCTTTTACCTTTGTGGGTTCTATGCTTGGTACCTTGGCGGTTGTTTCTTTACCACCGCTATATGTAAAGCCTATTATTATCATATTACTTGTTTGTGTAACACTCTTTGTGGTGTTCAAAAAAGACTGGGGTAAAATCAATCGTACATCTCAGGTAACAGGAAAAGCGCTATATATTTGTATGGCTTTTGCTCTTGGCATTGGTATATATGACGGCTTTATTGGTCCTGGTACAGGTACATTTCTGATTATGGGCTTTATCTTTACAGGCTTTGATTTTTTACATGCATCTGCTAATGCAAAAATATTGAATTTTACTAGTAATTTGGCGTCTTTATTGGTATTTTTATATTTAGGACACGTCAATATTACGTATGGTCTTGCCACCGGGGCAGGTCAAATTATAGGTGCTTATTTAGGCTCGCATTTGGCAATTGCGAAGGGCTCATCTTTGGTGCGAGTTGTATTCTTGTCGGTAACGACAGTTATGTTGTTGAAATTAGTCTATGACTATATTTCAACATTATAGGAGGGCAAGGTATGCCTCATAAAAGTGATGTTCAAGTGGCCTTGATTAGTGGCGGTACATCGGGTATTGGATTTGCTACGGCAAAGCTTTTACTCAAAGAAGGTTGGTGCGTAGTCATCAATGGTCGAAATGAAAAAGTTGGTCAAAAGGCTAAAACTAAGCTACGTCGTTATTCCTCTAAGGTACAATATATTCAAGGTGATGTATCTAAAATTGAGGACTGTCAGCGAATTGTAAAAGAAACAGTAGGTTTATTTGGTGGGGTGTCTGCTCTTGTAACAGCTGCAGGCTATTATGAAGAAGAGTTACTAGCTGATGTTACAGAAGCAGCTTTTGATGAAATGTTTGGGACCAATGTAAAAGGTACTGTATTCTTATGTCAAGCGGCGCTTCCCTATTTACGAGCCTCAAAGGGCAGTATTGTAACAATCGCTAGTGATGCAGGTTTACAAGGTAATGTAGCGTGTTCTGTATATGGTGCGTCAAAGGGAGCTGTAGTGAGCTTTACAAAATCTCTATCCCTTGAAATGGCACCTCACAGTGTTCGTGTAAACTGTGTGTGTCCTGGTGATGTAGATACATCATTAGTAGATAAACAGATTGCTAATGCCCATCAAGATGCGGCGGCTGCTAAGGCTGAAATGGGCCAACATTACCCATTAGGTCGTATTGCTAAGCCCCATGAAATTGGCGAAGTAATTGTATTTTTGTTGAGTAATAAGGCGTCTTTTGTGACAGGTGCAGCCTGGACAATCGATGGAGGACTCACAAGTTGGTAATATAGAAAATATTAGAAGCTATTATATATGGATAATTAGAAAAATTCATTTCACTTCTATCAATAGAATGGTATAATAATACTAATAATAAGACCTATAGTTGGTTCACAACAAAGGAGAATACTTATGGCAGAATATAATGGCGTAACACTTGAGCCCCTTACGGATGGATCTCAAGATCGTGACTATCAAGTTGAACAATTTATCTTCTGGGGGGCAGGTCGTGCGGCAGCATTGGCATTATCCTCTAAATTCAGCAGTGTCGCTTTGTGCGCCAATGCTACGTACATGGTAACTCGCATTGCTCATCTTTATGATGTAGAATTGCAAGCAGGTGCTGTAGTTGGTTTAGTAGGTGGTCTTAGCACAGCTGTAGGTACAGCTGCAGTATCCCTTCTAATTCCAATTAAAGCTGTTCGCGTTCCTGTAGCTATCGGTTTAACTTATGCTATTGGTAAAATTGCACATATTTGGATTCAAGATGGTATGCCTTCTGATATCGAACGTTATAAACCGATGGTTGCTGAATTCCTAGAAAATGGCAAAGCTATTGCTTCTGAAATCGTTCGTGATGCAAGTGCTAGCATTCCTTTCACTCAAGGTCAACGTGACGTATGGGCTGGGATTGCTAACGAAACAGGTCTTGCTAAAGAATCTTTAAAGCAAGTTTACGATGAAAAAGTAACACCTGCCATCAATAAATGGAATAATGAAACAAAATACCAAATCCATGATAACGCAGCAGAGGTTGTAGCAAAGGTTTCTGATGCAGCGAAAGAAAAAATTGATTCTGCTAAAGAAGGTATTGAAGTAGCCAAAGAATTCGCAAAAGGTGGTGTAGAAGTGGCAAAAGCTTCTGCACAAGTAGCAGTAGAAACTGCAAAAACTAAAGCTTCTGATGCCGTAGAGACAGCAAAAGATGTTGCTACAAACACTGTTAACACAGCGAAAGATAAAATTGGCGGTTTGCGTAAATAAACGCTGAAGGATTATTATTACTATGAATCCATTTAATATTATTAAGTATGGTAAGTATTTTAGCGAATCAAGATTTTTAGGCTTTCTTGGTCGATATGGTAAGAAACTTGCCTTTGTACAACAAGCAGTAACCTTGTTCCTTTGTTTTCGTGATAAGGATACTCCCAAATATGTAAAAGCGGTCATTGCAGGTGCCTTAGGATATTTGGTATTACCTATTGATATTGTGCCGGATACGATTGCTGTATTAGGTTGGGTAGATGATGTGGCAGTACTCGGATTAGCCTTTAAGATTGCGAATCGTTATATCAAAACGAGTCATCAAGAAGAGGCAAAAAAATTCTTTCCATTTGGTAGCAGTCGCTAACTTTTACCATTTTAGGCAGTTTGATCCACAGTGATTGAACTGCCTTTATTTATTTGACACACTAAAGTAATAGATATAGAATAAAAATTGTATACTATTTAAAAAGGACAGAATTTATGCATATTGCTTCAGTAAATGTACGATTTTATGAAACTGATATGATGGGGATTGCTCACCATAGTAATCATTTTAGATGGTTTGAAATGGCGCGCATTGAATTCCTTCGTAAGATCGGTGTCACTTTGTGGGATATGATGAATGAGGATATTGTA
Organism: Veillonella parvula; assembly: GCA_959601155.1. Taxonomy (GTDB): domain Bacteria; phylum Bacillota; class Negativicutes; order Veillonellales; family Veillonellaceae; genus Veillonella; species Veillonella parvula_R. The sequence continues at coordinate 36,196 of CAUGOU010000010.1, read as the reverse complement.
TTTCCTATCATGAATGTATCTTGCAATTATAAAGAACCTGCGAATTTCGATGATGAACTTCACATCGAAACGTATTTGGTTAAGATGACAAGGGCTCAAATGGTGTTTCGCTATCGCATGCGCCGTGCTAGTGATGGAGCGTTACTTGCTACGGGGGAAACTAAGAACGCTTTTATGTCAAAATCAACAGGAAAGATTGTGCGATTAGACGATACTTTTTATCTGCCTATGTTAGCAGCTGTTGAGGAGATGCCGCATGAGTAATGTACAACAATTGCCTATCGGTGTATTTGACTCTGGTGTAGGCGGATTATCTGTGTTAAAGGTGTTACAAGAACAATTTCCTAACGAAGATTTCATCTATATCGGTGATAATGCGAATAATCCTGTAGGTAATCGCAGTGATGATGAAATTACTTATTTGGCGTGTCGTATTGCGGAGACGCTAGAAAAGCAGCCTGTTAAGTTGATGGTGATTGCCTGTAATACCTTCACCGTTGTGGCTCTTGATGCGGTACGTGAACTTGTATCTGTGCCAGTTATTGGTGTATCACAAGGTGTGAAAACAGCCATTAATAAAAGTAAAAGCAAGACTATCGGTATTATGGCAACCGTAGCCACTGTAAATAGTCATATTCATAAGCATGTGGCTTTAGAAGTTGATCATGAGGTTTTGGTTTGGGAACAACCTTGTCCAGAGTTGGCGGGGCTTATTGAACAAGGTCATTTAGATGATTACTTTGTTCGTGAAGTATGCAAGGATTATTTAGAACCTTTATTATCTCGAGAAATTGAGGTAGTCGTTTTGGGCTGTACTCATTTCCCATTTGTACAACCTTTACTAGAGGAACTAACGTCATGTCGCATTCAGTTCATTGATCCAGCTTTTGAAACAAGTGAATTGGTTCGTCACAGACTTGAGAGTAAAAATCTTTTTAATCCTCAAGATACTGTAGGCACCGTGACATTGTGTTTTACAAAGGATGTCGAACTTGGTGATGCATTGAGTGCATCCTTTCTTGATACAAGCCGTCGTACCATTGAACATATTACATTATAAAGGAGATGCCCTATGTGGTTTTATAACATCCTCAGTGCAGTAATAGCTATTATTGTGGCTGTTGCAGCTCTGTACTTATTATTCCGTTTGTTTGTATTGAAACAAGGTAATGAAAATATTGTCTTATTAGCGAAACGAGCAACGAACTTTCAAGTATCTGATCGTAATTTTGAGTCCATTACGTTGTTCTGTGATATACCATTTGTAAATAAAGGGCGCCAATTAGGCACAATAATGGACTTATTTCCACGTCCATTATTACCAGAAGAACATTTTGATGCTATTAAGGTAAATGCTTGGGCTATGGATATTAATCGTCCACGTCAAGATGGATACTTTGAAGCTATAATTATCAAACCACGCAAAGGTGGCACAATTCGTGTATATGTTACATTAACAGGTAAAACTGGCAATATTCGAGAAGATATTAAGGGATTCCCTTATATGGACATCGATATTTACTACCAAATCGTAGGTCGGACAGACTATCATATCGATAAACAGCGTATTCGTTTGACTGCTGAAGAAGTTCAAGCAGCAATGGTTCAATAAGGAGGCATAACAATGGCAGAATTAGAGTTAGTATGTGTGCCAACACGTATTCTTACAGATAATGATGACATCGTTGATGCTATCGTTGAATTTGGGGGTCATAATATTGGACCTGAAGATATCGTATGCGTTGCTGAATCTGTAGTAGCTATTACGCAAGGCCGTTTTACACGTCCTGAAGAGCTAAATGTGTGCTGGCAAGCTCGTTTAATTAATCGTTTTATTCATCCAGATGGCTCCATGGCATCTATTTATGGTATGCAATCGGCTATGAATTTGGACGGTAAATGGAAGGTGTTAGGTGCTTTTATTTTAGGTGCTATTGCTAAAATTTTCCGTAAACCTGGCGTGTTCTATGCAATTGCTCGTGCTGCATCCTTAACCGATGATGTAACGGGAACTATGCCTCCATTTGATAAGCATATTGTATTTGGTCCAAAGGATCCTGATAAAGTGGCTGAGAAAATTGTATCTCGCACTGGTTGTTATGGTGCCGTTGTAGCTGACGTTAATGACTTGAAACGGTCCGCTATTTTAGGTACAAGTCGTGGCATTGACGCTAAGAAAATTGCACAATTGTTGATTGATAATCCATTTGGTAATGATAGCCAAATGACTCCGATTGTTATCATCAAAAATTACGCATCTGTATCTGGTAAATAACAGAAGGCTGTACTCATCACATAGAGATGGGTACAGCTTTTTTATATATAATGAGATTGAATATGGACTATACGCAGATTTGAATAGGAATTGCATATTAGTTCAAATAGAGATTATATGCTAGCTTAAATTGAGTTTTCTTTACTCTGTTTTGAGTTTGTATAGATTCTTTATTAATACTAATAAGGAGGTTATATGTTACTAGGGTTAGACGTAGGTGGTACTTTTACCGATGCTGTTATCATTGATGGCCATCGTGTAGTGGCAACTGCCAAGAGGCGGACTACAAAGGATAATCTAATGAATGGTATAGGTGAGGCCTTAGATGCGGTTTTGGAGGGCTATGATACATCAAATATTGAACAAGTAACCTTATCTACTACCGTGGTGACGAATACCATCGTAGAAGAGAAGGAGCAAGTAGTAGATCTCTATGTGGTTACAGGTCCAGGCCGTAATGTAGATGATATATTCCCTGTGAAACCTATATACCTTCAAGGTTATACAGATCATAGAGGTATCGTTGTAGAGCATACCCCTGCTGATGCTGTACGTGGTATAGCCAACATGGTTCAAGCACGTAGTGGTACTGATTTGGCTGCTGTGTCCGCTAAATTTGGGGTGCGGAATCCTCAAGAAGAACTATCTATTACAGAAGAATTGAAAAACACATATCATACAATTTCTAATGGCAGTTTATTAAGTGGTTCTTTAAATTTTCCTCGGCGTACTATTAGCGCTTATTTTAATAGCGCTGTAACACCAGTATTTACGGTGTTTAAGAAAAATGTTGAAGATGCTCTCAGTGCACGAAATATAGTGGCCCCACTTCACATTTTAAAAGCAGATGGAGGCTCTCTACCAGTAGAACACATGGTGAGTCGCCCAGTAGAGACCGCCTTTACAGGCCCTGCCGCAACAGTTCTTGGACTATCTGCTCTCGGCGTTATAGGTAATCAGCATACAGTGGCTCTAGATATTGGGGGGACCACAACGGATATATCTCTTTGGAAGCATGGTAGACCATTGATGACAAAAAATGGTGTATCTATTCGTGAGTATCCAAGTGCAGTGCGATCCTTTGCCGTTACCTCGGTCGGTATTGGTGGGGAATCTGTAGTTCGCCTTAAAAATGGTAATCTTACCGTAGGTCCTGAACGAGTTGGGCCATCGGTGGCTCTAGGTGGTGTAGAACCTACCTTGGGGGATGCACTCATCGTGCTCGGTCACGCAAACTATGGCGACTTTAATTTGGCATCACGAGCTTTACAAGATTTAGCAGATGCTATACAGGATACGTTGCAATCTAATAATGTAAATACCTCAAACAATCAACTAGCTCATATTAAGACCGCCCCTGATGTAGCAAGGCTAATCGTACAAAATGCACTGAAAACGATTCAACATGGTATTGATGAGGTCGTAGAGGCTGAGAATAAACGTCCTATTTATGTGGTGGCAGATATTGTAAATCCTGATATATTTGTGCCTGAACATATTGTTGTAGTAGGAGGCACGGCTCCAAGTCTCGGAGCGAGCATTGGAGAATATATGGATTTACCTATTATGATTCCAGAAAATGCTGCCGTAGCAAATGCTATAGGCGCTGCACTAGCTTTATCTACCATCGAACTCACTGTTCATGTAGACACAAAACGTCGGTTGCTAGTCATCCCTGAATTAGGTATTAAACAGCAAAATTGTACTTTAAAACGAGCGGAGCAAGTTGTAGAACGAGCTAAGGAGGCTCTTAGTGAAGAGGCTTTTCGTTTAGGTTTAGATACGTCGCAAGAAATCGAGATCATTAGCATTGAGGATTTCCCTGTGGTAGAGGGCTGGCAATCTATGGAGCGTTTAATTACGGTGAAAGTACAACTAGCGGCGGGGGTGAAACACTATGTGGAATAAAGGTTTATCCTATCGTGAGCGTCATGGACTTATAGAAAAGGATATAAACACGAAACTGAATGACGACGTGAATCCTACTATTGATAAAGCTAAATATCATCACAGTTTAGGTCTTGTCTTTTTCCCTGCGTTTGACTGGAAAATTTCTGAAACACATCCTGAACGACAAGAGCGTTTACTCTATACGCGTGATCAAATTGTTGAGGAAGGTCTGTTAGATATACCGAATATTAGAGAATATAATCCAATAGTAGCTGATTGGGATACAATAGAGCGAGTTCATGTTGGTGCTCCAGATTTAGAGTCTTGGGTGACTGAAGCTCATCGAGTATCTGCTGGAGGTGCTATTGCGGCAGCTGATGCGGTCATACGTGGTGAAGTAGACCGTGCTTTTGCATTAGTAAGACCACCAGGTCACCATGCAATGGCTATGGTTCATGGTATTCGCGGCTTCTGTACGATTAATATTGAAGCCGTTATGATTCAACACATACGTCAAACCTATGGAATTAAACGCGTTGCCGTAGTAGATACTGATGTACATCACGGTGATGGTTCTCAAGATGTGTTTTACCATGATCCTGATACGTTGTATATTAGTTTCCATCAAGATGGACGTACTTTATATCCTGGCACAGGCTTTATGGATGAATTTGGTGGACCTCAGGCCATCGGTGGTAACATCGATATTCCACTACCGCCTGGTACGGGTGACGAAGGCTTGATGAAGGTCATGCGTGAGCTTGTATTGCCTATCCTTGAAGAGTTTAATCCAGATATAGTCATTAACTCGGCTGGGCAAGATAATCACTTTAGCGATCCATTAGCCAATATGCAGGTAACTGCAAAAGGCTATGCAGAGTTAGTCGATTTATTACAAGCAGATATAGCAGTCTTAGAAGGGGGATATTCCGTACAGGAAGCATTGCCATATGTGAATACAGGTATCATTTTATCCATGGCAGGCCTTGATTACAGCAAGGTCGTAGAACCTGCCTTTGACCCTGTTAAATATAAACAAAGTCAAAGTGTAACAAATTATATAGATGAGCTTATCGCTAAGTGGAAGGTACAATGGGCTAATCGATATCGTATAGCAGAAGAAGAACGTGCTGGTGTAGGTGATATTTGGTCAAATCGTTACAATGTGTATTACGATGAAACGGGCGTACAAGAGGAGCGCCTTGAAAGGGTGCGCATGTACGAAGACAAGGTAGGCTGGCATAGCGTGCTTTCACGAGGACAATACGGCCCGTATGGGCCGCAAAGCGTATATGCTATGTTCATCCCTTGGCAAGCAGATAAAGGGACGCGTCAAGATGCTATCGCAGAAGCAAAACGAGCTAAAGCAGAAGGGGGAGCTAGCCGTTACGTTGTGGTAGATCCACTTGGTGACGGACAATATGAACTATAATGTTAATCTTTGTAAATGATAAGGTGAGTTATCATGTTAGAATCGTAAATTATAATATGATTCGTAATGCTGAAAAATAGAAAAATTATGATATAATATAAGAAATAACGCCCCTTTGTATAAGGGGCGTTCTAATATTTAGTTTTAGAATGGTGAGGTTCCTATGCGCAGTGATAATAGAACAGCGGGTCAATTGCGACCTATTAAAATAACACGGAATTTTACAGAGTATGCAGAAGGTTCTGTACTCATTGAGTGCGGTAAGACTAAGGTTATCTGTACGGCCACTGTTGAGGATTCTGTGCCGCGCTGGCTAAAAGGTTCTGGGCAAGGATGGGTAACTGCGGAATACTCATTATTGCCACGTTCTACGCAAACTCGTGTGAGCCGTGAGGCTGCAAAGGGAAAACAAACAGGACGGACTGTAGAGATTCAACGCCTTATCGGTCGTGCATTGCGTGCTGTTGTGGACCTTGAAGCATTAGGAGAGCGTTCTATCACTATCGACTGCGATGTGATTCAAGCGGATGGCGGTACACGAACAGCCTCGATTACAGGTGCCTTTGTAGCTCTCGTTGATGCGGTGGACTTCACTTTTGGCGGAGCTGGCAAATTTCCAATTACTGACTTCTGTGCAGCCATCTCTGTAGGTATTGGTCCAGATGGTCCTATTACGGACCTTTGTTACGAAGAGGATAGTGCCGCCATTGTAGATATGAATGTAGTCCGTACCGGTTCTGGTAATATGGTTGAAGTACAAGGTACAGGTGAACACGGTACATTTAATCGTGATGAGCTCAACGCTTTACTTGATTTAGCAGAGGCTGCTACAGATGAGCTCATGGCTAAACAACGTGAAGTACTTGGTGCGACAGCAGATAAAGTAGGTAAAGAGTATCCTACAGCTCCGGAGGTATAAAATGGAACAAATTGTGCTTGCTACAGGTAATAAAGGAAAAATTCGTGAGTTTTCCGAGGCCTTCTCCCATTTATCTATTGATTGTGTACCTGTAAAAGCTGTGATTTCCGTTGAGGAGCCTGAGGAAACTGGTACAACCTTTATGGAAAATGCTCTGTTGAAGGCTCGCTACTATGCGAAGGCTACGAATCGCCCATGTCTTGCTGATGACTCTGGCATTACTGTCGATGTCCTCAATGGTGCACCAGGTGTATATTCTGCGCGTTATGCAGGTCGTCATGGTGATGACAATGCAAACAACGAGAAGTTAATTCGTGAACTACAAGGGAAAAGTAACCGTACAGGTCATTATGTATGCGCTTTAGCACTTGTTTATCCTGATGGCCGAGAAGTTACTGCGGAAGGCTATTGTGATGGACTCGTTCAAGATGAGCCAAAAGGGGAGAATGGCTTTGGCTATGATCCGTACTTCTATGTGCCTGAGTTTAAAAAGACGATGGCAGAGCTAAGTATAGAAGAGAAGGAAACGATTAGTCATCGTGGCCGTGCACTACGTGAATTAATTAACAAGCTTTGATATTTTCGAACTATATGGTATAGTTCATATAAATATATAATATAGTGGCATTAGAGATTAAATACAATGAAACGAATTGGCATTTTAAGTGACACTCATGGGTATCTAGAGGATATCGATCTCGTCTTGGCTGCTACCGCTGATCAAGACATCGATATGTGGCTTCACGCTGGTGATTTTGGAGATGACGCACGCTATATGCAGGAACATACGGATATTCCTGTATATGCTGTGCGTGGGAATAACGACCGTGTGCAACCGCTTGAACCACGAGAGCAATTAATTCCTCTTGAAGATACCTATATTTACATGACTCATGGTCATGAGGTATCATATTATAATCGAATACAAAAACTGATTGAGTTAGGAACTGACATGGGTGCACGACTCATCGTGTCCGGTCATAGCCATCATCATGGGGAGGTTCGTGCCCGTGATGCGGTATTTGTAAATCCTGGTAGTATTTCTTTGGCTCGTGATCGCTCCGGTGGTACCTTTGCCATCGTTACCTACGATAATGGACAGTTTGATGTAGAGTTTGTGTATAAACAAGATATTGTTTAGTTATATGGTGAAAGCTTCGGTTTTGAAACTTTCAAAAGGAATAGTAAGTCTATGCATGGAAAGGGTTATGACATATCATGGATACACCAGTTAAAGCAAAGCCTAAAATGAAGTTATATGGTTTTAACAATCTCACGAAAACATTGAGTTTTAATATTTATGATATTTGTTATACTCGTACGGAAGAAGAGAAAAAACAATACATTCAGTACATTGATGAAGTATACAATGCGGATCGTTTAACGGCTATTTTGACGGAAGTTAGCCATATCATCGGCGCTAATATCCTTAATGTAGCGAAACAAGATTATGATCCACAAGGTGCTTCTGTTACGATTTTAATTTCTGAAGAGGAAATTGAAAAAGAAGATGTAGTTATGCATTTAGATAAATCGCATCTTACTGTACATACGTATCCTGAAAGCCATCCGCACAAAGGGATTAGTACATTCCGTGCCGACATTGAAGTGTCTACATGTGGACAAATCTCTCCGCTAAATGCACTTAATTATTTAATTCAAAGTTTTGACTCTGATATTCTTACCTTGGATTATCATGTACGTGGCTTTACTCGGGACGTGTCTGGTAAGAAAATTTATATTGATCATCGCATCAATTCTATTCAAAATTACATCAGTGCAAAAACTCGCAACATGTACAACATGATTGATGTAAATGTATATCAAGAAAATATTTTCCATACAAAGATGATGTTAAAAGAATTTGATTTAGATAATTATCTCTTTGGCATCACTGAGTCAGAGTTGAGCAATCGTGAAATCAAGCAAATTAAACATCAATTAAAACAAGAAATGATGGAAATCTTCTATGGACGCAATTTGCCATCTGTAAAAGCTTAAAGACAGCTTTTATAACATTGATGTGACAGCTTTTATCGTATAATACGAAGATAGATTTGAAGTAGATAAGCTTTATATGGTTTATCTACTTTTTTATAATTTACTTTATTACTACGGGAGCTTAATCTTTATTACTACGGGAGCTTAATGATAGTTGTTTTTAAAAAATTCGAAAAACTATATCGAAAAAACTTGAATTATGATTTAGCATTTTGTATAATACAATTAGTTAAAGGTATAAATTACCGACTCTAAAGAGTCCGAGTGTATCCACAAAGGAGAATTGTTATGGACGTACGTGAATTAGCTGTACAAAAAAAACGTGAATTAAAAGGTTTCCTTACTGTAGGAACTAAATATGAATTAAAAGACGCTCATGATTTATCTGTAGCTTACACACCAGGTGTAGCAGAACCATGTTTGCGTATTAAAGATAATGAAGCAGAATCCTTCGAATTAACTTGCCGTTCCAACATGGTTGCCGTTGTATCTGACGGTACTCGTGTACTTGGTCTTGGTGATATTGGCGCTGCAGCAGCATTGCCAGTAATGGAAGGTAAATCCTTATTGTTCAAAAAATTCGGTGATGTAGACTGCATTCCATTGGTTGTAGATACAAAAGATGCTGATACATTGATCAACACAGTAAAATTGTTGCAAAAAAACTTTGCTGGTATTAATTTAGAAGATATTTCCTCTCCTAAATGTTATGAAGTTGAAAATCGTTTGAAAGCAGAATTAGAAATTCCTGTATTCCACGATGACCAACATGGTACTGCTATCGCATGTTTAGCTGGTGTAAAAGGCGCTCTTCGTTTGGTTAAAAAGGATTTAGCTACTGCTAAAATCGTTGTAAACGGTGCTGGTGCGGCGGGTGCTAATATTGCTCGCTTATTATACCTTGCAGGTGCTCGTGATATTACATTGTTGGTATCCTCTGGCGTATTGCATAAAGACTACAAACGTCTTGACTCTTTACAAGCTGAATTAATCGATTTACTTAAACTTGAAGAAAAACATGGCGATTTGGCTGAAAATGCTAAAGGTGCTGATATTCTTCTTGGTGTATCTGCAGCAGGTGCTTTTACAAAAGAAATTTTGGAAAGCTTAGCTGACGATGCAATTGTATTTGCAATGGCTAACCCTAACCCAGAAGCAACATATGCTGATATGAAAGCTGCTGGTATCCGTGTTGCTGGTACAGGTCGTTCCGACGCTCCTAACCAAATCAACAACGTAGCAGTATTCCCAGGCGTATTCCGCGGTGCTATCGACGTTCGTGCGTCTCAAATCACTGATGAAATGAAATTAGCTGCTGCTGACGCTTTGGCTCACTTGATTCCTGATAGTGAATTGAACGAAGAAAACGTAATGCCATCCGTATTCGATCCTCGCGTAGCTCCAGCTGTTGCTAAAGCAGTTGCTGAAGTTGCTGTAAAACAAGGTATTGCTAAAAATCCTCAAGCAATAGAAGATGGTAGCTACGAAGGTTAATTTATTTGCTTTACTAGCATTTTATAATTTTATATAACCATAGAACAATACAACATGCACCTCGAAAGGGGTGCATGTTTTTATATGATCGATTAAGTATATGATTGGCTTTATACTATTAGGGCGAATAATCTATAGATTAAAATGATATAGAGGCGTAGGCGTATAGGATAATAGAAGTAAGGATAGATATATATTAAAGAATGTATTAATGTATCAGTAAAAAAATTAATGAAGTTGTAAAAAAGTACTTGTCACTAGTTTCTATCAATGATATAATAATTTTCGTTGCAGAGCGATACTCAAGAGAGTAAGAACTCAGCAAGAGTAGTGGTTGACATCAACTACCGGGTTTGCTATAATAGCAAAGTAATTAATGACGGGGCATAGCGCAGTTTGGTAGCGCACCTGGCTTGGGACCAGGGGGTCGCAGGTTCGAATCCTGCTGCTCCGACCATTTTTTATTTGCGGGTGTAGCTCAATGGTAGAGCCCCAGCCTTCCAAGCTGGTCGCGAGGGTTCGATTCCCTTCACCCGCTCCATTTTTTTTTGCCTTTTTTAGGGTATACTAAGATAGGGTGTAGTTGACGATACATAGTACATAATTTATACTATAATAGATAATTATATAGGTAATCCACATGGTTCAGTAGCTCAGTTGGATAGAGCAACGGCCTTCTAAGCCGTGGGTCGGGGGTTCGAATCCCTCCTGGATCACCAAAGAAATAAGCGGATAGTTCGTAATGAGCTATCCGTTTTTGTTTGCGTTTTTAGCATAGTTACACATAAAAAAACTGTAAAAAGATAAACCTGTATTAAAAATGAATAAAATTTCATAAACTAATATATGAATGAGTAAAATAATGTACTTATAAGATGGTATAAGTCTAAAAAAGAATTAAAATAATACTATAAACACTGGATTTTTGTATGATGATAAAGCATGAATGAAAAATGAATTTATCTTGATTGTTATATTGATGATTTTATATAATTATAAATATTATGGTTAATTATAAGCTTTCATATGTAAGTATGAGGTTTTATAAATGGATATCTAGGTTATAGTTGTAATAGGAGTGTTTCATGAATAAGATTTTCAAGGTGATTTGGAGTAAAAGCAAAGAGTGTTATGTAGTTGTGTCTGAGATAGCAAATAACTATAGTGCTAAAAAGGCTGTATTGACTAGTGTTTTTGCTGTGTTGACGGTAACTGGTGGTGCAGCTCATGTTATGGGGGCGACTTTACCGTCGGAGCTAACAGACAAAGGCTCTATTAAAATCGGTCAGTATGCAACTACAAGTAATATGTCTAGTATAGTTATAGGGACTAGCAGTCAATTTAGAACTTCTTCAGTTGATGGGTATAGGGCAATTGGTATTGGCTCTGGGATTATTGCTAGTGGTAATAATAGTGTTTCTATCGGTGGACATTCTCGAGCAACAGAAGATCAGGCAATTGCTATTGGGGGTGCGTCTGATGATAGTGGTGCTAAAGCGACTGGTTCTCAATCTATTGCTATCGGTGGTAATACTGTAGCTAGTGGGGATTCCTCTATTGTAGTAGGTGGTGATGACGTAGAGGTTGCATTCGCTAGAACTGTAACTTATACAGATATTAACACTGGACAAGCTAAAACGGGGACATTGAGACAGGCATCTATTGATTTGGCGAATATCCAATTGCCTCAATATATCACCGCTACAGCTAGTCATGCAGGGACTGCCATTGGGATGAAAACTAAAGCTGGTGACTTGGGTCTTTCTCTCGGCATGGGGGCGGATTCCGCTACTCGCCTAGATGGTAAGGCTGGTAATGTAGTTAACGCTATCGCTATTGGTGCCGGTGCAAAAGCTAATCGGGATAACTCCATTGCAATCGGTGGTGGTGCTAATACTGATGCAGCGGGTGTAGCACAAACAAGCTATACTATGAGTAATGGAGATACGGTTAACTGGGCCGGTGGTGAAAATGTGTTGCCTGGTGACGTGGTATCATTCGGTGCTCCTGGTTATGAACGTCAGCTTAAAAATGTAGCTCCTGGTATTGTCAGTGCAACTTCTACAGATGCGGTGAATGGCTCTCAGTTATATGCAATAGCTGAGAAGACTTTATCTAAATATATTTCTATTAAATCTGATTTGGCTGGAAATAAATCTAATAAAGGTGCAGAAGCAACTGATTCTATGGCTATAGGTCCGGATGCTTCTACAACAACTGCTGCTACTAAAGGGACTGCTTTAGGTACTGGTGCAACTGTTACTGTAGCGAATGGTGTAGCTGTAGGTTCACAGTCTAAAGCGAGCATAGCTAGTGGTGTAGCAGGCTATAATGTAAACGACTCTAGAACCGATAAATATGGTGCTTTATCCGGTAAAGCATTGACATCTACTTTAGGTGCTTTTGCTGTAGGTAATGAGACGAATACACGTCAAATCACAGGTGTGGCTGCTGGTACAGCTGATACAGATGCTGTAAATGTGGCACAGTTAAAAAGTGTGAATTTGAAAGTAGCTGGAGATACCGGCACAGGTGATGTTAATCTTGCTAATAGTACTTTAAATATTAAAGGTGCTGGTCTTGCTAAAACTACTGCATCTGGTAAAGATGTAACCGTAACTGTGTCTGAAAAAGCAGTTAAACAAGAAGCTGTTAAAGCGGTTACAATGGCAGCAGCGGATCCTAATGGTGCGATTACTGTGACACCTGAGCTTAGCGCGGACAAAGATACAGCAACTTACAAAGTTGGTATTGATCCCACTAAAGTGGCTGAGACTACTAACTTGACCTATAAGGATAATGATGGTGCAGATAAGACCGTTACATTAAAGAAAGGTTTGAACTTTAAAAACGGTACTATGACGACTGCTACAACTGCTGCAGATGGGGTCGTAACTGTTGATATCAATGATGATACAAAGGCTAAAATCAATAACGCCGCAACGAACAAGCTAGATAACCTTACACCAGATGGTGAACAAAAAGTTAAGAGCTTGTCCGCATGGAAGGTAAAGGCTAATAACAGTAATGCTGAAACAGTAACAGGTGGAGATACCGTTACATTTAATGATGGCTCTAATATAGCTATTACTCAAAATGGCAAGACATTTACTGTAGCGACTAAAAATGATGTAAACTTTAATACTGTAACAGCTACGACAAAGGTGACAACACCTGCGGTAGAAGGGCTTACAAATACGTCCTGGACACCTGGCACTACAACTCCTGTTAGTGGTCGTGCGGCAACAGAAGATCAATTGAAAGCCGTTGATACACAAGTAGCGACAAATAAAGATGGTATTGCTAAAAATAAGGCTAATATCGATAAGAATGCGGACAATATTACGAAAAATGCTACAGAAATTGCCACAAATAAAGGTAATATTGCAACTAATACGGCAGCCTTGGCTCGTAAAATCTCTTTAGGTGGCAATACTGGTAGCACAACAGAAAAATCTTTAAGTACAGGAGATGTGAAGTTTAATGTAAAAGGTGCAGGCCTTGTAACGACTTCTGCAGCTGGCGATGATGTAACAGTAACCGTAACAGAAAAAGCAGTTAAACAAGAAGCTGTTAAAGCGGTTACAATGGCAGCGGCGGATCCTAATGGTCCAATTACTGTGACACCTGAGCTTAGTGCGGACAAAGATACAGCAACTTACAAAGTTGGTATTGATCCAACTAAAGTAGCAGAAACTACTAATCTGACTTATAAGGATAATGATGGTGCAGATAAGACCGTTACATTAAAGAAAGGCTTGAACTTTAAAAATGGTACTATGACGACTGCTACAACTGCTGCAGATGGGGTAGTAACTGTTGATATCAATGATGATACAAAGGCTAAAATCAATAACGCCGCAACGAACAAGCTAGATAACCTTACACCAGATGGTGAACAAAAAGTTAAGAGCTTGTCCGCATGGAAGGTAAAGGCTAATAACAGTAATGCTGAAACAGTAACAGGTGGAGATACCGTTACATTTAATGATGGCTCTAATATAGCTATTACTCAAAATGGCAAGACATTTACTGTAGCGACTAAAAATGATGTAAACTTTAATACTGTAACAGCTACGACAAAGGTGACAACACCTGCGGTAGAAGGGCTTACAAATACGTCCTGGACACCTGGCACTACAACTCCTGTTAGTGGTCGTGCGGCAACAGAAGATCAATTGAAAGCCGTTGATACACAAGTAGCAACAAATAAAGATGATATTGCTACGAATAAGGCTAATATCGATAAAAATAAGGACAATATTGCAAAGAATGCGGACAATATCACGAAAAATGCTGCAGAAATTGCCACAAATAAAGGTAATATTGCAACCAATACGCAGAACATTGCAACTAATACGGCAGCCTTGGCTCGTAAGATTTCCTTAGGTGGCGATACAGGTAATACAACAGAAAAATCCTTAAGTACAGGTGATGTTAAGTTTAATGTAAAAGGTGCAGGCCTTGTAACGACTTCTGCAGCTGGTGATGATGTAACAGTAACCGTGACAGAAAAAGCAGTTAAACAAGAGGCTGTTAAAGCGGTTACAATGGCAGCAGCGGATCCTAATGGTCCGATTACAGTAACACCTGAGCTTAGCGCGGACAAAGATACAGCAACTTACAAAATTGGAATCGATCCAACTAAGGTAGCAGAATCTACTATCCTGACTTATAAGGATAATGATGGGGCTGATAAGACCGTTACATTAAAGAAAGGTTTGAACTTTAAAAACGGTACTATGACGACTGCTACAACTGCTGCAGATGGGGTCGTAACTGTTGATATCAATGATGATACAAAGGCTAAAATCAATAACGCCGCAACGAATAAGCTAGATAACCTTACACCGGAAGGCGAACAAAAGGTTAAGACCTTAGCAACATGGAATGTCGCTACTGCTGCTGATGGTGGAACTCATTCCGGTGATTCAACTAGTACTGTAACAGGTTCTGATACAGTGACTTTTAAAGCAGGTAATAACTTAAATGTAAATCAAACTGGTAGAGATATTACATTCTCCTTAAATAAAGAGATCTCTGATATGACTAGTTTAGGTCTTACAAATCCGGATGGTGCAAAGGCAACTATTAAGACTGGAAAAGGTGATGCTCATGTAGGTGAAACAGACCAAGCAGATCGCATTGTTTATACTAATGCAGCTGGTACTGAAGAACAGGTAGCAACATTAAAAGACGGTTTGCAATTCGGTGGCGATAATAATCCTGAAGTTATTAATAAGACATTGAACCAAAAGTTAGAAGTTGTTGGCGGTGCTGATGCAACGAAATTGTCCGATAACAATATCGGTGTTAATGCGAAAGACGGTAAGTTGCACGTGCAATTGTCTAAAGAATTGAATGACTTGACTAGCGCTCAATTCAAAAATGGTAATGCAGTGTCCACAATCAGTGGTGCAGGCACGACTGTGACAGACGGTACGAATACAACTCAATACGGTCCTAAAGGTATGACCATTAATCCAGGTGCGAATGAAATATCTCTTACCGATAAAGGCTTAAACAATGGTGGTAAAGTCATCTCCAATGTAGCGAGCGGTGGTGATGTTGATACTAATGCGGCGAACATCGGTGATGTGAAGAAAGCGGCAGCGGCATCTAAAACGACAGTATCTGTTAATAAGAAAGATACAGAAACCACGAATTTGGTGCTAGAAGAAACTGTAGATCCTGCTGACGGTCATACGAATTACGATATCAAGTTGGCGGACAAAGTTAACTTGGGTAATGGTAATATTGTGCTTGACGGAACTGATGGTAGCATCAAGACTAAAGGCAATATTACATCCGAAGGTACTGTAGAAGGCAAAGATCTCAAAGCGGGTGATGTAACTGTTAACAAGGACAATAAAGGTACTGTGAACGGTTTATCCAATAAGACATGGACTCGTGGGCAGGCTCCTGTGAGCGGTCAAGCAGCGACAGAAGACCAAATTCAAGCGGTAGATACTCGTGTGATGGCCGTAGAAGATAAGGTAGCAGACTTTGGCTGGATGGCGAAGAGCAGTGCTACAGGCACCGGCCAAGCGACAGGCAATAATGCAGCGACTAAGGTTGGGGATAAAACGGAGGTAGAATTCCGTGCCGGTGACAACCTCACTATTGACCAAACAGGTACTACTTTCACGTATTCCTTGAATAAAAATATGACAGGTCTTGAAAGTGTATCCGTAGGCGATGTAGCAAATGATAAACCGGGCGTTGTATTGAACGGTGCTGACGGCACTATGGGCGTACGTGGTAAAGATGGTGCAAATGCATCTATTACAGCGGCTAAAGGTGCTGACGGCTTGACTGGTACTGGTGCTGGTAAAGATCGTATCGTTTATGAAACGAAAGACACTAACGGCAATCCTGTAAAAGAAACCGTAGCGACTATGAACGACGGCTTACATTTCGCTGGCGATAATGGAAATACAGTTATCGATAAGACATTAAATGAAAAACTCGAAATTGTTGGTGGTGCTGATGCAACGAAATTGTCCGATAACAATATCGGTGTTAATGCGAAAGACGGTAAGTTGCACGTGCAATTGTCTAAAGAATTGAATGACTTGACTAGCGCTCAATTCAAAAATGGTAATGCAGTGTCCACAATCAGTGGTGCAGGCACGACTGTGACAGACGGTACGAATACAACTCAATACGGTCCTAAAGGTATGACCATTAATCCAGGTGCGAATGAAATATCTCTTACCGATAAAGGCTTAAACAATGGTGGTAAAGTCATCTCCAATGTAGCGAGCGGTGGTGATGTTGATACTAATGCGGCGAACATCGGTGATGTGAAGAAAGCGGCAGCGGCATCTAAAACGACAGTATCTGTTAATAAGAAAGATACAGAAACCACGAATTTGGTGCTAGAAGAAACTGTAGATCCTGCTGACGGTCATACGAATTACGATATCAAGTTGGCGGACAAAGTTAACTTGGGTAATGGTAATATTGTGCTTGACGGAACTGATGGTAGCATCAAGACTAAAGGCAATATTACATCCGAAGGTACTGTAGAAGGCAAAGATCTCAAAGCGGGTGATGTAACTGTTAACAAGGACAATAAAGGTACTGTGAACGGTTTATCCAATAAGACATGGACTCGTGGGCAGGCTCCTGTGAGCGGTCAAGCAGCGACAGAAGACCAAATTCAAGCGGTAGATACTCGTGTGATGGCCGTAGAAGATAAGGTAGCAGACTTTGGCTGGATGGCGAAGAGCAGTGCTACAGGCACCGGCCAAGCGACAGGCAATAATGCAGCGACTAAGGTTGGGGATAAAACGGAGGTAGAATTCCGTGCCGGTGACAACCTCACTATTGACCAAACAGGTACTACTTTCACGTATTCCTTGAATAAAAATATGACAGGTCTTGAAAGTGTATCCGTAGGCGATGTAGCAAATGATAAACCGGGCGTTGTATTGAATGGTGCTGACGGCACTATGGGTGTACGTGGTAAAGATGGTGCGAATGCATCTATTACAGCGGCTAAAGGTGCTGATGGCTTGACAGGTACTGGTGCTGGTAAAGATCGTATCGTTTATGAAACGAAAGACGCTAACGGCAATCTTGTAAAAGAAACTGTAGCGACTATGAACGATGGCTTGCATTTCGCTGGTGATAATGGGAATACAGTTATCGATAAGACCTTGAATGAAAAACTTGAAATTGTTGGCGGCGCTGATGCAGCGAAATTGTCCGATAACAATATCGGTGTTAATGCAAAAGACGGTAAGTTACAAGTACAATTAGCTAAAGATTTGAATGGTTTGTCTAGTGTGGAAGTGAAGGACGATAATGGTGCATCTACTGTTATGAAAGGTGACATTATTAAAAGCAAAGATGCAGCAGGAAATACTTCTGTTGTAAATGGTTCTGGCGTGACTATCACACCTGCTAATCCGCAAAATCCAAATGCTGGTACGGTGTCTTTAACTACTGAAGGCTTGAATAATGGCAACAATCAAATCAAGGGTGTTGCAGCTGGTACAGCAGATACAGATGCGGTTAACCTTGGTCAATTGAAAAAATCTAATGCTCAGCTTGCTAATGCAATTGCTAATGTTGAATCCGAAACACAACAAGTAGGCGCTCATGCGGCGGCTATGTCAGCGTTGAAACCAATTCAATATGATCCATTGGAACCAACTCAAGTTATGGCTGGATATGGTAACTACCGTGGTAAGAGTGCAGCAGCATTAGGTCTTGCTCATTATACTAATGAAGATACAATGTTCAACGTGGGTGTTTCTGTAGGTGGACGTCATAATATGATCAATGCCGGTTATACTCATAAGTTTGGTAACAGCGATGCTAAAAAAGCTGTACCAGAACGCTACAAAGGCGGTCCAATCAGCTCCATTTATGTGATGCAAGATGAAATGACCTCTTTGAAACAAGAGAATAGTAGACAGAAGGAAGTATTGGATAAACAACAAGCTGAAATCGAATCGTTGAAAGCTATGGTTAATAGTTTACTAGCCAATAAAGGTTAATAACTAAATATAGTAATTAAAATGATGATTTCGCTATAGCATTCTTGTAGTGTTATCCTATATCGTAAAGGAAAAAGGTTCCGTAGGAAGTTGATGGCCGATAAGCCGCAACTGAAATACGGAACCTTTTTTCTTTTAATTGTAGTGTCCCTTTATAAGACAACTAATATTTATGTATGATATAATGTTAAAAATGAAAAATAGATGAATTTATGCGGGTGTTGTAAGGAGTAAATTAAATGGAGAATGTAGAATGTATTTTTAATTCAATAAAATTACATGAACGTAAACAAGATGAAAAGTGTTATTTTGATCCCATTAGATATTTTTTAGTCCAGAAAACACCGGAAGAAGAGGTTCGGCAAAAAACAATTATATTTTTACAAAAGAGACTAGGAGTACCTATTGAACGAATTCGTGTAGAAGAACCTATGTGCCATGTGAAAAAAGGTCTAAGGGGGAGAGCTGATATCGTAGTTTACCGTGATGATAAACAAGAAGAAGTTTTATTGGTGATAGAGTGTAAAGCCCCTCATATTGATGTTGAATGTAATTTGGTATTAGATCAAGCAATAAGATATCGGGATATATTAGATGCTGAATATATCATGCTTGTTAATGGTATCAATGCTGTGGTTTATCAATTTAAGAATGGTAAGTATAAAGAAGTCGATAAAATTCCGACTTATCAAGAGCTTCTAAAATCTAAAGTAAAGTTTATTAAGGAAAACAAAGATAAACCATATACATTTGAGGATATTAACTCAAAAAGGTTGCAAAATAAATTTTTGAATATGGGATATATCGGGGAGGATAGTCCTGAAGAAAATTATGAGTTTTACCTTAATTTTTTAAATTTACTATTATTAAAGAAGATTTCATCTCCGAATATTCTAGAGAAAATAGGTGTAATAGAAGATTGTTTCAGAGGGTTCACTTTTTTTGGAAATAGAGGCGGTGGGTCTTATCAAAATTGGACACGTTTATTTATCGCTCAGGATTATGAGGGGAAAGATCAAGTTTTAGGGATTAGTATATGTGGTACTGCACATACTGAAAATGACCCCCATTGGGGCAATACCATTGGTAGAACTCAGTTGAATGTATCTATAACAAATAAAGAAACTAGACATCATTCATTACAGTTGAATTTGGATAAATTTTGTAAGTTTGATATCAATACCAATATGATTGAAATTACACACAATGGTGCTATAACAAGAGGTCGAGACGGAGCGTTACCTAAAAAGGAATTACTTGCTTATGTTCAAAAAAGAGCTCCTGAATTAGTAAAAGATGATACAATATATTTAGGTCGTCTTGATAACTCCCATTTGTTAGAGTGGCGAAATTCTAATGTACAATCCTTTATAAGAAATTTACTACGCTATGCAGTACTTCGAGATGGATTTAGATCAGAATATAAAAAATCAAAGTAATATTGTTAATAAAAGACCATTCGACGAATGGTCTTTTTGCATTTATAATAAATCACTCAAAAGTTCAGTTTTAATCGCGCCTTATAAATCTAGTATTTATCTACATTTTTCCTTATAAGTCAAATTAGTCAAAATAAAAGTCAAAAATTCTAATTTGATATATTGACTTTTTGACTTTTAGGGGTTATTATAATGTCGTAGGGTAAATAAACCCAGTAAAAATAGTATTAGTCAAATAGTTAAACTCTATGATGTATGAGGGGGTAAAATATATGAACAACAACTTTAACAACTTTGGTAATGAATTTTCTAGCATGAATGATTTGTTTAATCAATTGATGGGTAATATGGGTGGTTATTCCACAGAACGACGTAGTTATAAGATTAATGGTCGTGAAGTAACTCCAGAGGAGTTTGCTTACTACCGTCAAACTGGTCGCTTACCATCTAATGAAGAAATGCAAGCTGCTCAAGCTGCGCAACAAGGTAAAATTAAACAAGATGGTATTCTTGCTCGTTTGGGGACGAACTTAACTCAACAAGCTCGTGATGGTAAACTCGATCCTGTAATTGGTCGTAACAAAGAAATCCAAGAAACAGCAGAAATCTTAGCGCGTCGTACTAAAAACAATCCAGTACTTGTAGGTGATGCTGGTGTTGGTAAAACTGCAGTAGTAGAAGGCTTGGCACAAGCTATTGTAAATGGTGATGTTCCAGCAGCCATTAAAAATAAAGAAATCATTTCCATCGATATTTCTGGCTTGGAAGCTGGTACTCAATACCGTGGTTCCTTCGAAGAAAACATTCAAAACCTTATTAAAGAGGTAAAAGCCGCTGGCAATATTATCTTGTTCTTCGATGAAATCCATCAAATTTTGGGCGCTGGTTCTACCGGTGATGGTCAAGGCTCCAAAGGCTTGGCAGATATCTTAAAACCTGCTTTGTCTCGTGGTGAAATGACTGTAATCGGCGCTACAACACAAGATGAATACCGTAATACAATCATGAAAAACGCAGCTCTCGCTCGTCGTTTCAATGAGGTAAAGGTAAATGCGCCATCTCCAGAGGATACTTTCAAAATCTTACAAGGCATTCGTCCATTATACGAAGCGCATCATAATATTGAATTGCCAGATGCCGTTTTGAAAGCCGCTGTAGATTATTCCGTACAATATATTCCGCAACGTAGCTTGCCAGATAAAGCTATCGACCTGATCGATGTAACAGCAGCTCATTTGGCATCTCAACATCCTGTAACAGATATTAAAACATTGGAAGCCGATATTGCAGATGCTAAAGCAAAACAAGAGGAATATGCTCAAAAAGAAGACTATGAATCTGCAATTAACGAAAAAATGCGCATTCAAAAGTTACAAGCAGAGCTCGACAATCACACAGAAAATCAAAAGGTGGTAGCGCAAGTAAACGACGTAGCAGAAGCCGTTGAAAGAATGACTGGTATTCCTGTATCTCAAATGGGGGCGTCTGATATCGAGCGCTTGAAAGATATGAAATCTCGTTTAGAAGCTCATGTAATCGGTCAAGATAAAGCAGTAGAGGCTGTATCTAAAGCAATTCGTCGTAACCGTGCAGGCTTTGACGAAGGCAACCGTCCAATCGGTAGCTTCTTATTCGTAGGTCCTACTGGCGTAGGTAAAACAGAATTAGCTAAACAATTAGCTCTAGATATGTTCGGTAACAAAGATGCAATTATTCGTTTGGATATGTCCGAATACAGTGATCGCACAGCCGTATCTAAACTAATTGGTGCTACAGCTGGTTATGTTGGTTACGAAGATAACTCTAACACATTGACTGAACGTGTTCGTCGTAATCCTTATTCCATCGTATTATTCGATGAAATCGAAAAAGCAGACCCTCAAGTTATTACATTACTTTTACAAGTATTGGACGATGGTCGCTTAACAGATGGTCAAGGTAACACAGTAAACTTTAAAAATACTGTTATTATCGCTACATCCAATGCAGGTTTCGGTTATGGTAGTGACAATGATGATGAAAATAAAGTAGATGTAATGGAACGCATTGCTCCATTCTTCCGTCCAGAGTTCTTGAACCGTTTCAACGCAGTTATCGAGTTCAATCAATTGAGCAAAGAAGATTTGAAAAAAATCGTAGATTTGATGCTCGATCAAGTTAATAAGACTTTGGCTAAGAAAGCCATCACTCTTGATGTAACAGATGCAGCTAAAGAATTGTTGATGGAACAAGGGTATGACAAAACTATGGGCGCTCGTCCATTACGCCGTGTTGTGGAATCTGAAATCCGAGATAATGTAACAGATTTCTACTTGGATAATATCGATGTAAAACACTTGCTTGCAGATGTTAAGGATGGGCATATTGTAATCTCTGAAAAAGCAGATTCCGATGATAGTAAAGACCAAGATAAGGCTGAGAAATAAATAACAGATGTATACGTGTCAGAATAATCATTTGACAAATCTGAATAAAGTAGTAATATTAAAAGCATAATTATATAGTGAGTATGCAAGGGAGCCTATTATATAGGCTGAGAAAGGGCTGCGAGCACCTGACCTTTATACCTGATCGGGATTATGCCCGCGTAGGAAGCACGCTAATACTTAATACGGGTATCGATCATTTTGTTCGATACCCGTTTTTGCATACCTAACTATATATGTCTTTTATATAGGAGGATGTAAAAATGTTTATGACACAATTGGAATCGGCTGTGGCTGGCGTAGTTACGAAAGAAATGAAAGTAGTCGCGGAAAAAGAACGTATGGATGAAGAGATGTTACGCTCCTTAGTGGCATCAGGGAAGGTTGTTATCCCTTGTAACAAGCAGCATACTAGCATTTCGCCTGAGGGGATTGGTAAGCGTTTAAGAACAAAAGTCAATGTTAATTTAGGTACATCGAAAGACGTTACTGATTATGATAGTGAGATTGAAAAGGTTGATCGAGCTATTCGACTTGGAGCAGAGTCGATTATGGACCTTTCCACTCATGGTGACACTCGTATTTTTAGACGTAAATTAATCGAGACATCGCCAGTAATGATTGGTACGGTGCCTATCTATGATAGTGTCATTCATCATCAAAAAGATTTGGGTGAATTAACGGCTCAAGATTTCTTGGACACTATCCGATTACACGCTCAAGATGGTGTAGATTTTATTACTATCCACAGTGGTATTACGAGGAAAACAATAGATCAAATTAAGAATCATAAACGGATGCTTAATATTGTTAGCCGCGGAGGGAGTTTGGTATTTGCATGGATGAGCATGACAGGCCATGAAAATCCATTCTATGAATACTTTGATGAAATCTTAAAGATTTGCAAAGAATATGATGTTACTTTGTCTTTAGGTGATGCTTGTCGTCCAGGTTGCTTGGCGGATGCAACTGATGTATGCCAAATTGAAGAGCTTGTAAGGCTTGGTGAATTGGCAAAACGAGCGAAACAATATGGTGTACAAGCTATGATTGAAGGACCTGGGCATGTACCTTTACATCAAATACAAATGAATATGGAAATACAAGAGTCCTTGTGTGATGGAGCGCCATTCTATGTGTTGGGACCGCTCGTAACAGATATTGCTCCTGGTTATGACCATATTACAGCTGCCATTGGTGGGGCTGTAGCGGGTATGCATGGAGCGTCATTCTTGTGCTATGTTACACCAGCGGAACATTTAGCCTTACCAAATGCAGATGATGTAAAAGATGGAATTATGGCTTTTAAAATAGCGGCGCATGCTGCAGATATTGCTCGTGGTATTCCTAATGCAAGAGATATAGATGACACTATGGCTAAGGCTCGTCAAGTCCTCGACTGGGAGGCACAATATGCTTGTGCCCTTGATCCTGAACGGGCTCGTTCTATTCGTGAAAGTAGAGCACCGGAGGAAGATCATAGTGAAACCTGTTCGATGTGTGGCAAGTTTTGTGCTGTACGCAGTATGAATAAAGCTTTACAAGAAGAATATATTGATATTTTATAAGCTTTTTCATATGGGAGGTCATTATGGATTTGATTGTTAATGGAGAGCCAAAGTATGTTGTAGGTGAGCAACTTCATTTGATTCTTGATGAATTAGGCTATTCTGGTAAACACTTTGTAGTTGAGCTTAATGGAGAGATTCTTAGTAAGGAAGCATATACAACCACTAAATTAACGGCTGCTGACAGATTAGAAATCGTTAGCTTTGTAGGAGGTAATTGATATATTGGATACATTTACTATAGGTAATATTGGGGTAGGGCCTATTTTTTCTACACAAACAAAACCCAATGCTAATCCTGTAGGCATTTCTTATATATATTGGGCAAAGCAGTTTAGTAAGGCTCTCATTGTTGCTATTGGGGGCATTAAAACCACAAATGCTGATACCGTTTGGCAAGCGCATCCCGATTTTATTTGTGCCGTTTCTGAAATAACAGAATCGGATAATATACAAAATACTATTTATGAGCTCATGATGGGATATAGTAGGGTCAGATAAAAAAGAGTATACATACAAACCACAAGATTTTAATCTTGTGGTTTTTGTATTTATAAAATAATTTTGTAGATTTGATAAATATCCTTGCTAAGATATAGGTTTATTTAGTATAATCGTATCATTAAATTCGATATTCTATAGAATTTATAAAATAGATGAAGATGGAGAGGTAATAGTATATGTCTCATTATGTAGATTTAAATAGTGATTTAGGCGAAAGTTTTGGTAATTATACATTAGGTATGGATAGTGAAGTATTAAATCACGTAACAAGTGCTAATATTGCTTGTGGTTGGCACGCTGGAGATCCTCTTATTATGGATGCGACTGTCCGCATGTGTAAAGAAAAGGGCGTAGCCGTAGGGGCACATCCTGGTTATCCAGATTTGATGGGATTTGGTCGTCGTGCGATGGCAGTAAATCCTGCGGAGGCAAAAGCCTATATGATATACCAACTGGGCGCACTACAAGCTTTTTGTGATAGCCATGACCTTATTTTACAGCATATGAAGTTACACGGTGCCTTTTACAATACAGCTTGTGTTACGCCTGTAATAGCTGATGCAATTTTAGATGGTTTACAAGCAGTAAATCCCAAAATTGCGGCTATGGTATTGAGCGGTAGCTATATTGCTCAAGAGGCACAGCGACGAGGTATTCCTGTTATACAGGAGGTGTTTGCCGATCGTGGCTACACAGAGGAGGGAACATTGGTTCCTCGTACAGAAGTAGGTGCTTTCATCAAAGACCCACAAGAGGCTTTAGACCGAGTTCTCATGATGGTTACAAAGGGGAAGGTTGTTACTAATACGGGGAAGACCATTGATATTGTGGCTGACTCCATATGTGTTCATGGAGATAATCCTGAAGCGATAGCTTTCACAAAGTATATTCGGGAAGGGCTATCAAAAGCTGGTATAACGGTGGCGAATTTTCAACACCGATAACACTATTAAGAACATTAAAATAAATGCTTAATTAATACTAACAGAAAATACGAATATAAGTATTAAAAGCAAGTATGAGCTTTAAGCAATAAGTATGACATAGATTAATTATTATTTTGGAGGTTCCTATGAAACCAATTACAGGTAAAGCGAGTTTCTCTGTCCTATTAGGGGCAGCTTTCTTAATGGCCACGTCATCTATTGGGCCTGGCTTTATGTTGCAAACAGCAGCGTTTACAAATGAGCTGAAAGCAGACTTTGCATTTGCTATCGTTATATCCGTTATTTTCTCTATTATTGCACAGCTTAATGTGTGGACAATTATTGGTGTATCCCAAATGCGCGGTCAAGATATTGCGAATAAGGTATTACCAGGCCTTGGGTATATAGTGGCATTTTTAATTTCCCTTGGTGGATTAGCCTTTAATATCGGTAATATTGGTGGTGCTTCTATGGGCCTCAATATTATATTTGGTATCGACACAACAACAGCAGCGGCTATTAGTGGTATTTTGGGCATCTTACTATTTACATCTAAGAAGATGGGTGGTGTTCTAGATAATACGGCTAAAGTACTCGGTACGGTTATGCTCGTCCTCATTGCTTATGTAGCATTTTCAACGAATCCCCCGGTAGGGACAGCAGTGACTCATGCGATAGTACCTACGAATTATCCGTGGCTTGCTACGATAACTCTTATTGGAGGGACCGTAGGTGGCTATATAACATTCTCTGGTGGTCATCGCCTTATTGATGCTGGTATTACAGGTCAAGAACATTTAAAGGATGTACGTCGTGCAGCGATTATGGGCATGTCTGTTGATGCGCTAGTTCGTATATTATTATTCTTAGCTGTTCTTGGTGTGGTATCTATGGGATTTGTACTAGATGCTAAGGATCCAGCTGGCTCTGCTTTTCTTTTAGGAGCTGGTGAAATCGGGCATAAATTATTCGGTATAGTGTTCTTCTGTGCCGCATTGACCTCTGTAGTAGGGGCTGCCTACACATCAGTATCCTTCTTAAAAACATTGTTTAAGGTGGTAGAACGAAATGAAAAATTGACTATTATGGCATTTATCTTTATTTCTACATGTATCCTGATTTTTATTGGTAAACCAGCATCTCTATTGATTTTAGCCGGTTCTGTAAATGGGTTAATATTACCTGTTACATTGGCAGTTATGCTTGTCGCAACTCATAAATCTGAAATCGTAGGAACATATAAACACAATAAACTTTTATATTATACAGGGTGGATTGTAGTGCTCGTAACATCTTACATTGGTGTTACATCTTTAAAGGGCATTGCTAAGTTACTAGGTTAATTAATTATCTGTGAAAGCACCATTACGTTCGTCTTGAATGTGATGGTCCTTTCTAGTTATAGTAGGAGGTACATATGAAACCTACAATTTCACCTGTAGGGGATTGCGCTATCTCTATTGATTTTGGTCAAGCAATCGATCCAAAGATTAATCGACAAATCCGACAAGTTATAGAGCAGATTAAACTCTTACAGCTAGATGGAATTATTGAACTAGTTCCTACATACTGTGCATTGCTTGTTCAATATGATGCAATGGTATATACGTATTCCGACATTTGTGGAACTCTTAATCCTATATTACAAGAATCTGTAACAGACAGCGCAAATGAACGTGTTACGATTGTTGAAATCCCGACCATATACGGTGGCGAGTATGGTCCAGATCTAGGCTTTGTAGCCTCTCACAATCATATAAGTGAAGCTGAGGTTGTATCCATTCATAGTGGTACTGATTATTTGGTTTATATGTTAGGTTTTATTCCTGGTTTTACTTACTTAGGTGGAATGGATCCTCGCATTGCAACTCCGCGGTTGTCTTCGCCAAGAACTTTGATTCCTGCCGGGTCTGTAGGTATTGCAGGAGAACAGACTGGCACATATCCATCAGATTCTCCAGGGGGATGGCAGATCATTGGGTGCACACCTGTGACTATGTATGATATGTCTAAAAAACAAGCTGCATTATTAAGAGCAGGGGACTACGTTCGTTATGTGCCCATCGATGATACTGAATTTTATCGCATCAAATCCTTAGGTTCAGCTTATGCTCCTGTTGTACATGAAGTAGAGGTAGGTGATTTGCGTGGCTTTAAATAGTTTTAAGAAAGCTTCAATCCACGTAGATGGACCAGGGATGTATACAACGATTCAAGATGCAGGACGAGTCGGCTATCAACAATATGGTATGCCTGTAGCGGGGCCTATGGATAGTGAAAGCTATCTATTGGGGCAGGCTTTAGTAGGAAACAAGGAGCCTTTAGGTGCTTTAGAATGCACCGTGCTACCGCCTACACTAACGGTTCAAGGTACATGTATTGTTGCTTTTACAGGGGCTGATATGCATCCCACTATTAATAATATAGTCGTGCCTCGATACATACCTTTTATATGTCACGAAGGAGATATTATTTCTGGTAGCTTTAGCCAATGTGGCGTGCGTATGTATATTGCTTTCTCAGGCGGTATTGATGTTCCTGCTATTAATGGTAGCGTATCCACTCATACAAAGGCTAAGATAGGTGGCCTTGAGGGGAGACCGTTACAAACAGGTGATCAGTTTGGCATTAATGCATTTACTAGAGACGAAGTGAATGTGTGCGACTTCTATGATGGTCATAACTTATTCAATATCGCCTTATATAACCGCGGCGGCCGTGAGTGTCACGAACCTTTGCGTGTAGTACTAGGGGAGCAAGCAAAGTATTTTACAGAGAAAGGAATCAAGACCTTTGGTAGTAAAATATATACATTGACTGTACAATGTGATCGTATGGGCTTTCGCTTGGATGGCCCTGTTATAGAGCATATAGATGGTGCGGATATTATCTCCGATGGCGCTGTATTTGGTTCTATCCAAGTTCCTTCTGATGGAAACCCTATAGTACTCATGGCAGATCGGCAAACAACAGGTGGCTATACAAAGATTGGTACTGTGATTACGGCAGATTTACCTAGGTTAAGCCAATTACCAGTGGGGGATGGAATTCATTTTGATATCATATCTGTCGAAGAAGCACAAGCGATATATCGTACATATATGAAACGCTTACATAAGCGCATACAATTAGCACACGAACAAAGTGTATATGCCTTTAATGTAACTTAATTGGTTTTCCCTATTTAATTATATAAACTAGCAATAAAGCTATCTTGTAGATTGTTATTTCTATGAGATAGCTTTTTGTTATGTAATGTAAGATGAATTGATGAGGTGGAGGGAAAATATAATCTTATAAAACAAGTTTAAAATAATGATTATGAATTTATATTCATTTTATCTCTTCTTTATGGTATAAAATAAGCCCGTATTTTATATAAATTTGTGATATGAATCACTATAAAATGCATTAATGCTGCATTTGTGCGCTATGTAGAATTATGAATAAAAAATGAAAAAGCTTGATAGTGTATTAAAGGTTTTGATATACTTATAATATTGAAAATTTTGGAATTCTCGTATGACTTACATATGATAAAACATCGAGGGAGCATTAATATTACTATAGTTTATAGGAGAAAGTATGAATAAGATTTTTAAAGTGGTTTGGAGCAAATCAAAAAACTGCTACGTAGTAGTATCTGAGTTCGCTAAGAATAATAGTGGCAAAAAGAAAATTGTTGTAGCAGCAATTTTGGCTGCATTAGCAATGACTAATGCTAGCATCTCTATGGCGGCAAATACTTTGCCTACAAATATGCATGCAACAGCAGTAGGCTTGGGGGCTGGTGCTTCTGTTACTGGTGATAAAGCTGTAGGTTTCGGTCAAAATGTAGCAGCTGCAGGTGGATATTCTATTGCAATAGGGGCTAATTCTAGTACCAGTGTTAACAGTCCACAAGGAATCGCTATTGGTGGTGGTAATACTGCTAATGAAGGTGCAAGAGTAATTGGGGAGCAAGCAATTGCCATTGGGGGAAATACAATAGCTCAAGGTAACTCTTCTATTGTTATTGGTGGCGATGATGTAGTTAAAGCCGATGGTGTAAAAGTTATTTACACTACGAATAATGGTGAGAATAAAACTGGGGATTTGCGTAGTGCGGTTCAAAGCTTAACAGGATTTGATATGAGAAACCCACTATATACATCGGCAACGGCTGGTGAATCTGGTATCACATTAGGCATGAAAGGTCAGTCAGGCAATGTGGGCATTGCCATTGGTACAGGTGCAAATGCGAAGGATCGTTTATCAGGAACTTCTAGTGGGGCTTCTGGTCAAGCCAATAATGATGTAACAAATGCTATTGCTATTGGCACAGGGGCTAGGGCAAATCGTGATAATGCTATTGCCATCGGTGGTGGTTCTAACACTGATGTAGGCGGTACAAAACAATCTAGCTATACTTTGCCAAATAACGTTGTTGCTTCCTGGGCTGGTGGTGATAAAACATTGCCAGGTGACGTTGTATCTTTTGGTTCTAAAGGGTATGAACGTCAGTTGAAACATGTGGCTCCTGGTGAAGTAAGTGCTACTTCCACAGATGCAATTAATGGCTCTCAACTTAGCGCTATTGTAGACCAAATCGCTTATAAATATATATCTATAAAATCTTCTGATGTTGCTAATAAAGATAATACTGGTGCTACGGCCGATAATTCTATTGCTATTGGCCCAAATGCCGCAACAGACGCATCTGCAAGTCGTTCTGTGGCTGTTGGTGATGGCGCCAGAGGTAAAGTAGTAGATGGTGTAGCTGTTGGCTCAAAATCTATAGCTGATATTGCTTCAGGTGTAGCGGGCTATAATGTTAATACTAGTCGTACAGATATATATGCTGGTTTAAGTGGTGCTGCCCTAACGTCTAAATTAGGTGGTGTTGCTGTTGGTACGACAAACCAAACACGTCAAATTAACTATGTTGCTGCAGGTACTGCTGATACAGATGCAGTAAACGTGGCACAGTTAAAGAGTGTTAATCTAGCTTTTACAGGTGATACTGGTACAGGCGATGTGAACCTTGCTAATAGTAAATTGGCTGTAAATGGTGATAATACATACATTAGCACTACAGCTAATGGTAAGAAAATTACAGTTTCTGGTAAAAAGCAAGACATTACTGTAGCAAATGGTAGCGCTACAGCCTCGGCAGGTATGGCGGATTCTGCTAACGTAGCTAATGCGATTAATCAAGCAATTGATCAAAATAAATATGGTTGGAATCTTTCTGCTAATGGTGAAGCTACACCAGTAGCAGTTGAAAAAGGTAATACAGTAGATTTTTCTGGTGACGATAATGTTGCGGTTGCTAGAAATGATAAGAAAATCTCTGTAGCTTTGAAAAAAGATCTTTCTAAATTAAACAGTGCTTCTTTCAATAATGCTAGCGGTAATGAAACTGTAAAAATTGATGGTGATAAAGGTATTAATGCTGGCAATTTGAAAGTTGCCAATGTAGCAGATGGTGTTGCTGATAAAGATGCTGTCAATGTATCCCAATTGAAAAAAGTTGACGATAAAGCTGAAGCTAACAAAACTGCTATTGATACAAATAAAACTGCAATTGCTAAAAATGCAGGCGATATTGCAACAAACAAAACAGATATTGCTACCAATAAGGACAGTATTGCTGCGAATACGCAAAAAATTGCTGACAATAAAACTACAATAGATAAAAATACTGGTGAAATTGCTACAAATAAAGGGGATATTGCTTCTAATAAAGCTAATATTGCTCAAAATACTGCTGCTATTGCCCGTAAGATTTCTTTAGGTGGTAACTCTGGCTCTACCGATGAAAAATCCTTGAGCACAGGTGATGTGAAATTTAACGTAAAAGGGGAGAATGGTCTTACTACGGTTGCTAATGGTGACGATGTAACGGTTAAACTCGATGATGCAACTAAAGGTAAAGTTGACAATGCAGCTGATCGAGACTTGAGCAATTTGACTCCTGACGGTAAGCAACAAGTTAAGGATTTAGCAGCATGGAATGTAGTTGCTAATAATGAGACGGTTGAAAAGGTTGAAGGTGGAAACACTGTTAAATTCATCGATGGTGATAATATTTCTATTACTCAAAATGGTAAAGATTTCACCATTTCTACTAAGAAAGACGTAACCTTTGATACAGTAACCGCTACTCAAACCATTACAGCGCCAAAAGTAAAAGCGACAACTGGCGTTGAAACACCTCAAGTAACAGGCTTGACTAATACTGCTTGGGTTCCAGGTCAAACACAACCTGTATCTGGTCGTGCTGCCACAGAAGACCAATTGAAACAAGTTGATGATCAAGTAGCAGAAAATAAAGCCAATATTGCTGATAATACAGATAAGATTGGTAAAAATGCTGATGCTATTGCAGACAACAAGCAAAAAATTGCCGACAATAAAACTGCAATTGATAAAAATGCTGGCGATATTGTGACAAACAAAACTGATATTGCTACTAATAAGGATAATATTGCAGATAATAAGCAAAAAATTGCCGACAATAAAACTGCAATAGATAAAAATACTGGTGACATTGCTACAAACAAAGCTGACATTGCAACTAATAAGGATAATATTGCAACCAATAAAGCTAATATTGCTCAAAATACTACGGCTATCGGTCGTAAGATTTCTTTAGGTGGTAACTCTGGCTCTACCGATGAAAAATCCTTGAGCACAGGTGATGTGAAATTTAACGTAAAAGGGGAGAATGGTCTTACTACGGTTGCTAATGGTGACGATGTAACGGTTAAACTCGATGATGCAACTAAAGGTAAAGTTGACAATGCAGCTGATCGAGACTTGAGCAATTTGACTCCTGACGGTAAGCAACAAGTTAAGGATTTAGCAGCATGGAATGTAGTTGCTAATAATGAGACGGCTGAAAAGGTTGAAGGTGGCAACACTGTTAAGTTCATCGATGGTGATAACATTTCTATTACTCAAAATGGTAAAGACTTCACCATTTCTACTAAGAAAGACGTAACATTTGATACAGTAACCGCTACTCAAACGATTACAGCGCCAAAAGTAAAAGCGACAACTGGCGTTGAAACACCTCAAGTAACTGGCTTGACTAACACTGCATGGGTTCCAGGTCAAACACAACCTGTATCTGGCCGTGCAGCCACAGAAGATCAGTTGAAACACGTTGATGATCAAGTAGCAGAAAATAAAGCCAATATCGCTGATAATACAGATAAAATTGGTAAAAATACTGACGCTATTGCAGATAACAAGCAAAAAATAGCTGACAATAAAACTGCAATTGATAAAAATGCTGGCGATATTGTGACAAACAAAACTGATATTGCTACTAATAAGGATAATATTGCAACCAATAAAGCTAATATCGACAAAAACACGACAGCAATCGGTCGTAAGATTTCCTTAGGTGGTAATAGTGGATCTACCGATGAAAAATCGTTGAGTACCGGTGATGTGAAATTTAACGTAAAAGGTGAGAATGGTCTTACTACGGTTGCTAATGGTGACGATGTAACGGTTAAACTCGATGATGCAACTAAAGGTAAAGTTGACAATGCAGCTGATCGAGACTTGAGCAATTTGACTCCTGACGGTAAGCAACAAGTTAAGGATTTAGCAGCATGGAATGTAGTTGCTAATAATGAGACGGCTGAAAAGGTTGAAGGTGGCAACACTGTTAAGTTCATCGATGGTGATAACATTTCTATTACTCAAAATGGTAAAGACTTCACCATTTCTACTAAGAAAGACGTAACATTTGATACAGTAACCGCTACTCAAACGATTACAGCGCCAAAAGTAAAAGCGACAACTGGCGTTGAAACACCTCAAGTAACTGGCTTGACTAACACTGCATGGGTTCCAGGTCAAACACAACCTGTATCTGGCCGTGCAGCCACAGAAGATCAGTTGAAACACGTTGATGATCAAGTAGCAGAAAATAAAGCCAATATCGCTGATAATACAGATAAAATTGGTAAAAATACTGATGCTATTGCAGATAACAAGCAAAAAATAGCTGACAACAAAACTGCAATTGATAAAAATGCAGCTGATATTACTACTAATAAGGATAATATTGCAGACAACAAACAAAAAATAGCCGATAATAAAACGGCAATTGATAAGAATACTGGCGACATTGCTACAAACAAAGCTGACATTTCAACTAACAAAGATAACATCGCAATCAATAAAGCTAACATCGACAAAAACACGACAGCTATTGGCCGTAAGATTTCTTTAGGTGGTAACTCTGGTTCGACTGATGAAAAATCGTTGAGCACAGGTGATGTGAAATTCAATGTTAAAGGTGAAAATGGTCTTACGACTGTTGCTAATGGCGACGATGTGACAGTTAAACTCGATGATACGACTAAAGGTAAAATCGAGAATGCAGCTGACCAAGACTTGAGCAATTTGACCCCTGACGGTAAGCAACAAGTTAAGGGTTTATCCGCATGGAACGTAGTAGCTAATGGTAATACTGCCGAAAGAGTTGAAGGTGGCAATACAGTTAAGTTTATCGATGGTGATAACATTTCTATTACTCAAAATGGTAAGGACTTCACCGTTTCCACTAAGAAAGATGTAACCTTTGATACGGTAACAGCTACTCAAACGATTACAGCGCCAAAGGTTAAAGCGACAACTGGGGTTGAAACTCCTCAAGTAACAGGTTTGACTAACACTGCATGGACTCTAGGCCAAACACAGCCTGTATCTGGTCGTGCAGCCACAGAAGACCAATTGAAACATGTTGATGATCAAGTATCAGAAAATAAAGCCAAGATTGCTGACAATACAGATAAGATTGGTAAAAATGCAGAGGCTATTGCGGATAACAAGCAAAAAATAGCTAATAATAAAGCTGCAATTGATAGAAATGCTGCTGATATTGCAACTAATAAGGACAATATTGCTGCGAATAAACAAAATATTGCTGATAACAAAGCGGCTATCACTAAAAATACTAGTGATATTGCAACTAATAAGGATAACATCGCAACCAATAAAGCTAATATCGACAAAAACACGACAGCTATTGCTCGTAAGATTTCCTTAGGTGGTAATACTGGTTCAACCGATGAGAAATCCTTAAGTACAGGCGATGTGAAATTCAATATTAAAGGGCAAAATGGTATTGTTACTGAAGCTAATGGAGACGATGTAACTGTCAAATTAGATGATGCTACGGCTAATAAAATCAACAATGCAGCAAATACGGATTTGAGCAACTTAACAGATGCTGGTAAACAACAAGTTAAAGATTTATCCGCATGGAACGTAGTAGCTAATGGTAATACTGCTGAAAAAGTTGAAGGTGGCAATACAGTTAAGTTTATCGATGGTGATAACATTTCCATTACTCAAAATGGTAAAGATTTCACAATTGCTACTAAACAAGACGTAACTTTCAATACTGTAAAAGCAAATCAAACAATTACAGCACCAAAAGTGAAAGCTACAGAAGGTGTAGAAACACCTCAAGTAACGGGTTTGACTAACACTGCATGGACTCCGGGTCAAACACAGCCTGTCTCTGGACGTGCCGCCACAGAAGATCAATTGAAACATGTTGATGATCAAGTAGCAGAAAATAAAGACAAGATTGCTGATAATACAGATAAGATTGGTAAAAATACTGATGCTATCGTAGATAATAAGCAAAAAATAGCTGACAATAAAGCTGCAATTGATAAAAATACTGGCGACATTGCTACTAATAAAGATAATATTGCAGATAATAAGCAAAAAATAGCTGATAATAAAGCTGCAATTGATAAGAATGCAGGTGATATTGCTACTAATAAGGACAATATTGCTGCGAATAAACAAAATATTGCTGATAACAAAGCTGCTATCACTAAAAATGCTAGTGATATTTCAACTAATAAGGATAACATCGACAAAAACACAACAGCCATCGGTCGTAAGATTTCTTTAGGTGGTAACTCTGGTTCTACTAATGAAAAATCCTTGAGCACAGGTGATGTGAAATTTAACGTAAAAGGTGAGAATGGTCTTACTACGGTTGCTAATGGTGACGATGTAACGGTTAAACTCGATGATGCAACTAAAGGTAAAGTTGACAATGCAGCTGATCGAGACTTGAGCAATTTGACTCCTGACGGTAAGCAACAAGTTAAGGATTTATCAGCATGGAATGTAGTAGCTAATGGTAATACTGCCGAAAAGGTTGAAGGTGGTAACACTGTTAAGTTCATCGATGGCGATAATATTTCCATTACTCAAAATGGTAAAGACTTCACAATCGCAACTAAGAAAGATGCTACTTTTGATACGGTAACAGCTACTCAAACGATTACAGCGCCAAAGGTTAAAGCGACAACTGGGGTTGAAACTCCTCAAGTAACAGGTTTGACTAACACTGCATGGACTCTAGGCCAAACACAGCCTGTATCTGGTCGTGCAGCCACAGAAGACCAATTGAAACATGTTGATGATCAAGTATCAGAAAATAAAGCCAAGATTGCTGACAATACAGATAAGATTGGTAAAAATGCAGAGGCTATTGCGGATAACAAACAAAAAATAGCTGATAATAAAGCTGCAATTGATAAAAATGCAGTAGATATTGCTACTAACAAAGATAATATCGCAACTAATAAAGCCGATATAGCAACTAATAAAGATAATATTGCGACGAATAAACAAAATATTGCAGATAACAAAGCGGCCATCACTAAAAATGCTGGCGATATCGCAGCCAATAAAGCTAATATTGATAAAAATACAGAAGCTATTGGTCGTAAGATTTCCTTAGGTGGTAATACTGGTTCAACCGATGAGAAATCCTTAAGT
>CAUGOU010000009.1:0-42895 GCA_959601155.1 Veillonella parvula | reverse complement strand
TACCTGCATCAGCTAAACAAGCACTCAAATTTACTGATGTTGTAGTTTTACCAACGCCACCTTTTTGATTAGTAATAGCTATAACTTTGCCCACTTAATTCACCTCACATCTTCGTTCAAAATATTTCTTTTCCATTATAACATAAAACAATGCTAATTACGGTATTTATAAATCAAATTCTCATTAATTTTTTATCTACTATATTATTTTATTTATCTACTACATTTTTCCCACTTACATTTATATTACGCACATAAACTTATAGGTAAATAACTTCATTAATATAATTACAACACTTATTTTTTATTGTTTCACGTGAAACATAGCAATTTATTCCTTTACTATATAGTACAACACAAAATAAGAAAAATTACATCAAATGTTTTATAAGTTTTACGATTAAATGTTTCACGTGAAACATTTAAGGATTTAAATCTAACGCAAAAATTAAGTTGTAAAATTAATAAAAAATTTTACAGTAAAAAATTATCATATTAATATAAATCTATACCTATAGACAAATATACACAAAATTATTTTATATCATCTTTTTTATTTATAGAACAACACCATTAGCAAAAGGTATAGAGTAATCAACTTTTGATCGGTAACATTATATATAACAATAATATACGAAATGTAATGAACTAATATTAATATACTTATATACTCATAACAAATTATTAGATTATATTTAATAAATTGTTTCACGTGAAACATTATGGTTAACATTAAACATATAAAACCTTCATCACCAATAACTTTTATGAACAAAAATCATTTTGATATAACTTTAAACTATATCTATATACTACTAAATTATATGAGAATACAGGCCCCATATACTTTGACAGGTATTATTCATATCTATATACTATTAGTTAGATAGTAATTAGATTGATAATCTTAAGAGTCTAGAAAAATCACTTTATAAGATTTATATATACAATTAATAACAGTAAGCACACGCTCTACGGACACGCAGAGCTTTTTATTTTGAAG
Organism: Veillonella parvula; assembly: GCA_959601155.1. Classification (GTDB taxonomy): domain Bacteria; phylum Bacillota; class Negativicutes; order Veillonellales; family Veillonellaceae; genus Veillonella; species Veillonella parvula_R. The sequence continues at coordinate 41,892 of CAUGOU010000009.1, read as the reverse complement.
AGGAGGCGTTTCTATGCCCATCTATAACGGAATGCTTCCTGCCATCGATAAAGCAGAAGTAAAACGATACGCAGGACTTCGTCACGCTGAAGATTTCCCACAAAACTATGTTGACGAAGCATGTAAGGAAATCCAATTATTGGCTACACCTAGGGGTGTATATCAAGAATATGATTACGATGCAGAAACAAAAACAATTTTAAGCAATCCACCGCTTAAAATTGAAGGGTCTATCATTGAAAAACATCTAGAAAAATCTACTAAAGTATACGTATTAGGTGTAACAGTTGGAGAAGATGTAGAAATTCGTAGTGAGCAATTATTTAAACAAGGTAACTATACGGTAGGCTTATTACTTGATGCAGCAGCCACAACTGCTGTAGAACAGGTAGCTGATCAGGTAAACGAAGTAATCAATACAATTGCTAAAAAACAAGGCTATAAGCCAACTTGGCGTTTTAGCCCTGGTTATGGCAACTGGCCACTAGAAATCCAACCACAATTAGCTAAAATCATCAAAACAGAGATGATTGGCTTACAAGTAACAGAGAACTATTTATTATTCCCACGTAAGTCTGTAACGGCTATCATCGGTTTAATGCCAGCAAACGAAGATATTAAAACTAAACGAGGCTGTACATCTTGTTCACAACAAAACTGTGCATCTCGAAAATTACCAGAGAAAGCAACAGTCAACACCCAAGATGGGGGAGAAGAGGCAGGTAGTAAAACTACTGCCGACATTTCTGGTATTGCCATGAAGGGGCAACCAATACAATAGTGTTTCACGTGAAACATTGTAATTTAGGATGTTAAAGGAAGATGTTTATGTATATATTTGACGGTGCTATGGGCACAATGCTTCAAGCGGCAGGCTTAGAAGAGGGCTATTGTCCAGAGCTATTTAATATTGAAAGACCAGAAGTAGTAAAGGATATTCATGCACAATATTTACTTCATGGCAGTGATGTAATCACTACCAATACATTCGGTGCTTGTGGTCTTAAATTAGAAGATTATGATTTACAGGATCGCGTAAGAGAAATCAATATTGCAGCTGTGAAGGTAGCAAAAGAAGCCATTGCAGAGAATAAACCAACTGCTCGTGTAGCAGGTTCTATGGGTCCTACAGGCCGTTTTTTACAACCATTAGGCAATATGAGCTTTGACTCTATCTATGATACATATCGTGAACAAGCCGAAGCATTAATCGAAGGTGGCGTTGATTTTATTATCATTGAAACTATCATCGACGTACAAGAAATGCGTGCCGCTTTATTAGCCTCTTTAGATGCTCGTGAAGCAGCAGGGAAGACAAAAGATGATGTACAAATCATCTGTCAATTTTCTTTTAGTGAAGACGGTCGTACTATTACAGGTACACCACCAGCAGTAGCAACTACTATCGTAGAAGCTATGGGTGCAGATATCATTGGTATCAACTGTTCCCTTGGACCTGAGCAAATCACACCACTTATCGAAGAGATTGCAAGCGTTACAAATTTACCAATAAGCTGTCAGCCAAATGCTGGTATGCCTCAACTAATTAATAAACAAACTGTATTCCCACTCACAGCAGAAGAAATGGGTCCATTAATGCTTGCTATCGTTGATGCAGGGGCTAGTTATGTTGGTGGCTGCTGTGGTACAACACCAGCTCATATTCAATCTATTTCCAATGCTGTGAAAGCGCACACCCCAAAAGAACGTGCCCACATTGCACCTAAAACAATTATTACAAGCCGTACTAAACTTTTAGAGTTGGGCCATCATACAAAACCACTTATCATTGGCGAACGTATTAACCCAACTGGCCGTAAAGTCCTTGCTCAAGAATTACGCGATGGCTCTTTCATCCGTGTTAAACGTGATGCGTTGGATCAAGTAGAAGCTGGCGCAGATATCCTCGATGTAAACATGGGCGTAGCTGGCATGGATCAATCGCCCTTAATGGAACGTGCCATTTTCGAGTTATCCATGCTCGTGGAAACACCTTTATCCATTGATACATTAGACCCAGCAGCTATGGAAATAGCTCTTAAAAACTATCCAGGCCGTGCCCTCATTAACTCTGTAAATGGGGAGGAGGAGTCTATTACTCACGTAATGCCTTTGGCTAAACGGTATGGTGCAGCATTGCTTTGCTTGCCAATCTGTAGTGGTGACTTACCTGAAAAAGCAGAGGACCGCGTTGCTTTAGCTGAAAGCATCGTAAATCGCGCTTACGGTTATGGTCTTCACCCACATGATTTATTACTCGATCCATTAGTATTAACACTTGCCAGTGGTGAAGATAGTGCACGCCAAACATTGCGTACGCTACAGTTATATAAAGAAAAATTTGGCTTCCCAACAGTAATGGGCTTGTCCAATATCTCCTTCGGTATGCCTCAGCGTCCATATTTGAACGGCCAATTCTTAACAATGGCCCTCGCATGTGGCTTAACAACACCGATTATGAATCCACTCAATTATCCAGCCAAAAAAGCATTTGTATCTAGTACTACCTTACTAGGCTGGGACCCAGGTTCTGCTGAATTTATTAAAGAATACGGCTATGAAGACGAAACTACCGCTCCTGGTAACACTGCTCCTAAAGGGCCAGATAAAAAATCCTTCGATAGTAATGATCCTTTAGCCAATATTCGCGCATGTGTAGAACAAGGCGAAAAAGAAGCTATCATTGATCTTGTAAAAAAAGCCTTAGCAGATGGTATCGATCCATTAGATCTTACGAAAAAAGGCTTATCTGAAGCGATGAACGTAGTGGGGGATAAGTTTGGTTCTGGTAAGTTATTCTTACCACAAGTAATGCTTGCTGCTGAAACAATGCAGGCTGCTTTCAACACCATTAAAGAAATTATTCCTGCTAGTGAAAGCTTAGATAAAGGCACCGTTGTCGTAGCTACAGTTAAAGGCGACATTCACGATTTAGGTAAAAATATCGTAGCAGCATTGCTCGAAAACAATGGTTACAAAATCGTCGACCTTGGTAAGGACGTTGACCCAGAAGTTATCGTACAAGCCATTAAAGATAACAAAGCTGCCCTCGTTGGCATCTGTTCCTTGATGACGACTACCATGCCACAAATCGACAATACTATCGCTGCTATCCGTGCAGCAGGCCTTAAAACTAAGGTCATGGTTGGTGGCGCCGTAGTATCTCAAGACTACGCAGACCAAGCAGGTGCAGATATCTACGCTAAGGACGGTATCGCTGCTGTTAACCATGCTAACGATTTCTTTGAAACACTAGAAAAATAATGTATAGTAACGAGGTACATGATGACATTAAGAGAAAAACATCAACAAGGGCAGTTCACCATTACTGTTGAATTGGATCCTCCTAAAAGCAGTTCTGCAGAAAAGACCTTCGAACAAGCAGCCCGTTTGAAAGGGAAGGTGGATGCTATCAACATCGCTGATAGCCCTATGTCCAAAATGCGCATGAGCCCAATTTCTCTTTCTTATTTGTTACAACATAACAAAGAAATTGAAACTATTTTCCACCTTACATGCCGCGACCGTAATATTATCGGATTGCAATCTGAATTACTCGGTGCAGCAGCGTTGGGCGTGCATAATATTTTAACTCTCACTGGTGATAAACCAGATAATGGGGACCATCCATTTGCACAATCCGTATTTGAAGTCGACTGTATGGGACTACTCAACATCGCTAAGACATTAAATGCAGGCAAAGACCTTGCAGGTAATGACCTAGACGCACCTACAAACTTCTACATCGGTGCCACTGGTAATCCTGGTGCTCCAGATTTAGAGATTGAACGCCAAAAATTAGCTGCTAAAATTCAAAATGGCGCTCACTTTGTACAAACACAACCAATTTACGATTTAGAACAGGCAAAACACTACATTGACAAGATGTCTGAATTCGATGTACCTATCATGCTAGGTTTGATTCCACTTAAAAGCTTTAAAATGGCTACATACCTCCATGAAAAAGTGCCTGGAATCAATCTTACTCAAGAAATCTTGGACCGCATGGAAAAAGGTGGTAAAGAAGCGGGTACAGAAATCGCAATCGAAACACTTGAACAAATCAAGAAAATGGCAGCAGGCGTACATATTATGCCTTTAAATGATATCGATACAACATTATATATTATTGACCACGTATAATACGTATGCAAACAGGAATACTTTCTTTTCGCCTCCAAAGCAAGCTAAGTCGGCTCGAAAAAAGTATTCCTGTTTTATTTAATATAATTATGTACAAAAATATATAATCGTTTAACTTTTGTTGTAAACGATATCATTTAATAGGTAGTAAGGGAAAAAGAAAATAGCGAGCTAAGTCGTCCTTAGGGAAAGGTGTTATATGTATCTTTATCTCCGCCTCATATAGTGAACAAAATATATAATTTTGTTGTAAACGATATCATTTAATAGATATAGGGTAGGGGAGGGAATGCGAACTAATTCGTTACTAAGAAAAAAAAGAGGATGCAGATCTAAGATTTGCATCCTCTTTTTCTTTATGTAGCAATATAGCATAGAGTTTATTTATATTAGTTTCTACGCCTAAATCATTAGCTGCTATACTAACGGTTTGTCTTTGATTTCTTTTGGTTTACGTGGGTATTGTTTCGGTGTTTTTCCCGTTTTCTTTATATATAAGATTGCACGTTTATCGTCTAAGGTTGGCAAAGTAACGGTTCTTACTTCTTCGATAGTAGCTTTTAGTGTGCTAAGGGCTTTATTAGATTCTTTCACTTCTTCTTCGTAGATAGCTCCTTTTAAAGCAACAACGTAGCCACCTTCTTTTACGTATGGTACAGTCCATTCTAAAAGAATCGGCAAGCGTGCCACGGCACGGCTCGTAGCAATATCAAAGCTTTCACGGTAATCTTGATGACTCAAATCCTCCGCACGTCCGTGTAAGGTAGTACAGTTCGTCAGTTTTAGTTTATCTATAATCGATTCCAAAAAGGTAAGCCGCTTTTTCAAAGAATCAAACAGGGTAACCTTGAGGCTACGGTCATAGATAGCCAATGGAATACCAGGAAAACCTGCACCGGTACCAACATCGATAATCGTCATGCCAGATTTGATAATTTCAGAATCATAACAGGAGAGGGAGTCAATCATGTGCTTAACCACGACCTCTTTCATATCCGTAATACCCGTTAAATTGAGATATTTATTTGTTTCAATCATATGCGCATAATACATGTAAAAGTCTTTTGCTTGCTCTTCCGTACAAGGCAAGCCAAAATGGCTCATTTGCTCCATCATGTACGAAACAAATTCAGACTGAGGTGCTATAGGCACATCGTATTTTTCTTTCATAAGTACACCTAATGAATTGTCTAATATGTATAGGATAATAAGATCTGTAGGAAATATCTTTTAAAATCTGTAAGAAATATCTTCTAAAAAGTTCATATAAAATGCATGTTATTACATGCTATTTTATTTACTTCTGTTGTATTGTTCGAGTTGGATCAACAGAACAGATACGTCCGCAGGGGAGACGCCAGAGATACGGCTTGCTTGGCCGATGGAGTGAGGACGAATCTTGTTGAGCTTTTGTTGAGCTTCAAGAGAAATGCCCTTGATTTGTGTGTAGTCCCATTCTTTTGGAAGAATTTTTTCTTCTAGTTTGCGAACTTTATCGACTTGGTCCATTTGCTTTTTAATGTACCCTTCGTAGGTAATGGAAATATCGACAGCCTCTTCTACATCAGGTGTATAGCGTTTCAAACCAAATGCATCAGCTACAATGGCGTAAGAGAGTTCATTACGTTTTACTAAATCATAAGCGTGAATACCTGTTCTAATAGGTGCTGTACCTAAACTTTCAAGCAAAGCTTGTGTTTCTTTAGACGGATTGACAGGTGTATTTCGTAACATATCCATTGCTTCTTCGATAGCAGCTTTCTTGGCTGTAAATTTGGCCCAACGATCGTCTTTTACAAGACCGATTTCACGGCCTTTTTCTGTAAGACGCAGGTCTGCATTATCTTGACGAAGCAATAGACGGTATTCACTGCGGCTTGTCATCATGCGGTACGGTTCATTTGTACCTTTTGTTACAAGATCATCGATAAGAACACCGATGTACGCTTCGGAGCGAGCAAGGATGAACGGTTCCTTTCCTTGAATCCACAATGCTGCGTTGATACCAGCCATAAGGCCTTGAGCAGCCGCTTCTTCATAGCCAGATGTACCGTTGGCTTGACCTGCAGAGTAGAGACCTTCAATATGTTTCACTTGAAGTGCTGGTGTCAATTGCATTGGATTCAAGCAATCGTATTCGATAGCATAGGCAGGACGCATAATTTCAACATTCTCAAGACCTGGGATGGTACGCAAGAAAGCATATTGTACATCCATTGGAAGAGACGTACTCATACCTTGTACATACATTTCATTTGTACCCGTGCCTTCTGGTTCTACGAATAATTGATGGCGTTCTTTATCGGCAAAGCGCACTACTTTATCTTCGATGGAAGGACAGTAACGAGGGCCTACGCCTTCGATTTTGCCACTATACATAGGAGCCCGGTGAATATTGCTATGAATGATTTCGTGCGTTTCTTTATTAGTATAGGTCAACCAACATACATCTTCATTACGATTAATCCATTCATCCATGAAGGAAAATGCGTGATGATGTGCATCGCCTTCTTGAACTACCATATTTTCGAGGTTTAAAGTACGTTTATCTACACGTGCTGGTGTACCCGTTTTAAAGCGCATCAATTCAATACCATTATCGAGTAAGGATTGAGAGAAATGTTCTGCTACGCGTTGACCATTTGGACCGCCCACATAATCGATATCACCGATGAGGATTTTACCTTTCAAATAGGTACCTGTACAAAGAATAATAGCCTTAGCGCCATAGAATTCACCAAGCTCTGTAACGATACCTGTTACCTTGTCATCCTCAACCTTAAGTTCTGTCACCATGATTTGCTTAACATTGAGATTATCTGTATTCTCCAATGTTCGTTTCATCAAATGTTGGTATTTAATCTTGTCGGATTGACAGCGCAAAGAATGAACGGCAGGTCCTTTGCCCATATTGAGCATACGCATTTGGATAGCTGTAGCATCCGCATTGATACCCATTTGACCGCCTAATGCGTCAACTTCGTAAACAAGATGGCTTTTACCAGGGCCACCCACGGCAGGGTTGCACGGCATAAGCGCAATATTATCTAAACTGATGGTCGCCATCAACGTGCGATGACCCATGCGGGCAGCGGCGAGGGCCGCCTCACAACCAGCATGACCACCACCGATGACGATGACATCATAATTATCTACTGTGTACATATCAATTAAATTCCTTATATTTGTTACTTATCTTATTGTAAAAGTTTAAATCACTTACCAAGGCAAAAACGACTAAACAATTCATCTATCATGCTTTCTCGGATGGTATCGCCTGTGATGTCGCCTAGTAGTTCCCAAGCGCTACGCAGGTCGGTGGCTACAAAGTCTACAGGCATGCCCATGTCGATGGAGGAGAGGGCTTGTTCGACTTGTGCCTTTGCTTGTTCCATAAGGCTAATGTGGCGCACGTTACTAATCATGGCGCTGTTGTCTTGTTTTACGCGACCGCCGTAGACGAGTTCTTGCACCCATTTGGCAAGAACCGCAGAGCCTTCGCCTTCTTTAGCACTGATTCGTTCGATAGCCGTGAAGGTTCCGTGTTCTTTAATATTTTCATCTGTAACGACTTGTGCCACATCGGACTTATTAAGGAGTACGATAGTATTCAAACCGCTCACAGAGGTCAAAATTCCGATTTCTTCAGGGGTTAAAGGAGTAGATCCGTCAATAACGCAGAGCACGATGTCTGCTTTGTTGATATAATCACGAGCACGCTCAACACCGAGGGCTTCCACCGTATCTTGTGTGTCGCGAATACCTGCTGTATCAATAAGGCGTAAAGAAATACCTTCTACGGTCATATATTCTTCAATACTGTCACGTGTCGTCCCCGGAATATCCGTTACGATAGCGCGGTTTTCGCGCAAGAGAGCATTCATAAGGCTCGATTTACCTGCATTTGGACGACCTACGATAACCGTCGTAATACCGTCGCGAATTAGACGGCCTATATTAGCTGTGGACAAGAGTTCATCCATAGCTTTCAAAATAGGCTGCAACTGTTCGCGAACCTCTTGGCTCGTTACGTCTTCTATATCCTCCTCAGGATAGTCGATGGTTACCTCTAAATGAGCAATCATAGCAATGAGCTGTTCACGCACATCTTTTACAAATGAAGAAACAGTCCCATCTAGCTGAGCCACAGCGAGGGAGAGGGAGTCCTCCGTTTTTGCTTCAATAATATCAATAATCGCCTCCGCTTGCGTGAGGTCGATACGTCCGTTCATAAAGGCACGCTTCGTAAATTCACCGGCATCAGCCATGCGCACATCGTGATTTACAAGCAATTTTAGAATTTGTCGAACCGGCACAATACCGCCGTGACACTGAATTTCTACCACATCTTCCGCCGTGTAAGAATGAGGGCCTTTCATTAATAACACAAGAACCTCGTCGATGGTCTTGTTCGTCGCTGGATCCACAATGGTCCCGTATTGAATCGTTCTATTTTGGCGGTCCATCAAAGGAACGGTGCCAATGCTCTTGAACAGGCTATTTACAATAGGAAAACTATCCTTGCCGCTGACCCGAATAATACCAACCCCGCCGATGCCGGGCGGCGTCGCAATGGCCGCTATTGTATCATCTATATACATACATATCTCCGTATTTCAATTATCTAGTATTTGCTTTTGTATATGTTCTTCGCCTGTGAAAGTTAAACTAAACCAATCTTACCCGCGCGAAGATTAACTTAGGTTAGCTTTCACCATAACCTAAAGAATAAAGGGAACAGCCCTCAAGCAACTGAGAATACCAGTTACTTGAAAGCTGCACCATTATATTTTATTTTTTGTACGAAATCACAACGTGGCGGAACGGTTCGTCCCCTTCGCTGTTCGTAACAATGTGTTTGTCCCCTTGAAGGGCGGTATGAATGATTTTGCGTTCAAAAGCATTCATCGGTTCTAAGGAAACCTTTTGACGGTTGCGTTTAACCTTAGAAGCCAAGCGTTTCGCAAGATTCACCAATGTTTCTTCTCGGCGAGAACGATAATTTTCCACATCTACAACGATATGGCAATGGCCAGATACATCCTTGTGAGCCACGAGATTTGTTAAGTATTGAATAGCATCCAATGTTTGACCATGTTTGCCGATCAAAATACCTAGCTCTTCGCCGTGTACTTGGAATGTAATTTTATCTTTCGTCATCATTTTTTCGATAACTACTTTAAGGCCCATTTGAGTAAACATATCATCGAGAAATTGTTTACCTTTTTCAGCAATTTCTTGTTGGTCTTCTTTTGAAAGTTCCTTCTTAGAAGGTTTTTCTTCTACAGTACTTTCAGAAGTTTCAGCTGCCGTATCTTGTACTTCTGTTTCGCTTGTTGCCACTGGTTCGGAAGCAATAGCTACAGATTGTTCTTTAACATTAGCTGCTTCTTCTGCAGTAGCAGATTTAGCTAAAGCGGTGAAGAATAAGCGAACAACTGCAGGTTTACGACCAATGCCTAAAAATCCACTAGAAGGTTGTTCTAAGACCTTAGTTTCTACCAATTCTTGACCTTCAGAGGCCAATTGAGCTACACCTTTAGCAATGGCATCTTCAATGGTTTTAGCAGATACATCGATAAATTCCATAGTGCCTCCTATTATTTAGTTTCTAAGCCTTTGTAAATGAAATGTTGTTGTACAAATTGGAACACATTGGATACGATCCAGTAAATAACTAAGCCAGAAGGGAAGTTAAGAGAAATGTAACCAATGAATAGAGGCATAAAGATTGTCATAATCTTTTGTTGTTGCGCAGCAGCACCAGTTGCACCGCTACTAGTTTGACGAGACATAACCCATGTGGATAATGCACTCAAAACTGGCAAGATGTACATTGGATCTGGTTCGCCAAGACTAGGAAGCCATAAGAAATGTACATAGTTTTGATCGTATGGATAGCTTTGTAAAGCGTAGAAGATAGCGATCAAGAATGGCATTTGCACCAATAGAGGCAAGCAGCCCGCTAATGGGTTAACACCCATTTCTTTGTACAATGCACCCATTTCCGCTTGCAGTTTTGCAGGATCATTTTTGTATTTATCTTGCAATTCTTTCATGCGAGGCTGCAACTCTTGCATAGCCTTCATGGATTTGATTTGTTTAACAGTAAGTGGCGCCAAAATCGCTTTAATAACGATTGTTAAAAGGATAATAGCCACACCGTAGCTCGGATAGCCTACCATTTGAGTCAATTGGAACGCATAGGTTACCAATGTACTCATCAAATTAACGATAGGTTGGAATACACTACTTAAAAATTCCATTGTTTCTCCTTTTCTTACAGTCGAAATCGTCCTTTGCGCATCTATATATCGTTATGGTATGGTCTAAATTTCATCCATACAGATGCTCAGGTATTTCCAAAACTGTGCTAGATAATGATGGTGAAAGTTACTTTCACAGAACACATCCAGTCTAATCCCAAAGGGGTTAGGGAACTGGATCGTAGCCACCCTTATGGAAAGGATGACAGCGAAGAATGCGTTTTAAACCCATCCAGCTACCTTTCAAAGGACCATATTTTTCGATGGCCTGCAGAGTATATGTGGAACATGTCGGATAATAACGGCAACATCCAGGTTTTAAGGGAGATATGGCGAGCTGATAAAACCTAATTAAAAGTCGTAAAAGCATGATTATACAGCGTTTCATGGAAACCTCCATATACACAAAAAGGACCAAAGCCTCTAACTTGTGGTCCTATTTATCATTTTGTATCAATAATTTGCTTTTTCGCAAGAGATACAAAATCTCCTTTTCCGCTTTTTCGTAGGTAGCGTTTTTCAGAGGGCCACGTCCAACAATTACGATATGATACCCTTCGCGAATGGCGTGCTGATTGAGGCGATATACCTCTTTCATAAGGCGTCTAGCTCGATTGCGCTCCACTGCACAACCAACCTTTTTACCTGTTACAAAACCAATGCGAGTAGGTTGCTTTGCCACGGGCATACGATACAGTACACACATACGGCCTACTTCGTATTTACCGTGCTTATATACAAGGCGATATTCATTATTGTGTGTCAGTCGTCTTGCTTTATCAAGGCAATAATCCATATGCATTGTCCTTAAGTCCTAAGAATAGAAAAACTTGGCAGCAGCGCCAAGTTTTTTCTCCTGCCTAACAGCTATTATATTATGCAGATAAGCGTTTTCTGCCTTTTGCACGTCTTCTTTTCAAAACGAGACGGCCACCGATAGTTTTCATGCGTTCACGGAAACCATGGGTACGTTTTCTCCAAAGAGTATTTGGTTGGTAAGTACGTTTCATTAGTAAAACACCTCCTCGTCATTTTGTATTGTTTTACTTATACCATAACAGGGTAATTATAGAGGTAAAACGTAAATTTGTCAATATAATAAAGGGGTTCTGCTGTGAGTTCTTGTATTTCTGAAAATAATTCTACTACACATTTTATCCTGTAATTGATGTTACGTTTCCAAGGGGAGGAATATAGGGCTCCTTCATCGCTCCATACGACACGTAAAGTCGCTCAAAAGGACCCTATATTCCCTCCCTAAGTAAACCCTAACGTCACCTTTAACACCACTACACGATGTAAACGTAACATCAATTTATCAGCATACAAGAACTCACATTCTAATCTTTTTATATTTTGGCAAATTTACCTTTTGATCTCTAGTTGATGGGGAAAGGGAATGGATGTTTTTTTTCCCTTTTCCCTCTACGCCATATGAAATTACAATTTGTTTTATGAACAGAAGTTTATTGTTTAGTAACGATGATTAGATAGTTTCTAGATTACTTTTCCACAATTATTATTTATTAACATGATTATCTATTATTGTTAGAAAGGGGATTGATACTAATTTTTAAGTGACTTGCGTCAGAATGGAGCGAGAAAATTAGTATCAATCCCTTCCTAAAAGTAATCTAGAAACAAATATAAAAATAGATGGATAAAAATTAGATTTATAAATCATCGTTACTTAGTTAAAAATGGTTCATATACAAATTGTAATTCTATAAAAGTAGTTTTCAGTCCTCCCCCAAAAGTAATTGATGAACAAAATATAAGGTAATTACAGAGTTATTAACATTTCTCCTTCAGATAATCAAAAGTTATCCACAGAATAAATGACAAACTAGTGATTTTTTGGTACAATCATACTTGAAATTAGGGAAAATTATATATTTTTATAGGTTTTTGATGGATAACTTTCGAGGTTATCCACATTTTTTCTCTTCTAACTTATAAAAACTAAAAAGTCAGTAATTATCTGGTTAGAATAGACTTTTATTTTTACTTATTCACAGGTTGTACACAAGTTATTCACAGGAATAATAGATTTTTCCACAGCTTTTACAATGGTTATGCACATTATTCCTAAAGTTATACACATTTATTGCAATAGTTATTCACAAGAGGCACGTCATGCAGTCATTTGATTTAAATAATATATGGGAACATATATTGCTTGAGGCGAAAAAGAATATGCAACATTTACCTGATGCATTGTATTTGCGCGTCACATCATCGTTGATTCCCATGTCTCTCGAAAGTCATTCGATCCATATTGGGGTCATGCAAACATTTGTAAAAAACTTAATCGACCAGCAGCCGCAGATTAGCAAGGCTTTACAAGATGCGATTACCACGGTCATCGGTTCCCATCGAGATATGGTATTATTCGATTTTAATCAAGAGAGTATAGATACTAATTTTGTTGATGAAAGTCTCATCGATACGCCAGTTGTAGCACCGCCAATGCCTTTACCACCTATAGTAGAGGAAAAGGCTCATCAAGAGGAGTTTTACACACCAGTCTATCAAGATCCTGTCTATATTGACCGCGCGCCAGCGCCTGTGGATATTCCAGACGAACCAATGATAGCGACACCAAAGAAACTGACAGAAACAATGTCAACATTGCAGTCTGATAATGTTCCTGTAGACTTGTCATTATCTAATCTCAATCCGGCGTACCGTTTTGATAATTATGTAACGGGCAATGCGAACCGAATACCATTTGGAGCCGCTCAAAATGTAGCTGAATTTCCAGGTGGAGACTATAATCCGCTCTTTATCTATGGTCCATCGGGCCTCGGCAAAACACACTTGATGCACGCCATCGGTAATGCTATCAAGGAAAATCATCCACATATGAAGGTCATGTCCATTACAAGCGAAAACTTTATGAATATTTTCGTCGAAACATTGCAGCGCAACCAAGGTAAATTATTCCGCAACACATTCCGCAATATCGATGTGCTCATGATTGACGATATTCAGTTCCTTGAAAGCCGTGAAAGTACGAAAACTGAGCTATTTAATACATTTAATGAACTATTAAATAACAACAAACAAATCGTGCTTACCTCTGATACTATGCCAAACGATATGGAGCAATTCGAAGATCGTCTTCGCTCTCGTTTCCAAGCTGGCTACATTGCCACAATGGAAAATCCAGATTTAGAAACGCGCATCGCCATCTTCAGATCACTGCTCGAACGTGAATATAAAAAGAACCGCATTATTCGCATCGATAATGATTCTATTAACTACGTAGCATTGCAATTTAGCGAAAACGTCCGCGTGTTGCAAGGTGCTTTCACCAAACTCATTGGTACAGCGTCCATTGATCAACGTCTAGAATCTATTGACCTAGAATACACAAAACACGCTTTGGCTGGCCTCGTTCATACAGAAGAGGTGAACATGGTTAATATTGAAAGCATCCAGAATTTTGTAAGTTCTTATTTCAATATTAAAAAGCAAGACTTGCTCGGCAAAAAAAGGAAAGCCCAATTCGCATTCCCACGGCAAATCGCCATGTATCTATGCCGCGATATGATCAATGAAAGCTATCCACAAATCGCAGCAGCTTTCTCTCGTGACCATACAACAATTCTCCATGCGTACGATAAAATAACGAAGGAAATTGAAAAAAACGAAGAAACTAAACGAATGGTTGCAGAAATTAAACAGAAATTAACAACCTGTGGATAACTCTGTGGATATATAGTGAATAACTTTGTGGATATCAAAAAACTCGCACTTTGGTGTGAATATGTGGATAAGTAGGTACAAACTATTAACATAGTTATGCACAGCTCATAATTCACACAATTATTGGCGCCGATTCACTTTTACACATATAAACAGACCCCTACTATTACTACTACTAAAACTAACAAACAATCAAAAAACCAGTAGAAATAGATCTACCGTAGAATATCTATAGAGCATCTAAGATAGTAAACATAGAATATTACAAACAAAGCAATTAATTATTAGTGCTTTTACAATATATAAAAATTATAAAGGAGTAACATATGCATATTACATTCCCTAAAGCAAATCTCCAAAAAGCAATCAACGTATTGCAAAAGGTATCTCAAAATAAAACAAGTTCCAACTTACCAGGTGCTATTTACATAACTACAAAAAATGGTCAAGTAGAATTGCAAGGTAACGACTTTGAACTTGGTATCCGTTTAACAATTGACGGCGACATCAAAGAACCTGGTACTTTAGTAGTAGGTTCCCGCTATTTCCAAGAATTAATTCGCAAATTACCTGGCGATACTATCGAACTTTACAAACCAGAAGACGGAAATTCTTTGACAATCACATCTGGATCTTCCGAATTTAATCTTGTTACATTACACCCAGATGATTTCTCCTTGGTTGAACAAATTCACGACCAAGATCATGTAAACATTGATAGCTTTGCTATGAAAGAACTAATCGATTTAACAAACTACGCAGCTGCTACTGATGAAGATCGTCCTGTATTTACCGGTGCTCTTCTCGAAATCAAAGAAAACGAAGTGACTATGGTTGCTACCGATACACACCGTATGGCTGTTAAAAAAATTACAATTGATGAACCAGCAACGACTCCAATGCGCGCTATCATTCCTACAAAAACGTTAGCTGAAGTATCTCGTTTATTACCAACAGATAATCCAGCAATGATCAATATCATTTGGAATCGCACACAAATCGTATTTAATTTTGAATCTATTTATATTATTTCTCGCTTAATCGAAGGTACGTATCCTGAATATGAAAAGGTAATTCCTTCCCAATTCGACTCTAGTGCTGTAATCAATCGCCACGAATTTGCTGGTGCTGTTGATCGCGTATCCTTATTGGCTAAAGACATCAGTTATAACGTAATTCGTTATGATTGGTCTGAAAGCAATGTCACATTATCTACTCAAAATACTGAAATCGGTATGGCTAAAGAAGATGTAGCTGTTGAATTTAAAGGCACACCTTTCACAATCTCCTTCAATGGTCGTTACATCTCTGACATCTTGCGTCACAGCACAGGAGATAATATTCACTTGTTCTTAAAACAAAATGGTCCTGTTGTCATTCGCCAAGACAATAATCCGAACTATACATACGTAGTAACACCAGTTCGTACAAATGCATAGCCTAATCATATAGGAGAACATTATGAAAGAGCAACAGCAGGTACCTATTCATACGGAGTACATTCAAATTGATCAGTTGTTAAAGTTAGAAGGCATCATTGAAACAGGTGGTCAAATTAAATCTTTCATCGATGAAGGCATCCTTACCTTGAATGGTCAAGTTGTAACGGAAAAACGCAAGAAATGCCGCGTTGGTGATGTGATTTCTTGTGAAGGTCTCGATGTAGACCTCATAATTACACAAGAGGAGGCATAATCGGTGAGAATTGACTCACTGCAATTATTCCAGTTTCGTAATTATAAGGATGTACAGATACAGTTTAACCCTGAGATTATCGTTCTTCACGGCACCAATGGAGCTGGTAAGACGAATATCCTCGAATCGATTTATGTTGGTACGATTGGTAAAAGTCATCGTACTAATGATACATCGGATATGCTCATGTTTAATGCTGAAGAAGCAGGCATAGTTGTAAAATTCGAGAAAAAAGATACGCCTCAAAAGGTAAATATTAAATTATTCCGCCAAGGGGCCAAGGATATTCGTTTAAACGATACAAAAATATCTCAAAAAGAACTGATTGGTACATTAAATACAGTTATCTTTTGTCCTGAAGACTTACAGCTCATTAAGGGAACTCCGTCTGGTCGTAGGCGTTTCCTAGATATGGAAATATCTCAGACCAGCGCTACTTACTATCATCAATTGATGCAGTATAATCGGTTGTTACAGCAACGAAATGCAGTCCTAAAAGAATATAGAGGAAAGAATAATATTCCTCTTGAAGAATGGGATTTGCAGCTAGCAGATATGGCGAGCTTTATCGTAAAGAAACGATTAGAAAGCTTGAAAAAAATCAATCTGCTCATCGATTTGATGAATCGTAAATTGACGGGTGGACTCGAGAATTTAACCATCGGTTATGAACAACCGTATATGGACAATGGTTCATTAGAATATACAAAGGAAGGCTTTTACGAACGCATCAAAGCAGCGTTGCCGCAAGATCGTCATCGTTTGAGTACTAGTGTAGGTCCTCATCGCGATGATTTACGATTCTTTTCCGATGCTATGGATTTAAAGAAATTTGGATCGCAAGGTCAGCAACGAACCGCTGTATTGTCCTTAAAGTTGAGTGAGCTTGAATTTATCAAGTCCGAGGTAGGAGAATACCCAGTTCTTCTCTTGGATGATGTATTGAGCGAACTTGATGAGTCGAGACGAGCGAATTTATTGCAGTTTATTCATAAACGGATTCAAACATTTATTACCACTACAGATATTCACGATTTTAAAGATTTGAAATCCGTTCAATTTATTTCTTGTGAAGGGGGACAGGTTCAGTATGGACAGCCTTGATCTTTGTTTACCAAAGGCCTTAGCAGAACTGAATTTACTAGAACAATATAAATTAAATACCCTCGTTCACAAGTGGCGTGATGTAGTAGGCGATGTTATTGCTGATCATACGAAAATTGTGTCTATCAAGCCTCCAGACATGGTTATCAGTGCAGATAATTCCATGTGGATGCAGGAATTACAGATGCAAAAACGACGTATCATCGAGGCTATCAACAAGTATTACCGCCAAGAGGTAATCACCGATATTCGATTCATCATGAAACGTCAGAGCTATGTGAAAGTAGAAATTAATACGTCTCTCACGATTCCTGATGAACAGATTATTACAAAACCTATTAATTTTGCTAATATCGTGCTTTCAAAAGAAGATGTAGACGCCATCGATAAATCCTTAGAACAAACGGATAACGAAGAATTACGAGCTGCTTTCAGAAAAGTACAAATTACGGCTCGAAAGCGTGAAATATATTTAGAGCAGCATGGGTATCATCGTTGTAAGCGATGTGGCATGCACATGGAATCTAAAAAAGAAATCTGTCCGACTTGTGAATATGAATTGCATCGAAAACATATTAAGGACATTAAGTCTGTTATTAGAAAGTATCCATACTTTAAATACAGCGACTGTCAGCAATTTATACAGTGTACTTTCCCAGACTTTGCAGAAGCTATGCGGGAATCCATATACTTTTACCTGGATAAGATTTATAAAGGATCTATCAATCGCCGTCACATGTTTATGGTGGCCATGCTCATCACCCATAAGAAGCCTGATGAGCTAACGGATCAGCATGTTATCAATTTGTGTAATAAATATAGATCAAAGTTCCTCGCTGAAGAGGAACAGCGCAAAATTGATGCTCTTAATGGGACATTAGAAAAGTAGAGGGGGCATTCTTATGTACGTTCATATTGGAGATACCATTTCCGTGCCCATAGAATCCATCATTACGATGGTGCATGCCAAGGGCGGAAAGTCCCATAAAAGTCCTATTCATCACTATGAAACGCTAGAATATATCGCCATGGTGCCAGAGGAGCAAATCAAGACATATGTGGTCACAGATGACTGTGTGTATGGATCTGGTATCAGTATTAAGACTTTAATGAGACGGATTGATGAGTTTTATAGTATAATAAAGAGATAAAGTTTAATCCTGTACATGTTTTGTCACTTTATTTCAATCAAGTACAGTATGATAGATTGTTAGGAGGAGTTTGTTTCATGCCTGAACAAAATTATGGCGCTCAGAATATTCAGGTTCTTGAGGGTCTAGACGCGGTGCGTAAACGCCCAGGGATGTATATTGGTAGTACGTCTGCTCGTGGTTTACATCACCTCGTATACGAAGTTGTAGATAACTCTGTAGACGAAGCGCTTGCTGGTTACGCTACACATATCGAAGTATCCATCAATCCAGATAACAGTGTTACCGTTGTCGATGATGGTCGTGGTATTCCAACAGGAATGCATGAATCTGGTATGTCTGCGGTAGAGCTAGTATTAACGAAATTGCATGCAGGTGGTAAATTCGGCGGTGGCGGCTACAAGGTATCTGGTGGTCTTCATGGCGTAGGTATTTCCGTAGTTAATGCGTTGAGTGAATGGACTAAGGTTCAAGTATCTCAAAATGGCATTGTTCAAGAGATTTCCTTTGCTCGTGGTCATAAAACTTCCGAGTTGCACGAAATCGGCAAGGCTTCAGGAACTGGTACTACAGTTATTTTCAAGCCAGATGCAGAAATCTTTGAAACTACCGTATTCAGCTTTGATACATTGAAAATGCGTTTACAAGAATTGGCATTTCTTAACAAAGGCCTTCGCATTACATTGAGCGATTTGCGCCTAGAGGAACCTCGTGTTGAAAGTTTCCACTATGAAGGTGGTTTGATTTCTTTCATTACCTTCTTGAACGAAAATAAAGAAGCAATTAATCCAACTGTTATCAACATTGAAAATACAAAAGATGACATTGTGGTAGATGTGGCATTGCAATATAACGATAGCTATAGCGAAAATTTGTTGTCCTTTGTAAATAATATCAATACTATTGATGGTGGTACACATCTATCTGGTTTTCGTGCTGCTTTGACTCGTACCCTCAATGATTATGGCCGTAAATCTGGTTTGATCAAGGAAAATGAGTCCAATCTTTCCGGTGAAGACGTGCGTGAAGGTTTGACAGCTGTCGTATCTGTAAAAGTGTTGGAACCTCAATTTGAGGGTCAAACAAAAACTAAACTTGGCAATAGCGAAGTTAAAGGTATTACAGATGTTATCGTTACAGAAGGTCTTAAAACATTCTTTGAAGAACATCCTCAAGATGCGAAGAAAATCATCGAAAAAGCAACGATGGCAAGCCGTGCTCGTGAGGCCGCTCGTAAAGCCCGCGACTTAACACGCCGTAAAAATGCGTTGGAAGTATCTAGCCTTCCTGGTAAATTGGCGGACTGCTCCGAAAAAGATACATCTATGACTGAAATTTATTTAGTCGAAGGTGATTCTGCAGGCGGTTCTGCAAAACAAGGTCGCGATCGTCGTTACCAAGCAATTTTACCATTGCGTGGTAAAATCCTTAACGTAGAAAAAGCACGCCTCGATAAGATTTTGGCTAATAACGAAATTCGCTCCATGATTACCGCTTTTGGTACAGGTATTGGCGATGAATTCGATATTACAAAATCCCGTTATAACAAGATTATCATCATGACAGATGCGGACGTTGACGGCGCTCACATCCGTACATTGTTGTTAACATTCTTCTACCGCTATATGAAACCATTGGTAGAGGAAGGTCATATCTATATTGCTCAACCACCTTTGTATCAAATCAAGAAGGGTAAATCTCATTGGTATGTATACTCTGATGCAGAGTTGACTGCTAAACTTGATGAAGTAGGCCGCGATGGTACTACAATCCAACGTTACAAAGGTTTAGGTGAAATGAATCCTGAACAATTATGGGAAACTACGATGAACCCTGAAAATCGTACGATTTTACAAGTTAGCTTAGAAGATTCTATCGAAGCCGACAAAATCTTTACGGTCCTCATGGGTGATAAGGTAGAGCCTCGTCGTAAATTTATTGAAGATAACGCAAAATACGTGCGTAATCTAGATTTGTAAGAGGTGACCCATGTCTGATAATAATAATAATAACGTAGAGTTTACGTCTAACAAAGATCAACACCTAAAACGTTCCCTAAAGGCGCGTCATATGAATATGATCGCTTTGGGTGGTGCTATCGGTACAGGTTTATTCGTTGCTGGTGGTGAAGTCGTAAGTACAGCTGGCCCTGGTGGTGCTCTTGTAGCTTATGGACTCATTGGTATCATGGTTTATTTCCTTATGACATCTCTGGGGGAAATGGCCACATATTTACCAATTCCAGGTTCCTTCGGGACTTATGCAAAACGCTATGTAGATCCTGCCTTTGGTTTTGCTTTAGGTTGGAACTACTGGTTTAACTGGGCTATTACCTTGGCTGCTGAAGTATTAGCAGGGGCGCTGATCATGAAATATTGGTTTCCTGATGTGCCTGCCATCGTATGGTCTGCTCTGTTCTTGCTCATTTTATTTGGCTTGAACTATTTATCTACTCGTTCCTTTGGTGAAAGTGAATATGTATTCTCTAGCATCAAGGTGATTACCGTATTCGTATTTCTATTCTGTGGCTTCATGCTTATCTTTGGCATCGGTGGTACATCTCCAGGATTTGCGAACTGGACTGTAGGAGAAGCTCCATTTGTAGGTGGCTGGGAATCTATTCTCGCTATCTTTATGGTGGCAGGATTCTCCTTCCAAGGTACTGAACTGATTGGCGTAGCCGCTGGTGAAGCGGAAGACCCTGAAAAGAACGTGCCAAAAGCGATTAATACAATCTTCTGGCGTATTCTATTATTCTATATCGGTGCTTTTACGGTTATCGGTTTCTTAATTCCGTACACAGATCCAAATCTGTTGAACTCTAGTGTAGAGAACGTATCTATTTCTCCATTTACACTCGTATTTGATCGTTTTGGTTTTGCCTTTGCTGCTAGCTTTATCAATGCTATCATCTTAACAGCTGTATTGAGTGCTGGTAACTCTGGTTTGTACTCTTCTACGCGTATGCTGTACGCACTCGCTAAGGAAGGTCAAGCACCTCAAATTTTTGCTAAGTTAAATAAACGTGGTGTTCCAGTGCCTGCGTTAATCTTAACGACAGCAATCGGTTTATTTGCATTCCTTACGAGCTTTATTGGCGAAGGTACAGCTTATACATGGATTGTTAATATCTCTGGTTTATGTGGTTTCATCGCATGGGTTGGTATTGCAGTATCTCACTATCGTTTCCGTCGAGCTTTCATTGCACAAGGCAGAGATCTTAGTGAATTGCCATACAAAGCGTGGTTATTCCCAGTTGGCCCAATCTTGGCGTTCATTCTTTGCGTCATCATCATCTGTGGTCAAAACTACTCCGCTTTCACAGGTGATACCATCGACTGGTACGGCGTATCCGTTGCCTATATTGGCTTACCAATCTTCTTCGCAGTGTACCTTGGTTACAAATACATCAACAAAACTAAAGTTGTGCCGTTGAAAGAGGTTAACCTAGACCGCGATTTTGATAGATAAAAATATAAAATTAGACCTGTTCATTATGAAAGTAGTGAACAGGTCTTTTTTTGATGTATAATATGTAAATTTTTGATATATAGTATGTAATTTTTGGAGATATACTATGTAATTGTTTTATGTGAAAGCTATATTTGTTTTTATCTAAAAGTCTTGTTATAATAAATTAAAATATATTGTAGTCAATTAGAAAGGATACAATTATGATTATTACTACAACTATGCATATTGAAAATAAACCTGTACAAGAGTACAAAGGTATTGTATTTGGTGAAGTCGTAGAAGGCCGTAACTTTGTGAAAGATTTCATGTCTGGCATTCGCGATATCGTTGGTGGTCGTAGTGGCAGCTATGAAGATTCTTTGATGAATGCGCGCAAAGCAGCTCTCGATGAAATGTCTCAACGAGCTTCTAAATTGGGTGCTAATGCTATTATTGGCGTATCCTTTCAATACAGCACAGTAGGTGCACAAAATGGCATGCTTATGATTACATGCAATGGTACAGCCGTTGTAGTTTAATAAATAATAGACTAAGTCAGATATAATTATTAATATAATCCTAAGGGAAATAAGTAAGTCGTAATGTATTATTGTGACTAAAAAAACAGCAGGGGAAAGCCCTGCTGTTTTTTTATATGATATTTATTAAAAAACCCCCTATAAAAAGTATTAGAAACTTTTATAGGGGGTTTTTTGTATTGTGGTTTATCTATATATTTTATAGATAATAAAAAAGCAGAAATAATTACTGCTTTTTTATTTTACCTTATACCAGCTTGCATACATGACTGGTAATACGATGAGTGTTAGAACCGTTGCCACTAGTAAGCCGCCGCTGAAGGCGATGGCCAATGGGCTCCAGAAGACAGATCCCATGAGCGGAATCATGCCTAAAATCGCTGCGATAGCGGTGAGCATGATAGGGCGGAAACGAAGTGTAGCGGAGTTGATAATCGCTTCACGAGGTTCTTGTCCTTCTGCCTTGTGAATTTCGATTTGGTCTAACAAGATAATGGAGTTACGGATGATCATACCCGAGAGGGCGATAATCCCTAGAATAGCCATAAAGCCTAATGGCGTTCTCGTAATATTGAGTGCTAATACAACACCGATTAGTCCCAATGGAGCAGTGAGTAGAGCCATTACCATGAGGGCGATACGCTTTAATTGGAACATGAGGATGGTCATGATTACAAAGAGCATAATTGGCATTGGCGTTAATAGCTTTTGAACGGCTGTTTCACTCTTTTCAGCGGCGCCGTCTAGGTCAATAGAATAGCCTGTAGGCAAGGAATCGCGAATGTCTTGTAAGGATTTGTAAACCTCTTTTGTTTTCGCATTACCCAATACACCTGCTTTTACATTGGCATGCACACTAATGGTTGGCATCATATTGCGATGCCAGATAATACCATCCTCTTGTGTCATGGTAATGGTTGCAATTTGACTAAGTGGTACATAAGAGCCATTTCCTGTTTGAATTGGCAAGGATGAAAGAGCACTTAAGTTATGTTGCTCGTTGTCACCTAAACGGAAGGTAACAGGAATGGTTTGGTTCCCCTCGTAGTATTCACCAGATTTAGTACCAGACAATAGACTTTGCAAGTGCAAGGATACAGCGTAGCTATCGATGCCGAGTAAACGTGCCTTGTTTGGATCGATGTGAATATTGGCTACAGGTTCTGTATCTGGCCAGTCAAAGGCGATATTTTGTAAGTCTTTATCGTCTTGCATTTTAGCTTTTACTTGATTTGCAATTTCTTTTACCACCTTTTGATCAGGGCCAGCAACGCGAAGCATGACTGGAAATTTGGATGGTGGACCGATTTGTAAGAATTGCGTATTTACAAGGGCCGATGGGAATTGCTCGTTTAAATACGGAGTCAATTCAGCATAGAGTTTATCGCGATCCTCTAAGGATTTTGTAACAATCACATATTGTAAGAAGTTATTCCGTTGCAATTCTGGTTCCAAGGTGAGGACGAAACGTGGAGAACCTTGTCCAATGTAGGAGGTGAAGGTTGCAATGCGCTCGTCGTCTTTCAAATGTTCATCGATGAGTTTTGCTTGGTTAGCAGTATATTCAATGGACGAGCTTTGAGGAAATTGCATGGATATAATGATTTCATTACGCGTTGATGATGGGAAAAATTCCTGTTTGATCAATGGTAGTGAAAGCAAGGATAAAACGAAAGCACCTAGGGTGGCTAGTAGGACTACCTTGTGATGTCCTAGAGCCCAATGTAATAGTTTTTCAAACTTATCATAGAAGGTCACATTGAGCTTGTGCATGATACGGTCTCGTTTAGTCCATTCCGATTCTGGCTTTGGAGCCTTGTTTTCGATGATTTTATAACCCAATACAGGGCTGACGAGAACAGAGGCAAACCAAGATAGAATAAGTGCCATAAATACAACGATGGATAGGGATTTTGTAAACTCTGCTACCATACCTTGTGCCAATGCTAATGGCAAGAAGCCTGCACAGGTAATGAGCGTACCAGATAGCATTGGGAATGCTGTAGATTGGTAAGCAAAGGTAGCCGATTTAAAGTGACCCCATCCTTCTTCGAGCTTAACGCTCATCATTTCTACAACGATGATGGCATCGTCTACTAGGAGACCTAAAGCTAGGATTAAGGCACCTAAACTAACCTTATGTAGATAGATGCCGCTTTCATACATCAAGATGAACGTTGTAGACACAACGACTGGAATGGTGAGGGCTACAACGATACCGGTTCGTAAGCCGAGAGATGCAAAGCTTACGAGCAATACGATGGCGATGGCTTCAAATAAGGATTGAGAGAAATCGCCGATGGATTCCTTAACGATATGGGGCTGATTCGATACTTGATTTAGTTCGAGGCCGGCAGGAATCGTTTTATTCAATTCTGCTAGCTTTTTATCGATGGCTTTACCAAATTCTATATTATTTCCACCTGCATCCATGGAGATAGCAATACCTATAGCCGGCTTGCCTTTGTAATAGAACTGTGGATCGCTAGGGTCTTGGTAGGTCATGGTTACATCAGCCATGTCACCGAGGCGCAACGTTTGATTATTGATGCGGATCGGCATATCTCGCACCGCTTGAGGACTATCGAATAGGCCATTGACGCGGAGATATACATTGTTTGTATCCGTTGTAATCACACCAGCTGGAACCATCATACTTTGCTGTTTAAGCGCTGTTAACAGCTGTTGTGTACTGACTTTATAGGATGCGAGTTTATCCTTGTTTATGGTTACATTGAGGGTTTGTTGTTGCACCCCAATGAGGCTGATTTTCTTAACATTAGGAACAGATAAAAGCTGACGTTTTAAGTCTTCTGCTTGTTGTCGTTTTTCTTCATACGAATACTCATCACCACTGATGGCATAGATAATGCCATATACATCGTCGAACCTGTCGTTAATGGTCGGTCCTTGAACGCCTGCAGACAATGATTTCCATTCGTCGTTGATCATATTCCGCGCTTCTTCCCAAGCGGGACGAATCTTATCGGATGGCAAATCCTCTCTTAGATTGATATAAATAACAGATTTGCTGCCATCTGTGAAAGATTTTGTATAATCTACACCAGGAAGATCGCGTAGTTTTTCTTCGAGTTTATCCGTTACTTGATCCGACATTTCTTGTGGAGAAGCCCCAGGCCAAGCAACACCGACCACCATGGTGCGCATCGTAAAATCAGGATCTTCCATGCGTCCCATATGGGTGAATGAGAAGATACCGAAGGTGAGGAGCACAGCCATGAAGTAGTAGATAATGGACTTGTGTTTAAGAGCCCATTCGGCTAAGTTAAATTGTTTCATTGACTAACCGCCGTCCCTTCTTGTAATTGTTGGGTACCTGCGGTGATGACAATGTCACCTTTAGCTAAACCAGATGTGACGATGACGGAGTTCTTACCGAACTCACCAGTTTTGATAGGCACGAGATGAGCCTTTTTATCGCGGATGATATAGACCGCATTATTACCGTTTGAGTCTTTCACAAGAGCCGTCAACGGAATAGAAATATTGGTACTATCTGTAGTAGATAGATTAGCATTGACCGTCATGCCTAGTTGTACCTCTTTAGGCGCATTTTGTAAGGTAATTTTTACGGTATACGTTCTGGCTACAGGGTCAGGAACTGGTGAAATTTCACGTACTACGCCTTGTACTGTTACATCTGGTAATGCCCAGAAGGTAATAGTAGCAGGGCTACCTACATGAATTTTACTCAATTCTTGTTCAGGAAGAGCAATGACTGCTTCTGGATCGTGACCGGCCGCTAAGATACCAACGCTTTGACCGGCTGCTACGACTTGTCCTGCTTCAATATTGAAAGCTGTAATAATACCTGTATCAGGGGCCGTCAAATTAGTATAGCTATTTTGATTGCTACTCAAATTAAGGCTTGCTTGTGCTTGTTGTAATTGAGCAGATGTGGCATTCAGTTGATTTTCAGCTTGGTCTAATTGCAATTTACTAATTGCTTGTTGTGCATAGAGCTCGCGGTATCGTTTAGCATTGGTTTCTGCCAATTCGTAGGCCGATTGAGCAGCTTTTACAGCACCTTCAGCATTTTGCACTTGAGCTGATGTGTCTGAACCATTGACTTGAGCAATGACTTGGCCTGCTTGCACTACATCGCCAACATTTACAAATTTGTTGATGACACGCCCTCCAATTTGAAAGGCTAAGTTTGTTTCTGTTTTATTATGAATGGTGCCTGCATAGCCAGCATCAGTAGTTCCAGACTCTTCACCTATAGTGATGGTACGCACCTTGAGACTTGTATCTTCAGGTGGCTTTTCTGATCCACAACCACTTATAATGGCGGTCCCTATTAATAGGGCTCCTATGGTTGCTATGATTCGTTGATTCATAGAATCTCTCCTTTGACTACCGCATATAAGCCCTATGACACAGAACTACACATAGGTAGTAATCATAGGACTCTATATGTATATTAGAAAACTCTAATTTCTAATTATATATTTTATAGAACATTTTAATTATATATTTTATACAATTTAATAATACTATATTTATATTGAAAGTTCTAGCCTTTATGCAGAAAATTAAAGAATTATATACTTAATTTATATAATTGATGATAATTTTTAACGATAATTTTTAAAAGTAATCTATATTTTGCTAGTATATGTATTACTTATATTATGAATACAAAAATGTAGCAAAAAAAGTGAGTCCTCTATTGATTGAGCTGTATCCAAAAATATGTCCAATTTTGGGGTACAGTTCATAGTAAGAGAACTCACTTCTTTAGATTTTGTCTATATAATTTGAACTTTATTTTTCTTCTTCTTGTTCTACAATAGGTTCTTCATAGGTTACAAGGATTTTATCGATACGAGTATGATCCATATCGATGACTTCAAAGGTATAGCCGTTCCATTTTGCCTTGTCGAGTTCCTTTGGGATACGACCGAAGAGGACGTTTAAGAGACCGCCCATAGTTTTGTACAAATCGTCTTCTTCACCTGGTAATTCTTGATCGATGTGAAAGAATTCTTTAAATTCATCTACGTTGAGAAGGCCATCTACGAGCCATGCACCATCGCGTTCGATGATCTTGTTTTCTTCTTCCTTGATTTCTTCCTCACCGGAAGGCATAAGACCTACGATTTCCTCCATGATATCATGCAAGGTGACAAGGCCAGTAAAACCACCATATTCGTCGAGGATAATTGCTTCATGAACGCCTTCTGTACGTAGAACGTTCAATAATTTCATGAGTGAAATGGATTCAGGAACTAGAACAGGTTCTTTCAAACAAGCTTTGATGATATCGTGAATAGAACTTTCACTAGGACGTTGCATAATTTGAACTAATACGTCGGATACGGTAACGAGACCCTTTAATTCATCCAAGGAATCGGTACCTACAGGAATGCGGTAATGGTTGGCATTCTTGAGAACCTCCATGATTTCGTCTTCCATACTGTTAAGATCAATCCATTTGAGCTGTGTACGAGGCGTCATTATATCACCTGCGTTCATATCTGCGAGATGGAAGATATTTTCTACGAGGATAGGTTCTTCCTCTTCGTAAGCACCCATGGCAACGCCTTCGGTAAGCATTTTATTAATTTCAGATTCTGTAACAGGGGCTTCTTCTTTTACAGTAACGCCTAATATTTTTAAGAGGAATTCTGTGGAAATGCCGAGGAAGCTAACGATTGGTTTTAGGGCTACAGAGAGCCAATAAATCGGTTTTGCTACCACCACAGCGATGCCCTCAGGGCTATTTAAGGCTAATCGTTTTGGCACGAGCTCCCCTATAACGAGGGATAAATAAGTGATGATCGCAACGATGAGGAAGGAGCTCACAGAGGCTGCGTAGGGTTCAATGCTTGGAATAGTAGCAGTTAATATTTCTTCTAATGGACCAGAGAAGGTGGCACCAGAATACAAACCAGTTAAAATACCAACGAGGGTAATGCCAATTTGAATCGTGGAGAACATATCGTTTGGGTTCTCTGCCAATTCAAAGGCCTTTTTCGCGCGTTCATTGCCTGCTTCAGCTAATTCTTCAAGCTTACGTTTTTTAGCGTTTACGATGGCTAACTCCGTCATAGAGAATAAACCATTCGCGATGATTAGTACGATGATAATTATAAAATCTAAGGTCAGATCACTGTCCATGTAAGTAGATACTCCTTTTTAATGACATACAATTCTGCACATGAGAATAATAGAAATATTACTCCTAGTATACCATATCGGCATTAATAAGTGTTTTTAGCACAGAAAAAGGAGGGTTGCTGCTTTCATTTTTCCTTTTGTACGCATTAAATGCTACAAAAATATGTATTTCCTTTGTTGTCTACTATAATATGATTGATTTTAATTTGTAACTAGTACCCTAATAAGGGTATAGTATGTATAGAAATTAAGATTAGTATTAAATTTTAGGTCATATAATTTGGACCTCATGATAGGATTATATAGATGGCAACAGAGCAAGAGTGGGAAAATGTATTACAAATTAAAACCTCTGGCCGCGACGATAGTCGATCTGATACGGAGCATCATCCGTACGAGCCGACGGATTATTGCGTGTTGGAGCGTTTGGCAAATAGTGGTCATATTCGCAAGAAACATACCCTCATCGACTATGGCAGTGGTAAGGGTAGAGTTAGTATTTTCATGGCTTACCAAACGGGCTGTCATTCTATAGGCATCGAATATGATGAACGGCTATATGAAAAGGCTTTGATTAATGGTGAAAGTCCAGCAGCGCGCCATCGCGTATCTTTTGTACACGGTGATGCGGCTCTCTACGAGTTACCTGAGCAGGCTGATCGATGTTTTTTCTTTAATCCCTTTGCACTCCATACGATTAAGCGGGTATTAGGAAATATCTTTGATTCGCTATATCATAACCCTCGGGAGATTAAGTTATTTTTCTACTATGTTAATGAAGAGGTGGAGAACTTTTTAAATAACCATGTGCGCTTGGAACAAGAGGAACCTATTGATTGTAGTGATCTCTTTGAAGCAAGCGATGCAAAAGAACGAATTCTCGTCTATTCAGTCAATTTGTTTTAGTGTAGTAATTTAATACTTTTATAATGAAATAATTTAAGACCTTTAAAGACATTTATGTAACTTAAATAACCTCGGTTTGAATAGTGCTTTAGTAGTATGAAATGCATACTATTTGGAACGTATTCAAATTGAGGTTTTATTCTATTTTTAAGGAACTTTTACACATATTATTAAGGAAAAAGCAGATAAATTCTGCTATAATAATATATTAGAGATTATAAAATCAATTCATTTTTATGGTTCTATACATTGATTCGTATACGCTAATGTAGCGGATAGGACTGAGTGTATTGAATACAGGAGGTGCATATGGAACTCATCGATACAATGTTGATTGAACGCATTCGTAAAGCTTTAATTAAACGATATGACCGAGATCAACAGATTCAACAAATGATTGAAGAAATTGGTGCAGAGGAAGGCCTTAATGAGACCGAATTGGCTATCGTTTACCAAGCTTATTTAGAAGTAAAGGAACGGGTGTATTATACATCTTCTCTCGTTGATTTATGGAATCAAATTGAAGATGTTCAAAAACGTATGGCCTTATTGTATTCTTACGAATCTTTAGAAGAAGATTTATTTGGCGATGTGCTAGGTGACGATAAGGAAGATATTGTCATTTCTAATACATCTGGAGTTGGCAAGGGTGTTAGTCACAGTGATGATGCATATGCTATGGAACAGATACAATTATCTGACGTTCCTGTGCATCATGATTCTACGGTGGGTATGAATCATATTAAATTGAATGAATTAAAATCTATAGGTGGTCTCTTTACTGGTTTTGGTGAAAGCTCCGGTAAGGAAATGACAGATTTTGAAGATACTACGATTGAGCACCTTGATGTAAAACCATTAGAAGGCGTTGAAAGCTTAGCAATTCATCATTTAGATGAAAATGAAGAGTTAAATGTAGATAGTCTTGATGAATTTTCGAAAGATAAGAAATCAGAGGAAGCTAAAGTGGATGATGAGGATATGTCGTCTATCGATCCATACACGGCGGTGAATGCTTTGTTATTTGGTAAAGCCGGTTTAGAATCTGATAAAACAAATAAGAAGATGGAAAAGCTTCTTAAAAAGCAATTAAAACGCGTTGACGATGAATGGGCGCGTATCAACGGCTCTGAGGACAAGAAATCTAAGGACGATAAAAAATCCAAAGAGGACAAGAAATTCAAAGAGGATAAAAAATCTAAAGAAGACAAAAAGTCCAAAGAAGAGAAGAAATCTAAGAAAGATAAGAAGTCTAAAGAAGATAAGAAAGATAAAAAACACAAGAAGCATAAAGAAGATAAGATTTATGAAGCTGAAGAAAAGTTAAAGAAAAAGAAAGATAAGGCTGAAAAGAAGCTTAAATTCTTAAACGATAAGTTAAAGACAGTCTTCTTAGCGGATACTTTCAAGAAAAAAGATAAGAAGAAAGACAAGAAAAAGGATAAAAAATACAAAAAAGATGAATCCGCAAAAAAGCAGGAACGATAGTTTCCGTATGGAATAGTAAGGCCTCTGAAAAGATGGCCAAGGAGAGTGCTAGTGCGAAGAAATCAGCAAGTGCTGGGACTATCGACCGTGGATGCGGTAAATGCAAACGATGTAAAGGTCCTAAATGTAAGAAATATCCAAGTTAATTGATAGTTATGTAATTACTAGAATATTACGTAACATATTACGAAGCATATATGTAGCATATATAAGTAGTTTATGTTATTTTATTTATCATTTAGGCAGTATAGTTATGTAGTTTTGTTACGTTTGTAACAATATAGTTATTTTTCTAACATACTAGTTAGGTTAGCAGTTAGACTAATCATTTAGTTTAGTGTTAGGCTAATAGTTAAGTTTAGGGTTAGGTTAATAATTAGAGTTATAGGATACAACAGTTAGGGGTTAATGATGAACCGATGGCAGCGATTATTTGAAGGCATACGAACAGAGATTAAGGCATTTATCTTTTTCTCTGTTTTGTTGACTGCATTTAGAATCGTGTTTCTTGCAGTATTTCAATCACAACTAGCTTCTGTGACGATGGAGAATATCCTCACGTCCTTATGGCTAGGCTTTAGATTGAGTCTCAAGACCGTCGGTTCTTTGTGTTTATTGGGCTTTTTAGGGGGCACTTTGGTGCATACCTTTGTACCTAAATGGCCGTCCTTACGGATCAAACAGGTTGTCTACTCTATTGCAACGGTGTTGTTAACTTTCTTATTCCTGGGACGTATTCCATTCTATAAAATCTTCAATTCTTCCTATAATGCGATGCTCATCAATGGTAAAAACGATGATATCGGTGCCATTATCAATACAGCCATCAATGAATATAATGCATTGATGTACATCGTTGGAGCTGTTGTATTGAGTGCAGCTCTTTGTTGGTTCCTAGTTCGTTTTTTAGCGTGGAACACGAAGAAATATAGTGACTACGCTGTTGACCTAAGGAATGGTGATGATGCAGATACTCTAAGAAATAGTGATTCTGCAGATCATCAACGACTTTGTACTACTTGGTATCCTAAATCGAAGAAAACGCAATGGATGACGGGCATTGGATTAACTGTCGCTATCGGTGTACTCGGCCTATTCTTTAGATTCGGCGGCGCTTTCAGCTATACAAATTCCATCAACTGGGAAAGTGCGGCCCGACTTAGTTCCAATTTGTTGAACGAAAATATTCTAGACGACGTACAGGCTCTTTATCGTGTTAAAAGCATTGTAAAACGGACGGCTGAGCTTGAGGTTATTAACTTAACGCCTCAAGAGTTAAATGAAAAAATCACTGCCGTTGGTGGTAAGTTTAACGGTACAAATTTTGACGGTTCTTTCACGAGAACCATTACGACACAACGATTAGCGGATCAACCGCAGTCTATAAACCTCGTTCTTGGAGAATCCTATGGCTTGTGGCCGTTCCTCGCTGAATATAACGGGCCTGGTGCGTACCTCGTTGAGCAAGGTCGTAAATACGCTGCCAGCCCTCAAGCGATGAGCACGCAGCTAGCCCTTGCCCAAGGCACCGGTACGATGCCGGCCATCAATGGTTTGTTGACGGGGATGCCTGATACAGGGCTATATCCTAATTATGAAGGTGAAAGTTTCAAAGAACCTTACGGTTTAGGCATTGGTCCTGTTATGAAAAAGCTAGGCTACAAGACTGTATTCTGGTATGGTGGCTTTAGCACATGGCAAAATGTTAAAAACTTTGTTTTATCTCAAGGTTTCGATGAATTCCACGATGCCTCTGAAATGCCAAGCGAAGACGGCAATGCTTGGGGCGTAGGCGATAAAGACTTGTTTAAAGCTATTTCTGCCTACATGGATCAGCATAGAGGGGAAAAAATCCTCAATGTGATTATGACCACCTCTAATCATCCACCGTATAGCATCAATGTGGCTAAGGAAGGCTACGATGTGAATAAGGTAAAAGGGCATTTGCCAGATTCTATCGAAGAAAACGATAAGCAATTGAACGAAATGGGCCATATTTGGTACGCAGACCACGTAATGGGTGATTTTATCGCTCGCGAAGAAACAGCAGATCCGTCTGCACTGTTCGTCATTACAGGTGACCATAGCGAACGCTTTAACTTTGCTCGTGAAGTAGGTCCTAATGTGGCATCTACTATTCCTATTATTTTTTATGGTCGTGGTATTCATAAAGATTGGCTTGCACCTAATGCGTTCGGCATGAGCATTCAAATCATTCCAACCTTGGCGGAATTGGTAGGCCGACCTGGTCAAACCTATGAAGCGATGGTACCAAGCTTGTTTACACAAGAGGAATTTGTATTTAATCATAGACTATATCTTGATAAAAGTGGCAAAGTGTTAGAACAAAGTGCGAGCATGCCTCAATCCTATGGGGATATGATTAAAAACATGCGTGAACTTGCGGCATGGCGCATTAAACATGGGGATGTCATCAAATAAAGAAATATACATTTTTATCCATTAAATTTAATTGATTTGTAAGTTAAAGGATTATCTATGAGTACTGTGACGGCTATTATCTTAGCGCGCAATGAAGAACAACATATTGTAGATTGTATTAAGAGTATTCAATTTGCTGATGAAATTTTAGTCATCGATGATGGCAGTACAGATCAGACAGTATCACTTGCTACGGGATTGGGTGCAAAGGTTATACCACATCCCTTAAATGGAGATTGG
Organism: Veillonella parvula; assembly: GCA_959601155.1. Taxonomy (GTDB): domain Bacteria; phylum Bacillota; class Negativicutes; order Veillonellales; family Veillonellaceae; genus Veillonella; species Veillonella parvula_R. The sequence goes on along the minus strand of CAUGOU010000009.1, from coordinate 8,610 downwards.
TCACAACAACGACGGTTTGGTATTTCACAAGCCCAGAGTGAATGGATTCTATTTGTCGATTCTGATGAACGTGTATCACTAGAGTTAGCAAAGTCTATTCAACGAGCTATTCAAGGTGAACCGAAGGCGTATTGGTTACGCAGATATAATCTATTCCATTATAATCAGGCAACCCATGGTGTGGTGAGGCCTGATAAGGTATTACGATTGATGCCTCGAGAGGGAGCAACTGTGGAAGGGGCTGTTCACGAAGCTTTTATCAGTCCGTATCCACAAGATACATTAGAGGGAAAATTGTATCATTATACGTATGATAATTGGCATCAATTTTTTGAGAAGTTCAATAAGTATACGACGGTAGCAGCTAATAAATACAAGGCACAAGGGAAGTCTTGTAATTTTTTAGGGGATATTATATTGCGCCCTACATGGGCATTTTTCAAGATATATATTTTGCAAGGTGGCATATTAGACGGAAAAATAGGTTTTCTATTATCGATCTATCATATGATGTACACCATGACAAAGTATGTAAAATTGTATTATTTGAATAAATCTAATGGACAATTATAATCAGTAATGTAGTATAAGTAGGTTGCTATGGGGAAGTATTGTTCTTTAAGTAGATATGGAAGTATAAATGAGTGAACAATTTTTTCTATCCCTACAACAAAATATAAAATTAATGATTTGGGCACCCATATTGAGTAGTATCTTTCGAATCATTTTTATGATTATTTATAATCCGTATCCAACATGGAAAGGTCGTTGGAAATCAGCTCTAGGTTCATTGCGTTACGGTTTTTGGTGGGGCATGGATTTTGATGCCTATGTATTCTTATTACCTTTAGTCTTGGTGACACTCCCTGCACTATGGTTTGAAGGGTACCATCAAATAGAAGATTCCATACGATTAGTAGGTCTAACGATGTATTCCTGTGTACTGTACGCAGCCTTTGCAGGAAAAATGATCTTCTACAAGCATTTCCATGATACGTACAACTATATGGTTCATTATGGAAATCATGCAGAGAAACGGAATTTGATTGATGTATTCTTTAATCAAGACCGAGGAATTCTTGTCATTCTAGGATTGATTCCTATTGCAGTTATATCCTGGTTCATGGGAGGTTTCTTCTTATCCTTGCCATCTATACCATATCCAAACATTGAAGGAACCTGGCCTACTGTAGCTTGGAATATAGGACTTGTGGCGGCATCTGTTCTAGGATTCTATTGGTTCCGCTACGGTGGTACCTTATCTCATGATGATAAACCAGAATGGGATACGATTCCTACAGTGGTAAAAGAAGATATATTCTTTGCTCGTGCTACAGTGCCAGATTTATGTGCCTTAGAAACGGTGTTTAAACATCCGCTACGTGATGAATATACCGCATCTCCTGAAGATATTGATGACGCCATTTATCGTATTGTTCCTAACGAATACAAAGATTCATGGCAGGATCTACACACACCGCTTCATGCATTTAAACGTGTTGCATCAGGTCCTCGTATTGATAAACCGCAGCATATTTTCTTTATTGTTGGTGAAAGTATCCCTCAATGGTCTCTTGATGAACCTTATAAGGATCTCAATATATGTCCTGGTTTATGGGATTTTAAAGATAATCCTCATACGGTGCAAGTACCTAATTTCTTGCCTGCTGGTAATGTGTCTCGTCCATCCATTGTAAGTCTATTATCCGGCGTCTATGATGCGGGTATGGAAATCAATGAACGGGAAGCTTTTTGGCATGAACCGTTGCCGACCTCTTTGGCAGCTCAAATGAAGCGATTAGGCTATGATACGATTTATTGGTATGGTGGTAATGCGTCGTACGGCAACTTTAATCACTTCGGTAAGGCTCAAGGCTTTGACCGTGTGGAAAGCGCTTCTGTTTTCTGTGGTCCTGATGCACCTAAAACTTGGGTGGGCGTATACGATCACGTATTTTTAGAGAATATAACGGAACAAATTAAAGGATTAGATCATCCGACATTCCATTTTATTTACACTACATCCAATCATGGTCCTTATAAAATGGAGGATTCCTTATTAGATTATGATCCTGAAAAGGTCATGCCGAATCTTGGGGATGATCTAAAATCTAATAAGAAACGCAATAAAGAATTGGCTACCTATCGCTATAGTGATAAGGCAATATTTAACTTTGTAAATGCTATGAAAGAGGCCTTTCCAGATAGTTTATTTGTTGTTACAGGTGATCACTCTAATCTATTTGGCTCATTGAATAATACATCTTTAATTCAACGGGACTATACCTTGCGCGATACATTCTGTACCGTAGGGTTGTTACAACATCCTGCTTTCACTAAGGATGTGATTACGGTGCCCATTGGCACGCATATGAGCCTCATGCCTACCATTATTGAAACCATTGCACCAAAGGGTTTTGAATATTATTCCATTGTGCCGTCCTTGTTTGATGAGCAGCCAGAAACTTTAGTTACGCCGTACCAGTGGATTACGCCGCATATGATGGGCGATGTTCGCATGGATTATGGTGAAAGCAACATACCGTCCTATAAACCGGTTGAGCCAATTCGGCCTATTGATAATCATGGGGATGATGCTCGTGATTGGACATTGTTGACCATGTGGCTCATTAATCATGAGGACAGTATGAATAAGTCGTAGTATAATTAGACGATGATATCTATTGATGTATATGTAAACATTATTTCGAATACATCAATGGATGCCACTATATGTGTATTGATCTGTATATGATAGGAGGAACCTATGTCTATAATCAATATTGTAGGCGCCAAAATTTGGGGCGGTGGTGAACAATATGTATATGATATTTGTAAACAATTACAACAACGACATAGGGCTGCTTATACCTTAGTAGACCAATCAAATGAAGAGATGCAATCTCGCTATGCTCAAGTCGGCCATGTGATGACTGCCAATCTCTATACTTTGAAGGGTTTTCTATCTGTTAATGCAGTAGCCAAACAGATGAAAGCACAAGGAATTAATACAATTGTATGCCACTCTGGTAAATATATCTTATTCTGTATTGCTCTTAAGCAGTTAACGGGTGCTAAATTGATGTTTATTAAACATAATCTTGTACCTGGTAAAACAGATATGTATCATAAATGGATCAATTCACAAGTAGATGCCTTTGTATGTGTATCTAAACTCGTTTATGATGACCTTATGACACCTATTATTAAGAATACTAGTAAATATTATATTGTTTATAATGGTATTGATCCAAATAGATTTCTTTCATTTGCAGATAATGTGCCAATGAAATCTAAAGTTACTACATTTGGATATAGTGCGCGTATTACAGAACGTAAGGGTTTATATCTGATTTTAAGTGCTCTTGAACAGATTCATCAAAACAATCCAGATATTCGGTTGATTATATCGGGGGCTGGTACAGAGGATCAAATCAAAAAACTTAAAGACTATATAGATGCGCATCACATGCATTCTTATGTTGAATTTATAGGTTTTACACCTGATATTGAAGGTTTATATAGATCAATTGATTGCTTGTTATTGCCAACTGTAACGCGTGAAGCCTTTGGTCTTGTTATTTGTGAGGCTATGTATTGCGGTGTACCAGTCATTACGAGTGGATCTGGGGCTCAGAGAGAAATTATAGAAGATGGTATATCTGGATTTATTGTTGATCCTTTGAATGAACATACATTACAACAAGCAGTGGAGCATGTGATGAGTGATGCGGTAGATTTATCAAGTATTATCACAAATGCACGACGTGTTGTTGAGGAACGATTCATTGTTAATCGTGTAGCTGATGAATTAGTTGCGATTATAGATAATTTACACTCCACTAATCATTAATGATAAAGTTTGTTAGTTGTATTAGTGGATAGGAGTATGAGATGGGATATTTACAAATACAATGGCAGCGAGGTCGTAAGATTTACGGCAAGCGTAGTTGGAGGGAAACACGTCGTACCTTCTTACATACAATGCGCTCCATACGAAATAAACGAGAAATAGAGGCGCTAGAGAACTACTTTGCAAGTTACACGCCTGATTTAACACTATTAGACCGACAAGTTGGTTTATTTGAGTTGATGACAAGATTTTTCTTGTTTAAAAGCTCTACACCTCAGGAACGATTAGAGGCTATTGTTAATCATTTTGATTATTTGAAAGATATATTTACAGATGAAGCAATTCGTGAGATGTACTCTGTAGATCCTGATAATATTTATGATGACGTAAGTCGGATGAATCGTGGCTATATCGTATGGGAATCGGTAGACCTTGATATGGTAGCTCGTTTATATTATGGACCTGGTCAGCGTAAAGAAGGTTTTTTGACCTTGTTACTCACCTTGGGTAATCAAGGGGTATACCATGCTAACTTCCGTTTTGGTAAAGGTTTTAATGGGGAATCTGCTATGTGGATTGGTACGATTCAAGGTTATAAAGATGGTCTTGATAATGCTAAAATAGTTACAAAAAAGATGTTTGGCTATCGTCCAAAAAACTTTATCATGTTCCTATTACGTCATATTGCAGCCATTTGTAAGGTAGAATCTATTTACGCTGTATCTGATGAAGGCTTTTATGCGAATACTCATTTAGTTCGCGGTCATCGTGCAAAGGTAGCTGAGCTAGATTCATTGTGGGAGGAATCTGGCGGTGTACTATGTAGTGATGAACGTTTTTTCAAAATTCCTTTAGAGGAATATCGTAAGCCTATTGAGGAGATAAAGTCACAAAAACGTAGCCAATATCGTAAACGCTATGAATTACTCGATCAATATGAACAAGAAATTCAAGAACATATGAAAAATTTAATAAAATAAGTATACATTTATACGTTATATGTAAGTCGTAACTATACTTAATTATTAGATAATAACAATAAGGGGATAAGGGTGTTAGTATGAAATCTTGGATACTTAAGAATTATGAAATGATACTTACTGTACTCATTTCAATTATGATATGTACGACGCGGTCATCTATGGCTTTTGGTAATTTTATTTATGGACTTATAGTACTCGTTACACTTTTAACATGGTGGTATAAAAGAGATGAAGTTTCTATACCAAATTCGATACGCCAATATGGATGGGCGTACTTAGGTATGCTGTTATGTATATTACCGTCTGCATTTATTAGTGATAATATACGAGTGACGACTAAGTACTTCTTTAATATTTGGATTTGGAAGATTTTAATTATCGTACCAATCTTGCTATTTATCAAGAGTTCTCGCAAATTATATACTATTTTATCAATATTTTTTGTGTATATAGGCATCGATGCTCTATCTGCCTTTGTACAATATTTACTGGGGTATAATGTAGGAACAGAGGGTCGTGCAGGTGGTGTCATTAATGGCTCTATGATGGGGCTAGCTATGTTGTTAACGCTCGCTTTTTCATTAGCTTTAATTACTGTTTATGATAAAACATTTCCTTCTTATGTAAAAAAATCAGCTGTATTCTCTTTATTTAGTATAGTGTTGGGAATGTTAGGCAATCAAAGCCGTGGTTCTTGGCTATTTAATGGTATTAATGGTGTACTTATTACATTGCGCTATTCCTTTGTTAACATTCGTTATTTATTGGTACTTCTTGTGGCTACTATAGGAATCAGTTTTATATTTACTAGTAATCAAGCTTATATGGCTCGTTTTGAAAGCACCTTTAATGTAACTACTGATGGCTCAAATTTAGGCCGTATCTATGTATGGGAGTCGGATAGAAAAATGATTATGGATCATCCTGTAATTGGTGTTGGTCCAGGTTTGTGGCAGAAAACATATCGAGAGCAGTATAAATCAGAAAAAGAAACCCAAGACTTAGGTCATTCTCATAATAATATGTTACAAATAGCCTCTGAATCTGGCATACTAGGTCTAATTGGGTTTTTAGGATTCTCAATTTTCACAATCTATAAATCAGTAAAAAGCTATATTATATCTACAAATCCTTATGATTTATCAATCATTGTAGGTTTTATTAGTTATTTATTTTTATTTGGATCTATTGATTATACTTGGGGTAATTCATCGGGTATTCGCATTTTTTGGGTTGTTATGGGGATTATGCTTCAATTGCGGGATAATTGAGAATTATATAGCTGTATTGGAAGGCATCTAACTACTATTTAATAGACAATTAAGTAGGATTTAAATAGACTTAAAGAATAAATAACTACATAAAAGATAGGTGAAATCTATGTTTTTTATAGTTTTATATATTTAAATATGATACAATATATGTAAATATTGGTACATTGTATTCGTATGATAGAGAGGTTGTTTTCTTAATATTTTGAGATTGAGAAAACAACCTTTTCTTATAATTGGGGTATTAGTATGAATCGTTCTATCTGTAATAACAATAATAAAAAGTTATTTATAAGTAAGCTCATAGTACTTATAGCAGATTATATTGCTATTGTTTTGGGGATATTAGCAGCCTATTATTTGCGTTTAAACTTATCAATTTTACCAGTAAGTTCAAATTTTAAGGTAGAAGAAATTTACGTATATGGTATTGTGCCTATCGTATTTTTAACTATCTTGTTGCTTAATAATGTCTATTCTGTGGTAACACCTTATTGGGATACGATGAAAAATTTGTTTCGCAGCATTACCATAGGGGTTGTCGTATCGATTGTTCTCATGTACACAGGACATGTTATTAATGATGTGTCTCGTTTATTTGTTGCCTTTGCTTATATATGTATGCTCGTATTTATCTTTAGCGAGCGTTTTATTGTAGGAAAATTACTTTCAAAAGCAGGATATTTAACAATTCCGATTCTTCTCGTTGGGGCGGGAAAGACAGCAGAACTTGTACAGAGATCATTAGAGCGTATGCCGATTACTACCTATAAGATTATTGGTTATGTAGATGATAATCCTAAATCATCATCCATCGCTAAAGAATATCCATGCCTTGGAGCCTTTAAAGATGTAGAAAGCGTTATTAAAGATACAGGCGTTCAAACTGTACTGATTTGTGCTCCGGGACTTGAGTCTAAAAAATTAGTATCCTTGATTAATCGATTACAAGTATTAGTAAAACGAGTAGCATTTGTTCCTGAATTATTCGGTTTACCAGCCAGTAATATTACAGCACGTGGCATGATGGAAGAACAAGCCGTCGTATTGCGTGTGCAAAATAACCTAGCACGCAAATCTAACCGTGTTTTCAAACGTATTTTTGATATTGTAGCTACGGTATGTGGTGGCATTTTGATTTTACCAATTCTCGGTATCATTGCTATATTGATTTACTTAGATTCTCCAGGATCTATCGTATTTGGACATAAACGCGTTGGTCAAGGTGGGAAATCATTTTCTTGTTATAAATTCCGATCCATGGTGCCAAATGCACAAGAGGCTTTGGAGCAATATCTAAAAGATAATCCAGCTGCTCGTGAAGAATGGGAGCGAGATTTTAAATTGAAAGATGATCCTCGCGTTACAAGAATCGGAAAATTCCTTCGAAAGACAAGTCTTGATGAATTGCCACAGTTGTGGAATGTTCTCGTTGGGGACATGAGCCTCGTAGGGCCAAGACCTATTGTTCGAGATGAAATTGTAAAATACGGCGACTATATTAATGACTTTTACCTTGTACCACCAGGGATTACTGGTGTTTGGCAGGTAAGTGGTCGCAGTGATACCACCTATGAAGAACGAGTTCTCATGGATTCTTGGTATGTGCATAATTGGTCTGTATGGATTGATATTGTATATCTGTTGAAAACTGTATTGGCTGTTGCTAAATCGAAAGGGGCCTATTAATGAAATACGATTATTTAGTAGTTGGGGCAGGCCCATTTGGTGCTGTATTTGCTCATGAGGCGCACAAGCGTGGTAAATCTGTACTTGTCATCGACCGTCGCAATCACATAGCAGGTAATCTATATTGTGAAAGCAAAGATGATATCAATATTCACGTCTATGGTGCTCATATTTTCCATACATCCTTGAAACATGTGTGGGATTATGTCAATCAATTTACTGAGTTTAATCACTATGTAAATAGTCCTGTAGCAAACTATAAAGGCGAGATGTACAATTTGCCGTTCAATATGAACACATTCTCTAAAATGTGGAATATTCGAACTCCAAAAGAGGCACAAGATATCATTACTAAACAACGAGCTGCTATATCAGGGGAGCCAAAGAACTTAGAAGAGCAAGCTATTAGTCTTGTAGGTACGGATATTTATGAAAAGCTCATCAAAGGGTATACGGAAAAACAATGGGGCCGTAAATGTACAGAGTTACCAGCTTTCATTATTAAACGATTACCTGTGCGTTATACATACGATAATAACTATTTTAATGATCGCTTCCAAGGTATTCCTATGGGTGGTTATACCAAGATGATTGAACGCATGTTAGAAGGCATTGAAGTCCGCTTAGGTGTAGATTTCCTCAAACATCGGAACGAATACGAATCTTTGGCAGATAAGATTATCTACACAGGCCCTATAGATGAATACTTTGGTTATTCTGAAGGGGTATTAGAATATCGCGGTCTTCACTTTGAAACAGAACGTCTCGAAGAGGAAAACCATCAAGGCGTTGCGGTGGTGAACTATACGGAAGG
>CAUGOU010000008.1:0-46560 GCA_959601155.1 Veillonella parvula | reverse complement strand
GGCCTGTTGGCATAGACGCGGACATATCAGGATCCACGATGGCAACGATTGGGATATCATGAGGATCAACGCAAACGAATTTGCGGTTCTTTTCAACGTCTGTAATAACGTAGTTGATAGTAACCTCTGCAGCCGTACCAGATGTAGTAGTAACAGCGATGATTGGCAAGCACGGATTCTTAGTAGGCGCTAAACCTTCAAGGCTGCGTACATCGGCGAACTCAGGGTTCGTAATAATAGTAGCAATCGCCTTGCTTGTATCGATCGGGCTACCGCCACCAACAGCAACGATAACATCGGCGCCAGCCGCTTTACAAGCCTCAACACCAGCCGTTACGTTTTCGATGGTAGGATTTGGTTTGATACCGTCGTAGACTTCATAAGCAATACTTGCCGCATCAAGCAAATCCGTAACCTTTGTAGCCACTTTAAATTCAAATAAATCTGGCGTAGATGTAACGAGGGCTTTTTTGAAATGGCGATTCTTAATTTCGTTCACAATCTCCTGAATCGCGCCTTGTCCAAAATAGGACGTACCGTTCAACATTATTCTGCGAGCCATATACTTCACTCCTAACAAAACAAACTATACAATAAAAAATAAACCGACAGAGAATCACTTTACTTATTAATTCTCTATCGGTTTAATAAAATCCTTGAAAGCTCGTTATGTATACACTATATATTTTATTATTTTAGTGTTTCTAATGTTTGTTTCCACTGAAGCGTTAACTCCATTTTAGCAAGAACTTGATTAAACTGTATAATTGGTAAACTTTCTTTTAAAAGTAATAACTCACTTATAATCTCATCAATAATGCTTTTATATGCTATTCGTGGTAATAATAATCTCAAAGAAATCAATACTCCATATACAGAAGATTCACTCCCCTTTGGATTAGGCACAAAATAATATGTTAGTTTTTTTATCGTCTTCTTTGGACCTATAATCCTATGATTATAAAGTCGATCTCCATGTGCACATATATTTCTATATCCTACCAAAACATCTAATATTTCACTAAAAATAGGTATTAAGGTTGAAGTTGGATTCATTATAGAAATCCGATACTCAGTCATATATTCCTTATGTATGTCTTCCAAGATTTTCTCCTGTATGTTAGGAGTAATTAATTTATAAAAATTCGTAATCTCACCAAATGTAAGCTTTGTTACTAAAACCCATAAATCTGAAAAAATGTTGTTCCCGTTATATAATAGTCATCTCCACTATTAACTGTAGCGTTATTATCTAAAAAAATATCTTTGTAACCATTAATTATTGAGTAATAATTATCTCTAGCTAAAATTCTCTTTACTCGACTGCCCTCAGTTCCCTTTTCAATCGTAATATTCCGTTTTCTCATCAAGCGTAATAGGGAATCTAAAGACTTAAAAGGCTTAGACATAAATCCCTCCTACAAACAAAAAAACTCGCCGACCCTTGGGTCGACGAGTGTTGTGCGTTACCCGTAAGTTTCGCACAGTTTCTCTGTGTATTAACTATAACAAAGTTCTCCCTTGAGTGTCAACTCAGATTCGCCGTCCATGAATAGTATTTCCATTGTCTATATTCGTGATATACTCTTAAAATTCCTTCCTTAAAATAAGAAATTCTAAGAAATTTTATTCATTTTCATAAGCAAAATCCGTTTCACCGATTCGTCGAGTCGTTCTTTCGAGATACGACCGTCTTTCACGGCTTTCATAAGACCGTTATAAGCCTCTTGCATGTGTTCGTATTCGTGACATACGAGCAAGATATCACTGCCGGCGAGGATGGATTGCACCGCCATATCGCCAAAAGTATAGTGATTTGCAAGGGCCCCCATGTCCATATCGTCCGTTACGACAACGCCATTATAGCCCAAGTCCTTGCGCAACCAATCGGTAATGATTGCTTTCGATAAACTAGCAGGATAATCTGGATCGATTTGTGGGTACATCGCATGAGACACCATGATTGTATAGGTATTCGGTTTGGACTGTTTGATGAGGTCTATAAATACCTTTGTGTCCTCTGAAAGCAATGTTTCTTTAGATACAGGAACGATGCTTGTATCCGCGTGCAAGTCTACATCGGTCTTACCAATGCCCGGAAAGTGCTTATAGGAATACCACAAGCCCGCTTCATCGTAAGCCTTGCCAACGGCGCCTGCATAGCGAACGACCTTGTCAGGGCTCGTACTATAAGAACGGCCATAGGTTAATCCCAAATCCGCCACAGGAGCAAAATTAATATTGAATCCCAAGTCTTTTAGTTCTGTACCAGACTGTTTTGCCAAGGATACAGCTTGCTCAACGGGCATTTTGCCTACCTCCTCAGCGGGAGGAACCTTGATGAGCTTATCATCCATGCGCGCTACTGCACCGCCCTCTTGGTCGATGCCGAGGAACAATGGCGTTAAACCGGCGCTTTTACCAGCCTTATTAATATCTGCAATGAGCGTTTTAACTTGATCCTTGGACTCCATATTTCGATCAAACAAAATGATGCCCCCCACACGGTACTCGTTGAGCATGAATTTAGCATCATCATTCAACATCTTGCCGTGAATGCCAATCATCAACAATTGGCCCACCTTGTCTGCATCGGACATATTCGCCACTAACTTGTCCACCTTTTGCTCTGGTGAAAGTTCACTTTGTGCCACAGACTCATAGGTCACAGGCTCTGCCTTTGAAGTAAATGGATTATGTAAACCGCAACCCGTTGTGAGTGCTAATGCACCAATCATAGTGGCTGCTATGAAACGTCGAAACATATATACCTCCAAAATCTCTAAAAAGTAGTATGTATAGTATATCAAAAAATATAAACGAGCCCAACATAACCAATACACGACAAGCAGCATTATAGTACATGTATCTTACAAAACAAAAAGATTGTTACTCGAAAACCCAACGGGTATATCCATTGAGAGAATCAAATAACAATCTTTATATGTTTCATTTTTGTTGTGTAAACATTATAGTTTGCATTTTGGAGTGTAAACTATGTATCTTACATTTTGGATGTGTAAAATGTGTATGTTATATTTCGCAAATTAAATTTTGCCTTGCTCTTTCATTTCTGCTAAGAGCTTTACGATACGAGGCCCACAGCCTTTGCCACCGCAAGCGCCCGTGCCAGCACGAGTTGCTTCTTTTACTTGTGGAAATGTATGAGCACCATCTAAAATGGCTTCTTTAATCGTTTTGCGCGTAATACTACGGCATGTGCACACCTTTGTAAGCTTGTCCAGAATCGCCTCTGGCACTTGATTTTCTTCAAAATTCATATGTAATTCCTCATGTATTCACTTGAATATCTATATACTGTATCGATTTAATATATCGATTTACGTGTCGATTTAGTGTATTGATTTACATATCGATGTAGTGGATCAATTTACTCTATCAATAGTATCTAATAATACACTGTAATATTAATATATCGAAAATTTACGATTTCTGTATTTATTATAACACAATTGAGGAACTACATCGATAGTTTTTAATATAAAATCCAAAGAATAGTCAAAAGTAAAATTGTTACTATAAAAAACGAAAAAAATTTACAAATACATTATATGTAAAGATAAGTTAAATCTATCTATAAACTATAAAAAACTACCATAAAGATATTATCTTTATGGTAGAAACTTTCACAAAATATAATTATAGTATGAGCCCAATAATGGCAAAGTAGATTTTAAATATCGTTTGTTGTAATGGACGAATAACCATGGAAATAATGGGTGTGTTAATAAGGATGATAAAGAATAATAAATTAAGCATCCCTAATTGGTAATATCTCATCTGCCACTCTGTAGGCAACCACGGCAAGATAATATTAAAACCAGGCAATGGTGGGAACGGAATCAAACAGAAAATTGATAAGCCAATACTATATAAAATAATATATTGCATAACCATGGCAAGACCTTGGGACTCCATGAGGCCTAATTTTCCAAGGAGCATATATATAAAGGTGAATATAAAGCCTGCTATAAGACCTGCCACAGGACCTGCAAAGGCAAGCAAGCTTATATCACGTCGTGGATCTTTAAAGTAAGATGGATTAATTGACATAGGTTTTGCCCAACCAAAGCCAACAAGAATAATACAGATGGTACCAATTAGATCAAGGTGTGCCATTGGTGACAATGTGAGGCGTCCCGCCAGACGTGGCGTTGGATCACCAAACCAAGTTGCTACCTTTGCCTCTGCATATCCAAAGATAGAAAAAACGATCATAATAGCAGGAATACTTGCTAATATCTGAACCGGATTTAAATCAAACATAGAACTCCTTCATTAGTTATATCAATTCATAATTATATGAGTTGTACTAACCTATTATTGTTAGTATGTAAGTTGTATCAATACATTATTAATTTACATCAACGCATTGTCAAACTTCGTTAACTCATTATTATCTTTATTACTTTTATTGCTTTGAGTCCCATGCGGTGTAGCCTTCTTGAATACAACGAAGGGCATTTAAGGTACGAGGATAGCCGATATACGGCACGCATTGGGATGCGATATTAATCAAATATTGTTTGCTGTTTCCTACGTTCAAATTACCTTCTACATGAGCCTTGAGTTGAGCTTCACAGCCACCTTGAGCCGCAAGGAAGCAGAAGGTAATCATTTCACGATGAGCCACGCTAAGGCCTTTACGCGTATAGTAATCGCCGAACATATTGGCAAGCCATTTGTTGATATGACGAATATCTTCTGGCCCTTCTTGGTAAGAATTGCGCATAGACTCCCCAAAGATTTCCACTTGTTTTTCTACGCCCTTTTCTAGACGAGACTCACTAGTAATAGTGCTGCGAGAGGAATCAACAATAGCCTCTCCTCGATAGTCAAAAATCTTATTGGTCACCTTAAAGAATGGGCGCACACGTCCGATGCCAAGATAGGGCACCGCTTGATAAATGAGCTCTACCACTTCATCAGGAATAAGGCCAAAGTTTAATGCTGCCGGTAGCATTAATGCATATTCATCAACAGCGGAGGCGCCTACTAATGTAGCAAGAATGGCTAAGAAGCGATCCTTTGCCGGTACATTACGGCCTTCTTCGGTGATGACTTCATCAAAGGCAAAATTATCAAACAATACTTCAAACTCTGGATCAATATAACCTGCTGGGGCTGCAATATCAGGGAACATACGCTCCGTATAGGCTTGAGCAAATTCAGATTTAGACATAAAAAACCTCCATAAACAACACTGGTGAAAGCCCAAAAGGAGCTTTCACCAGCAATAGTTATGTAATTATTACGGCACGGGCCATCAGATTATAACGCTGGGAATTCGAAAGTTGTGCCGTATACTTCTTTCCAAGCAGCCATAAACATATTGAACTCATTTGTTCCAGGTTGAATTTGGTAAACTTGACCATCTGGAGCGTAACGATATACAGTATGTAAGCTTGGATTAACAAGATATTTGAACAATGTAGCTTCCCCGTATTGGTTATTATGCATGTTAATTACATTAACACCAAATACGTTGTTACGGCTGCTATCGATACCTTTAAACTCAGATGCTTTATCAAAGAAATACGTTTCTGTACCATTTGCACTATTTGGAACCTCTGGGTAGTTAGCTAACCCATTCCAGTTTGCTGCGTTTGCAACACCACCTACTAATAATGTACCGGCTAATACAAATGCACCTAATAAATTTTTATTCATAATGATCTCCTTTGTGCCACGAGGGCAAATCATGAATCAGTCATACTCTCACATGACTTGAATACAATACGCTATATGTATAGTATATCACATTTTTAATAAAATTTTTAGATTTCCAAAGTTACAGAATATATGCATATGAGGTTGTATCAAATTAGCCCTTCATGTTCTCTGCTGTTTTTGCATTTGCGTTATCGATTGCTTCTAGCAATTTATTAAGCAACATACGCAATTGACGTGTCTCTTCTACGTCAAATATAGGACCTGACGATTCAGCCAAGCGGCGTGGTATATGAACCGCTACATCACGTAATGCTTTACCCGTATCAGTAAGGGTTACCATAACTACACGTTCATCTTGACGACTGCGTTTGCGTTTCAAGAATGCTTTGGCTTCTAATTTCTTTAAAAGCGGTGTTAATGTACCGGAATCAAGGCGCAATACTTGTCCCAATTCCTTAACGGATAAATCACCATATTGCCACAATGCCATCATTACGATGTATTGAGTATATGTCAAATTTAAAGGATCTAAGTGACTACGATATGCATTAACAATTTCCTTTGCCACTACATAGAGTGGAAAGCTCAATTGATTTTCCAATCTTAAATATTCTGAATCAGGAACATCTTCTTTATGTTTGTACCCTTCAAGTACACCAATTTCTGCCATATTCTACCTCCATATGCACACAATTATCTACTAATTAATTGTACACAATTTTACAGTAAACAGTCAACGCAAAAAGCCCACTTTGAACAGATATTTTTAAATTTGTCAATTAATTAATATTTATTTTCTTATTCGTTAAGAATTAGGCACTTCTATAGAATTAATAGGAAGAAATTATACGTCCCCTACTAGATCCTTCCTTGTAGTATAATAAAAGAAACTCTATATCAGATTCCATTTGTCACAGGAGGCCCTCATGAATACCTTAGAATGTATTAAAACTCGTCATAGTACACGTAAGTTTAAAGCTGATCAATTATCTCGAGAGCTCATCAATCAAGTGCTCGACGCAGGTCGCCGTGCTCCATCTGGTGGCAACACACAATTAACACATTTCATGGTTATCACAAACCAAGATGTGCTCAACGAATTAGTAACTCTTGTTCAGAAAGAATACGGCAAAATGCCGATTACAGAAAATACTTTACCTTACATGGTGAATATCATTAAGATGTCCGCCGAAGGCAAATTTGTATTCAACTATGGAGCGCCTGTACTCATCGTATTGGCTAGTAAACCAAGTTATGCCAACAACTTTACTGATGTGTCATGTGCTATGCAAAACATGATGCTTGCTTGCAATGAACTTGACCTTGGTAGTTGCTGGGTTAACCAAATCCGTCATCTTCAAGATAATGAACGCATCCAAGCCAAAATGCGTGAACTAGGTCTTAGCGAAGACGAAAAAGTCTACGCTAGCCTCGCTATCGGCTACCCAGATCTACCAAATGGTCTTAATCGCCGCGAAATCGAGCCAAAAGGCTATCCTGTAACATATATTGATTAAAGATACTATTAGTTTCTTAGCTATTCCTATAACATAATTAGGTCAATACAAAAGCGCTATCTATCCCACAACTCTAATTGAGTTTTGTTCGGAATAGATAGCGCTATTTATTTAAAAACCACTACTTATTATTAGTTCTATTATTTTATCAAATCTAGGACATATAACTGAGTTTGTAAAATCTACCATGCACCTTCAAATACGCGTTTGCGTGCTGCTTTTACGAGTACGGAATGATCATCCTCTACTACGTGATTAGATTTGTAAGCCCATCGTAAGAGTAGTGCAGAGTTCGCTACTACGAGAAGACTACCAGCGTTATGAACGAGGGCGCCCCAAACTGGGGATAATGTACCAATCATAGCCAAAATGATAGCTACGAAATTCAAAAGCAAGGAGAAAGAAAGATTAATTTTAATAGTAGTCATCATGCGTTTAGATAATGCCACTAAGTGAGGAATTTCCTTTACATTATCGTTTACAAGAACGATATCTGCTGCCTCTACCGCGATATCGCTACCAACACCGCCCATGGCGATACCCACATCGGATTTTTTAAGGGCTGGTGCATCGTTTACACCATCCACAGCAACATATACAATGGATGCACCTCGGTTCAAATGCTCATGAACAGCCTCTTTCACAGAGTCAGCAATAGAAGTATTAGACAAGGTCATCATTGCTTCATTACCAGTCAAAACGGCTTTATCTTGTACAGTCGCCTCTAAGCCTTTCCCAGGGACCATACGAAAAGAATCTATGGAATCGAAGCTTTCACCATAACGAGTAGCAAAGCCATTCACGATGGCCTTGCCCAATGGATGCTCAGATTTAGTCTCTACCGAAGCGACCAAGCGATACAACTCATCAGTAGGCATGGAACCCACAGTTTCAACGGCAATCACCTCAGGCATACCATAGGTCAAGGTACCTGTTTTATCAAAGGTCATCGTATCAACCTTCGCCAAGCGTTCCATAATATTACCACGGCGCACGAGGAAACCGTGTTGGCTCGCATTAGAAATAGCCGCCATAATCGCTGCCGGCGTTGCCAATACGAGAGCACAAGGACAGAACACAACGAGGATGGTTACGGCACGAATGATTTCTCCAGTTACCACATAGGTGCCAACCGCGGCCAATAACGCAATCACTACAATCCATGTGACCCAACGGTCAGCCAAGCTAACGATTTTCGCATTACCTTGTGTCAATAACAAAATATGTACAATTACTCATATACACTTAAAAGTACAGGAAAAATGCAAATTCAATAAGATTATATTATTCATGCATAGCCTCATTACGCAAATGCATGAACAGTTATTCATATATATATTTGCAAATTGATAATTTTTACATAGAAGATATTTTGATATTTTCAACCTATTCAATACTATTTCACCCTAATTAATGTTATCCATAATTCAGTTTTCTAATAACTATTTATTATAATAAAAAATTAAGTATAGTCGACTACATACCCTACATGGTATTATTACAAATGACATGTTGTAGAAAGGATGTGTAACGATGTCGATTTTCTCTCCTGCTCCTCATATTGAACGTTTACCAGAGGCGCAAATCGATTCCACCTACAAACGTCTTCGACGCGAAGTCTTTGCAGGTACATTTATTGGTTATGCTACATTCTATTTGATCCGTCAAAACTTTAGTTTAGCTGTTCCGTACATGATTGCTGAGTACGGCTACACCAAAGCGGATCTTGGTATAGTTATGACCATCTTATCCGTAGCTTACGGCGTAAGTAAATTTGTTATGGGTAATGCGTCTGACCGCTCTAACCCAAAATACTTCTCCACAGTAGGTCTATTGCTTAGTGCTTTAGTTATGTTATTATTCGGCACCTTACCAGGTGTTATGAGCAGTATTCCTATCATGTGCGTTCTTGCCTTATTAAACGGTTGGTTCCAAGGTATGGGCTACCCTCCATATGCGAAAAACATGGTAACTTGGTTCTCCCGTTCCGAACGCGGTGCTTGGTGGTCCTGGTGGAACGTTTCCCACAACCTAGGTGGCGGCATCATCGCTCCTCTTGCTACGCTTGGCATCTACCTATTCGGTACATGGCATAGTATCTTCTTCTTCCCTGCCCTTATCTCTATCGTGTTAGCGATTATTACCTTTGTATTGTTGAAAGATACGCCTCAATCTTGTGGCTTACCATCTATCGAAGAATACAAACATGAAGTCGTTCATACACATACAGAAAATGAAGAAAAAAGTACTTTCAAAGAAATCTTCTACAAATATATTTTGCATAATAAATACTTATGGTATCTTGCGATTGCAAATATCTTTGTATACTTCATCCGTTACGGCGTAGTTAGCTGGGCTCCGACCTATTTAACCGCTGTGAAAGGCTTCACAAAAGAAGGTTCCCGTTGGGCTTACTTCTTATACGAATGGGCTGGTATTCCAGGCATGCTCGTAAGTGGCTACTTGAGTGACCGCGTATTCCGTGGCCGTCGTGCTCCAGCTACGATTTGCTTTATGTTATTCGTTATCTTGGCGATCCTCGTGTACTGGTTTAACCCTGCAGGCAATATTCTCATCGATAACTTAGCACTCATCGCTATCGGCTTCCTCATCTACGGTCCTGTTATGATGATTGGCCTTCAAGCAGCAGATATGGTGCCACGCGTAGCAACAGGTGGTGCTACTGGCCTTACAGGCCTTCTTGGTTACCTCATCGGTTCTGCCGGTGCTGGTGCTTTCATGGGTCTCATGGTTGACCTCTACGGTTGGGATGGTGGTTTCATTGCCCTCGTTGGTGCATGTATCCTATCCATCGTATTCCTACTCCTCACCCTTGGAGACAAAGGACAACAATAGAATATGTACTGTATAATACGTAATGTATAAATACGTACTGTACAACTCACTGTTGTATATACAAAACTCCCCTAGTAATACTTATGATTACTAGGGGAGTTTAATTATTTATGCGATGCACAAGGAGCTGTTTAATACTTTCAAATTATACACGAGACCAAGTCGCGCCAAGCCATGCAATGCAGCGGCCGTTACAGGATTGATAGATCCTAACACACCAGCACCGATAATAACAACGTGGAACAAAATGGACACGATGAGTAAGCCCAAATGACATTGTTTCGCCTCTTTTGAAAGCCCCGCTGTTGGAGAGTTTTCATCTACGAGAGAACCCATCATGAGTGCCACAAGAACGAGTTCCAAAGAGCATGGGCAAAGGATAACTAGCAATGTAATGGTATGCATAAAGTTCTGCGTCAATGCATAGGAACCCATGGAAAGCAACATAACAGCCACAACAATAACAGATGAATAATTGTTGATGCCCTGACGCAAAGCTACAAGCTGTGTAGGCATGGTCGGCAACATATCATCATCCAATGTATAATGTACGTCGCCCGTAATAAGCTGCTCTAAGAAAAAGCCCCCATGTACGATGAGTCCTACATAAGCCGCCGTATGATAATCTCCAATCGCAATAAGCGCCACCATGGCTATCACGATGAGAAAATTAGCATGAATCTCTAAATGATCCAAAATACTTTGCACGCTGTTAATGAGCAATGGCAAGCCACAAATGATGACCGTTACCCACGCCAAATCAATAGCTGGGTTCATAGGCTCCGTAAGCGCATCTAATATAATAAATAACAAGCCGAGTGCCAAAATAGCCCCCTGCGTACGCAGAGAAACCTGCGCTGATAAAGACTGTAAAAACTTCATATAGACCTCTCTATAAATGAGATACCGGCCTTACTTAATCCGGAAATAAAATACAAAACAATTTGTTAAATAGTAAGGTACACCCATGCAATATGACACTAATCTTGTGTTAATATCGTACTAATATTAACCTAACAGTAATCAACTACCGATCTGGAGTACCTTTTGTTTCTATTCTAAATTTTATATTACCCATAGGGGTATATCTATTGTGTAAATATTATACAAAATATATAAGTTATATACAAATCAAAATTTTTGATAAATGAAAAATATCTTAACCGTAAAAGAGATCCTAGTCGTGAGCTCTAATTTCTTTATTAAAACGTAGAAAGAACAGGTCCCTAAAAACGACTTAGCTCGCTATGGAGGTTATTTTAATAGGTCCTAGTTGGAGATACTAATTTCATATAAAAGGAAAAGCCCCTATCTCTAAAAATGACTTAGCTCGCTATGGAGGCTTTTAGAGATAGGGGCTTTGACCCAAGGTTATGAAATTAGAGCTTCAATGCCTCAATCCATTCTGCTTCTTTAAATCCAACGAGTACTTTGTCTTCAAGAACCAAGATAGGACGTTTTACAAGCATGCCATTAGATGCTAATAAAGCTAGTTTTTCTTCTTCACTAAGGTTCGGCAATTTATCCTTTAATTGTTGTTCACGGTAGATCATACCAGAAGTATTAAAGAATGCTTTCAAATCCTTGCCAGATTGTGGATACCAAGCAGCGATTTCCTCTGCTGTAGGATTTTCGGACTTGATGTCACGATCTGTGTACTTAATTTTGTGATCATCTAAGAATTTCTTTGCTTTTTTGCATGTTGTGCATTTAGGATATTCAACGAATAACATAGGTTCTCCTTATATCAATATTCAATGTTGTAACAACTTACTAATTTAAGATAATTTTACCAAATACATCGAAAATTATCAATCTCTTATTGACAGTCTACGGGGTCTAATGAAGCACAATGTGTAATAGAAGATAATACTTCATTCATACCCTCACTAAGTTTTACGGTACGCAAATCAACATCCATCTGTAAACGCAAGAAATACCCTTCCGAAACACCAAAGTATTTCGCTAAACGCAACGATGTATCTGCTGAAATAGACCGTGTACCATTCAATATTTCTTGAATCCGTGAAACAGGCACATGTATATCCTTAGCTAATCGATATGCAGATAGTCCTAATGGATCCATAAACTCTTCCTTTAATATTTCACTAATGGTAGGTGTAGGAATAAACTTTTCCATATTAATTTCCTCTCTATTAATGATAATTTACAATTTCTACATCATAAAAACTACTAATATCTTTCACTTTAAAACACAGTCTATACTGACTATTAATCCGCAAACTATACTGTCCAAATCGATCACCTTGCAACAACTCCAAGCGATTACCTGGTGGCCAACGTAAATCTTGTAATGATTCAGCATTATCTAACAATAGTAATTTACGAAGAGCTAGTCTTTGTATAAACGGAGAAAAGCGTTTGGAAAAGCTTTGATAGTAAACTTTTTCTGTTTCCTTATCCTTAAATCCGATAATCATCGAATCTCTCCTTTGATTATACCTGTTAAACAGGTATAATTCAATAACATATACTTGAAGAATAACTATACATAGAATTGAAATTATTCTACAAACAATTTTGGTAAAAGAATTCTATAAAACATCATTTAAATCCTACACTTGCGATGACTCTATTGGTCACCTATTTCGGAATGTAATAAATTTACCTTATTGTCATAATTGAATTTAAACTATCATTAATTCGCACATCTACTAAATTGATTTTAAAAAGTAAAAAGACCTACATCCTCGACCGTATCATGTACAAAGTACACATCAAAGGTTCAGAGAATATAGGTCTCTTATAAAAATCTATATATTATTGTAATGCTAATTATAGCAAAAATGTAAGCCCCATTGCCATGAAGATGGCTGGCAAAAGGTTTGCAATACGTACTTTACCAGGCCAGATGAGGTCGATACCAACGCAGAAAATCAGAATAGATCCGACGTAGGATAGGTTATCGATGGCACTAGGTGTCATCAGAGGCGCTGCAATATGTGCCATTGCCGTGATGAGCCATTGCGTAATACCTACAGGAATAAAGGAGAACAGCGCCCCTTTTCCCATAGAAGATACCATAACCATAACGATGATGCCGTCGAGGATGCCTTTTAAAAGTAATGTCTGATAATTTCCAGTAAGGCCGTCTTGAATGGAACCAAGTACACCCATAGCACCTACGGTAAACGTCAAAGATGCCGTAATAAAGGCGTGCGTAAACTTTGGATCACCCGCATTGCCAGTGCGAGCTTTCACCCAGTCGCCAAACACGGTAATCCAATGATTAAGATCGATAATTTCGCCAATCACGGCGCCTACGACCATGCTAATAATCATCAATAGCGGCCCCGTTGTTTGTAGAGATCCGTTGACAATGACGAGCATATATCGCATGGCCCCGCTCATACCGAGGAGGAGCACGATAATACCGCTCACAATCATGAGCGTCTGCTTTAAATTTTCTTTCATAAAGCGACCAAACGCGAGGCCACATAGGCTACCAGCTATAATGAGACCAATGTTAATGGCCGTTCCCAAACCAATCATATATTTCCCTTCTTTAATTGTGAAAGTAACACTATCAATTTACTTCAGTATAACAACTACATCGAAAGAAATCAATTTATATGGTATAAAATATATACTATGAAATTGGATTAATTAAAGATTCTTTAAGACCATACATATAGCCTGTTTAATGCTGTTATATAGCTCTCTAATACAGTATTGCTCCTCTTATAACATTATATACAGCAAAAAGCCTCTACCCAATAAGGTAGAGGCTCTGTATAGTTTATAGCGTTGAGAGAGAACTAATGATAGACCCGCTTAGGAGAGAGAGAGTATATGTGTTTATATAAAGCGGGCCAACATGAGATGAGTCGCTATCGCCTCATCGATTTTAGTGTACACCCAATTCCACATAACAACAAATTCAATTATGTAAACTCAATCATGCGCAAAAACTATTGTTAACTAATCTCTGCTTATCTTCCTTAAGCCTCATCGTCTACAGGTAAACGTACGATATCTGCTGTTTTATTAATCTCCTCAAAACAAGGGCAGTCTTTACCGTGATCATTGATGAGACCACTGGCTTGTAGGTGTGAATAGATTGTTACAGGCCCGACAAACTTAAACCCCCGTTTCTTTAGATCTTTGCTAATCCGCGTAGATAGCCCATTTTTAGTAGGGAAATGCCCTTCAGGATGGTTTTCATAAATAATCGTTTTATGATTTGTAAATCCCCAAATATAGTTACAAAACGAACCAAATTCAGATTGAATACGTTTAAAAGCCGCAGCATTATTGATAATAGCTTCAATTTTAGGACGATGCTTAAGCATCCCCTCCGTCTGCATGATGCGTTCAATGTCACTTTCACCATAAACAGCCACCGCATCAATATCAAAATAATCAAAGCATTCTCGAATGATATCTCGTTTATTTAAGATCGTAAGCCAACTGAGGCCACATTGGAGGCTTTCAAGACAAATATGTTCAAATTGATGTTGATCATCATGAATTGGTCGTCCCCACTCGTAATCGTGATAATCCTGATATAAAGGCGTCGTCGGCCATTCACAAGTCGTCATCACACACCTCCATGCGCCCATACGAGAACGTCATACATGAGCGCTACTACGAGACCCATTACGAGATGACCACCCACGTAAAATGGCACCAAATAATAAATGAATAAAAGTAGGGAATGCAAGGCTTTACGAAGCCATACAATCGGCGTAGATGTGTCGCCACCCACCTTACTATCAAGCCAATTATGGACGGCATAAATAGGTGTTCCTAAACGGCGAATCCAGTCCGGAACACGTACCCCAGGATTCAAACCAGGGCAATAGAAGATCACCAAGGGCAACGCCACCACATCAATGACGAGCAGTATGGTTAGCATAAAAGCGAACCAATCTAATTCGCCTTCCCATGTAAAAGGCTGTGCCATGAAGCGGGCACCCCACAAATAGGCCTTGTATACGATATACGGTTCTAATAGCCATAATAAGGGCTTTACTACACTCATGGGACTACCTACATCAAACAAAAAATAATAAAAACTACGCATTTGCGTAGTCATTTCATATATACAACATTCCGATTATATCGACTGAATACTAAGGATATAGTGATTTTCTAGGCTAGAAAATCACTTCATACACACCATTTTTTAGTCCTTATATACGTCGATTTTCATATTAATATTATATCAGATTTTGCAGTTTTTGTGGGATTATATTTTATAAAAATTTTATCAATTTACACTATTTATAGTACTGATTAACAAAAGAAGTCACTATATAAGCCATCCGCTCTATTTTATCACTCTAAAAAGCCCTTTATCCATTTTAATAGATAAAGGGCTGCATATATGTATTAAGACTTTCACTAATAAAAGCAGTTTAGTTGTCACTAATAATAATTTTCGTCACCTTGCTACCATTGTGCTCGAAAAATATACCTACAATATTGTCACTGTTATAGCGTAGATATCCATAGAACCATCGATTATTAAAGTCTATAAAATCAGGACGCCCATAGATATCCATCACTTTTTTCAAGGAATCACCAACAGTAATGCCACGGGCAGTCACGGCATCACGATTGCTGACAGTCATATACCATACGATAGGACGACTATCTTGCATCAAAGAATGTCCAAATTTGATGCCCCCATAAGTGAGCTCATCACGTTTCTCACTCGTCGGCTGACCTAGACTAGCTTTTACCGCATCAAAGGACGTACCTAGCGAAACGCCAGCAATTCTCATATCTTCATCAGGCAAAGGGGCTCCAATAGCTTGCCCTGGCCGATAATGACGATATTGCTCCGCTTTGGGCCAAGTTGGTGAAAGCTTAGCATTACTCGTTTCCAACCGATCCATAGCTTTACTTAACCAACTAGCATCGGCAACTGGACTCACATTGCCAGCTAATAATAAAGCCACACCTAAACTAATTGCAATAAATTTTGTTTTCATGTTTCTCTCCTAACCTCTCAAACTACAAATAACCTATAGACCTAATATTAACATAATCACACTGAAATCAGAACCTAACGCTACAATACCTATAAAAAAAGCACTCATGCCCCATAGGGAGTAGTAGCATGTAAACAAAACACGTTTCCATGTCACTTAAAAATATAGTCATTTAGTTATATAATTATACTTAATAACATAACCTACGGATTACTACAATACCAATAAATACAGAAATGTAAGCGGGAGATACCACCATGACTAAACTACCACTATTAGCGTGTACTTTCATCATGAGCACTATATTATCACCAATAGGAGCCATCGATGTTAATATTCCTGGTGCAGATTCGAAGATTCCAAAGGATGCCTACGTAAACTACCAAGCCACAAACCCTGATATTGAAAAGGATGTAGCAAACTATGTGAAAACATTAAAAGCAACTGACAAGGCTAAGGGTATTAGTAAAAAAGAAATTGAGTATACTAAAGCAGCCTCTATATATCGCGGTCAAAATTACCATAATACGGTCATTTCCGTTCATGATCAATACAACCAAATTCGCCTTTCATTCCCAGTAGCGGGCATAAAAAGTGATTATCATATAGGACGTTACCAAAATCCAAGTCGAACCATTGAGGACTATCGAGTTTTAACCAATAATGGAAGTCTCAATTTAGAAATTGACTACGCAGATTTTAAAGATTACGACTGGCGCAACACCAAAATAGCTTATGAAAAGCTAACAGACAAAGACGTCCGTAATTTCTTGCAAGACAATGCGAAACGAAAGTCCTCCAAACAGATTTCTGATATAAAGGGCACTGTATTTTCATATCCTACTGTTACCTACAGCACTTGGGATAGCATGAAGATGCCACACTTTAAAAACGGTAAAAAAACAACGCTCACCATCGACACAATCAATTTTAAATTTAAGGGCTATAACATGCGTCATCCCTTATATCACGCAGGGTTTGTCTATTATGATAATAACCCCGTCCTGAACAAGGTTCCTACAGATAAATTATTGGCTAATTATGTGCTTCCCTCTGTACAAAACCTAAATGAATTAAATCAATATTCACGCATAGAAAGCTTAAACGGTGTACAATACCGCGTACCAAAAGACGCCATATACGAAGGTGAAAGTAAGGCCTCTGAACACCAAGATATTAGATACTACAAAAAAGGAGATATAACATTCTTTGTTTCTACTGACAATGTTCCTAGAAACCCATATGCGCACGAACTTGTTATAAACGGTCATTACAATTTTAAAACTGATTTAAATACGTTCTGGGATATTTACCGTTACCATCCATCAGCATCAGACTATATCAATTACTCAGTTGTATGGAACAATAACATCCCTGGTCTATCCATACACAGCTATGAACCTAATAAGGATGATCACATTCTAAACTTTAACTCCTATGATGGCATATATAGTTTTACTTATACTATCTTCTATCCAAGTTTTTTAAGTGCTGAGGAAGTTCAAAAATTACGGAATATGATTGAGTTCTTTGATTCTACCAATAATCCTAATTTTAAAATGCAAGAACACGTTCTATTTCCAGAAGCATAGACGCTCTATATCAACACCATTATAAAATAGCTTTCATAAGCATTATATTATACAAATATATAAATTAACTAACAAAAGTCGAGCAACTAAACGATAGAAGCTCGACTTTTTTAGTACTAGAAAACTAAAATATACTTAGTTAAGATGCAGCATTCACGGTATCCCAAAGAATTGTATGTATGTCTTCATTTGTTATGTGGACAGACTAGTCCTTTATGGCGTCAACTACTTCGCCAATGTACATATAATGTGGTTCCCAACGATCATGCCCAGCTTGTGTATATACAGCAGGATTAGATGCGTAATAATCTTTTACCTTTTCTGCCAAATAGGCTTCATCGAATTGGTGTTCATATAGCTTTTTACATACAAAAGTTAACTCTGCTTCTTTGAAAGTTACCCCATCGCCTGCCACAACTGGTGTTAGGCCAGAATTTGCCACCTTATTTTCGTCGCGGCCAGAATGAGAACCTAAATAACCAAGAGCCTTGCGATAGCTTTCAGGGAAGAAACTAACTGTAAAGGTATCATATTTAGCCATAAACTCTTGGGTGTAACGCGCCGGATGGATGTACACAGTCACCGTAGATATATCACCACCATTAGGGCCCCATATGTTGCCCATACTGCCCCAACTAACCGTACATGTATTAAAATCATCAAGCGTTCCAGCCGTAACAAGAGCCCAACGATTCTCAAACATGGTAAAAGCTTTATAATCCTTTGTTTCAAATGGTTTCATAAGGACCTCCAGTTTATCTCAATTTGACGATATAAATCTTTACCCCTATAATATAGGTAGATAGTCAGACGAGTCATACCGTCAGGCTCATCTCTGAAAACAAAAAAGCTTGAGAAATGGCCTTTCAGTTATCGAATCATCTAAGATAACGAAGGGCTATTTGTCTTTTGTGAGACAAATAAGCGCTATTAAAGCTCCAAAAGCAATAACCACAGTTATCACCTGTAATAAGAGCATGATTATTTCATAACCACTCATAGGCTTATCCCTCCCTTCGATGACGAAGAGAGGCCCAACCTCGTCTAACTATCCTATGATTATTATATAGCGAACTAATATGCGATACAATAAGCATTATATTATACAAATATATGAATACAGTAATAAAAGCCGAGCTAATTCTATGAATTAAAAGCTGGCGGTAATCGCTTACACCATAAAAACTTTAAAACTACATTTCTTATTGAGTTAATATATTAATCCATTCCATATACCACGGTATAAATACTGGGCTCTCTTCAAGTTTCTCCTTATAAGACCCTTCTTCTCGCCATTGTGGCTCTTTTCGTAATCTTGCCGCATCATCAAAGCCCACATATTCGATCATATCTCTCAGTTGTTTATGTGTATAAGATGTTTTACTTTCATCATAATTAATACGATAACTGTAAACGTATACAGAATCTCTCACAACATGACGAAGATAGGATTCACTATTAGGCTTATAGGAATCAACTAAAGAGCCTGCAATCCCATTGTTCCATACTACTGCATACTGTGTAGGTGTGTCTAAATCATTATATTTATGTAAAAAATATAATGTTGGGATCTTAGTAATCGTTACATCTGGCTTTTCTTTCTTGATTAAGCTACGTATTACCCGCATTTTAAATCCTGTATCCTCATAGGTTCTTACATCATATGTCTCGTCTTCCACAGTTTCACTGATGAGCTTAGCCGTTTTAGGAATACGATAGTTAAAATTACCCCAATGCTCAACATTAGTATAAGCATCTAATCCAGATAATGATTCGATAGATGGAATAATATAATTACTCATCACCACTTCAGGCGCTTTATCTTGATATGGATCCTCTGTATTTACCCAACCGCCATAGGTAATGCCATAAGATGTATTTGTATCATTTGGTGTAAATTCCGTATACATTACATGGGCATTATTTGACATGAGCTTCCAAGATGTGTTCCGTAATCCTGGATACATAT
This sequence comes from Veillonella parvula, assembly GCA_959601155.1. Classification (GTDB taxonomy): domain Bacteria; phylum Bacillota; class Negativicutes; order Veillonellales; family Veillonellaceae; genus Veillonella; species Veillonella parvula_R. Next base: position 26,972 of record CAUGOU010000008.1, on the reverse strand, counting down.
ATTTTCCTTTACTTTCAGAATATTTATTAAGCTCTTTAGCATGCGGTGGACCGACAACTAAAAACGCACTAAGGCTTCGAACAGCAAACAAGGGCCCTTGTTTTCCGGATGGAGACTCTACAACATCACCCCGTAAGCTAACATTTGGTACGGATAATCTGATATTCTTATCCCCTTCATGAAGTAACACAACTGTAGTCTGCGAATAATCTGCAAGCTCCGAAGCCTTAACAAAACCAGACCGTTCTCGATATAACTTATCCAGTTTCGATGCCGGATTTACAGACTTCGATTCTATAAATTGAATATATGACTCTACCTCTTGCTCCGCCACCTTATTAATATGTCGATAATCTTCATACGCATTAGCAGGAATACTCGCATCCGCCCCAGGCACAGGTGGTTGCCCCTCTGGCACTTTGATTTGCACAGCGCTTACGTTCATGGTGAAAGCAGTTGCTAACGCCATCATAATCAAACTTTTACGTAACATAGTACCCTCTCTCAATTTTTATAAAATAAATAAGCACAACCTTGTTAGCATAAGTATACTATGCAAATAAGTCTGTGCCTATTATTAATAATTTTATAATTTAGTATATAGGATTTACCTATATTCATATTTATAAGGTTTATCTTAATTTGACGATATAAATCTTTATCCCTATAATATAGGTAGATAGTCAGATGAGTAGTGACGTCAGGCGCATCTCTAATAACATATGAACATGTAGAAATGGCCTTTTCGTTTTATCTAATTTCCGAAGAAACGAAGGGCTATTTTGCTATTTCTAGACAAATAAGCGCCACAAGTGCTCCACTAATAAAAGCCAAGCTATTTTTAAATATGAATAGCTTGGCTTTTGCATTGTGTAAATAAGTTAAGAATATATCAGAAATCCAATATGAGTGTTTAGGAGCTTTTAAGAGCTAATGAAGAATCAGTCCAGTAATAATCAGAACCGGAGCCAAGTAAGAGACACAAAAATAACAATAGCTAAAACAATAAGAGTGCCATACATTAATAGCCCTAGCTTTATAACAAAATCTATACTATAAAAGATAGATGCTCCCACTAAAGATCGCTCTTTCAGAGAAATGTACCAGGCTTTTACTCTATAATATATATTAGGTTTATCAAATGCGGGATAAATCTTTTCATACCATAAAATAATCCCCGGCAAAATACAAATATTCCCAAAGGTAAATATCAATACTGGAAGATAATCCCTCAATGGATATGCTTCTAATACATATCGATCATACAGCAGATTACTAAAGCCCCAAAGAGAGAGCCCCCAAATAAGCAAAAGTATAAGTTTTAACAAGAGTCCAAAAACAAGTTTAATTATCCACCTAAGTCTATCCACTGCTTGAACCATTCTCGTATTGTTCATAACCTATCACGGCTCATCATCATAGGCCACTCCATAGGCCTTCTGATAGATTATGTTTGCTATTGTATACCGTTCCATTCCAAATTGAGGTGGTAATATCATCGCTTCTAAATGTTCTTTTTGAAGTCGTTGACGGCGTGTTTCACCTTCATTATTAAAAGCAATGCCACCGTTAACGGTCCCTATAATACCGGAATTTTCCTGTTTTGCACGCCAAATAGAGATATACGGCGTATTAGCGCCTTGTTGTAATCCGCTGTCATGAATAGTGATCAAATGACGTAAGGATCGCTCTAAGTCGTAATCATATTGCAGTTGAATGCCTTGAATGAGATTTGATGCAGGCATTAAGACGTAAATAGACGCCTCCACACGTCGATGACCATCGGGTGCATCCACAGCTTTAATGGAACTGAGGTCCAAGTATTTGCCATCTCCTCGGCCAGAATCAACAGTTGAGTCGATATGCTGATAATGCTGCGGATTTAGTAACTCAGCTTGTGATACGGCTTGACCTTGTATCGGTAATACGAGGCAGACTAGTAACCATAGTGAAAATAAATATATGCGTTTCATCGTCCACCTCACTGTACCACAATATCATCAAAATGCTGCTGATAGGCAGCCATAAACATTGCATCAGCTAAATCATACATAAGAATATTCTTTCGATGAATTGGAAGATTTCTAGTATTTTTTAAAGACGGAGTCCTTTTAAGCGCACCATCTAATGTATAAATCGCACTGTCTGTACTAGACATAAATAACCCAGACTTACTTTCACTAGCCTCAATCAAAGCCAACATAGATGGACTAGGATTCATCATATTAGATGATTTAATCAAAGTCGCCAATGAATAGTTTGCATCATAATTAACAGTAAGCTTATTTTCCATAATCTCAGCCTGATAGTGCGACGTGTGTACCACATAATAAATAGCACTTAATGTATACTGTGGTGGCGCATACTTTTGAACCTCCACAGAATAGGTATTTAAATACACATACATACCACCACCATCATTAACAATAGCACTCGATTTCTCATACTCATGCTGATGAACCAACTTAAACTGTGGTAATGTCTTCAGATCCTGAAATGTAATTGCCTCTGTAGGCATGGTGAAAGCCAGCAACACAAGAGCTAGCATCAAAATACGTTGAATCATAAAAACCTCTCTCAAAAAATGAATCTTGTCTCTCAATAAAATAAGCACAGCCTTATTAGCATAAGTATACTATGTAAATAAGGCTGTGCCTATGATTAATAATTTTATAATTTAGTTCCTAATATATATACATTCTCCAACGAGCAATAAAACTCCTCTTTGTATTTTCCCCAGTTTTTATGGATAATTAAACTATACTTGATATATGCACCGCAAGTAGTAAGGGTGATTTAGTATGAATCTCTAGATAGTGTAAATTTTTGGAGGTGTCATATGGATTCTCTGACTATTATTTGGGTTATTGTTTGCGCCTATTTATTACTGAATTTATTAGTCGGCGTGTATTGTCATATTCGTGTAAAAGATAGTACTGACTATCTACTCGCAGGTCGTCGTATTGGGGTTCTTATGACGGCAGGCACATTAGCGGCTACGGAAATCGGTGGTGGGAGCACCGTAGGTGTAGCAGCAAAAGCGTATGGTTCTTGGGGTTTATCTGCAGGTTGGTATGTCGTATCTGCAGGGATTGGTGTTATTCTCGTTGCTTTCATCGCACCACTCTTGCGGCGTGCCATGGCAACAACAGTACCGGAGATCATCGGCCGTCGTTTCGGCGCGTCTAGCCATCTCATTACTTCTATTCTGTCCATGCTGGCAACGATTACACTAGCAGGCGTACAGATTACAGCAACTGCAACCATTATTAGCGTTCTCACCGGACTTTCAACAGAACTCGCCATCCTCATCTGTGGCGCGGTACTCGTAATTTACACCATGTCCGGCGGTATGTGGAGCGTAACGATGACGGACGTTATCCATTTCTTCGTTCTCGTTGGGGGCTTCTCCCTCGCGGTGCCATTCGTATTGCACAATGTGGGTGGCTGGGAATCGGTAGTAGCGAAATTGCCACCTGAACAATTAGGATTTACGAAGGTTGGTTGGAAAACCATCATCGGCCTCATCATCATGTACTTCATGACCTTCTCCACCGGCCAAGAATCCGTTCAACGGTACTTTGCAGCGAAGGACGAAAGGACGGCCGTTCTCGGTTCTATCATTTGTGGCATTATCATGGCTCTTTTCGCCTTTGTTCCTGCGGTTTTAGGCCTCGTAGCATTGGCTGAGTTTCCGAACATCGAAGCGAACAATGCGGTGGCAACGGTAGCGCTTAACCTCATGCCTCCTGTAATGGCAGGCTTCGTTATGGCTGCGGTCGTTTCGGCTACGCTTTCATCAGGCGCAGGCGATCTCTTAGGCGCCGCTACTGTATTTACCAAGGATATTGTGGAACATCATTTTGGTAAAAGCCTCACTGACGCTCAGCTCACAAATTACAGTCGTCTGTGCGTGCTATTCCTCGGTATCATCGCCATCATCATCTCCCTCGTAAGCAAAGCCATCATTCCGATGCTCGTATTTGCTTTCACCATGAGATCCGCTGGCCCATTCGCCGCATTCCTACTAGGTCTCACATGGAAAAATGCAACAGCTGGCGCTGGCATTTGGTCCATCGTGCTCGGCTCCATCGCAGGCGTGTACTGGGAATTCGTTGGCAATCCATATGGCATCATGTCCATCATCTTTGGTTCCATAGTCAGCCTTATCGTCTTTGTGGCTGTGGTGTTCATTGAAAGATCTATGGGTAAACCACCCGCTCCTCCGGCTATACCTGATGATGTAAAAGAAATATAATTAGTTTGTTATAATCTGTGACTTTATAATAGGCCTAAAAGTACTATAAAATTACAATTATAAAACCAAAAACTCCTATCGGTGAAAGCCAATAGGAGTTTTTCTTATTTTACAACGACATCATCAAACTGTATGCCATACACGTGTTCATCATAATTTGACGATATATCATAACCTTATTATAATATAAGAAGATAGTCAGACGAGTCGTACCGTCAGGCTCATCTCTAGTTACACAAAAACATGAAGAAATGGCCTTTCAGTTATCTAGTTACACTAGGCAACGGAGGGCTATTTGTCTTTTGTGAGACAAATAAGCGCTATTAATGCCCCAAAAGCAATAATCACAGTTATCACCTGTAATAAGAGCATGATTAATTCATAATCACTCATAGGCTTATCCCTCCCTTCAAAAACGAAGAGAGGCCCAACCTCATCTAACTATCCTAACTCTATTATAGAACGAACTAATATACGATACAATAAGGAACGAATAATAGGGATATATAGATAAATATAAGAAAAACTCCTATCGAATTAAACCAATAAAAGCTTTTCTTATTTTACAATACTATCAACAAACCAAGTACCATACACGTTCATCATAATTTGATGATATATCATAACCTTATTATAATATAAGAAGATAGTCAGACGAGTAGCTACGTCAGGCTCATCTCGGAAAATATAAGATTTTGAGAAATGGCCTTTTCGTTTTATACTAATCTCCAGATTAGTGGAAATGAAGGGCTATTTCTTTTTTGTAAGGCTTTTTTAGTTATCCTATACAACGATTTATCTATATAGATACATCATATGTGCATTAAAGTGTTCTTTATATTCATCAATAGTGGAGAATTTCCCTTTATTCTTCTCTATGACAGCCTCAAGGTCTGGTTTCATTACAGCAGTTACAATGTTTGTTTCAATTGCTATCGATCTAGTTTCACTTGTAGTAGATTTCATTACCGTTGTTGTAGGTTTACGTTCAAGTTCTGTAGGTTTCGTTACAGTTTCTGCAGATTTCGTTTCAGCTGTTGATAGTTGATTTACATTCCAAAGGCTAGCACATTTACTTTCATAATAATCCCAACGAGCTTGTGTATAAGCTTGTGTAACATAGGCTTTATCATAGTTCTCCTGTGCTGAGTCTAGGTACCCAAGGGCTTCGTCAATTTGAGCCATCGTGTAGAAAGCAAGTGAAGACCATTGATAGGCGCTTGAGTAATTACGTCTATGTAGTGGTTCATCAAAGGTTATTGTTAAATCCTGCTTGATGCGTTCTGCCGCTTCCCTATCCCCCATATGCACAGCGAGCGCAACCATATACTTAGCACATAACCACTCTGCGTAATAATCTTGGAACTGGCGTTTACCATACATAGACCACAACCGCAACAGCTCCCGCCATAGGTTTTGGTCTAATTGGTCTAAATAGAAACGATAGATTGCTTTTAAAAGAAGCAAGAAATATAGAATATCATTGCTATCCTCACGAGACTTAAGGTCTACGAGCCCATGTATCTCGCCAAATCTCTCGAAAGGCATCTTGAAATACGGATGATTGATAGACTGAACATGCTGCTCGAAGCTTTCACAGTCACCTGTTTCCATATCATGGTGCAACAGTAAATATTGCAAGCACTCGAGATTAAACACATTGTCCTGACCGTCCAAATCACGAATATAGTTATTAAAATATGTTTCATGAATTAATGGACATTCTTCCTGAGCTGTGATGAGCTCTTGCAGCAATCGCTCATAGGTATCATTGCCTGTGAAAGCATGTCCTAACATGCGATACCATTTAGATAGGCGAGACACCCGTTGCACATACTCAGCCTGCCAAGAGGCAGGAGATTCAATATCTACCTCACTGATAGCCGCATCCAAAGCATCAACGATAGGCAGTAAAGAACCATACGCCCCATACTTTCGAATAGCAGTAGAGCAAGCTTCAAGCAAACAATATATCTGGTCATAGATAGATAAATCTACTGTTGAATTTGCTAATAACGTAGTACCTTCAGCTTCATATGTAGGAGAGCTTTCATCCTTGTGCTCAGTCATACTATTAGAGCTATCCATTGTAATCTCTATGGCGTCAAGCATCTCCTGTGCCTTACTCGTATAATGGATCAGGAAGTTCAAATACTCTAGAGTCTTATCCAATGTAGGGTATAGATTAACATGTAGCTTCTCCTGAGACAGTTGATTAATCAGATCATTTGCCAAAGGTAGGAGAATACGCCCTCTCACATAGGCGAGTACGCCTTCATCGCCCTCTTCCCAGAACTCTAAATCATAAGCGAATCTATAATATCTGTCATATATATAATGATCTAACAAGCAATCTGACCAATGGTTGCTTTCATCATATACTGAAAGAACAGCATCACCGGTTAGACTCATATAGAACCGATGAACAGGTTCACAAATCTTACGGAAAAATGGATCTTGAGACAAGCTATCGAGCCGCTCGGACTCCGTATGACCGTCCATGGCCTGCACCATATAAGCCCCCAAAGCATCGGCAAGTAATAGGAACTCCGATTGATTCGATGTATCCATAGAATATGTATTGTCTAAGCCATTAACGGTTATCAACTCGGGCAAATACGCTCTATCCACATCATCTAAGGCTTGATGAAGACCATACAGTGCCAACGGCGTGGCAATATGCTGTGCCCCTGCATCGGATCCAAAGGCACCAATATTACTAAACAAAGTTATGACAAAATAGCGTAACATATGGTCACAAATATACTTCGTAATCTGGTTGGGTGCATATCCATCTTGAAATAATAAGCGACGCCCCCTATTGCTTTTGTACATGGGAAACACTTGATAGTATCCATTTCTACCTGTTGAAAGCAACGCTTGTCCCTTATAGGTACCATACAACATAAACTCAGGCAAAGCCTCTACGAACTCATCTCGCAATTCACCATACGGTTTACCATATGCCTCACAAAGAGCTGCTACAAAAGCACGAATACGCTCGCGCTCCAGCTCAAACTCCGGATCATTATCCGTAATACCATCGCCCTCTTCAAAAGATGACTTAGGATCCACTCTATACACTAAGGCATTCATGAACGTAAGCTCTTCCTTGCCCTCTACAAGAGGGAACAAAGACGGACGAATTTCATCGAATATGCCTGTCGTCGTAATTGTTACATTATACATACAACATCCTTTTACTATAAAACTATATACACACTAACATGCATACTGCTGTGCCTTTATTTAAAAACCACCACTATATTAATACTTCACCTTAATATTGCACCTTGATACTACACCTTAATACTGCACCTTGATACTACGCCTTGAAACTACATTTTGAATCAGCACAGCAACACTAAGAACGATACGTAATCTATACCTATTGTAACATTAAAACTTGTTTGTAATACAGGAACTATAATATAGGCATATAATAAGGGCTTTATCCCATCCATTGGGGTAAAGCCCTTATTGATTCGTGTATTAAATTATCAATTATCCAAAATAGATTAAATCGTAATCCAAGCTTATTACTGACTAATCTAATAGCTATCTAGGTCATCAATGCCTGTTTAACATAAATTAGTGAATAATCCAGATAGCAATTGTACTTGTAATGAAAGTAACGATTACAGGTACGCTTGTACGTTTTACGAGATCGAAGCTGGAGATGTTTGCGATACCAGCTACGGCAATCATTACAGCACTGATTGGACTGAGTAGACGGCCTACGCTGGCTGCATTTTGCATACCAAGTAAGATCGTTGTAGCATTACCGCCAAGGTCAGCAGCAAAGTTTGGAACCAATGGAGCAAATGCGAACATAGACGCAACACCAGAGCCCATTACTACGCTGAGGGCCATGATGATAGCGGATACGATAACACCTACTACGTCAGCGGAAATCGCAAGACCTTGGATAGCGGCAACGAATTCTTTTACGATGCCCAAGGAAGTCAAACCGAAAGCAAATGTTTCACCAGCAACAATCAATGTTACAGTGTTTGCAAATTGGTCGCCCATGCCTTTGAAGAAGGTTTGGATACTAGCCGCCATTTTACGGAAGTCGCGATGACGAATGAGTTCGCAGCCCATAGCGATGAACAAGCTGAGGAACATCGCAAGGTTTACATTCATTTTAACGCCTTTAATACCGTATTCACTGAAGCCAAGGATGAAGATCAATGGCAATAATGGCAAGAAAATATAAGCTAGTGGACCAACTTCAAGTTCGTCCGCTTTATGAGATTCTACGTATTCAGATGGGATGTGACCAGATTTTTTATCCATGTATTTTTGCCAGATAAAATGAGCAATGGCCGCCATCAAACCACAGATAATATATACTTTCAACTGATACCCAACAAAATACTCATGGATAGGCATGTTTACTGTTTTAGACACGAGTAAAGTCGTTGCAGATGCAGGACCGATGTCGAGCAAGTGACCTGTAGCAACCGCCGCCGCAGCACCTACAGGGCTAACGCCTAAGCGTACAAGAATTGGGAATATTGTCACCATCATAAGCATCGCAAGGCCGGAAGCACTTGGGATTACTAGGGACATGAACATATTGAGGATAAATGTAAGCGCCATTACTAGGTACGCAGATTTCATTTTGCTAAGCGGTTTAATCGCCGTTACAACAAGGCGAGAGCTGGCACCGATATGGTCCATGTACTTCGCAAAACCAGTACAAGTCATAATCATGAGACCAAGGTTTGCCGCATCTTTTGCAGTCGTAATGTTAATATATTCAAAAGCATCAAAGAAAAGAACGCCTGTTGACTTCTTCGCTTCTACGAAAGATGTTGTATAGCCTAACAAATATGCCGCGAACATCATAATAAGACCGCCCAATAATAATACGGTTTGCGCTTTAAACTTCTTGATAACAAGCGTCCCCGTTATGACAATAACCAACAAACAAACTAACAGATTCATACTGTTTCCCTCCATTTTAACAACACACTATTACTGATACCATTACATCCGAACTTCAAATTCACTAGTATCTATTCTAGCGATTTTAGTTGCACAATGCTTACCATCTGATACACGACATGACTATTCTTAGAACATTTCCTTCTAGAACGTTTCCTTCGCTTGTTTGAAATCCTCTTGGATTTTTTCTAACAAGTCCGGTGTTTCAAGGATTTCCTCCACGGATAAAGCTATGCCCTTAGCACCATACATTATAGCGTCCTCAGCGAGCTGGCTTTTACCATTATCTAGCCATTCTTGAGAGTGGCTCGTCACGCCCTTGCCTACGAATTTCACGCGCAAGCAGGCACCTGGCACGCGGAACGTAACGCTAGAAAAATCGGTAGACCCCGTCACTTTGCGAGGCTCGGAAATCTCTGGGGCCCCTACCTTTTCTGCATTTTTTAAAAGTATATCGTTCAAGGTTTGTACATTGACTTTGTTGTCGTACGCCTTAACCTCTTCCCATTCCATCGTAGCACCCACCTGTAAAGCCGCACCTTGTGCCACGTCTTTCACACGAGCTACAACCTCGTCGAGACGAATGCGACTAGAGGAACGAATATACCATTGGGTACACGCATAATCAGGAACGATGTTCGCCGCTTTGCCGCCGTCAGTGATGATACCGTGCATGCGAACCTCAGTTGGCACGTGTTCGCGCAAGTATTCCATGCCATTAAAGAACAACAATACCGCATCTAACGCACTGATGCCCTTCTCTGGGGCAATCGCGGCATGAGCAGACTTGCCGTGGAACTTGATATTAACGAGATTGAGCGCCAAAGACTTGCCGTCTACCGTTGTCGTATCGCTACCGTGCATCATGAAAGCAAGGTCTAAATCGTCAAACACGCCTTCACGAGCCATAACGAGCTTGCCGCTCGCCGTTTCCTCTGCAGGTGTACCGTACACAACTAACGTGCAAGGTGCTTGCAACGTGCGTTTCAAAGCGATTGCCGCCGTGCAGATAGATGGACCTTGCAAATTATGACCACACGCATGTCCCAAGCCTTCAAGAGCATCGTACTCACAAAGCAAGCCGATGTTAGGACCACCACCGTTTACGTGGTATACCGCTCTAAACGCAGTTTTGAGACCACTCACCTCACGGTCTACGGTGAACTCTTCCTTCTCTAATAAATTCGTCAACAACTCATGGGCTTTAAACTCTTCATTTCCGAGCTCAGGATGATCGAAAATGAAATCATTTAACTCCTTCATGGGCTTTCTTAATGTTTCAATCTCTTGTAAAAGCTGACTCATTTCTACCTCCAATATACACATTATAAAATCCTAAATTCCTATAACTATAAATACAAATCTTATGAGACCTGTATCTAATAATACAAGTCGAACCCGTATCTAATACGTCTTTCTCTATTCCCTATCTAATAACTATTCCCCTATTAATACCTTTAATTTACTTTTATATGCTTTAAATGCGTATTAATATACTTTAATACACTTTAATGCGCCTATATTCGTTCCGCATAGCGGAATATCATTCCAAATAGTGAGTAAAAAATAAATTTATAAGGTCGCCCCCATTTGTTTGGAAATGGTTTGACCTAATGCGATCATCACCGATAGATACTCGTTGACACGCTCTTCTGTGTAGTCTCCTATAGGACCAGAGATGGTCATAACCGCCTCTAGCTTATTGCCAAAGGAAAAAATAGGAACTGCGATAGACGCCGCATCGGGCACACGATTACCTCGAGTCACCACATACCCATCATGACGAATTTGGGAACTTTCACTAGCACTCATATCAGTATCCTTGAAGTCCGCTAGATAGGCACCAAAGATCTTACCAGCCGCCCCTTTAAAGATAGGATAGACCGTGCCGATCTTGATATCGTTCCGCAACGGCTTGTCCGCCGCAACGCGCTCGATACATATGCGATAATCGCCTTGCGCCAAGAACAAATTCACGGACTGCTGCAACTGATCCCGAATGGCCACCATGTAGGGCTGCGCAATGGCACGCACATCCAAGGACGTAAGGAAGGCCTTCGCCATCGGCAAAATGCCCCAAGACAACTTATACTTCTTGGCTCTATTAAACTCAACCCAATGATGAGCTTCAAAGGTCTTGAGCAACCGATGGACAGTGGCCTTGGGCAACGCCGTCGCATTCGCCAACTCGGTCACACCAAGCGGGCCCGCCTCTAATAACTTGAGTATCTCTATACCACGCTCTATTGATTGAACCATATTCATATCCAAAGAAACATACTAGATTATTACCGTTTAATACGTTTCTATACTCTACTAAAACTAATGACAAATTTAACAATATACATAATCCCTTACATCACTTTTGATGCCTCTGAAAGACATAAAGTGCATCTAAGTCATTACAAACATAACAATAACACATTCATGAAAAATTTAAAAATGACTATGTTGCATAAGTCGTAGTTTCACTACCACAAAAAGAACCATTAACACAATCCACCGTATTGTGTTAATGGTTCTTTTAATATAACTAAAATTTTATAGAAAGATTGCATTATAGCCAAGCTTTAAGTATTATCCCTACAACAGAATTAAAACTCATGTGTTTCTCCAAGCTTAACAACAAACACTTATTCTCCTAATAGCCGTTCTACTAAATCGATCCAAATAGAAACACCATTTTCTAAGGCACTTGTATCAAAACTCATGTCAGGATGATGCAAACCTGGACGCAAATTACACCCAAGCCCAAAGAAGCCTGCTTTTAAGCTTGGCTTTTCCACAGTGTAGAAGAAGAAATCTTCACCACCTGGTGTGTAAATTGGATCAATGCAGTTGCTTTCACCAAGAATAGAAGATATAGAGTCAGCTAATAGAGCTGTTGCCTCGTCATTTAACTCAGCCGCAGGAATACGGAAGGAATCCAAAACCTCAACAGTCGCACCGATAGAGGCAGCTGCCCCTTCAATAGCTGGTAAAAACTTAGCACAAAGCTCATCCATCGTTTTATTATATTGTGCACGTAAATCCCATGTAACAACCGCTTTCGCTGGAATCGCATTCGTTACGCCAGAGTCACAAAGGAAACGAGTCGCCTTAACACTATAATTATCAGTTGGTTTTAAATGGATAGCATTAACTGCATTAACCGCTTGAACCGCTGCATCCAAAGCATTAATTCCTAAATGAGGGCGAGCACCATGAGCTGGCTTGCCATGAAAAGCAATGACCATACGGCAAGAGGATGCATAATGAATCGCAGGGCTAGCCTGCCCATTTTCTGCTTCTTCAAATGGACGCACATGCGCACCAAAGATGTATTCTACATCATCAATAGCTCCACCCCTAATCATACTAGTCGCACCAGAACCTAGCTCTTCCGCGGGTTGGAATAAAATCTTTAACTTACCTCGTTTTACTAATTGCTTTCCTTTAATAATTTGAGCCGCAGCCAACAACATTGACATATGTCCATCATGACCACAAGTATGACGAGATACATGTTTACCATCGATAATATGACCAAGCGCATCCATGTCGGCACGAAGCGCCACCACAGGACCAGGTCTACCGCTATCATAGATACCGATGATACCCGTTTCTCCGCCCACATTACGTGTTACATCGTAGCCGTAACTTTCCAATTTTTCTGCTAAAAATGCGGAAGTCTTGAGCTCTTGAAAACCTTCTTCAGGAATTGTATGTAAATAATTATAGAAATTTAATACTTCACTCATCGCCAACACCTCTTTCTATAGAATAGCGTCTAACATATTAATTATACTACACAAATATCTGCTTTTAAATCAATTGAAATAAAAACTTTTAATAATATATATAACTTTTATAAATGACGCTCTTGCACTATATATTATCTCTACTATATAATTATAAATTATATAACTCTATGTGTTTTATGTAGGAGGTTGAAAATCATGAGTGACCCTAACAATGAGAAAAACTATACTCAATTTACTAAGAAGGTGACTGTCGGTTGCTATATTGCATTAGCTGTAGCAGTCCTATTCTTCTCAGGATTACTTAACAATGTAGAAGGTTTTAAATGGCTCTCTGCATTAGACTTTGCGACTGTTTCTGGTAAATTTGGTACCATGGTCAACCCTGCAAAAAATACCTTTATTGGGGAAGGCGGCGTCAGCGCTCGCGCAGGTTTCCTCTTTGCCTTGGGCTTAACACCAACAGTTATGTTGGCATTGGGTGTACTTGAGATTTTAGAACATTACGGTGCAATCCGTGCAGCCCATAAATTAATGACTCCATTATTGAAACCTATTTTAGGTATCCCTGGATTAACTGGCCTTGCAATGATTACGGACTTACAAAGTACAGATGCAGGTGCAGCGATTACCAAAGACCTTTATGACAACAATCTAGTTAACCGTAAAGAATTAACAATTATGACGGCATGGCAGTATAGCGGTGCGGGCATGATTAACAACTACGTAGCCATTGGATCTGCTATTTTTGCGTACTTAACAGTACCAATTATCCTTCCACTCATCGTAGTATTTGTTATGAAGTTCTTTGGTGGTGCCGTATGTCGAATCGCACTTAATACAGTATTCAAGGGAGATTTCAAAGATGAGCAACAATAAAGAAACAAACAATCCATTTGATATATTTATTCGTGGTGCACGAAAAGGCTTTACGCTAGCCACTCAAAACTTATTACCAAACGTATTGATGGCATACACACTTGCCGAGCTATTACGCATCTTAGGTATCATGGCATTTTTAGGTAACCTATTTGCTCCTGCAATGGCTCTATTTGGTCTTCCAGGTGAAAGCGTAACAATCTTGTTAACAGCGTGGTTATCCTACTCTGCTGGTATCGGCGTTGCAGTTAACTTGCTTTCTAACAATACGATTGATATGATACAAGTGACTATTTTGGCTCCAGCTCTACTCTTAATGGGCTCCCAAATCCAATACATGGGCCGATTACTAGGTGTAGTTGAAGTACCTAAAAAATATTGGCCAATGCTTATGACTATCAGCGTTGTAAATGCATTGATTTCCATGGTTATTATGAAAGCATTTGTATAATATCAAGACAATAGAATACTTTAACTAATACAATAACTGAAACAAACCAAAAGGCAGTACTAATATGAAATATAATAGTACTGCCTTTATTCTTTTAACAAAATACCAAATATCTATATCACTATTAAAATATAGAATATGTCTTATTCTCAACATTGCTTAATATGCATAATATACATATTGAATATTCATTCCCCGTATGTTTTAATGAAGACAAATACCATTCGTTTATGACAAATTAAATATCTATCCTTTATTAGAAGAATTCACTATATTTACGCTACATAATAGGTCTTTACTACCATGCTTATATAAATCTTAAACACATCATGGTAGATTTTTTATTACGTAAAGGAGTATAGATGTATGAGTAAGGAGAAATTAGAGTTTGTTGAACCAGTTGATACGAACACAGATAATGAGTACTCGAGAGAGCCTGTGCCGTTAGGGGCAAGGAAGTCCTGCTTTTCTCTCACTATCGTTTGGACTGGGTTTGTTTTTCTTGTTACTAGTATGATGGCTGGAGGCGGGTTAGCTGCAGGGCTGACTTTCAACGAATTACTATTAGCCATGATTCTAGGCAACATTTTCTTATGTATCATTGCAGGGCTAGTAAGTGTAATCGCCTATAAAACAGGCCTTACCTTTGCCCTTTTGACGAGATACAGCTTCGGTCAGGAAGGATCTAGAATTGCCTCTCTCTTCGTACCTATCGTCAATCTAGGTTGGTACACGATTCAAGCGGCTTTATACGGACATTTTATTGCTCAAGTATTCAACCTTTCCTACATAGGCGAAATTATTGCTATGATGCTCAGCGCCGTTATCATGGGTATCTTTGCAGTTCTCGGCATTAAATCCCTCGCCGTATTCGGCTATATTGCAATTCCGTCCATCGTATTCCTTTCCCTAGGAACAGCGGCTCGCTCGGTTCAAACAATCGGTGGCTGGCAAGAATTATTTAACTATGTGCCATTACAATCTATCGATTTACTTTCAGGCATTACCATCGTTATCGGTACATGGATTCTATCCACTGCCACATGTATCGCCGATATTATGCGCTATGGCAAAAGCAAGAAAGATGTTATTACAGCTAGCACAATCGGTCTATTAGGAGGCAATACCTTAATGATTAGCTGCGGTGCTATCGCAGGCGTTGCTATGAATGATGGGGACCTAATCAACGTACTATTAAGCTTTGGCCTCGTGTTCCCAAGCTTACTATTGTTGACTACAAATATCTTTACCACAAATGGTGCGAACCTGTATTCCACATCATTGAACCTAGCTAACTCTTTCAAACTAAATAGAAATATTATGCTAGCCGTGCTCATTGCTATCTCTGCATTAGCAACAATGACACAACCATATAAAATCGACTCCCTCTTTGTATTCTTAAGTACACTAGGCATCATCGTTCCGCCACTATGCGGTATTATCTTAGCAGACTTTTACCTGGTTCATCGCGGAAAATATATCGATTACAACAAAGCGACTTTCAAAAAATGGAATCTAGTTCCATGGATCACATGGGCCATCGCATTGGTCTGTGTTAAATTAATACCATTCGGACTGGCTTCGCTGAACGGGATTGTAATCGGAGCCCTACTGTACGCAATCATTACGTATATTGTTAAACCTAATGTTGTTAGTGAAAGCAAAGGGTGATTATCATGGCAATTCATAAACTATCTGCTATACTAGGCACAATCATTATGGGCATCGGATCCTTTATTACCTGTCTAGCCACAAGTGAAAGCACCATTACCCTTGGTAACGGCATGCTTGTAGTGAGCATTATTATGATGGGATTTGGATATTCAAAATGGCAGCCATAATTAGCTAACATAAAAGTACCACATTCTCACATTATAAAAAGAGCCTTCCTCTTATAACAGCAAGTTAGTAAAGAAAGGCTCTTTTTAAAGTAAAATCTTGATAATTAAAAAGTAGTCATAAATCTAATTATTAATATAAAAGGACTTGTAAAATGTTAGAAAAATATTCTGAACTTATAAATGGTATAAACTTAAAAAATGCAGCTATCATTTTAGGAAATGGTGCTAGTATATCTATCTCTAAAAAATTTTCTTATAAAAATCTCTTCTTAAAAGCTTCCGAAATAGATGATTTTCCCGCTTTAATATTTGATACTCTTAATACAACAAATTTCGAATCTGTCATATATCAATTAGATATCGCACAAAAAATTAATAAAGCTATTACCTCTACCTCTCCACAAATAGCTCAGCTTAACCAATTAATCTCAGATACAAACATAACAATAAGACAATCATTAATTCAAACAATTCAAAGTATACATCCAGAATATTCTTCGCTATCCTTTATCACGGCTTCAGGAGAAACTATCAAAAAACTCTTTTGTTATCTAACCCAATTTGAATATATTATTAATCTGAATTATGATTTACTTATATATTATATTCTTCTTCATCAAAGTCAAAATAACAAATTTACCGATTTTTTTCTACCTGATAGTACAGCAAATAATAAGTTGACTTTTAATGAGGAAATTAACTGGTTAGATGAGCAAGCAAAACTATATTATCCTCATGGAAATATAGTTCTTGGAGTAAATATTTCTGGAGAAGAAGAAAAAATAAAATATCATCCACCTGAAACACTTTTACAAACAATTCTAGATAAGTGGTCAAATGATACTAACTTTTATCCACTATTTATTTGTGAAGGCTCATCGATAGAAAAGGTAAAAAGTATCTCTAGAAGTTACTATTTGAACTATATATATAGAAATATTCTTCCAAAATTACCAAAAAATATTATCTGTTATGGTTGGTCACTGAGCGAAAATGATGAACACATTTTAAAACAAATACTAAAAGATAATAGTGAACCCTTTAAGATATTTATTTCTATTCACAAAGGACACAAAAAGGATCATATATTAAATGCTGAATGTACCAAGATAATTGAGAGAATTACTAATATAAATAATAATACTGATATACACTTCTTTAATGCTGATGACGAAGGATGCTGGCTAAACTATAATCCAGACTAAAAATAATAAAATACTTAATACAAAAGTATGCGATGATATAACCTTTCGTATTGATTTTATAATCAATAGAAATAATAAGTTACTATTGTTATCGGGATTTGAATGTAAACCTAGAAATTAGATAAAATACTTATCATTAACGCTAAATCTTTATCTAATGGTACCTTTATAATATCAGGCATTTGCACTAAACTTAATGTCGCTCCACTAATACTAGCTAACCCAACTGATAGCAATCGCAAATAAATTCCTCTATCAATCTCTATCAAGTTTAAAGGTGTAGCGTTATCCTCTTTTTTGATTTTCCCATTTTTGGCTTGTTTATAGTCTTGAGTCAAATCTAGATCTGTATTATATTCCGACACTTCAAAATTAGAGGTTAATAAGGTTTCTACATCTTGAACTAGTAAAAATTCGAGTGCATTAACAAAAATACAAAATCGTTTCCACTCTAATTTTTCTTCGATATACCATTTAAATAGTATTCCCATCCATTCAGCCTTTTTCTCTTCATTGAATGAGTCAATTTTAATCATAAGCCATTTTATATGTTCTAATCGTACCTCATCATTGTTAAGATATTTTTTCTTATACAATTTTCTGAAAGATAAAACATCCTTCTCATCATTTGAAGTAACAGCCTTAATAAATCGATCTAATTTTATTAAAAAAATCTCATTAGGTATATCTTTTATACATTTAGCTGTTTCTTTAATAGAGCTTAAAATTGGAATCCCACCAGTAGCAGTCAAATCTAGAACACAAAGAGTTAGATCAATTATTTTCTCGGCTTTATTATCACTCAATTTATCTTCTTCCCCATACCACATATCTTCATCTAATATAAGTTATCCACCTTCATTGGCCGCATATTATAAAGTATTGGATACATTTTCTTAATCTATATAACATTATTAGAACTAGAACTTAAAACCTGTATTGCACTTTTTAAATCATGAACTAAACAGTCTAAATTGAATTTCATAATCGCTCCATATTTTTCTTTTGCTATCTTGCTTTTAACTATTACTAGTATTTCTTCTAAATAGGATTTATCAGCCCCCAAAAATTGGCCGATATTAACTATCTGCAAATACACTGTTCGAATTATGCCTCGAAAAGAATCTATGTCACATTCACTTGCACTCATAAAATATCCTTTTAACTCATCTATTGTGCCTAGATGTTTAGCGAATTCTTTGGCATTATAATACTCATTTATATTAGCATGTATATATTTTAATAACTCCATATTTGACATATGATTGCTAGATAAATACTTAAATAGATTTAGTTTTTTCAACCGTTGTCTATAATTCTCATCAGCAATTTTAACTAAAGGACTAATAAGCTCTTCATATGTTTTATAAACACTATCATCTTTATTTTGTTGTAACAATATATCTCTGGTTATTTCATTGTCACTATAAAATGCTATTTTAATGTCCTCAACAAAGCTTTCAAAATCATATTGTAACGTTGTATAGTGCTTTATCGATGCAACACGCCATAAAATTTGTCTAAGCATTGAGGTTTTATATTTATAATTTTTTACTTCATCCTTTAATTGATTTAACCATTCGCAAACTTGCTCATCACAATATTGAGTCCAGTCTGCTAAATGATTAAATGCCAAAAAAGCATCTTCATATAGCTTCAATTCATTTTCATAAGCATTTCTTAACAACTGATTATCTAAATATGAACTATTAATATAAATATCTATAAATTTAAACCCCCATATTATATTCTCAGGAGTATCCTGACCATCTAACTTAGAAATAAATCCAAAATCATCGTTTCTCCAATCAATCTCTACTTTAGGATTAACTTTATACTGTACAGCTCTTAAAACAATATATTTTAAAAACTTATTATACAATTCACTATGTTCTAAAAAGGACTTATCCTCCAACTTATAAAGTGCCCTTAATAAATTAACAAGAACTGCTAACACAAATTTGAGAGTCCTAATGTTATTAGGTTGTTGTCTACGAATTTCCTCTAATATAATTTTTTTATTACTTGATATATATTCCCTGATATCTTTTTCTTCATATTCATTTAATAACTCATCAAAAATATTAGCTATTTCATAAGAAAATGCAAGGGTACAATAAACAGCCTTCTCTTTCTCTATTTTATAATTGTCATTTTCTGAATCTTTCTCCAAAATTTTACTCTCATTTGCAACAGTAATTACAGAAATCCCCCTATTCTCTGTCAACTTATTTATAAAGCCCCATAACTCAGTAGCAGATAATTCACAACGTTCAATATCATCAAATACAAAAATACAATTCTCTAATTGTACAAGATCACTCTTATGTATTAATTCGGCTAAATTTATCTTTACTGGTACTCCAATAGCACTCGTATCAATTGTACTAGAAACTGAATTAAATAGTCGTTCACAAATATTTTTTGTTTTTCGTGCCTTATTAGACTCTCCTAAATATTGATTAATAAAAATTTTGTCGTAGAATGAAGTTTTAAAGTCAACTAAATTATTAATCCCATATAAGGAAAATACTATATAGTTTTTATTATCTAAAATTCCATTTTTACGTAAATATTCTTTTACACTATTTTTTACAAAATAACTTTTGCCACATCCCCATTCGCCAGTAATCATCAAGGCTTGGTTAATGCTACGATTCTGAATATAATCCTTAATTACTGATAATATTTGTTGATCATTCATAGGTCTCTCCCAAAATCATAATGCTATAAATAAAAGCTCTACATAAGTATAAACTTTTATTGTAGAGCTTTTTATAATAATTAATTTTTCCAGAATATCTTATTGAGCCAGGGATTCTCTATATTCTTCTGCAGCCGCATCATAAGTCCATTGTACAGTTGCATTATGATGTTCTGTCACAACTTTTTCAATTTTATCAAGCGGAATAGAGAAAAATTCTTTTCTATGATTTACTTTATTTACCTCATATTCTCTAAAGGTATTATGTAAAATAGATTCTAATGTAGGTGCATCATCTGAAAAGATTAATGCATGAACATCAAATTCAAATGGCACCGATGCACTACTTAACTCCTTAATTCTATCCATAGGTTCAAGACGTCTAGTCATACCAATTTTAAAAATATTTTCCCCAAATGAGCCAATATTAGAGATAATATAAACAAAACCAGCACGTGTATTCTTTTCTCGATTTAATACATCAGATTTAACAGTTTCAAGCTCAGAAAGTTTTTCTTCACATTCTTTAATCTTATCAATGTATAAGGTCTTTTCTACTTCATTATCAGTCTTTTGCAAGTATTTCATTAGCTTAGAAATTTCATTTTTAAATTGAGTTTCATCTTTCTCAATTTTTACTTTTTCACGCTCAATTTCACGACGGACTTTTTCTTCTTCTTTTAATTGTTCTTGTATAATTCTCTTTTGTTCTCGCTCATCTTCTAACTTTTCTTGATATGCGTGAGCTGTAATTAATTGTTGTAACTTATTTTCAAGAAAATCCTTCGTAATTTGTACACCATCAGATTTATAAATTTTATTTAGAGTTTCATAAGATCTTAGGATTTTATTCCTCATTGTATCAATATTTTTAAGTGTAACATTAGATATAGCTAGATCACATTCAGCATTAAAAGAACGTAAAATCTGACGTATTTGATTATTTACAAACTTTTTATCATCGTTAATAAACGCATCTACAGCCGTATTATTTTTTACTAATTCAGCTTCTTCTAACTTATATTTAGATAATATATTTTTTAGTTCCTGAGATGTAGCAAGTTCAAGTCCTTCCGTATCTATATTAACTACTGTTACTAAAGGCTCTAGATTTTCAACCTCTAGCTTTTTATTTTTTAGTTCCTTTTTAACTTTTGATATTTCAGAGGACAACTGATTAAGCTCAGTACTCTTTTTGCTAATACGTGCTTCAATATCATGCTCTATTTTGGACTTTTCTCTTTCAATAGTCTCTTCCAATGTAGCCAATTTTGATTGATTGGCTTCTATATTCTGAATAAGAGTTTGATTCAAAATATGCTCTTTGTAAATTTCATTTTCAACCATCGCCCATCGATGATATCTAGCAAGTAACAATATTGCAACCCCAATAAGCATCATCGGCCAAACTACACTAATGGCAGCCATTAAGAAAACAGCAATATCTCCTACAATAAATCTTTTTTCTCCATTATTATCCATAATATTTCCCCCAAAATACCAATAAATAATACAAAATTGTAGATAAGAAGTAATCCCTGCATCAATATAATTTTATGTATATTATATCACAAATTATGCAAATAATGAAAAACATATGAAAATAGAGCCACCTTATATAAGGTAGCTCTATTGAGGTGCCATATGTAACTTATTTTCAATAATTCATCTGATTCCGCAGTTTCGTTTATTTTCTTATACGCCTATCCTCCTTTTCCAGATTTCTCTCCACCCGCCTATTCCTACTTTCACCGTCCAACGAGTTATCTCGTTAGGTCTCTCCAGGCGATAAATAGTTCGGCCACGACTTGAGGGTTTTGGCTGAGTTTGATGCGGGCTAGCATTTTTCGCACGTAGTTGCAGTGTTCTAGCATCGCTTCGTTCAGTTTGTGTTTGACATGACGCGGGGATTGGTACACCAAGATGGGTGCAAAGTCCGCCACATGAATATAACTCATATCGGGTTCTGGACCTTCCGTAACGATATATTCATAGGGTATAGCCACGTTAAAGAGGCCGTACACCACGTCCTTGCCGATAGGGCGGCGACATTTAATATGAGCAAAGGTTAGATGCGGACCATAGGTCTTAGGCGCGGTATAGCTGCTGCGTCGACCGTCACTGGTCATGATGTAATTGGGTCTCAGCCCTTCCTGCATCGCCAGCTCTCGTGTAATCGTGCGCATCGGCAGATGAACCATTTCTTCCCGTCCATCCACAAAATAACACTTCGTACTGTCCCCACCACTAGGTTGATAGGTAGGAATAAAACAAACAATGTGATTCTTTGGATTCGTATAGATCAAATCCAAATCTTCTCCCTTAGATAGCCGAGCGGCCATCAAATCTGTTAGTTTATCATCTATTGCCATGGAATCCTCTCCAATCTAATCAGGAACATTCCTTTCAACAATACAATGAACACGTGTTCTGTGAAAGCAGATTAGCATGCTTTAATCTGCTGCTGACTTAATTGTATATCAGCCTGTATAATTTGTAAATATATATACAAAACTATAGAAATTTACGTATATTTAAAGACTTTATGATCTTGTAAAAGTTATATATACCTTGATGTGTCATTATTTTCTCATTTAAATTGAGAATTGCATATTTTATGTATATTTGTTAATCGAGATTAAAAGAAATATGCAATATATAGGATATAAATAAGAAATTAAATTATAATAACTAATGCACACACAAGTGTTCAAAGTCCGTACTCAAATACCTGCGCAGCTTCCGAATAGCTCGTTCGTGGCGCCGTTGGATGGCTTGGCGGCTACAGTTCAATTCTTCACTAACCGATACCAAGCTTTGGCACTCACCGTAGACACGGCGCAGTAGGTCTCGTTGATCAGGAGACAATCTACCTAAGGCCCACACGAGACGCGCACGAAGCCTATGCTCTTCATCGGCACTCATCACCATATCCGCTACATTCTCGCCAGATGCGAAGATATCCATGCCAAAGGCGACTTCTCCATCATCAGTGGTGCGATCTGGGATGTGTATTTCACGGCGATAACGCAATCGCTCACGTTTCCAGTACCGCATGTAACCGTACATAATGCCAGCTTTCACAAAGCCTGGGAACGGTACGGTCCCATTCAAATCAAAGCTATAAATCGATTCTATGAGGATGGCCCAAAGATAGCTCTCTACGTCCTCGCGGAACTCGCGGTTTCCCATGCGATTCGTATAGTGCAAGATGAGCGGTCGATACCTGCGACAGAGCTCGATTTGTGCCGCATCATGACGAAGCTCGTCAACGGACCAAGGCTGATACCCTACCGTCTGAATCCTCATGTTTGGCTTTTGACAGATGGACACGAGGCTCTTGTCCGACAAGGACGATAAAACTTGATGACCACAGACGAGGGTCTGTAATTTCAATTCCTCTGGAATACTTTCCCTAGACTCATTAGCTTTCGATAGTAAAGAATGAGATGGTAATGCCTGTGTTTCTAACGTTTCTGACTGATAGTTGTCATGTTGTAAGTTTGCAGTTTTAATACATGTTTTTTGTACTAAAGGTTCTTCGTTTGTGTATAACATAAATCCCCTTTCCTGCCATGGCATAGCGCTTATGTACACAATACCGCGGAAAGAGTGTTTTGACAAATTGGCAATTCCTTGGAATTTCCCTATATTCTGTTATATTTGAGTCTTAGTTTCCATCCACAGTACACCATACGTATGCGATTCAAAGGGTAATTGCTGAAAATAGATAATTACCAAAAATGACACCACATACATAATGTGGTGTCATTTTTTAGAGGAAATATATACTATCATTGGGTAATAGTATTCAATCTTTAGGTAGTAGTATTCAATCTGAGATTGTCTGATTAAATCGCAATACACGCGGCTTGGACAAAGTCCTTTAGCTGCGGTTTTACATGATTATAATATACATCAGCGCCATAACCGCGCACGATATCGCCCCAGTATTTATATACATAGCGATACCAGAAATGGAACATACTATTCGTGAAATGGTAATCCGCGTACTTTGCGTTCCCACGGTTACTTGCTTGAATGCGACCCACGAGTCCCATCGACATGAGATCGTTCAAACGGGATGTAAAGGTACCACTTTTAATTTGGCTTTCTTGTAAAAGCTCCACGTAATACGGTCTTTCCAAGCTAGCAAGGCCCGTTAAAATAGCATTGGCTCCGGTTATATTTTTCATATCTCGATGCAAGATATATTGTGTTTCTTCAAAGAGAGCTCCCGTTACTGAGAAGAACAAGTTAATAATATTCGTATCGATGCTTTCACCATTATCAAAGTATTGTACATAGGCAGGCAACCCACCGGTTACGGCAAAGACGGTGCGCAAATCATCCTTTGCATAGTGAAGCCCCAAGGATTTCATATCAACTAAGGAAAAAGGTTTCACCTCGAGATATTCGGACACGAAAGGACCGATAAGGCTGCGATTGCCAATGATGCGGCCATCGAGCTGTTCCAGACCATTCGCCATCAAAATGATGTTCAAACGGCTCGTATCTTTATAAGTATCTAATAAATCACGCAAGTGAATGGGAAACTGAGGAACTGCTTCCACCAAGGATGGATAATCGTCAATCACCACAGTCTGAGGTGTTTTCACACTGCTTTCAAAAAGTCTCACAAAAGCCTGCTGCAAACTCTCTACAGGCTCGAATGTATCTTGAGCATTAGCAGGAACAAAACGTGCCTCAAGAGCTCTATTTATATCAGCCACATGGACTGATTCATTGGCCATGCGCCCCGCCAAATATATCGCCTTATGTCGGCGTACAAGTTGCGAAGCCACATAGGATTTACCACTGCGATGAGGACCATATACAACACATAAACTCATTTGGCCCATTGCAATTCGGGACTGGATACGCTCTATAATTTCAGCACGTCCCACAAAATTCATATACTCACCTCCAACTATTTACGGAAATTATTATATCATAATTTTAAATCATTATTAAACTTTTTTTCATATAGTTAACATAGCTTTTTATTATGTTAATTTTTTTACGCATCAAATCAGAGCTTTTATGCGATACATGTTGCCTTACTATCATAAAAGGTCTTATGATTACTTTATTTTCATATACCTTTGATATCCACATATCCTATAAGGCATGGTTATATAAGTTATACATTATAAGATAAGCTATACATATTAAACTATATATTTTAATCTATATAGTTTAATCCATATATTTTAAAAATGACGTGCTACCCGAGAGGTATAGCACGTCATTTGCATATAAAGTATATTAAATTGTTACCGAATTTTCTTATACTAAGTTTCTTAATGGTAAATATCTAACTTGTAAATATCTAATTCGTAAATTCCTGATTACAAAATCTAATATTCCTAAATATCTTATGGATCAATTTGCGTTTGCATTTTCATCAATAAGATGCGCTTAACCGATTCATTGAGGCGCTCGGTCGTAATCGTTCCATCCGCCACCGCTTGCGTCAGCGCACGATGGACTTCATCGATATGAATTGTATCCGCATCAACAAGAATAAGGTCACTGCCTGCCAAAATAGAGGCTACAGCGTAATCGCCTATCTTTTGATTGGATTGCAACGCACCCACATCGATACGATTCGTCATAACGATACCTTTATAGCCGAGCTCCTTGCGAAGCCAACCATCTATAATCGGCTTAGAGGAACTCGCCAAGTGTTCGTTATCGATAGCGGGAATCTGGATGTGACTCATCACAAGCATATAGCTATTCGCCGTCGTCTGCGCAATGAGCCGTTTAAAGACAGCTACATCATTATTGCTGAGATACGCTTTCGCCTCATTAGCTGAGCCAAAGGACGCATCCCCTAAAGTCACCGCCGGAAAGTAGTTATAAGCAGACCACATATGTTTAATTTGGTAACGCTCCACCATGGCAAGGTTTATGTGACCTGCCCACGTAGGGTCAGATGTATAGGACATATTCGGTACGCCAAGGTTAGCATTAGGCCCAATAACCAAGTTAAAACCCATATCCCGCATTTCAATGGCAGATCGCGTGGCCAAGTTAATGATACGATCCATAGGCAATTGCCCCCATCGATTGGGCTTCGGCAATCGCAAGAAACTTTCATTCCCATGCAATATGCGATCACGATGCACCGCAATATAGGGTGTCACCATACTAGAGGTTATCGCCGTTTGCATAATATCGCTGGTGAAAGTTTTCACTTGGTTCTTATTAATAAGATTTTCATTCGTTAGCATCACGCCACTGACACGGTATTTTCGGATCACATCCTTTTGGGATTGTCCTATCGTACTACCATGAAGGCTGATCATCATCAGCTGCCCCACCTTATCCTCTTGAGACATGGCCGCAATCCAAGTGTCCACCTTTTCAGACACGGGTTTATTGGACTCCAGGACGGCACGGTACGATACGGTTCGTACCGTTTCTTGTTCTGCCTGACTCTCATGTTGGCATCCAGTTGTACCAACGACAGCAACTAGTAAGGCGAGGCCACTCAGGACCCGCCGAAAAAACTGGTTCATCTCTCCTAAAAGCTCCTTAATGCTTACGCAATATTATGAATATTATGGGCTTTCTATGTTGCTCTCCCAATGCAACACCCATAGTTCCCCCTTTGATCCGTACAGTATATTTTTATATTATACACTAAATGATTCATCTTTTCCTCATAATAAAATAATTTTTTTGTACTGAATTATTATAATAAAGTTATACAGTAAAAATATGTGAATTTTGAATAATTATATAAAAAAATCCTACGGATTGTTCAGAAAGTGACCGCACTGTAACAAAGGCTACGTGAGTATCAAGTCACTCATGACCCGTAGGATTTTCTATTTTATATTGTTGTACCCTAAATAGCTAACGCTACTATATGTTTACTTGCACCATATTTAAGCAATCGGCTATCATTAGCCTTTAAATTTAGGGGATGT
>CAUGOU010000007.1:0-49943 GCA_959601155.1 Veillonella parvula | reverse complement strand
TGCTACAGAATTCGCAAGGATCTTGAGCTGATAAGTTAAAGCAAATAGAACAGTGCCTTGTAGCCCCCTTCGCTTCTACGATAGTTTCCACAAGGCGGTCTACCTCTTCCTTCGGCATTTCTACCAAATGATAAGCCAAGCGTCTAGCCGACTTGGAGCCGATGCCAGGCAAGCGGCGCAGCTGTTCTACGAGCCGTTCTAAAGCGTTTGTCATTTAGAATAAACCTGTTGGCAAGTTTAGACCACCAGTCACTTTGCCCATTTCTTGAGCCAAGAGGTCGTCTACTTTTTTGCTAGCTTCGTTTACCGCAGCCATTACTAGATCCTCTAACATTTCCACATCTTCAGGATCAACAGCTGTAGGATTCAATTTCAAGGATTCGATGATTTTTTCACCGTTCATCACAACGGTTACAGCACCGCCACCTACGGAAGCTTCTACAGTACGAGTTTTTAACTCTTCTTGCATTTTCTTCATGTCTTCTTGCATCTTTTGAACTTTTTTCATCATGCCCGCCATGTTGCCCATACCTTTACCAAACATTGTATTTCCTCCTTTTAAGACATCGTCCTATACTAACATTCTAAGTCCACATCATTAACAATATATGACATAGATTTATAACATATGTGTCACCTAATAGCCCTAAGGCCAAAGGTTATTATATAACAATTACTTTTTTATCTATTCTTCGATAACCTCGACTATGATGTCATGGTCTTCAGATAATTTTTCTAATGTTTCCGCCAAGAGAGGATTGTTTCGTTCCTCTTCTGTCATATGCTCTGGATCCCAGGCGTATTCTCGAGCCACCGTAACACTATCAATAGCCTCTACTTCAATAGGTGCTGATGAAAGCATAACTTTGTCATCACTTTGATGCAGGGTTTCCTCATGAGGTTCACCCCCATCAGACTTTGGGACAGCTTCAACCTCGATATGTGCACCGCTATCCATAGGGCGCTCTAACACTTCACCATCCTCGCTGATAACAGTCACACTATCTAATGGATGTGGCGGCATATCATCTAAGGATGATACATAAGAATCCTCCATATCATCTATAGGCACATCATCAAAGGAATGAACTGGAATATCATCCCCTTCAATAGAACCCGCTAGAGACTCAATAGGAATCTCACCATCGGGGACCTGATTAGATGGACTGCCATCAAAAGTTGTAATCGGCACATCACCACCGAATGCTGGCTCTGTTTCTACATCAGCTCCTACTGCAGTTCCTGATGCAGTTATTGTAGTCGTATTCGCACTATCACTAACTGCTGTATTTGCAACAGCACCGCCGGTTTTCTTGGCTAAGAATGCCATAGCCGCAGCCTTAGCCGCGTCCACGGCTGCAGAATCAGGCTTACTCTCTTGAGGATCATTGGTTAAATCCATTTGTGTCGGTTGCCCACCAGAGGTCGTCTTTACGTCAACCATCGGTTCTTGTGGTCGTTGGGGTGCTTTTACTTGGCGTTGTGTGGTGCTACCAGCAGCCTTTTTATAGTCTTTATAAACTTGCGTGAGGGCATCCACGATTTCTACGTGTACTGCATAGCCCAGTGTATAGGTGAAAGCATCAACCGCTTCCGCCAAGTTCACTTCATTGGTCATTACATTGAGATGTAATGTATTTTTAAAGGCCATGACCGCCTTGCTTTGGTCTACATACACTAGCTGACCTTGACCGATAACGGTAGAAGTCATATTGCGATTACTATCCTTCAAGTATTTAATCACATTGGATTGTACATTGCGATACTCTTGAGCAGACAAGATTTGGTCACTAATGATGGCCTGTGTACTAATGCCTTTTTTACCGCGACCTTTAGCTTGGTTTTTTGTAGGTTTTCGGGAGGCCGTATCCCCACTGTTTGGCGGTGGCACCATGCCAACGCCGCCCATTGGTGGCGGAGCCAAACCCACTCCATTCATCGGAGGAGGTGTACTACCTGGTGCTCCCATCGGTGGAGGCGTCATACCTACACTCGCAGTCGGTGGAGTCATACCCACATTCGCAGGCGGTGGTGTCATACCTACGCTGCTTGGAGGTGGCACAGTGCCAACAGCAGTATTTTGAATACTACTCATGGAAGAATTCTGTACAGCAGCATTATCTACAGGAACAAAGCTGTTCGCATAGCCGCTAGGTGGACCAAATGCATTAGCACCATAAGCTGGTGTAGGAGCCGCTGGGCCTCGTTGTTCCAATTGAGCCATGCGGTTCAATAAATCATTTCGTTCAGATCGCTCAGCACTTTCTAGAGCATATACACGGTCTTCTAAGCTTTCATCAACAGAGCCTAATTTAGCGCAAAGCACGAGTAGACCCATTTCAATGATGGTTCGTGGATTATCCACTTGTTTCGCATCATTCATGATAGATTGCACACTGCGCACATATTGATTAAGTTCATTGAAATCAACGCTATTGGCCTGAGCTAGGAACTCATCCTTAAAGGCGTCATATACCTTGAGCTCATCCGCATCAGGAGCCACCTTACCAACGAGCAAGGCACGCACATGTTGAATAAGAGCTTCCATAATCTGCGTCGCATCACGACCTTCCGCCAATGCATCGTGAACGTAGGATAATACTTTAGGGCCATCGCCGTTGCGCAAAGCATTTAGGAAATGAATAATCCATTTCTTACTTACGAGACCGATTAACTCTTCCACCACTTGCGGTGTAATAGAGCCCGTTGCCATACCTGCACATTGGTCTAGAATACTCAAGGCATCACGCAAACCACCGTCCGCATGAACAGCGATGAGCTGAGCCGCCGCAGAATCAAGACCAAAACCCTCTTTTTCTGCTACGTAAGATAAACGCTGTGCGATGTCATCAGAAGTAATACGTCTAAAAGTATAGCGCTGACAACGAGACACGATAGTAACAGGCAATTTTTCAATTTCTGTAGTGGCAAAGATAAACATCACATGAGCAGGAGGTTCTTCTATGGTTTTTAAAAGCGCATTCCACGCCTCTGTAGTAAGCATGTGGGCTTCGTCTATGATAAAAACCTTTTTACGCCCTTCAACAGGCATAAATTTGACGCTTTCACGGAGAGCACGAACCTCATCGATACCACGATTTGATGCGGCGTCGATTTCAAGAACATCCATGGACTGTCCACTCAAAATCGATTTACAAGCACTACACTCGTTACAAGGGTGATCCGTTGGACCATGCTCGCAGTTGATAGCGCGCGCAAAAATCTTCGCCATGCTCGTCTTACCAGTCCCCCGCGGACCGGCAAATAAATAGGCATGAGCTACCTTATCCTCACGGATAGTGCGCATCAATGTATCAGACACCTGATGCTGACCAACTACATCGGTAAATGTCTGCGGACGATACTTACGATATAGCGCAATATATGCCATTGGAACACCCCCTTTTTCCGAAACTTACAATACTTTATTATACCATATTCAAGAAAATCTGACTTCTTTAATATAGTTCTCTCCACATTCCCAAAGTAATATATTTATTTATAAACTTTGTAGATATTTACTAGTCAGAATTCCATCATATGGTTTACGATAAAACATCGTATAGTCCAGAATAAAGTATCATACATTCCTAAATTAGACATAAAAAAAGCGGCCCCACAGGCCGCCTTGCAATATTCGATCACGACAGCCCCCGGGTTCCCCGTGGCACATGAAGGTTACCGCTTAGTGCTGCTACCTCTCAGTCCTGACACGATTCACAGGCCCCCATTGCACAGGCCCGAGAACTGCCATGATCCAATATTGCAATACAAATATTATACATGAAAAAGCCTCTATAGTCAAAGCTATAGAGGCTCTTCATATATCCTATCCAAACGATATTCAATCAAATTAAAAATTATTTTGCATATTTCTCTTTAAATGCAGCCAATTGTGCTTCTTCTAAGGATAAGCCTTGTTCTTTGAAGCGTTCAATAGCAGCTTGCATTTCTTCATAGGCTACAGGCACAACTTTTGTAAATCTGTTTACAAAGTTATTCCAGTTTTCTAAAATATGACGGCCTTTAGCGGAGTTAGTATGCAATACATGTTGTTCTATCAGTTCTTTAATGCGTTTAAGGTCATCATTATTGGCAGGACGTAGTTCTACGAGACCTGGATTTACATAGCGTTCATCGCAATCGAGGATGTACGCATAGCCACCGGACATACCTGCTCCGAAGTTACGGCCGATTTTACCGAGTACGAGCACTTCGCCACCGGTCATGTATTCACAACCATGGTCGCCGACACCTTCCACAACAGCCGTGATACCACTGTTACGAACGGCAAAACGTTCACCAGCTACACCGTTGATGTAGGATGTACCAGAGGTTGCACCATAGAAGGCAACATTACCAATTAGGATGTTTTCGTCCGCTTCAAAGATAGATGCTTTAGGCGGATACACAGTGATTGTACCACCGGATAAACCTTTACCAAGGTAGTCATTCGCATCCCCTTCGAGTTCCAATGTCATACCTTTAGGGATGAAAGCACCGAAGGATTGACCTGCAGAGCCTTCGAAATTCAACTTAATTGTATTGTCTGGCAAGCCGCTTTCACCATAACGACGAGTCACCTCAGAACCAACCAAGGTACCTACAACACGGTTGATGTTAGTGATAGCCAGTTTAGCGCGAATCGGTTTTTGGTCCTCAATAGCAGGACGGCACATACGCAAGAGTTTGGACATATCCAAGGTGCGTTCCAGCTCGTGATCTTGGTCAACCATATGCATATGGCCTACAGAGGAATCGATGTATGGACGGAACAATATGCGTTTAAGGTCAACGCGAGACAATTTGAAATTATCATCTTGAGATTTTTGACGCACAAGATCGATACGACCAACGAGTTCAGCTACGGAGCGAATACCTAAACGAGCCATGATTTCACGTAATTCACGTGCGATGAAAATCATCAAGTTTTCAACATATTCAGGCTTACCTGTAAAGCGTGCACGCAATTTTTCGTCTTGTGTGGCTACGCCGTAAGGGCATGTATTAAGATTACATACACGAGCCATTTTACAGCCTACCGCCACAAGTGGCAATGTACCAAAGCCGAATAGCTCAGCACCGAGCATAGCTGCTACAGCCACATCGAAACCAGTCATCAACTTGGAGTCTACTTCCAATTGAACACGGTCACGCAATCTATTGAGCATCAAGGTTTGATGTGTTTCAGACAAACCTAATTCCCAAGGTACACCAGCGTGTTTAACAGACGTGCGACCTGCCGCACCTGTACCACCGTCGTAACCAGAAATCAAGATATTATCCGCTTTTGCTTTAGCAACACCAGCAGCAATCGTGCCGACGCCTGCTTCAGATGTCAATTTAACGGAAATACGCGCATCTTTGTTGACGCATTTCAAATCGTAAATCAACTCAGCCAAGTCTTCGATGGAGTAAATATCGTGATGTGGTGGTGGAGATACGAGCTCAACGCCAGGAGTGGAGTGTCGAGCTTTCGCGATTTCAGGATATACCTTTTTGCCTGGTAATTGACCACCTTCACCTGGTTTTGCGCCTTGAGCACATTTAATTTGCAACTCTTTTGCATTGATCAAATAATTCGCTGTTACCCCGAAACGACCTGATGCAATCTGTTTTACTTCGGAGTTCATGCTGTCGCCGTTTGGCAATGGTTTGAAACGAGCTACATCTTCACCGCCTTCACCAGAGTTGGATGTAGAGCCTAAACGATTCATAGCGATAGCAATCGCTTCATGCGCTTCTTTACTGATGGCTCCGTAGCTCATAGCACCAGCTTTAAAGCGTTTTACAATAGATTCTTCAGGTTCAACCTCTTCGATAGGAATACCGCCACCTACAGGATAGTTCAATTCCATCAATGAACGCAATGTAACGTGGTAATCGTTGCGAATCGCTTTGGAGTATTCTTTATATTTTGTGTAGTCGCCGTTGATAAGGGATTCTTGTAAAAGCTCGATTGTCTTAGGATTGAATAGATGCTCTTCCCCATCTTTTACAGGACCATACCAACCGCCTGGTTCGAGTACTGTTTCATCGGATTTGAAAGCACGTTCAAAACGAGCTAATGCTTCATGTGCTACACCACCAAGACCAATACCGCCAATACGTGTTGGTGTATTTACGAAGAACTTGTTAATAAAGTTAGTATTCAAGCCCAACGCTTCAAAGATTTGTGCACCGTGGTAGGAACGAACTGTGGAAATACCCATTTTGGACATAACCTTCATAATGCCACCTACAGCAGCCTTGATGTAGTTCTTTTCTGCTTGTTCTGGTGTAATATCGCCAAGGCGTTTCCGAGCTTGCAAATCGCGTACAGTTTCAAGCGCCAAGTATGGGTTGATAGCTGTTACACCATAACCGATTAATGTACAGAAGTGATGAACTTCGCGTGGTTCACCAGATTCAAGAATGAGGCCAATTTCTGTACGCAATACTTTGTTAATCAAATGATTGTGAACAGCAGCTACAGCCAACAACGCTGGAATTGGCGCATGATGTTCATCGACACCACGGTCGGATAAAATCAATACATTTTGATCTGTACGAGCTGCTTCTTCTGCCTTAACACACAATTCATCTAATGCATCGCGCAAGCCTTCGGCACCCTTAGTTGGATCAAATAGGATTGGCAAGGTTACAGATTTCATGCGACGGCAATCAAGAGCTTTAATGGA
The DNA here is from genome assembly GCA_959601155.1 of Veillonella parvula. Lineage (GTDB taxonomy): Bacteria > Bacillota > Negativicutes > Veillonellales > Veillonellaceae > Veillonella > Veillonella parvula_R. The sequence goes on along the minus strand of CAUGOU010000007.1, from coordinate 43,263 downwards.
TGCCAATTCTTGGTTTGTAAGAATTGGGGTACGCATGGACAATGCATAAGTACCAGCTTTGTTAGGTTCTGTTAAATTACCAGAGTTACCAAGCATCACACGTGTAGATGTAACCATTTCCTCACGAATAGAATCGATTGGAGGATTCGTTACTTGCGCAAACATTTGCTTGAAGTAGCTATATAACAATTGTGGTTTATCGGACAAGATAGCCAAAGGTGCATCGGCCCCCATGGCACCAACAGGGTCTTTACCATCTTTTGCCATAGGCACGATCATACGCACAAGGTCTTCTTGGGTATAACCAAAAGCTTGTTGTTCTTTGAATAAATCATCTACTGTTGGAATTGTACTTTCATCGGCCTGTGTAATTTCAGACAAATGAATAACGTGTTCCTTTACCCATTCATTGTATGGTAATTCAGTAGCGACGCGATGTTTGATTTCTTCATCGGAGATGATACGTTGCTCCTCTGTATCAATGAGTAGCATTTTACCTGGTTCCAAACGGCCTTTAGCGCGGATGTTTTCAGCATTTTCGTTTACAACGCCAACTTCGGAAGCCATGATAACGCGATCATCTGTTGTCACATAGTAACGAGCAGGACGCAAACCGTTGCGGTCAAGGACACCGCCGATAACTGTACCATCCGTAAAGCCCATAGCCGCAGGACCATCCCAAGGTTCCATCATAAAGCTATTGAACTCATAGAAATCATGTTTTTCTTGGCTCATGAGATTATTGCGTTCCCAAGGTTCAGGAATCATCATCATAATCGCATGAGGCAAGGAGCGGCCTGTCATGTGTAAGAATTCTAATGTGTTATCAAACATAGCAGAGTCAGATCCGCTATCATCAACAACAGGGAATACCTTTTTGATATCTGGGAACAATGGAGATTCCGCTTTACCTTCACGCGCATTGATCCAGTTTACGTTACCACGGATGGTATTGATTTCACCGTTATGAACTAGGAAACGGTTAGGATGTGCCCGCGCCCAGCTTGGGAATGTATTCGTACTGAAGCGGGAGTGAACCATTGCCAACGCAGAGGTAAAGTCAAGATCACTCAAATCGAGGTAGAAGTCACGCAATTGACCAGGTGTTAACATACCTTTATATACGATTGTTTTAGAGGATAAGGAGGCAATATAGAAATCGCTAGACAATTCCTTGCTTAATGGAATAATGCGTTTTTCCGCCAATTTACGAATGATATATAATTTGCGTTCAAATTCCTTATTGTTCGTTACATCGGGGCCTTTGCCGATGAGGATTTGAATCATCCAAGGACGAATCGCTGCAGCCTCTTTGCCGACCTTTGTACCATCAACCGGTACTTCACGCCAGCCGAGAACAACTTGACCCTCTTCGCGTACGACCTCTTCGAGAATTCGTTTTTGCTCGTTACGGAGACTTTCATATTTATGGGCAAAGACCATACCTACGCCATATTCGCCAGCTGCAGGTAGATTAATACCAAGCACTTCGCACTCGCGCTTGAAGAACTCATGCGGGATTTGTACTAAAATACCGGCACCATCCCCAGTATCCTTGTCGGCACCGGCACCACCACGATGTTCCAAGCGCTCTAAAATGCGTAAACCATCGTCGATAATATCATGAGATTTTTTTCCCTTAATATTAACAACGAAGCCCATGCCACACGCATCCTTTTCAAATTGGCTGCTGTACATACCATTGGCTTCAAGTCTAGCTTGATCTAGACGTTGTTGCTCTATTGTGCTTTGCTTCATATCCATAACGTGCACTCCTTCATATCACTTGATCATTCCAAGCACTGCGGCATCGTTCCGTTCGGTCTTGGTAAAAGTATAACTAACAAACTATTTCTCTATAAAATTATCAATTTAACATTCTATAGAATTTTATGTCTATACACAGTATACTCCTGTCCACTGTGAATTGAAAATATAAAAAAAACATAGTCTATGCTTTTCATGCATAGACTATGAGTTTTTATCACTATTGTTTTTTGTATACAAGGATACAGGGATACAGGGATACAGGGATACTAAGCTTCTCATCCAATAAACACGATGGGCTTATTATTTAGAGTGGAAAAATCAACAGTTATTTTTCTCGACCAAAATTCCCCCCTACTTCACAGGTAATCGTAATAGCTTCGTCTTTACCATACGGCACGAAAGTTAGCTCTGATGCGTGTAAACATTGGCGTGTATAGGGCTTCTTGCGCGTACCATACATAGCATCACCTACGATAGGATGACCAATATGTTCCATGTGAACCCGAATTTGATGAGTTCTGCCAGTCAACAATTTAAAACGTAACAGAGTATTGTCTCCTTCATGACCGAGAACGGTATATTCCGTTTGAGCTGGCTGACCCAATTCATCGATAACACGGCGATTATCAAATACTGGATCTACCCCAATAGGCGCATCTACCATGCCATCCACATCAATACGACCTTCTACAAGACCTGTATAAATACGATCGATACGCCCTGCTTGTAGCTCATCAGTATAATATTGTTGTGCTTCCTTTGTTTTACCAAAGAGAATGCACCCCGATGTATCTCGGTCGAGGCGGTGCACAGGTCGAACCTTATGAACTACGTTTTTCTTCGCATAATACCCTGCCACATAGTTACTCAATGTACAAGACTTCGTTTGCCCTGCAGGATGAACGAGCATAAAGGGATCCTTATTTACAACTAACGTATGCGCATCTTCATAGAGAACTGTAATCGGTCCCTTTTCTACATCAACCCCATAATCCTTATCTTGTGGTAACTCCAAGGTTAATACATCACCCTTTTTAAGTGCTCGCTGCGAATGAGCCACACGGCTATTAACTTTTACCCGTTTCTTGCGAAATACCATTTGGATATCCCGAGAGGATAGGGAAAATCGTTCCTTTACATATTTAGAAACCGTCAACTCTGTCGGTTCTTTCACCGTATACGTTTTCCAGCTCATATTACCACCATTCGTTAATATATGTTTTTTGTTCAGGATAGAGAATATCGAAATAGTCTAACCATTCTTCACTTACTGAAAGTTTCCCTTCAAAAACAAGGTCTCGAGCCGTAAGAGTGCCCATTAATAACTGGCTTAATGCACCGACCTCAACGGTAATATCCGCTTCACCATCAAATGTATCAGAAATCTTTTTAACGGATGGAGTTAATGCACCGCCATATTCCACTTCATAACGGCCTTCGTTCCAGCTGCAAAGCCCATCTTTTACTGCAAAGGTCATTGTTATAGGCATCATCAATGCCTCTGGATTTACAGGAATCGCTTCAAAAGCAGCTTTTACATCTACAATACGACTCATCATATACGGCATCGTAGCGTGACCAGTTCTACCATCAGGATAAAAGCGATAGTATGTATCATGAAGACCTTCATTCCAACGAATAGAAGTGCCTTGAGAACGGTGATTATAGAAGTAGTTCAATAATGCACGTTGTGCACGGCGTGTCGTGTAAACCAATTCAGAAACAGGAATTTCAGGCTGACCTAAACGATACACTGCATAGCCTTCGATGACGTTATCATCGTTGCGCACTACAGTAATGTTTACGCCTTCTGCAAAGAAGCTGCCTAATAATCGTTTCCATTCCTTTTCACCGCGCTCTGCGTAGCCGGAAAGACGAGCCGTATAGGTTTTATATACTGGATCTAACAAAGTCCATTGATCTACGCTATTTAGCAAGCCAAAGCTCAACGTTTTATCTGTCATAGGGCGCAAGTCGTCTAGCGACATGGTGTTCACCCATTGATGAGCATAAAGTTCCCAACCATATTGTTGATAGAATGCCGCCTTGGATGGCATCAAAATCGTCATAGCTTGGCCGCGTTTACGAAGCTCTTCTAGTGCAGAGGTCAATAATGCACCGCCTACACCACCACGGCGAGCCGCAGGATGTGTTGCTACGCCTACCATATAACTCGTAGGTAATACAGCACCGCGAACGTTAAGATTGTATTGACGCAAATGAACAGTGCTCAACAATTGGCCCTGTTCTAGGCCGACCATTGTATTTTCTGGTTCATAGCAATTTGTAAAATAATATTGGAAGAATGGATCTTCCTTTGGTTCAAAGCAGTACGCCCATAGATTCTCCACATGAGGCGTATCTTGAGCCGTCGCAATTCTAAATTCCATATTTATATCCTCGTTATATCATAAGAGCCATTATCTATCTGTCGTTTCACAGCGTATAATATCTAATCTAAGCACATCGCATCGTCATATCGCCATATCGCCATATCGTCATGATGATACAATAGTTACATTCAAATAGATAGGCTAACAATTCTATTATAACAAAATGAGCTATGGAGCACATCGGCTTCATAGCTCAAATTTTTATTTACCGCCTGTCGCATTATCAGCTTCGTTAGCATATACTGCGTCATATTTTTCAGCAAAATGATCTGGGTTATAAGATTCTTTTGCTTGACGAAGGCCAGGCAAACCCATATCTTCTTCGCGGTTGATAAATTCTACTTCGCTAAATTCATGACGAATGAATTCATTATTGATAGCTTGATACAAACCACGAATATCTGGATTTGCTTTTTCAATGTGAATCAAAGCAATTCTGTCATTGAGAAGCTCACCGATACTAAAGGCTTCGACACGGCCGAATAGTTTAATAGCACCGCCCTTAAGTCCCAACACATCCCAGTTATCAAATAACAAATTGATGGCTATCAATTCATCTTCGATACCTTCTTCATGATGCGTTTCTACCCAAGATGCTGCCGTTTCACGACATAATGGAATAATATCATCTGTAATCGGCACATATTCATAGTTAGAATATTGCATGCGGAATTGGTTTAAATGGTTTTTCTTTTGACGGAATTTCTTACCAGACAAGTTGATAAGATCTTCGGACTTGTAAATGTATTCGTAGTTATCGCGGTCAGGTGTAAATGCATAGCGACCAGGACATAGGTCTTCCATGCGTTCTTTTACATCTTTGCTAACGCCTTTAAATCGGAACGGCAATTTATTTTCTACGAACCATTCTTTAGCACGCAACAAACCATCAAGGAACTTTGCATCTTTACCAGCAAATGGAGGCAAAAGGAATGGCTCACGCTTGCCACCACCTTGGATGTACAATACGCCATTTTCTTCAGCCCAGCGAATACCGTACGGATCTTGCCACATAAACAATGTAGTAAAGCAATTATCGGATGCTTCATAATGATGTTGTTCAAAATATTTGTCGATTAATGGTTTATCTCTCAATTCAAAACGTTTAAATTCTAAAATAATAATCCCTCCTATCAGATTCCTCTTTTGAGGTTACTTTCACAATCTGTGAAAGTTTTGATTCCATCACATTTAAACATAATCCTAACAATCTAATACTAAAATCTTAGGTCTCATAATTACAATTTTACAGATTCACCTAACACAAAGGTGCCATCCGTCGTAATAACCTTATCACCTTCGTTTAAGCCAGAAATAATGGCTACGTCATCGCCTTCAGTGATGCCTACCTCAACAACACGTACATCAACTGTATTATTCTCAGTCAATACATATACATATTTCCCATCTTGATTTTCCCGAACCGCCTTAGTTGGAACGGTCAGCATCTTGGCTTTCACATTAGATTCAATAACGAGTGTATAGAATTCACCAGCCTTGATTAGGCCTTTCTCATTATTGAAAGTGGCTTTCACAAGAACACTTGGCACATTTTCAGGTTGAGTAATATCTACGTAAGTCAATTCACCTGGTAATTCTTGGTCACCTACCTTGAGAAGTACCTTCATGCCATTCTTCGCTTCAGGTGTACCTAATTTCATAGCCGCATCACGAGGAATGCTGAGGGATGCAACCATCGGCGTAGATTGCTGAATCATCATAAATGGACGGTCTGCAATCGCCATTTGACGGTCTTCGTTATAGATAGATGTTACAGTACCTGCTATAGGAGCCACGATTGTAGATGCCGCCATCTGAGCCGATACTTGTGCGATTTGTGCCTCAATGGCTGCCGTATTGATGCCTCCGCCACCACCGGTTGTAACTGTTGTAGTTTGTGGTTGAGATCGTTCCAAAATACGATCATATTCTTTTTGTGTGATTATGCCCGCTTCACGCATGCGTTGAGCCTGTTCCAGTTGAGTACTGTCTATAGATGCTGCAGTCGTAGTCGTCACAGCTGTGGCATATGATTGTGATTGGGCTTGCGCTAATTGTCCTTGCAAGGATGCTAGCTGTTGTTGTAAAGCCGATGTATCTACAGTTGCCACAGTTTGACCTTGCTGTACTTGATCGCCTACTTTCACGGCATACACGACCTGCCCCGTCAAGGTCGGCGTTATCGTCGCCTTATTAAGGGCCGTTACATTGGCATCATTATGAATCTGCAACGGCATATCCTTGTACGTTACCTCTGCGACGGATACGGTTTTCGTACCACATCCCGCAATAGCGAGTGTCATAATCATAACGCCAAGGATAGCAATTACAGAGCAAAAACGATTTATTTGCATTCTGTCACTTCCTATCATATTGATTTTTATCAATACCTTAGTATATCATAAAATCAGTTAGAATTGTATGAAAGCTAATTCCTTTAATTTATGGATATAACGGAGGTTCTCATGGAAGAACGGATGGACTTTAGAATTTTAAACAATGGTAGCTTCATTCCCTCCATCGGTTATGGTACCTATAAAACAGGTACCGAAGGAGAGACTGAACAAGCCGTTGCCAATGCACTTGGCGTAGGCTATCGTTTACTCGATACGGCCGCCTATTATGGCAATGAAGAAGCCGTTGCTAAAGGAATCAAAGCATCTGGTATTAAACGAACAGATATAATCATCACTACTAAAATCTGGCACACTGATGCAGGCTACGATAATACGATGCGTGCTGTTGAAAGTTCCTTAAAGAAACTAGATACCAACTATATCGATATCATGCTCGTACACCAACCACTGGGTGATTACTACGGTTCTTGGCGCGCCATGGAAGAATTATACGATCAAAATATACTCCGTGGGTTAGGTCTATCTAACTTTTACGAAGACCGCCTCATTGACTTGCTATACCACTGCAATGTAAAGCCGGTGGTCAACCAAATCGAATGCCACCCGTTCAACCAACGTCAATCACTCTTACAATTGATGAGAAAGCATCAAGTTGTAGGCATGGCATGGTCTCCATTTACCCGTGACCGCCAACCGATTTTTGACCATCCAATCATCAAAAGCTTGGCGGAAAAATACGGTGTTTCAAAACATCAAATCATCTTGCGTTGGCACATCCAACGAGGCATCATTCCATTGCCAAAGGCAAATAACGTGAGCCATATGGAAGCTAACTTCGATGTATTCGATTTCAAACTCACCAACATCGACATGGACGTTATGGAACTATTAGACCAACGATCCTTCTTGGAAAATCATCATACTGCGCCTGGTCTTGAAAGGCTGTTACAACTCAAATAAAACGTAATATACTAATTAAACATGCATTATTGCCAACAAATATAATAATCATGCCATCGCGATAAGCCAAACAGTATATGTAAAAATAAACCACGTATATCTAATCTTTCATAGGCATAGATATACGTGGTTTATTTTATTTTGGTACATTAAATACCGCTTGTATGAGTACCATATATGCTACTGTTCCCACACCAATAGACATAAACATATTTCGTTTCCATAGATGTAGCCCAACTGTCACCAGCAATGCAGTCAGCTCAGGCAATCCATAAGGATAGGCGAGTACAACTGTATCCTTAAATGTATACACAACAAGCACCCCCATTACCGCTGCAGGTAATGCCTTTCCCAAGTACTGTACAAAATCTGGCGCTTTTTTACCGGGAGGGAATATGAGAAATGCTGCAAATCGTGTGAGCAATGTACCTGCTACTACAATAGCAACAGTAATGACCATTTCTAAACTAGTCAAGGCGTACACCTCCCCACTTATACGCTATATAACATACTACGAGCATACACCCCATAGAAGCAAGCATAAATAAGGATTTTCCCGTTAATAGAAGCATTGCTAGGGCTACAACGGCTCCAACAGCACCTAAGCCTCGAATATTATTACTTTTAGCATTAAATAACATTTCAAGGAATATAACAATAAATAAGCCAGGTAATACAAAACCAATACCTCGCAAATCTACAGATGCTAATAAATCGCCGAACAATCCCCCTACAAGAGTACTCACAACCCAGAAGATATAATTAAGCCACGATACATGGAAGTAGAACCATTTTTCATCTACATCATCGGGTAACTTCGTAGATACATTAATTGCAAAACTTTCATCACACATCCACGCAACTGTAGGAAACCACTTCCATCCCATATGCACATATCGCTGTAGTGCAGATAGACCATAGAAGAAATGACGCCCATTGACAAACAAGGTCAACATAAAAGTATTCACTGGATCAAAGCCTGCCATTAACAGCCCAATAGTTACGAACTCCATGGAGCCTGCAAATATGGTACTAGCTAAAACAGGAGCGGTCCACCAAGGAAACCCTTGACTGGTAGCATACAAACCAAAGCCTACTCCAAGAAAGAGGAAACTAAGCCCCATGGGAATCATAATAGGAAGTGCAAAAGAAAATGCACTTCTATTTTTTATTTTATTTATAGGGAGCGCCTCCTTTCCATATCATACAAGTTTACACTGTTAATCCCCTTAATTATAAGGCACGCATTAAAATCTCGCGAGCTACTTCTGGTGTTACATCACCATTTTCACCAAGTTGTGTCATGCCATGGTCCTCTAATTGTTTCACAATTTTATCAACTGCTTCTTCACCAAGACCATAGTCTTTCAAATGCGTAGATACGCCAAGGGACTCGAAGAATTCACGAGTTTTAGCGATGGCCTTGTCCGCTTTTTCTTCGTTTGTACCTTCTGTAATATGCCATACCCGTGTAGCATATTGTGCCAATTTTTCAAGTTTGTCTGCTTTTTTCACTTCTAACAATGCAGGTAATACGATAGCCAATGTAATACCATGGTCAAGATGGTACGCCGCAGTTAACTCATGTCCAATCAGATGAGTTGCCCAGTCTTGTGGCACGCCGGCACCAATTAAACCATTTAATGCCAATGTAGAGGCCCACACGTGGTTAGCACGAATATCGTAGTTTTCTGGATTTTCTACTGTTTCTTTGCCGATTTCAATCATAGTTTTTAAAATACCTTCGCTGAAACGATCTTGAATACGACCTTCTACAGGGTATGTTAAATACTGCTCTGTGGTATGCACAAAGGTATCGATAACGCCATTCTTAACTTGTCTTTCAGGCAAGGTGAAAGTCAATGTTGGATCAAGCATGGAGAACTTAGGGAATACTAAGCTACTGAATACAGGGTATTTACCGTCACCATAAGTAATAACTGCACCATTGTTCATTTCGGAACCAGTTGCAGGTAGTGTCATAACTGTGCCAAATGGTAATGGATTTGGTACCATGTCTACCGGAACCTCTGGCACACCAGCTTTCATTACCTCAATAACGGGACCATCATAGGTAGCACCCATAACGATAAGTTTTGTAGCATCTACTACAGAACCGCCGCCTACAGCGAGAACGAAATCTACGCCATGTTCTTTAATGAAAGCTACCGCACGTTCACAAGTTTCAAGAGATGGGTTTGGCTCAATACCACCAAACTGCTCAACCTTGCGGTTACCAAGAGCTTTCACAATGCGATCAATAAGACCACTGTGCACAGCGGAGCCACCACCATAAGTAATGAGCACCTTTGCATCCTTTGGTACCAATGTATCTAATTCATCTAAACGGTCTTTACCAAATACGATATGTGTAGGGTTATAAAAATCAAAATTATACATACATCCTCCATTAATCCGACATATAGATATATGAATCCATATTAGAATTATACAAAAATATTTAAAATATAAATTTACTACCTAGCGATCACACATTCAATATAACACATTAATCAATATATTATATTGAATTGTATTATAAATGAGCTAGAATTTCACCATAGTTTTAATCTATAGCTAACTGATATGCTTTTATCATATACAAATCCCCTTCATCCATGATAGGATATAACCATTATAAGACTTGAAAGGGATGATTATATGAAATTAAAAACATTGTTAGCACCATTACTTATCGGTGCTCTTGCATTTGCTATCGCTGGTTGTGGTAGTACATCAAATCAATCAACACAAACACAAAAAGAAATCAAAATAGGTGCTACATCTGGTCCTCATGCACAAGTAGCTGAAGCTGTAGCAAAAGAAGCTAAAAAACAAGGAATCGATCTTAAAGTAGTTGAATTCTCAGACTATGTAACACCTGATAAAGCCCTTGCAGATGGCGATATTCAACTGAATGCTTATCAACATGTACCATTTATGGAAAACTTTAACAAACAAAATGGTTCCAACTTAGTAGCAATCGGTAAAACAATTTTGGTGCGTATGGGCTTATATAGTAATAGCGTACACAGCGTACAAGATGTACCTGAAGGCGCTACTGTTTCTATCCCAAATGACCCTACTAATGGTGGTCGTGCATTAGCATTATTAGCTAAAGCTGGATTAATTACGTTAAAAGATGGTGTCGGCTTCAAAGCAACAGTTGCAGATATCACATCTAACCCGAAGAATATAAAGATTCAAGAACTAGAAGCAGCTCAATTACCTCGTAGTCTAGATGATGTAACAATTGCAGTTATTCCAATGAACTATGTGCAAAGTGCTGGTCTTAGTGTAGAAAAACAAGGTTTCTTCTTCGAATCTAAAGATGAACCACTAACAGTTATCGTACTTGCAGTTCGTAGTGAAGACAAAGACAACGAAACATACAAAAAAATTGCAGATATTTACAAATCTGATGCTATTAAACAATACATCGACGAAACATTCAAAGGCACTATTACAACTGCCAACTAATAAAGTTTATATCGTCACTATATAACTAAAAAGAGATGCCCCAATGATTACAATCATTGGGGCATCTCTTTTTTACTCTTCTGTATCAAATGTAACATCTAATGGTTGACGCTCTACAATATTGCGATATCGTACTTTAGGATATCCCATAAGAATGCCACCAGCTACAATTTTATCATCAGGTACACCTAATTCATCTAATAATGGTTGGTATTCAGCTTCTCCAGCATGTTCAAAGAAACCAGCCCAACAAGTACCAAGGCCTAAAGTCGGCGCATATAGCTCAGCATAAGACAAGCAAGAGTGACCACTATCATGGGTACGATGAATATCTTTTTTAGAGCCAATTGCCACTACGAGAGCCGGCGCATCGCGCAAGATATACTCCTTGCCTTTATCTACCTCTGCTTGAGCAGCACGAGCATAGAGACGCATAATCGGTACTGTTTTTGCAGCCAGATGCATCCACTCTAGAACAAGATCAGCAATACGGCGCAACGTTTGTTTATCTCGGATTACTATATACGAAATACCTTGTGTGTTAGTCGCTGTTGGCGCCATTCTTGCAACGTTTAGCACTTTGCGAATGAGCTCTACAGGGACTGGTTTATTTTGATAGTTACGAATAGAGCGGCGACTACGCATAAATAGTTCAGCTTGCTCAGGCGTTAACTTAGGTTCCTTTGTAATATCGATTTGCTCCTTACGCGGTGTCATATCGCTATCGAGAGCAAGCGTTGGGCATACGGAAATACAATGCCCACAGGAGATACAACCTCCCCTGCCAGTTACAGGTCCAGCATCGGACATCACCAGCAATCCTGTCGGACAGTCAGCAACGCAAAGGCCGCATCGTGTACAGACTTCTGTATTGACGGTAAATAACATCTGAATATCCTCCAAATACTACTATAAAGCCTATTATAACATACAAAATCAAGTCATATCTAGTTTTAAACAATTATTCTAATTGTAATGAAGCTAATCCCTGTTCCTATATTTGCCTTTTGGATGGGGCCCCGTTTCATTAATACAACTTGGTAAAAAAAGTAAGAATACGCTTGCTTGCTCCGTTCTTCGCAATGTCGCTGCACAAGTGTATACTTACTTTTTATCACTTTACTTATAAAGATGTCCCATCCCAAAGGCAGATATAATCTATCTATAAAACTAACCTAGCTCCATTACAATTAATCACTAAAATAAAACTCAGAAAACACCATGGTTTCACGTATTATAATAAACTTTATAGTAGTGGTGCCACTCCCACCGATAGGGAAAGGACTAACCTGCGGCTAGTCCACGGGTTAGTTCTAATGCTAATTTAGTTAAAATTACTTGACCATCTCTCCCCTCCCTCTATTATATAAAAGCATATTGAGTAAATATCGAATATAGCTTGTGATGGGACTAGTTAATAGCAGGTGCTCAAATAATAAAAAGAGTTCCCTATGCAGCGACTTTGCGAAGAACGGAGCAAAGAGGGAACTCTTTTTATTATTTATTAAGTTGTCGCAATCTAAGTGGGCCCCATCACAAGCAACCCAAACATATTTACGCAAATGCTTTTACATATTTACTCAAATGCTTTTATAAGATTCATGTAGTCCCCTTTATGCGTAAGTCTCCATGTCCCAAAGTCTGGTTCTGGAGATTCGTTTAGAATATTTGCCAAAGATTCCAAAAATTCTGGAATTTTTGTAGCTACAATATTGCCAGCCATTTTACCGAAGTTTTCAGAGCCCATGTGTTCTGAGCCACCGTCTACAAGGATAAATGCTACCATAGGTTTCTTATCTACTAATTTTACAGCACCATGGAAACCAATTTCGCCGATTTGGTGTGTACCACAGGAGTGTGGGCAACCAGATATATGTAAACGAGGTAGTTTTCTTGTATCTATGCCCTTTTCTTCAAGGTGTGCGAAGATATCTTTCAAAAGACCGTTAGAGTCTTGCATACCAATCTGACATATAGTAGAACCAACACAAGATACGGAACGGCGGAAATCATTTTTAGCGCTATCATCAGTTAATTCCACAATTTTGCGTGCTTCATCAGCTGTGAGATTGATGAAGAACAATGCTTGGTCTGGCGCAATACGTGCTTCAACTTGATCAAGTGTCACCGCATAGTCAAGGGCCGCCAGCAAGTGTTCAACGTTCGCATCGCCACCTGCCGGATGGTATTCTACATAGTATAAACCATCTTGTTTTTGACGATGAATACGATAGTTTTCCACAGAATCATCACGCTTACCAGTTTTTGTAATTTCATAAGCATAATCAGCCGGCTTAATAGTTAGGTGTTCTACTTCTTTTACCATAGCTAGGGTTTCTTCATAGATTTTGATGAAAGCTTCCGCCCCACCCATTTCAGCAGGCATGTAACGAGTACGAGCCTTACCGCGGTTTTTGAAGTTACCATGGTTAGCAAAGACCATAAGCATAGCTTTCACATGGTACAAAACATCCTCAGGCGCTACATCATGTGCCACCGGAATACCAATGCGAGGATTAGGACCAATACCGCCACAAGCATACACATCAAAGGTATTGTGTTTTGTTAAATTAAAACCTAGGTCCTTGAACGTAGAATGTGGGGTACTATCAAAACCATTATCTATGCCCATTTTAAATTTACGAGGAATCTTGATATAGAACATTTGCTCCATAAGAAATTCGCTAATTGCTGTTGCATACGGCGTAATATCTAGAGTTTCACGAGGATCAATGCCGCGTAAAATACTAGCCACCACATTGGGATTATCACCACCAGCACCACGGTTGTAAATACCGTGATCATAACATTCCTTATAGAGCTTTAATATTGTATCACCATCGAGGCCGTGCATTTGTAAGCATTGACCGGTAGTGAAATGTACATGTTGTAGGTTATATTTACGAATGGAGTCCGCTAAAAACTGCATGTGCTCGCGCGTCATGCGGCCACCATTGAAACGCCAACGGCTCATACCAGTATTTGCACCGCGCTCAGCGTAACTACCATAGGCACCAGACTGCCCTTTATAATCTGCAATAGATAGTTCTTTCTTATAGAACTTATGTGTCATATCCTCAAACTTTGGATAATCTGCAATTAATCGATCTTTCAATTCTTGTGTAATCATACTATTACCCTCTTGGCTTATATTTATTAAGCATAATTCGTAACTTTATAACGCTTAGTATACCATATATGCATAAGTATGTTAGTAGCTAAGCTCACAATTTCAATATCGATTCTTAATAATATAGTTTACAATCTGTAATAATTATCACTTTTAAAAAAAGGCAAAAGAGGCTGTAACCAAATGTGGTTTTACCACATTCAGCTACAGCCCCTTTTTATAATAATTATATGATTAAGTGTTGCTAGTTATTATACTCGACCTTCGTTAGGATTATTGTATGCGTCTTTATCGATAGTTCCCATAATTTTATCTACTACGAGAGCATTTGTTAAGGACCCAGATACGTTCAAACATGTACGTCCCATGTCAATCAATGGATCGATAGCTAGAATTGGGCTAATGGAGGTGAAGTATGCTCCAAGGCCTGTACCACTAAGGGATACAGATGCCGCCATTGTAGCCGTACCTGGCACGCCTGCGATACCAACAGAACCAATAGCAATAACGATAACACTCATGATATACATAGTCATATCAAATGGAATATTGGCTACATTAGAGATGTACACCACCACAAGTGCTGGGAACACGCCCGCACAACCTTGCATGCCCGCAGTAGTACCGAAGGAAGCTACTGTATTAGCAGTTGTAGCATTTACACCAAGACGTTTTGTCAAAGTCTCTACAGTTAATGGCAATACCCCCATCGAAGAACGAGAAGTGAACGCCAATAAGAGTGGTGCTTTCGCTTTCTTGAAGTATGTAATCGGATTGTAGCCAAAGCTAGTAATCAAGATTGCTTGTACGACAAACATAATCAAAAGACCAACGTAAAGCAATACTACGAACAAGCCCATATCAAGAATAGCTTGTACACCGCGTGTTGCCAATGTAGAAGCTAACAAAGCAACTACACCATATGGCATAAGACTAATGATGAAATCAGCTACCCAGGAAATCAATTGGTGAAGTTCATCAAATAGTTTTGTGAATACCTCCATAGAGTTTGTCCCTGTTTGTTTTAATAGACGAGCTACGCTACCCAAGATAATTGCAAATACGACAATGCCGATAACATTTGTTTCAGCAGCCGCTTGAATTGGATTGCTAGGGATTAGTGCTCGGAATGTATCAACCATAGGTTTGATTTCACGAATCTTCTTGCCAGATTCAACAATATCAAAACCTTGACCTAAACCGAAGGCATTCCCCAAAATTAGGCCGACTATAGCAGCAACAGCTACCATGCCGAGATTTGTAGAAATCATAGCAACTACTAACTTTTTGAGGTTAGCACCTGCCTCCATGTGCAAAATAACGTGAACAATAGAGATAAAAACGATAGGAATAACAAGCATGCGGATTAAGTCGATGAAACCGCCCCCTACGAGAGAGAACCACTTTGTACTTTCCTTGATGTAAACCACTTTGGATGGATCATCAGGGAAGCCTGCAATAATTTGGACCGCTATACCAAGTACGGCACCAGCAATAGTACCAATAATAACAAGATTACCGAAGGATGTGCCCTTGCGTTGCAATACATAAATACCAATTAACACGAGCACAAACACCGCGATAATACCAATACTTAGTGGATTGCTTAACATGAGGTAATCTGTAAAGAATGGAATATTCATAATACACCTCTTTAATTCATATCACAACAATAGGTTATGAACTTAGTATAGCATATATCGAAAAAAATACAAGTATAATATTTATTTTTTGGTAACATTTAATGTATTCTGTAATATATACACCAAAAAGGCGATTTTCCAGAAGAAAATCGCCTTTAGTAAATCTAGCTATTATATTATCTGTTAACTAAGATATAAGTTACTTGGATAGGACCATGAGCACCATCTACAGTTACCAATTCGATATCCGCCGTACGGGACGGACCAGAAATCAAGCAGATATTTGTAGGGAACTTAGCTGGATCGTTGTGATACCGTTCAGCCAAATGTTCCATTGTTTGTGTCATGCGAGGGTTGATTGTATCAGTATACAACACAGCAATATGTGTTGTAGGCAACAAGCTAATCGCACGGCCAGAGTCCTCACCAGAAGCTTGTACTACAGTAGCAGTTTCTGCAATACCGCAGTATGGGAATGTAATACCAATATCAGCATTAGCAGTATTAGAAATACATTCTTCACGACCTTTAGCTGGATCCCATTGGAAGTATGTACGAGTGCCACCATTATTAGCTGCATCTTGTTCGAACAATTCTTTTAATTTATATTCTTCTACTTCAGGAGAGCTTGGGAATACAATTTTACCGTTTCCCCAGTCTTCGATAGCTGCAAAAATTGTTTCACCTAGTTTGTCAGGTGTAGTTTCAACGAATTTTGTACCAACACGTTGACATTGTTCCTTAAACATTGTCAAAATTTGATCCCGACTCAAATCTTGGAACATAGTTTCTTGAGGACCATGGCTATAATCAAAGCCTTCTACAAAAGCAGGGCACATTTCTTGATCACGGCCTAATGCACGAGATAAACGTGCAATAAATTGATTACGTTTAGCTACATCCATTATTTTTTCTCCTTCTTCTTGTTCTTTTCATGTTCAGCATACAAATCACGGAATTTCTTGAATTTCAAGGAACCCAATTCTTTAGATTTAGTCCAGCCATTCATAACTGGAATAGCTTGAGTCCATTCAGGCATGTTACCCTCTTTATTACTAATTAAGTTCATACCGATAGCACCAGCTTTTGTGCCAAGATCAAATAATGTTGCATTACCGAACATCTTAGCAGCTGCTGTGAAGATAGCTTCTTCTGCTTTTGGACGAGTCTTTTCAATATCAGCCATGATATGACGGTGCTCCATCAACAATTCATGCAATGGAATAGCTACTGGACAGTTCTCTGTACATGCACCGCATAATGTAGAAGCATATGGAAGATCGCCGGCTACATCGTAACCTTTGAATAATGGAGTCAATACAGCACCCATTGGACCTGGATATACAGAACCATATCCATGACCGGAAACGTGACGGTATACAGGACAAATATTCATGCATGCGCCACAACGGATACAACGTAGCATTTCTTGGAATGTCCCACCCAAGATGCCAGAGCGTCCGTTATCAATAATGATGATATGAGTCTCTTCAGGACCATCAGCTTCACCAGGACGCGCAGGACCAGTCATCATGGAGAAGTAGTTAGAAATCTTAGAACCTACTGCAGAACGGTTCAACATTTCCATCATAACATCAAGAGCTTTGAAATCAGGAACAATACGTTCTGTACCTAAGAAAATTAATTGAGTCTTAGGAATAGAACTAGCCATACGACCGTTACCTTCGTTGGAAACGATTGTACATGTACCAGATTCAGCAACTGCAAAGTTACAACCATTAACACCTACATCAGCTTTTAAGAAGCGCTCACGTACATAACCACGTACAAAGTGAGTCATTTCCGTAGGGTTTTCAGTTCCTGTATAACCTAATTTTTCAGCAAAAATTTCACGGATTTTGTTACGTTCAAAATGAAGACCTGGTACTACGATGTGAGATGGAGGACTTACTGCAGTTTGCAAAATAAATTCAGCCAAGTCAGTTTCGTTAACTTCAATACCAGCTTCTTCTAATACTTCGTTCAAACCAATTTCTTCAGTTAAGATAGTTTTGGATTTAACGATCATTTTTGCTTCGCGTTGGCGAAGGATATCTAATGCAATTTGAGTCGCTTCTTTGTCATCGAACGCAAAGTGAACTTTAGAACCAGCTTTTTCAGCATTGTCAGCAAATTGACTTACATAGTAATCCAAGTTGTTAAGTACGTGATCGCGAATTTTAGCCGCTTCAGCGCGGAAATCTAACCATTCAGGAACATCCGCAACTACTGTATTACGTTTATCATAAAACACGTCTTGTGCTTTTTTAATAGCTGCAACTTTGAAATCGTCAGCCAAACATTCTTTTATACGTGTTTTATAGGGGCGATTGTCATATATAAGTGCCATGTCGTCTCCTCCTTAACGGCAGTTTAAGATTTCAGCAATATGCATAACTTTGATACGGCGATCAATTTCGCCTTCTTTATGAAGACGATCAAGCATACCAGCGATGTTCATTAAGCACGCTTGGTCAGAACCGGAGATAACGTTGGCACCTGTGCCAGCAATTTCCAATGCTTTTTCGCGTGTCATAACTTCACTGATTTCAGGGTTTTTAACTGAGAAAGTACCGCCGAAACCACAGCAACGATCTGCACGTGGTAATTCAATCAAGTTGATATCTTTAACGTTTTTAAGGAGTTTGAAAGGAGGCTCTTTAATGCCCATCAAACGAGTTACGTGGCAAGATGTATGGTATGTAACGGATTCGTTGAAACGAGCCCCTACATCTTCAACACCTAATACGTCAGTAATAAATTGAGTGAATTCGTAAATTTTACCACTCAATCTTTCTGCGCGCGCCAACCACTCTGGTTGATCTTTTAAGAAATGATGATATTCATCGCGGATTGCAAAAGCGCAAGAACCGGACATGCTGACTACATATTCAGCGTTCTCAAAGCATTCGATTGTATTCTTAATTGCGTCCATAGCCGCGTCATTATAACCGGAGTTAGTGAACATTTGTCCACAGCATACTTGTTTCTTAGGTACTACAAGCTCACAACCTAATCTTTCAAGTACTTCTACACCAGCCATACCTACATGAGGGTAGAACATGTCAATCAAACACTGTTGGAAAAGATGAATTTTCATATTATCTTCCTCGTCTTTTCTAGTACTTAACCTAATAAAAAATTTTGATATGTATGTGTTATGGCAATTTTTAGTAGTGAATTTTTCGACTAAATTTCTGCCCTGAACATTACTTATGCTTTCAAATAAATATTCAAAAGCTCATCGCTATAATTATAAATTAATCATGTAGATATTGTCCAAAGAATTGCTATATTCGTATGTACCCTTTTATTTCTTATATCGTTATGACTTTTTGTAATAACAAACATTGAATTTTATCACATCTATTATTTCATTTATCATTTTTTCTTGTAAAAGCCCTATAAAATCTAGATTTTGCGAATGTTTATCATTTTGCATTTTTAACTACTAGAAAATCAACTTTTATCTATATTTCATTCTATATTTATATAATCAAACTTAATTTTTCAAATTCATGTAAGTTTTATCCTTATATATTACATTTTCTTATAGTAGTGTATAAATTTAAAAAGTGTTATAATTTATTTTATATAAGTATAGTTTGAAAGGAGCCCTTTTCATGAAACTAAATAAATTATCTTTGTCTTTAGCAATTACATTGGCCCTTGGCTCTACATTCAGCATGGCTCACGCTGAAACAACTGCGACTCATATAAAATCCGAAGTATCTAATGTGGCTACTAGAGCTGAAGTTTCTGCTAAAGCGGATGAACACCGTGTTGATACATCTGTTAAAAACGATACTAAACGTATTGATACATCCGTCAAAAATGATGCTAAACATGGTAGCACAGTTGTAAAACGTGATGCAAAACATGCTGATGCATCCGCTAAAAACGCTGCTAAACGCACTGATACATCCGCAAAAAATGATGCTAAACGCGTTAACACTTCTGTAAAAAATGACGTTAAACGCATTGATACTTCTGTAAAAAATGATGTAAAAGAAGATGCTGTAAAGGTAGAAGGTAAAAAAGCTGTAAAAGCTAAAGAAAACTTACCTGCTGGTATATACCCTGACACAAAAGATAACTGGGCTCGCGATGCTATCCAAGCAATGACACAAGCCGGTTACCTTTCTGGTTATGCTGATAATACATTCAAACCTAGTGCACAAATTACTCGTGAGCAAGCAGCTGCTATTTATGGCAAAGTGCTACAACACAACTTAAACGAACAAGAATTAGCAGAGATTGCAACAAAAGAATCCTCTACCGCCTACTCTGACGTGGAAGCAGATCGTTGGTCTAGCTCTGCTATCAAATTAGTTAGTGCTGCAGGCATAATGGAAGGCACATCTAAAACAGCTTTCACACCTAGCAAAACTATGGACCGCGAACAATTCGTTGCATCCGCCGCTAGCCTAGCTAAAAAATTAAATCTTTCTACACCTGTAAAAGTAGAAAAAGTAACATTTAAAGACGAAGCTAGCATCTCCTCTGCTTACTTGGCAGATATCCAATACATGGCTCAACGTGGCATCGTAGCATCTGGGGCAACAGAAAACTTTAACCCTAAACAACCTGTAACAAGAGCACAAGCGGCAACAATCTTGAACCGCATGCTTAATGGTGCTGGCCTTGCAACACCGAAACACAGTACAACTGAAGCTAAAGCTGAAACAACTGTAAAAGAAGATATAAAGAAAGCTGATACAGCAATCGAAAAAGAGGCCTCCAAAGTAAATAAAGATGCAAAAAAAGATATGTCCAAAACTGATAAAGACATGAAAAAAGAGGCAGAAAAGGCAGATAAAGTAGCCAAAGCTGAGGCAAAAAAAGCTGACAAAGACTTAAAGGGCAATAAAGATGCTGCAGTAGCTGAAAAAGCTGAACCTACTCGCACCGTTCGCCCTGTTCGTCGCAGCACACTAAAAGCACTTGATCAAAAACAACAAGCTGCATTAGAAGACAAAGTATTTTCTGAATTAAATAAAACTTATAAAACAGAAGATGCATTCCAAAATTATGGCGTAATGTACTGGCGTGACAATCAATTACACGTAGCTTTGAAAACAGACAGCGATATTTCCACAGTAAAAGCTAACCTTGAAAACCGTGGTGATTCTACTGTAAATAACTATGTTGTAGTTGAATCCTCCCAATACAGCCAAGCTGAATACGATGCAATCGATACAAACTTCCGCAACTACTACAACAAAAATGAAAAAGCAGGTACAATTCTAGCTACATTCCCTGATGTAGAAAATAACCAACTTTACGCAGTTGTATCTACAGCATCTAAAGAAACACAACAAGGAATCTCTAAATTATTCGGTTCCAAAGTAAAAATGACAGTAAAACGCTAATCGGCGTTACACTTAACCAGCCAAGGCAGCGTATACTCGACAGTACTACGCTGCTTTGTTGTATATCACTATGCATGCCAACTAATTGACTATGATGCGACGGATATAGCTTTTTATGCTGGTGAAAGTTTATATTCTACGGCTATCAAGCGCTAGCCTTTACCATGATTAGGAAGGATTTTTATGTACAAGAATACCCCTCACGCATTACGTGCCCTCGTACTCGGCACATTATTGACTACAACAGGCCTTGGTTTTGCTTCTGCAAACACAACCACTACAACTCATGCTCCTGCAACTACTGTTGAAGCCACTAAAATGGAAACAACTAAAGCACCAATGGCTAAAACAGATGCTACGAAGATGGAGACTACTAAAACAGAAGCGGCTAACGTTAAATCTACTAATACCGCATCACCTGCAATTGTAAACACCTCTATCGGTACACCTCAAGATATTCAAAAAATCCGCGCCCACATCTTTACAGATGTGCCTAGTGATTTTTGGGCAGCTAACTCGATTAGCACTGTAACAAAAGCAAACCTAATGAAAGGGTATTCTGATGGTACATTCCGACCTAACCAACCTATGACACGTGAAGAAGTAGCAGCGCTCTTCAACAATATTACGGATGATGGTACGGCCGCCTTTTTATCAAGTAAATTTAAAGATATTACATCTGACCGTTGGTCTGCTCTTGCTATTGAATCTGTAGCTCGCAAGAATATCATCAGCGGCTATGGTGATGACACTTATAAACCTGAGAAATATATGTCCCGTCAAGAGTTTGCGGTAGTAGCAGATAACTATATCCATTACTTAGGATATACCACTGAAGACCCAACAGTTCTTGATAATATAGCCTATGGGGACCAAAAATTTGTAGCTCCTTGGGCACAAGATGCCGTTCGCGAGCTTGCCTATCTTGGGTTCACAAACTACGCTCCAGGTACATTGTTTAACCCTGAAAAATATGTAACTCGTGCAGAAGCAGCGGAAATTGCGTACCGCATGACACAAACAGAACAAGCACTTGCCTTCCACAATACATTGTTCAAGCAACAAGTAGAAAACAAAACAGCTAATATCATCGACAAAGCATTAGGCTATGGCAATGATTTCACCAAATTCCGTCAAGACGGAGCTCTATTCTGGGAGGCAGGCCAATTACATGCATCTTTAACGGATCAAAAGAAAACTGACCTTGTTTCCAAAGCGATTACAGAGGCTCATGATCCACAGCTAGATAGAACTGTAGTCGTATCAAAAGGTAAATTAAATCAGGCCCAACTAGAGGAGTATCAATCCGATGCCATCGCCCTTTACCAACAAAAAGAACCTCAAGGAAAGATTCTTTCCATCTCCCCAAATACTGATACGAGTGCCCTTCTCATCACCGTTGACTCTATTCAAAAATCGACGTTGAAAGCATTTAAAAAGAAATTCCATGATAATGTATTCTTACAATTACCACCGGAGCCGCTTACAAAGTCAGACGGAAACATTCAATTCCCATTACCACCGCGCGTAAACTATTATAACGACAAACAATAACATAGACAAAAAAGAACCGCCCCCTTAGGAGCGGTTCTTTTCACAATTAAACAGCTGTTACTATACACACATAATCGAATTTACACAGTTCGATTATTTTTTTGTTACATCATTTTCGCGGTCACGCAAGATACCAACTGGTACATATACCGTACCTGCGCTATGGATTGAATCTACATCTTGTTGCAAGATCATTACAACGGAATAATCATCTGTTGTGTAGAATTCAGTAGGCATTTTATCGATATTTACATCGCCACCTAATTTATCTTTCACATCTTGATTATTATTAATCGCATTCACCAATTCTTTTTTATTAAGACCACCAAGATCGTACAAGGACAATTGGCGACCTGTTGTAGTGTTAAATGTGAAACCTTTTACATAGTTTACACCATTGGCATCATGATCACGCATAGTATATGTGTGAATCAATACGCTGAAAATACCGTTTTTATCTGTTTTAACATCATAGTACATAACTACATTTGTTTTATCAGATTCTTTAGCATTTAACTTTTCTACATCATTTTGTATTTTAGAAACATACTTTTTGATGGTCGTATTGATTGCTTTTTCTACCGCAGGGCTAACAGATTTAACCTCTGGGAATACTAAATCCAAATGATCTGTAGTAGATTCCACAGGTGATACAGCAACCTCTTTGCGATCCATATAACGGTCCGCATTTGGAGCTACCACTTCAACTGCATTACGATCTACTTTAGACGCTTTAGAGCGCAACGCACGATTCTGCTCAGGTGTAGCAGTACTAGAAATACGATATGTTAAATCATTACGATTTACACGTTTCGCATTTGTTTGATTTGCTTGTACATTTACAGTATCTTGCGTTACAGGTATTACTTCGCTTGCTGCGAAGGAGACTACTGGCAATGCAGCAGCCATAATGATGAGTACAGACTGTTTTAATTTCATTGTTTAACCTCTTATTGTTCTTGCTCAGCTTTCATAGCAAGAGCTTCTTCTTTATTGAACTTGTGTGTAACAACACGGCGAACAAGATAGAGACCAGCGAATATGAATGCAAGCAATCCTAACCATTGTGCTGTGCTTTCAAATTCAGGACCTACTAATTCAAGTGGAGCTTCCCCACCACCAGTTGTAACAGACAATACAATAATAACAGCTATGATTACACCAATCAAGCTTTCACCAACGATCAGACCAGAAGCAAAGAGAACACCGCGGCGATTGGATTGCTCTACATCGTAGTCAGCAAGCTCACCGGCACGCATTTTAGCACGAGCTACAAGATAACGACCTACGAAGTAGCTGATGAAAGAACCAATAATAAGCGGTACTTCTAAAGTAGGTGGTAAATAAATACCCATACCAACAGCCAATGGAGGCAATGTTAAGGTTGCAGTTGTGCTCTTGAGAATCAAGTTGACGATAATCGCCACAACACCAACGCCAACACCGATTAAGATATAGTCCCAATCCATGCTAGAGTTGAAGATACCTTGTGCAATGGTAGTCATCAAAGTCGCTTGAGGAGCAGATAATGCAGCGTTTGGATCCATTTCAGCACGTGGTAACGCACCTGTGAAACCGTATGCTTGATAAAGCAAGTTAAGAACTGGAGCAATTGCAATGGCACCGGCTACAGAACCAAGTAACAAGGCAATTTGTTGACGCCAAGGTGTAGCACCAACGAGTTGGCCAGTTTTCAAATCTTGTAAATTATCATTAGAAATAGATGCAATCGCAATAACTACGGATGTCATAAAGATAGCCATAGCGGTAGCGAACTGAACACCTTCTTGTGTAGCAAATAAATTATTTTCCGCTGCGATAAAGTATACAACTAAGGAAGAAATAATAGTCGCTAAAATACCGATACCAGAAATTGGAGAAGCAGATGTACCGATAAGGCCTGCCATATAGCCACATGCTGCAGCTACGAAGAAGCCAATCAATAAAGCTACTACGATACCTACTACAACGAGTGTCCACATTAAACCTGCACTAATAGGTACGACAGATACAAAATCCCAGAATGTAAATACTAAGCCAATAAGAATAAGTATGAATACACCTAAAACGGATTTTGTACTCATATCTGTATCCATACGATGCAATTCACGTTCTGCGGAGCTGCTATTCATGGATTTAACAGAAATTTTCATACCTTCGATGATAGGTTTGATTAAGGTAATCAAAGTCCAAATCGCAGCAATACCAATAGCACCAGCACCGATGAAACGAACTTTAGATTTCCAAATAGCCATTGCAAACTTAGCAGTAGCACCGCCATCTGGAGCAAACATGTTAGTGAAGTAAGGCACGAAGCCAGCCCATGCGATGAGTACACCGACGAGGATAGCGATACCAGAGGCGATACCGATAAGGTAACCAGCACCTAACAACGCTGTAGAGAAGCCCAAAGGAATTTGAGTAATACCTTTGCTACCTACAGGAATCCAGAAGCTCATGCTATCACCAAGTACTTTGAAACCATTTGCACAAAGGCTAATAAGACCAGCTACAAAGCCACCGGACACAATGTCTGTCATACCGGAGCTAGATTGAGGGCCTTGTTCACCATTGTGAGATCCAACCTTCAAAATTTCTGCTGCTGCACGGCCTTCAGGATATGGTAGATCGCTATTCACTACCATGGCACGACGCAATGGAATGGTGAATAATACACCTAGAGAACCACCACAGGCACAGAGCAAAAATGTTTGCCAGAATGGAAAGCCATTCCAATACCCAAGCATGAGTAAACCTGGCAAAATAAAGATAATGGCGGACAATGTACCAGCCGCAGAAGCCTGCGTTTGTACCATGTTATTTTCAAGAACATTAGAATCCTTGAAGAACCGTAAAATTGCCATTGAAATAATAGCTGCCGGAATGGATGACGAGAACGTCAAACCTACCTTCAAACCGAGATATACGTTAGATGCTGTAAAAATAACAGTAATCAATGCACCAAGTAGCATCCCACGTAACGTCAGTTCCGGCAGATGAAGGTCATGGCTCGTAAAGTCATGTTTCATAAGTACTTACCTCCTCTGTGAAATCATAAACTTAAAACAATATACTAAGCTACTTCCATTTTATCGTGTTAAAGCGATGATTTCAATATATATGCGATATTTATAATGTATACATATTTTCTCCAACCCTTGAGCTATGGGAAAGGCAATAGCCCAAAAGCCTCCAAAGCCACCCACCCCGCTTCGCGGGGCCGCTAAGTCGTTTTTGGGCTATCGCCTTCTCCCTCTCAGATCAGCATTATATAAAACATATATACAAATTAAATATAAATCATCACATATATATTGTAGGGAGGAGATAGGTGTATATGCGCATTATGCATATACACCTATCAATTATATGAAAATAGAAATCATTCTCTTTTATTCTGTACAAATATACAGGATTTTATATAATTAAAGTACCGACAATAGAGTCGGCATGTCTTTTAAGGAGGTTGTAAACATTATGGAAACAAGAATTGAATATGATTCAATGGGACCAGTCGAAGTCGACGCTAGACGAATTTACGGACCTCAAACGCAACGCTCGTTCAATAACTTCAAGATCGGTGACCACCGCATCCCTATTGAACAAATCAAAGCGCTTGCGCTTGTCAAAAAAGCATGTGCTTTAACCAATGCAAAGTGTGGCGCAGTAACTGAGGAAAAAGCGAAACTCATCGCTCAAGTAGTAGATGAAATCGTGGACGGCAAATGGGATGAAGAATTCCCGTTAACCGTATTCCAAACAGGCTCTGGCACACAAACTAACATGAATGTGAACGAAGTCATCGCTCACCGAGCTAAACAGTTAGATGAATCCAATCCGCTTCATCCTAACGACGATGTAAACCGCGGCCAAAGTACAAATGATACATTCCCTACGGCAATGCATATCTGTGCGTACTTTGAAATTACAAAACGCGTAATTCCTGCATTGGACGGTCTTATCGAATCCTTTGAAAAATTGCAAAAAAAAGGGAAAGGCTTGCAAAAAGTTGGTCGTACCCACCTACAAGATGCTACTTTTATCATGGTAGACCAAGAAATTAGCGCCTTTGTGGACGGCCTAAAAACTGCCAAAACTATGCTCCTTCAAAATGCTGACCACCTACTCGACGTAGCACTCGGTGGTACTGCGGTCGGTACAGGTGTGAACACACCTAAGGGCTATCTAGACGTTATGGAAACTGTATTGCCAGAGGTAACAGGTGCTCCATTCCGTGTTAAGAATAACAAATTCCAAGGACTTGCTCTCAAAGATGCATTTATGATGGCTCACGGTGCACTTAACACATTAGCGACTACCCTATTTAAAATCGCCAACGACGTCCGTTTCTTAGGCTCTGGTCCTCGCTGTGGCTACGGCGAATGGCATCTTCCTGAAAACGAACCGGGCTCCTCCATCATGCCAGGCAAGGTAAATCCTACTCAATGTGAAGCTTTGACCATGGTATGCGCCCAAGTATTCGGCCACAATACAACTATGACGCTCTGTGCAGGTAGCGGTGCGTTCCAATTGAACGTGTACATGCCTATCATGATCTATGACTTTGTTGAAAGCTGTCGCCTCCTTGCAGATGCTATGAATTCGTTCACAACACACTGTATCGACGGTGTAGAATTCGTACCTGAAAAACTCAACTTCTTCGTAGAACAATCCCTCATGATTGCTACATCCTTAACACCATACATCGGCTACGATAAGAGTGCTAAGGTGGTAAAAGAAGCGTACAAACGCGGTTGCTCTATTAAAGAAATCATCTTGGAAGAAAAACTCATGACAGAAGACGAATTTGCTGAAGCAGTTCGCATGAAATAAAATCTCTCTCATCTCTATGACATATCTGTAACATCCTCTCATACCTCAAATGAACGGAATATAAAAGGACGCTATAGTTCTAAATCACTCAGTATAAACCACTGAAGATTAAACTATAGCGTCCTTTTGAAGTTTATGCACCTGATATTAGCATTAAACTTAGTTAATAGATCTACTATTATCGATGACAAATACTATCTAATAGTAGGTTAAAACATATAGAAAAATGTATAAAGCTACCATAAATAGCCAAGAGTATAAAGCTCCCTTATATAGTTTTTGATACTTTTGAGCTTTAGTCTCATCATAATTCTCACTGCTAGGTATAAAATACATTCCTATCAAAGAAATCCCCATAACAATTAAAGACAAAAAGAATAATACAAATATCGAAACTACTTCATGAAGTAAACCTAATCCAAGCCATATAGCCATACCTAACATTGCGACAATTCTAGCTAAAGTGAGCTCCCCTTCATGAGTAATAAGTTTATATATGAAGTATATAATACCAGATATTATAATCAAATCTTGATACATCACTAAACTATATCCTTTTTTAGATTATGCACATAATATTACACTTGGTTAATAAATCTACCTTTAACAACCTTAAGAATACTATCTAATAATAGGTTAAAACATATAAAAAAATATATAAAGCTATCAGAAATAACCAACTATATACGCCTATTTTAAAATTAAACTGATATTGCTCTACTTTATCACTTTCAAACTCATCATTCTTAAGCATAAAGAACATTCCAACCAAAGAAATTCCCATACAAACTATTGTTAGAAAAAGTAATACAAATCCCGAGACAGATTCATGAAGTAATGCTACTATTACACCCTCAACTACAAGCCCGCCTAATGTAGAAATCCTAGCTAAAGTAAGCTTACCTTTATGAGTAATTAACTTATATGCAAAAAATATACTACATATTATTAAAATTAAATCCTTAAACATTATTTGTCTGTATCCTTTTTCAAATTATATTTAGCTCTATCTATTCAAAACTCAGAAAATAAACAATGATTTTTTATCATATAATTCATTAGCAAAAATATCACTTATTGTGTATCCTTCTAAGCATGGTATCAGTAAAAAGACGTCTAAATCTGGTTCTCTAATAATACATTCATCGTTAATCCAAAATTCCCAATAGTCATTATTTGGAGTTACAAAACACTCCATTCCTTTATATGTAAATTCAATTTCTTCATTTGAGTCTAAATAGCCTCTTATCTCTTTTAACCTATTCATGTTCAATACCTTTATTATTAAAGCAGGCTTCCACTCTGCTTATACAATTCAAATTCTATACGATCTTATTCACTTTCAGCAAAATTAAAGCAGCCATTAGGTATGTAAAAACAAAAAGAACTACATATATCTGTTTTTTTCTAGCCCATTCATAATAGCGACTACGAGGTGGCTGTTTTAATAATATAGCTGCAACTAAAACAGGAAGCAAGAACCAAGCCATAACAATAGGTACGGCTATGTAATCTAAGAAATAAAACATGCTAAATAGCATGAAGGGGTATGTAATAATTGTCGCCCAAGAGACAACTTTCATAAAACCATAATTAGAATTAGCAATTAAAGATACTAGTAATGGTGAAAGCTTTTTTCTTAAGAGTATTTTATATATGATCCAATAGAGAGCAATTACGGAGTAAAAGATTCCTACAAAAACTAATGGTAAATGAATATGCACAAACGCTAACCCCTTTTATGTCTTAAATAATTATAAATATAGTTCCATACCACATAAAATAAAAGTATTAATACATATGCGATAACAAAGAAATAAAAGTCAACTTCATCTTCAACCAACTCTGGATTTGTAACAAGACTATATGGAATACATATAAGTAAAAAAAGTACTAAGCCTCGCACAAAATAATTATAAATTTTTAAAAACATATACTCACTCCAACCATAAAAACTATATTTTCACAACACAACTAAAAACCTTATCTCTAATACCTCATAAGTTTTATAGCTATTAATACCATAAATAATACGATTAGAAAAACATATTTCATATTGAATAGATTATTAATCTCTTTAAATCCATTTTGCTTAAATGCTTGTATTAATAGCTTTACTTGTTTACGACTGAGTATATATAAAAGTATATGGAATACTATTACCGCTATTATTGTTGCTTTTCCACCACTTATCATTGAGCAGATAAAGGCTATATCCATAAGAATAATTGAAATTGTACATATAATAACTTTATAGATAAAAAATTTACTATACATTAATCTGCACCTATAAAATAGCTCTACAATATCGAACACTTCAATCTAGTCAATCATTCAATTAAATATCATCCACAACAATATAGCCGTCAAGAAATATAAATAATAAGCTAAAAGGCCTATAGGTACGTCGATTTTATAACTAAATAAGGAAACCATCTTTTGATACGCTCTTCTTTTCATAATATAACTAAAATTTTAATTCTAATATATCACAATTATTATATAAGTTCATATAATAAAAGAGGTATTGTATGTAAAGCACAATACCTCTTTAACATTCTAACCAATAAACCAATAAATTACGCCACTCCATCAAAGAATGTAATAACCGTAATTTCTCGTGGACAGTTGATACGGATTGGGAACCAGTGTCCTGTACCATTATTAACGTAGCATACGCTTTGTTCTTCTACATAGCGACCTTTTGTATATGGTGTGCCTGTTGGTACTAACGGCATACCCATGAATACGATTTGACCTCCATGGGTATGTCCAGATAGAGTCAACGGAATCTTTCGTTCAATAGATTCTTCGAAGAATTCAGGGTGATGAGCCAATAGAATAACAAAGGCATAGTCTGGAATTCCAGATAAAGCTTTGTTAATCATGGCTTCCCGGTTGTCCTTTTTACGATCGTTATCGTACGCAACGCCCGCAATATATACAGGTTGTTTGCCGCCCATGATTTGAATATTACTATTCACGAGAATATTCATAGGTGTATTTCGTTTAAGTGAATCAAGTACCTTATTTACATCGTGATGATACTCGTGATTTCCCAAGATAAAGTCAACACCATCAGGGATTTGTTTTGCGAAGGTTGTCAGTCTTTCACAGACTTGCGGTAACCATGCAAGCTTATCAATAAGGTCGCCAGTGATAACAACGCGATTAGGTTTTTGTAAAAGTGCAAGTTTTAGGATTTCATCAAAGTCATCTAAGTCGATACTCGGTCCTATATGAATATCACTAAGTTGAACAATTTTATAGTTTTTCAAACCAGGTGGTAGGTTCGTGTAGCCAAAGCTTTCATGAGTTACCACTACCTCTTGTTGACCCGCAAAGGCAGCATAGCTAGAGCCACCAATAGTAGCCAACGGCACTATAGTTGCAGCAGTTCTAAAGAAGGCGCGACGGCCTGTTCTATTTTCCTCTGGTGTTTTGCTCCAAATCTTATTGATTGTCCAATATAATAGACTAAGTATGATAAATACAGGAATCGCTAGGAATACACCAAAGAGGAATCCGTAGCTTTCAGTACGGAACATATTCATCAAAGGATAGTACATCGTACCATATAAATCCACTTGATTGAGTATATAGTATCGGATAGCCACGAACCACGCACCGATAATGATGATATAGCCCACCCAGGCTGGCCATTTCTTTTTAGGCTTCCACAAGTTGAGGAATAGAGCCCAAAATCCTACCAGACCTATTGCGAGGATGGCAGAAAAAATGATATTAAATAGAATTCTCATTCATTGCTCCTACAAATTACTTTGCGATTTCCGTCAGTTTACCATGAGGTCCCGCCCAAGCATAGTCGGAGAACTCATCGCGCTTGATGAGCATCCAGTCCTTTGGTAATTGCTGTTGGATATCTGCAATCGATATATTATTAGCGTCCCCTGTGTACGTTAAATCACCGCGGAATGCTTTCATAAACCATTTTCGGTGAGAGAAAACATGTGTTATTTCTTTCACAAGTACTGGTTGTAAGGATAGATCAAATCCAAGGGCCTGAACTAATTCCTCAAGGCCTCGTGCTCCATCCTCAAAGGCAGATACCATTTCCACAGATGGGAATTCCCACATGGATCGTAAAAGTCCACGGTTCGGCCGTTTATGCAATAAATAATAGCCTTTATACTGCAAGATCCCCACAAATAAAGGCACCTCTACTACCTTTGTTTTCTTGATGCGCACAGGTAGTTTATCTGTATCCTTATTTTGGTATGCTTCGCACATATTTACAATAGGACATTCGCCACAGCGGGGTGTCTTTGGAATACATACGGCAGACCCAAAGTCCATCAAGGCTTGGTTAAAGTCGCCAGGTCGATCGTGAGGTAAAGTCTCCTCTACGATAGCCGTAATAGCCTTTTTACCTTTAGTGCTCAAAATATCATCAAAGATGCGATACAACCGAGCATAGATGCGCAGTACATTGCCATCTACAGCCACCTCTGGTTCGTTGTACGCCATGGATAGCACAGCCCCTGCCGTATAAGAACCTACACCCTTCAAGGATTCCATGGTCTTACGGTCATGAGGCACGATACCGCCGTAATTTTCAACGACGTCCTTTACGCCAAGACGCAAGTTACGAGCACGACTATAATAACCAAGCCCTTGCCATGCGTGAACCACCTCATCTTCGGAGGCCTTTGCCAAATCCTCCAAGGTTGGAAATAGACGCATCCAGTTATCATAATAGGGTTTCATTGCCTCAATGCGGGTCTGCTGACTCATCACCTCGGATACCCAAATCTTATAAGGGTCCCCACAACCGCGCCACGGCAACTCCCGTTTATGTACATCATACCACGCCAATAGCTGTGGTACCCACTTTGGGTTCTTTTTATCAGTCATATTACCTCAAAATAGTATAAATTATGGAGCATATTACCACTCTCATGGTCATATAGCCCCTTTTTACATTTTAAAATCCACCAAACCATCATCTTGATGTTAGTAAATTTATGTTAATAATTAAATAGGTATACACTAAAATTTGTCGGCATAGTATAAAGAATACCTATATTCGACAATATAACGCAAATAATCTATACGTATCAGCCATTAATATACAAATCAATGCGCGCCAAGTGTTCGCTTTCAAGAACGTTATCAACAGTGGTCAAATCCATCTTATCCACCATATTATTATCTCGTCCAAACACGATAGGTCCTTTTAATTTCTTTCCTTCTAACAACATCGGCAACCATCTGCGGTCACCATCCCACATATGTTCATAAGGAATTTGATTCGGTTCTAGCCAATGAGGCTCCATTTCGTCTGTTTCCTCTACATCGCCTGTGAAAGCACGCAAGAAATACACATAACTCACGTGCGTTAAGCTTTCATCAAAAGGAAATTGAAAATCAAAAGCCGCGACACATTCTAAGTCTTCAAGATTTCCCTGAAGGCCAGATTCCTCATAGAGTTCGCGAATGGCACACTCTCGGAAGCTTTCACCATCATCAAGTTTACCACCGAAACCATTATATTTATTAGCCCCAAAACCACGCTTCTTACGCCCTAACAATATACGATTTTGTTCATCAATGGGAAATACGAGCGTCGTTGGTTTCATAGGGCCTCCTTAGTCACAAAAATAACACACTATTATTATACCATTATTTCATGTACGAATGTGCTAGTTGTGGTATGATTAAGAGTATAGAATTTCTTACAAGGGAGGAGGCACATGATGAACAAACCACTTAGATTTAATATCGAATTAGGACGAACAAAGCCCGTCAATATTCGCAATGAACAAGTGCGTTGTCCCTTCTGTGATCGTTCCAAATTAACGGATATTCTCGATACATCAGGTCATATTATATGGCTCATGAACAAGTATCCTGTATTAGAAAAAACTTGGCCTACCGTCATTATCGAAACGGAAACTGACGAAGGCGAATTTTCTACCTTACCTACAGACGAAGCCGCCCACATTCTCCAATTTGGTCTCGATAAATGGCGCGAAACTCGTCAACGTAAAGAGTTTAAATCCGTACTCTTCTTCAAAAATTATGGCTATATGTCCGGTGGCTCTATTCGCCATCCTCACAGCCAAATCATAGGGCTTGAGAATTACGATTACCATAAAGATATTACGGCCCAAAATATGGAGGGTTGGCTCTTGCACGAGGATCAAGATGTACGCATCACCTTGTCTACCCATCCGATTATCGGGTTCTTTGAGTACAACATTCGCTTCAAACCAGATGCACCGGTTCGTACTGTAGCCCTTCGACTACAGCAAATTTTGCGCTATGTATTGCATAGTGTAGCAAACTTTAGCCAGTCCTATAATTACTTCGTATATAATCTTGAGGACGGCTATGATTACATCAAGGTAGTGGCGCGTTATGTAACGACGCCCCTCTATGTAGGCTACAAAATTCCTCAAACTTGTGATGAGGGACGAGCTGCTAAAATCAAGCACGATATTACGCCTTATTTTCAAGCTACTAAATAGCTCTAACCATATACCGTATATAATTTGATATATTATTTTATATGGTTTTAACCATACATAATTGAAAGGATTTTTATGAAAGTATTTGCCATCGGCGACCTCCATCTATCTGGCCATCCTCCGACGAAGCCGATGGATATTTTTGGCCCGCACTGGAATGATCACTGGTCCCGCATCAAAGAGCATTGGAATGCCAATGTAAGCGATGAAGACATCGTCTTTCTCGTAGGTGACATGAGCTGGGCGCTCCGTCTCAATGAAGCTGCCTGCGATTTACAAGAAATTGCATCTTTACCTGGTAAAAAATATATGATTCGTGGCAACCATGATTATTGGTGGGCATCAGCAAACAAGATGCATAATCTCATGGGTGACGCTATTACCTTTATACAAGGTCACGGCACCGCAGAAGTTATCCAAACCGAAGAAGGGCCGCGCCTTATTGCATTCGGTGGAACGCGCGCCTACCTCTGTCCTGGAGACTCCCACTTCTCCCCAGAAACGGACCAATCCATTTACGATAGAGAACTGATGCGTACCGAAGCAGCACTACAGGAAATGGATAAGGCAATACATAAAGTACTTGAGGAACTCAGGACGGAAACAAAGGTCTGTATAACAGAATCATCCGGTTCTAAAAAGTCCTATTCACCAACACCTGATTCAATTAGAGATATAGAGAATATTCCTGTAACAAAGTTATTGTTGCTACATTACCCTCCATTTAACGAGTCCAACGCACCTTCGGGCTTTACGGATCTCATGGAGCAATATAACGTAGATATCTGCATTTTTGGCCACTTACACGATCAAATTTCTTTTAACCGGATTCCAAAGGAATTTGGTACGACAAAACTAGAGTTGGTATCTGCAGACTATCTAGATTTTAAGCTAAAGCAAATTATCTAAGGAGAGACCATGAGTCGCATTCACAAAGAACATTTACAAGCCGGCTATATTTTTGGTGACACCGTCAACCAAGAATATATATACTTACCTTCTGGTGAGGTGGGCACGGATCATCCGTTAGCTGTCCTAGAAACACCAACGAAGCGCGAAGATATTACATTGGACGAAGCCGTCCATATGATTGATACCCTAACGCTAAAACGTTGTAGCCACCCTACACTAGGTAAAAAATCATTTTAATAACGCAATTAATAATGCAATTAATTGAACAAAGGAGGCTGTTTATCACAGCCTCCTTTGTTTTTTCTTTAGTTTATAAAAGAACTATTTTGTTGTCTTCCTTTTAGTGTAAAAGGTTATTTCAAGACAAGTAATTACTTCGCATTACGCTCGATATGACTACCGTAAACATCTCTGTAATCATTAGTTTGCTTATTGTCTTTATTGTTTACACGAAGTCGTTCTACCTTATGACGGTCATTGTCTTTACCAGAGATTCGATCCACACGAGTACGATCCAAATCACGAAGACGAGCCAATTCAGGATTAAATTCGTTAATCGCACGCCCCATTTTGCCATCAATTGGAGCACCCAATTGTAAAGCACGATAAATGATTGCAGCATACTCATAACGAGTCATCGCACGATCGCCTTTAAATTCGCCATCAGGATAACCTTCAACAAGACCTTTATCAGCCAAGTCTTTCACATATTCATAAGCCCAATGATTAGCCGGTACATCAGGGAAGTTCACATCTTTCTTGTCATACTGAGGTGCCATTCCCATGGATGCCTTCATTTGTTGAATCTCTACATTTTGGGCTTTTACAATGGCCTTTAAGTCCTGAACCTCTTTAGCCAAAGCTACTCTAGAAGTAGATACACCATTTTTTTGACCTAATTTCAAAGAAACGCCGGCATTGACCATGTTTTCACCGTTACCCATGGATCCAGCTACGCTGAACATAGTGTCTTCATTTGGTCTGTAGAAAGCACCTAATGCCATCGCGCATTTTCACCGGCATAGTTACCGTAACCAGCCGCAAAATTCCATTTATCATCAGGATCAAAATCCAATGGATGAATAGCCGCTAATGCAGCCGCACCAGCACCAACTTTTCCTATTTTGCTATTTAATAGGTTCACACCATTACTAATACCGCTAGTAGCTTGATACAATTGGCTACCGTTAACGGCATCTTTAGATGTAGCGGATACTTCACCATCGGCTACGTTAGTGATTTTATTGCCACCATTATTTAGACCTTTATTGTCCAAAGAAACATTACCAAATTTAACTTTATCTACAGATACTTTGTAATCAGTACCACCAGCAGCATTTGTGCTTGTAGTTACAGTTACATTATTACCTGCAGAAATACTAGTATGTTTTTTAGCTTCTTTTAATGCTTCTGTGGCTAAAGTCTTATTATATTCAATACGACGTTCATGACTTTCGATACGCTCACTATGATTTTCAATTCGAGCATCATGATTATCAACACGATTATCTAAATAATCTAAACGCTTATCTTGATTGTCAATACGTTTTTCTTGATTATTCATACGTTCAGTTTGATTTTTTAATTGAATGTCATGATTTTGAATTTGATCTTCATGACGAAGTAAATCAGCATCTTGACGAAGATTTTCTTTAGTTAAACGAGTAATTTGATTATCATGATTTACAATTAATTTATTATGTTTTTCTAATTCTTGACTATGTCCATTTAAAATATCTTCATGTTTTTGTAAGACATCTGTATGATCTTTTAATTTTCGTTCATTGTCGGCAATTTTTTCTTTATTTTTATCGATTTCATTAATATTATTTTGAATTAATGTATTGTGATTATTAAGAATTCCGCCCACTGTATTTGCTACTGCATATAATTGACTACCATTTATAGCATCCGTGCTATCAGAAGATACTTTCCCAGATGCTACATTAATCACCTGACGTTCTTTACCAGATGCACCAACACTCGTAACGCCGTTACGAGCTGACCCTACCCCGGCAAAGCCGGAATAGTTAATACCATTTATATTAGCTTGTGTTTCTGTTGTGGCAGCTCTATCGGTAGATGCATTGCCTAAGAGAACACTATTTCCTTGTGTCGACGTCACATTACTACCCAGTACATATGTATTTGCTTGTGCTACGTTATTACTAACCCCAAAAGCACCAGAATCAATGCCAGAAACAGAATTACTGCTACCAATTCCAACTCCACCACGTGCAGTAATCGTATTACCTGAACCTAGTGCAACAGCATTTGCAGCACCAGCATTAGCATTATTACCTACAGCAGTTGCACTCTCTTCAGCTTTTGCATTATATCCAACAGCTACTGAACGATTTCCCTTTGCTCTAGCATCATTACCATATGCTGAAGAGAAATTACCAGATGCCTCAGCATTAAAGCCAGTAGCGGTACTTGAAATACCACTAGCCTTTGTGCTATTGCCAACCGCAGTAGAACCTTCAGCAGATGCTTTAGCGGATGAACCAAAGGCATTTGAATTACGCCCTGAAGAAACTGATCCATGACCTATTGCAGTAGCATTTTCACCTTCTGCTCGTGCACTCCGACCAATAGCATTAGTATTATTAGCAGTTGCCTGTGCACTTCGTCCGATAGCTAGTGAAGTCTCACCAGATGCGGTAGAAGACTGTCCTACAGCAGTTGAATATGAACCGGATACCGTATTTCTGAAACCTACTGCTAAACTATGGTCACTGGTAACCGTATTTTCATCACCAAAGTGACGTGAATACTCTGTCGGATTTCCTTGTGCTTCTACATGTAATACAGTTCCCGTACCTAACGCAAGTAGTATTGCCAATGATAATGCAACTTGTTTGCTTTTCATCGTTTACTATCCCTCCCTACATCTAAAATTATAAATACAACGGATAATATATTATCATTTATAATATATATTCAACAAAACTCAGCATAAAATATGTCCATTATTAAATAATGTATTATCATTATCCTTAACTATTATTGTACTTTAAATATTAAATGAAGTAAACGATTTTTTAACAAAATAGATAAAATTATCAATTTTATCGATAGATAAAAATTCTACCAAATTCATCATACTATAAATTAATAGCATAGTAACAATATAAGGAGATAAGATTTATCTTATCTCCTTATATTGGCTATATTAACTATATTCATTATATTAGCTATACTAATTATTCTAGTTATATTGTTTGCTTTAGCTATATTACTTAGAATAGCTATATTAGTTATTCTAACTATTCTAGTTATACTAGCCTATTAGCCCAAGAATCCTCCATGACCCATCGCTATACAATCTTCTTTGGTGATTTCATCATCTGCGATGAGGCGTGGCACAATTTCATCAAAAGCAGTCGGTTTGCTGAACAATACACCACCTGGTACACCAAGAATTGGTGTGCCATCTGCACAGTAAGCAATGCAAACCATGGACCCTGGTAACACTGGTAATCCATAGGTAACTACGCGATCTGCATAGCGTTTAATGGCTCCTGGGGTGAGATCATCTGGGTCAACGCTCATACCGCCAGTGCAGAAAATGATATCTGCGCCTGCTGCTTTCACCTTGTCGATAGCCGCCACGATATCGTCTGTATTATCCGTTACAATTTCGTGAGCTACCTTTGTAACACCAAATTCAGCACAACGTTCTTCAATGATTGGTGTGAAAGCATCTTTAATGCGACCTTCAAATACTTCAGAACCAGTCGTAACGATACCCATAGTTTTGCGTACGAATGGCTTCACATGTAGTAAAGGCTCGCCGTTAGCAATTTTCTTTGCCGCCTCTACTTGTTGTTCTTCTAACAATAATGGAATACAGCGCATGCCTGCTAGTTTATCACCAGCTTTCACAGGTGTATTATTAAATTTTGTTACAATAGTCAACTCACCAATGCTATTGATAGCATGTAATCGGTCTACATCGACCTTGAAAAGGCCATCTACATCCGCAATGGCTTCAATTTTACCTTGTGCCATAGGGCCATCGTGCATGTTTTCACCGCCTGCCATATGGTATAAAGCACGAGCTACATCCTCTTCGTGCAAGAACCCCTCATCTTCTGGCTCCATTACAAATACATGTTCCTTGCCAAGATCCAAGAGTTTAGGAATGTCCTCTTCTGTAATTACATGTCCACGGCGGAAGGGCGTGTCTTTCACCTCACCGATGACGATTCTTACGAGATCGTGTAATAATATTTGCCCTACGGCATCTTGTGTTCTAATAGATTTCATAATATCTCCCAAATCATTAATAACAAAATATACTATTGTATAACATCAAAATGTATTTAATACTATTATCAATATTAATATGTTTAAATAGTACAGAGTAGACGCACTAATAGCATACCAACCCAACAGAGGATTAAGCCCCCTACGACTTGTACTGCACCGTACCATAATGCTTGTACATAGGATTCAGCCATCATAAGCTGTAACATTTCAAAGGCAAAGGTTGAAAAGGTGGTAAATGCACCTAGTCCACCTACAACGAGGAAAAATCTCGCCCATTGAGGTAGATCTGGCTTTTGCATATAAAGGCCTAAGACTAAACCGATAATGAGGCAACCAACGAGGTTTACTACTACCGTACCATACGGAAAAGAGCTGACCTTTGTCATCACCCATTCACCGAGAGCCATACGGCATAAGGCCCCAGTAGCGCCACCGAGGGCAACGGCTATGTATTTTTCCATATTGCCTCCTGTACTCAAAATAACATACTAGATGGTATGCTCACATTACTATAGCATACATGTAATACTACTTTCACAATTCGTGTAATTATCTGTAATAACCGATAATTATCTAGTTTTCTATATTAGTCAGATGCTAACAATCTCAGTATACTATATTTAGAGAGTAGGGAAAAGGAAGGAGTCCCTATGAACCCCTCGGCTACACCGCTCACCGAACTGCGGATCAACACGTACGAAGACCCGGTTTTACAACATCAATATGTTTGTTTAGGTCATAAAATTGCCATCATTCGAGTATCCCTAAATATGTCTCAACAAGAGTTAGCTCGTCACATTGGTATCAGTCGTAGTTATTTAAGTAAATTAGAATGTGGTACAGGCATCTCAGGCATGTCTTTAGAAATTCTTTTTAAAATCGCTCAAGCCTTTCAAATCAACGTAGGTCAGCTCGTAAGACTGCGTGTTGTAGATTATAAAAACTGTAATGCGCACCTAACATCACACTATAAACGGCTAGAGCTTCTGAACCACACCAAGAGAACGTCTCGAAATCAAACAAAAGAAAACTAGTCCAATAGTCTAAAACAACGGTTAATTAAATACAACAAATGATAACTAATTTATATCAAGATGCTCTAAATACTCTAAATGAAAATTGAATTAGATATTCAAAATAATAATCAAAAAAGCTCCGCCATTGGCGGAGCCTCTCATATGTAATTATGCCCATTGCATCAGCAGGCATTATACTTCATTAAGTTTTTTATGCTGTACTTCCGCATTTGCTTTTTTGAAGATAAATGCATTGTTGATATGCTGACGCATAGCTGTTTCTGCAGCTACTTCGTCGTGACGTTCAATAGCGTCTACGATTTGATCATGCTCATCATCACAGTCATGTGTACGTACAGCATTGAAAGAACTGATGTACATGTCACGATTAACGCGTTCACGGAAACCTGCTAGATAATCTACAATGCGTTCATTGCCAGAGTAATGAGCAATCATTGTATGGAATCGGCTGTTTACATCAACACGTTCTGTGGCATCTTCAATTTCATGCATTTCTTTACAAAGGGTTCTTAGCTCTTGTACTTGCTCAGGTGTAGCATGACGAGCACATAATCTAGCACCAAGTCCTTCCATTACTTCACGAACTTGGTAAAGTGCTACGATTTCTTCTGGCGTGTCAGCTTTTACAGTAACGCCTTTCCAAGGAACGATAACTACGAGATTATCTTTAGCCAATTTGCGGAATGCCTCACGCACAGGTGTAGCACTCACTTGTAATTGTTCTGCAATCTTTACTTCGTTAAGCTTCTCTTGAGGCATCAGTTCGCCTGTTAAGATAGCTGTTTTTAATGTTAAATATACTTGTTCACTGAGAGGTAATCTTTCGATAGAATCCACTGCGGACAATTTGTATTTATCTTTTGAACTTTGTCTTCCCATTACTAGCCCCTAAACCTTGCTAACCATTCGTGCTTTCAGACTTTCAAAGAACGGTTAAAATGAGTATAATATAGTATACAACATATCTTAGACAGTATGTTGTGCGAAATTAAGTGCATACATTACAATTATAGAACTCATCATTAAGACTGTCAATTTAACTATAGATAATAGCTATATCTCATTTTTGAAAGTAAGGAAGTATACTATGAGCCGTTGTTTGATTATCATCAACCCTGTCTCAGGAGGCGGTGCAGCGCGCCGTTACGCCCTCGATTTACAATGGAAATTGAGTACCTTGTTCGAAACGATTGAGGTCAAATTCACCAGAGGTGAAGGCGATGCTACACGTTTCGCTAAGAACGCTTGTGAGCGCGGGTTTGATGCCGTATTCTGCATGGGTGGTGACGGCACTGTTAACGAAACCGTTAATGGTATTGCCCAAGGTGGATTCTCCTGTACCTTTGGGTTTATCCCCGTTGGTACAGTAAATGATATGTCTCGTGCGCTCGGTATTCCCCAAAATCCAACGCAAGCTATCAGGCGTATCGATATCAATGAAACTCGAACCATTGATATCGGCCGTTGTAATGATCGGTATTTCTGCAATAACATTGCAGCTGGCGTTATTCCTAAAGTTGTAGATGAGGTTACACCAAAGGAAAAAAGCATACTCGGCCCTCTCGCGTATTTCTTGAGAGCAGGCCAAGCATTGTTCACTACAAAGGACTACACGTACCGCATCAAAACAGAGGACGACGATTTCATTTGCAAATCTCCTCTCGTTTTAGCCCTACTTACCAATGTAGTCTCTAGCTTTGAGCGTTTTATGCCACAAGCCTCAGTAGATGATGGTTATATGCGTATCATTATCTTCAAGGAATATTTTATCCTCGATATTCTCAGCGTATTACCACTCATTATCAGTGGTGCCATCTATAATTCTCGTTATACA
Source organism: Veillonella parvula (assembly GCA_959601155.1). GTDB lineage: Bacteria > Bacillota > Negativicutes > Veillonellales > Veillonellaceae > Veillonella > Veillonella parvula_R. Next base: position 1,222 of record CAUGOU010000007.1, on the reverse strand, counting down.
ACGACATTAACGGTGAAAAAAGCTCATATCGAACTTCTATCTGACGTCGATGATTTATCGACCAATATGGATGGTGATGCGGGTCCGGATATGCCTGTGGATATTGAAGTATTGCCACGCGTACTCAAAGTATTTGCACCTGCAAAACACAAAAAGAAAAAAGCCTTAAATCTGCCTAAACTACCACATATATAACAAGTAATTGGTAACACAAAAGCTCTCTATCAACGGATAGAGAGCTTTTGTGTTTATTAATTTATAAGAATCTATGCGCATTAGTCCACAATAATTGCATCATGCAAGCGGAAGCTATAAATGTAACATGCTTTCACGGGCATTCCCGTCAATCGCTGCAAGGCCTCTTTATAGAGGTCCATTTGGATTTTATATCGTTTAATGAGTTCTTCTCCGGATGTAACGCGATCCGTTTTGTAATCTACGAGAACCCATTCGCCATCCTCTTCAAAGGCCGTATCAATAATACCTTGGAGGAACAAATTTTCCCCGTCCTCTAAGGTGTCGTATACGCGTTTTCCTTCAAAGAGCATGCTAAACGGCAACTCTCGTTCGATACGTTTTGCATTGATAAGGCGCTTACCAAGATCAGAGCTAAAAAATTTATACAAACTCGTATCGCTTAATAAATTCCGTTCTTCCTCTGTAAAAGTCCCATTCGCCACCAGTGCATCGAGTTCTTTCGTCAAAGAAGCTTGCGTATACATCACAAGAGGTAGCCATTGCATAGCCTCATGCATCAAGGTCCCCCATTGAGCACCGGTTAATACATCATCTTCAGACTGTAATGCTTGTGGCTTTCGACCGAATACAGAATTTGCTAATTCATCCTCCGAAACTATAACAGGCTGAACACTAATATTACTACTGTCATCGGCACTAAGATTCGGATTCGTTGTATCCAGCTCGATAGCCTGAACCGCATCCGACACGGCTCGTTTAGCACCCAAATCTACCATTGCAACCGATTTATTAAGAGTGTCTATATTTCCTGCCTCTAGTTCTCGTTCTTGGAACCGTCGTTTCAATTCACTAACGGAGATTTTTGCGATCCGGCGAGTAGCATCATTGTACGGATAGCTATAGTTGAATCGGTCCACGATTTCCTGCGGTAATTCTACGGAATTAACAGCTTGTAACTCTCGTACCTTATTAATCGTAGTCTCGTCGATATCCGCTTTGTAATCGAGATCACCATAAAGAGAGC
>CAUGOU010000006.1:0-66448 GCA_959601155.1 Veillonella parvula | reverse complement strand
GTAGTTGGAGAGCTATATTTTTAAATCATACATAAGGAGAACAGAGAATGAAAATCTTACTTGTAGAAGACGAAGAAATGCTGAATGGTATCACGGCTAAATATTTACGTGCAGAGAATATGACAGTTGATACATGCTTCAACGGGCAACAAGCGATCGATTACGTTAACACATCCAGCTATGACGTTATCGTAATGGATATTATGATGCCAATCCTCGATGGTATCAGTGCTCTTGCACAAATGCGTAACGACGGTAATACAACGCCGGTATTGCTTTTAACAGCAAAGGATTCCTTACAAGATAAAGTTACAGGCCTTAACACTGGCGCGGATGATTACCTTGTAAAACCTTTCGATCTTGAAGAGTTAACTGCTCGTATTTATGCATTGGCTCGTCGTAATGCGCGTCATGCACAAAACGATATCCATGTAGGTCCACTTACCATCAATGTCCCTCAACGTACAGTTAAACGCGACGGCGAAACAATTACATTGACTGCAAAAGAATTTGACCTATTATTCTATTTAGCAAGTAACGAAAATATCGTATTATCTCGTCAACAAATCCTTGACCATGTTTGGGAATACGATTATGAAAGCTACTCTAACCTTATCGACGTATACATTAAAGATTTGCGTAAGAAAATTGATACTGATGAAAATGTAAAACTCATTCAAACGGTTCGTGGAGTAGGGTATGTCCTCAAAACAGAAAACTAATGATCCTCACCGAGATCTAGATACCATGTCTGGGGCAGCCACCGATTTATTTAATCGGCTGCCCCTAACCTTTAAAATTATGTCTTGGTATACCATCTTTTTGCTTATCATTTTGATGGTTGCATCCGCATGGATTTACGCATATACACATGAATCCGATAACAAAGAAGTGCGCGAACGCTTACAACAACAAGCGATGATTATGGCTACGGATATCCGCAAGTTTAAACCGTACCAAGATAATACATTCTTCTTTGTATCAACTCAAGACGGCTATATTATTAAAGGCGCCTTGCCAGATGGGTTTCCAAACCAAACAATCCTTTCCTTAGGCCAAGTTGGTGAAATTGCTGCTGGTGATGATACCTTCTACTACTACGATACTCCGGTCAACGAACCGAACTATCGTGGTATTTTGCGTGCTGTTACAAAAGTAAAAACAGCCTCTAAAAAGACGGAAAACCTTTTATACAGCTTACTGTTAGGGAATATCATTTTCTTACTAATTTCCTCCCTAGGCGGTTATCTTTTCATCAAAAAAGGACTTAAACCGGTCCGAACCTTGACGAAAACAGCTAAAGTCATCGGTAAGAACAACGACCTGAGCCGTCGTATCGACATTCCGGCTCGCACAGCGAGAGATGAAATCTACGAACTAACTACAACATTTAACCGTATGATTTCAGGTCTTGAGGATTCTTCCAATCGTGAAAGACAATTTAGTTCTGACGTATCTCACGAGCTACGTACACCAATTGCCGTTATTAAAGCAGAAAGTGAATTTGCTTTAAAATACGGTCGTACGGAAGCAGATCTACGGGAAGGTTTAACACATATCTTAGAGCAAGCTAAGTTCATGACTAACCTCGTAAGCCAACTGCTTGATGTAGCCCGCCTTGAAAATGCACAAGGTCTAAGCTTTGCACCTGTCAATGTATCATTGATGTTATCCAATATGGTCCACGACTATACAAGACTCTGTACAGAAAATACAGATAAACAGATTACGATTACATCTCATATTGAACCTAATTTACATATGAATGCTCACGAAGTATCATTACGTCGAGCTATCACAAACCTAGTGGACAATGCCATTAAGTTTACAAACTCTACTATTGATATTTCGGCTAAACTAGTAGGCAGAGACTTAGTCATTACCGTAACAGATAATGGTATTGGCATCGAACCTGAAGCTCTGGATCATATTTGGGATCGGATGTATCAGACGGAACAATCGCGAAATAAAAAGTCTAATCACGGCATCGGCCTAGGCCTATACTTTGTAAATAAAGTTATTAACTTACACCATGGTACAGTAACGGCCACGAGTGAACCACAAGTAAAAACTACATTTACCGTGCGATTGCCGTACAATACAAGGGAAGAATAACATAAACGGGACTGACCAATGGTCAGTCCCGTTTCTATATCCATTTTAATTCAAAAAGCCCATAATGTAGAATTAATTAAACCATAAAAAACTAGCATATAGAAGCTCCTTCTATATGCTAGTTTTTGTGTATTTAATTTTAAAGCAACTTATTATAGATAATTAACTTTAGCCTACAAATTGTTGCCAAAACGGCATATATACATATTCGAGGAAGGTCCATACAAGCAGACCCGCTACAGCACCAACGATAGCACCATTAATGCGGATCCAGCTGAGATCGTCCTCCACCTTAGATTCAATAAAGTAAATAAATTTATCTGTACTGAGTCCACCTAATACTTGACGTATGATAGTTTCAATGAGGTCATACCCTTGTTCAAGTACGTAGTCGCCAATATCGTGTAAGGTTTTTTCAATACGATTTCTAAGATCGTCCGATTGACCGTATACATTCCATAATTCAAGAGCAATATTAACTAAAACCTGAGCCGGAGTCTCTCCGTTTTCATCCCCTACGAGCAATAGTTCTTCTATATAAGGGCATAAATGATTTTCGATAACAGATTCCCAGTCTTGTTCGCGAATCCAACGTTCCCACGCTTCATTAAGAGCATCGCAGACTTCATGATTCTCTTCAATATTACGAATTGGTTCTACCCATTGTCGCAACCAAGCAGTTCGTTCGGGGCTATTGGGCCGCTTCCAGCTTTCCAGCATCGCATAGGCCTCTTGTACAATAGCCTCTGCCATTTCTTGATAGTTTACTACATCGGTAGCTTCGGACATAGAAATAAGGAAATCAGACCAGAAGCCTTTTCGCTTTTTCTTATGTGCCTCTTCTGCTACGACAGCGGTAAGCCAGGTAACCATAGCTGGATGATTAATCCGTTCTTGAATCACGTTTAGAACTTGCACAACCATACTTTCATAGCGATTATGCTCACATAAATCGAGTAATACGTGTTTCAAAACGGGCACGAGAGAATGTTGTTGAAGCAATCCACGAATGCGTTTTGCCCCCCATTGTGCCCATTCTTCATTAGTTTGAGATTTCCATAAAAGGTGTAGTCCTTGATGAATCACAAGACGTGCTGCTCGCTGCCCCTCAGGAGACAACAAGAACTTTTCAAACAATGGCACAAATTGCACATTTTTCAATAATACTTTACAACGCTCCTTGGTAAGCATCTTCGTCTCTACAAGTTTAATAACACCATTAATGAGGCGATCTTTATTTCGAGGAATTAGCGCTGTATGATATGGGAAACCTAGTGGCTTACGGAATAATGCTGTTACAGCAAACCAGTCAGCCACACTACCGATGAGGGCAGATTGAACAGCCCAGTACAACGGTTGATACCAACTTTCATAGCCAAAGAAAAATTGTCCTACAAAAGCAAAACAATACAATACGGCAGTCAAGCCTAAAATGCCATTAGCACGCTGTTTCAAGGTAAGGGATTTCAAATAACTAATCATTTGAGCACCCCCTCTACAATGATGGTCAAACCGTATAAGATGCCGCCAAGGACAGCCCCTATAAGGGAACCATTAATACGCACCATTTGAAGGTCATAGTACATTTTGCCGCGAACAATTTGAGTGATTTCATCAGGCGAATAGCGGGATAATTCTTGACCTACCACACTGTCGATGAGGGGGTTCAATTTCTGCAACCACGGAATACTACGCAACAAGAAGAACCGCTCAAAAGGCGCCTGCTTGTCTGGATTCAACAAAATTTCGGTACCGAGCACATTAAAGCGCTCCATAACGATGTCCATGAGGCGTTTCCAATCCAATGTATCCCCATCGATAAGTTTGCCTTCCCATTCTTCAAGAACCATTCTAATCCACTGATTTTTATGTTCTTCGATGAAAGCTTGCCACTCTGTATTAGTTTCCAAATTATTGAAAAAGCGAATGGCTTGGCCCCATACATAGCGTCCCAATGCAGAGTCAATAGATTCATTTTCCTTCAAGAATTGAACGGCCTTTTTCTGTACCGTTTCTACCAATCGTTCTGGTGAAAGTCCATCTCCGCCAAAGGCGATGGCCAATTCACGAAAGAAAGAATCCTTTGTATAAGTTTTCATAATGTCTAGCATGACGCGATACAAATACGGATATACCTGATTTGATGCGATAACACGCTGACATGTACGGTTAAAATAAAGCCAAAACACGCTTGCTGTGTGACGTTCTAACATACAACGGCCAAAGAGAATAACAAGGGGTGTTGCTTTCCAGTTTGTAACCCCCTTATAAATGGCCTTATTAATCTCTTGGCGCATCGGTTCAATATCCATATGAGATAAAACTTGATTGCCCACACCGTACAAGAGATTTCTAATTTGAACTTGTCCCACATCGCTCATGCCGTATTCAACGATACGGACCATAACGCGTTCTTTTTTGATAGCATAATACATCTGTGGCACGCGCAATAGCTCTTCGCTGAGCATAGTGCGGCCTATCTGAATTAATCGTTCCTTACTGCGCGGCAAGATTGCCGTTTTGAAAGGAATGCCTAAAGGCTTCGTAAAGAGAGCCGTTACTGCATACCAGTCCGCGAGGCCACCTATCATAGCTGCCCCAGAGATATGCATGATAAAGGCCCAAAATGTATCATGTCGCTGCGGATATGAAATTAAAAATATAATAGCCATGACAACCAACAGGGTGGTTGCCACTGGTTTAGTTTTCATCATCACTTGATCCTAACTTACTCAATTACGCATATAGACTGTTCCTATATAACGTAGTGACCTCGAGGTCTACGGACTTTCACACTTATATCTACAATCTAAAATGTAGCCTCATCGCCATCTTTTTGAGGTTCCCAAATCGGCACCTCCCCAAAGAGAGCTTTAAAGTACACAGACGGTGTCCATAATGGACCATTCAAATGCATTGGAATAAAGGCTTTATTCACCTGTACACGGCGCAAAAATTCAATACTACCCCACTCCATAGCGTCTTCCAAACGATTGTCGACAGGGAACATCGCTACATCTACGGACAAACCATCTAATTCCTTGAACTCACGCCAAGCCATGCGCTTTGCATCGGCATTATTTTCTGGCGTATCACCAAGCCAATGCCACCAATTAAGGTCGCCTGCATGGAAAATAGAGTCAGAGTCGATATTCACCGTATTTGTCTTTATGTAAAAAGAACCACCTTCATCGGTGCTGCCATACATATGGATGCCTACATCATCTAATAGTGCATCTTGACCAGGGCGCATGGTAATACATTTTTTTACTTTGCCCTCTAACGGCACATCTTGATGGCAAATATAGCGCGTTTGAGGACCATCAAATTCCGTAATGGATGGGTTAAAGTGATCTCCATGAGTGTGACTTACGAAGAACCAAAGTTCACGACCTCGTTTAGCCAACTGCCAAACAATATTATTAGGATCCTTATAATAATCAAATACATAGCAACGCTTACCATCCTCTACAAGGAATCCGCTATGCGCTAAAAAAGTAACATGTAACATTATTATCAATACCTCTGATTTATTGAGAATTTATATCATTCGTATTTTTTATTATACCATATTTTTCTAAATGCATGGCATAAACAAATGGCTATTCATGACACATATAAAGGACTTTTTTTAAGACTTATCAAATATATAGTGCCCCATATGTATCATAATAAGGGCAGAAATGCCGCTGGCATTTCTTAGATGCGGCCAGCGGCTTTCATATAGTCGATATATTGGTTACCCCAGTTTTCAAGGGAAGCTAATACAGTTTTAAAACCAGCTCCCACTTCGGTAAGGCTATATTCAACCTTTGGTGGAATGGTTCCATATACTTCACGATGTACAAGGCCATCATCTTCCATTTGGCGCAACGCTCTTGTAAGTGTTGCTTGTGTGATTGGATGTAATCTCCGTTCTAATTCACGGAAGCGCACAGGACCTTCAGATAATTCATGCATAATCAACAAAGACCATTTGCCAGCCAATAACTTTTGGCTCGTTGCAAAAGGACACCGCCCCACTAAATCATGAACATTTACAAGTTGCTCTGCCATTGTCATTCTCCTTATATATCTAGCTTAAGTAGCTTGTTATAACAAAATTAACATCTATAACTAAGCTACTCTTTATAGCTACACTACAATTTCTATTTCGGTATTAGAAATATTTCCACTTAATGTAGTTCAAATCATATCACAATTTTTTAGAATTGCAAGTATTTTATAGTATCATTTTTTAGGGTACAAGAATTTTTGAAAAATTTTTAATCAGTAAATATCACAATTCTATCATATTTGATAGTACCTATCTCAAATAATTCTACTATTCAAAATATTTGCACCAATATATAATAAACTCACTAACTAAATACAATTATCGGTTGGTGAATCAATAACTATTAGATTTAGTCATCAACATTTATAGCTAAACAATTGTATCAATTTTACAGCATTAAACAGATTACACATTATCAATTGAAGGATTAGGTGATATTATGAAACGCATGCCTACACTATTCGTCGGTCACGGCAGCCCTATGATGGCTTTAGAACATACAGAAACAACAAATACTTTCAAAAGTATAGGACAAAATATAATTAACAACTATGGCAAACCAAAAGCTATACTTGCCATCTCCGCCCATTGGTATGCAGATGGCACCTACATTCAAAGTGCAGAGAATCCAAAACAAATTTACGATATGTATGGATTCCCTCAAGAACTCTACGAAGTTGTGTATCCTGCTAAGGGTGACAGCAATTTAACGAAAGAAGTACAAAAATTACTGGGTAACTCCATTTCTATAAATAACACTTGGGGCATCGATCATGGCATGTGGACCGTATTAGTTCACATGTTTCCTGATGCATCGATTCCCGTTGTCCAACTATCTATCAATAAATACCTAAGCCCAAAAGAAGCCTATCAACTAGGAACAAAGCTTCAGTCATTATGCGATGAAGGCTATCTTATCATGGGCAGTGGTAATATCGTTCATAATCTAAGACGCATAGAATGGGATAATCCATCTGGCACCTCCGCCACAATTGAGTTTGACCAATATATTTCTAAGGCAATCTTAGAAAATGATATAGATACAGTTGTTAATTACACATCACATCCTCATGCAAGCTACGCAGCGCCTACCCCAGATCACTACTTACCATTAATCTATATTATGGCCGCTAGCGAAGGAACAAAACCGACTGTATTTAATCAAACCTATAATTCGGGTTCCCTATCGATGACGGGATTTATCTTTAAAGATGAGCCTCAAAACATACTTTAAGCCCATAATGATACAAAAAATCTCCTAGGAAATTTTTATTTCCTATTCACATAAAACCTTATATTACTATGTATAAACAAAAATAAATAAATATATATATATATATATTTATTTATTTACGCAAAAGAACCGCTAGTTACAAAAACTAGCGGTTCTTTTCTTTACCATACTAATGACTCTACTAAATGAGTTTTTTAATGAAAGCTTCCATTTCCATCGGTTTTACAACAGGCTCGAAGCGCCCTACCACATTACCTTTACGATCTATAACAAACTTAGTGAAGTTCCACTTTACCTCATCGTCCTTTAAATAATTAGGATCGATACCATTGAGATAATCTGTAAGCATTTCAGTTTTATCACTAGGTGGGAAGCCTTGGAATGGTTGTTCTCGTATCATGTATTTGAAAAGGTCTAATGCACTTTCATCGCGTACATCTGCTTTCCCCATAACGGTAAAAGTAACACCGTAATTCAATTTGCAGAAAGATTGGATTTCGTTATTAGAACCAGGTTCTTCCTCTCCAAATTGATTGGAAGGAACAGCAATAATTTCTAATCCTTGCTCTTTATATTGCTTATAAAGAGCCTCTAGGCCCTCATATTGGTGAGTAAATCCACATTTGCTCGCCGTGTTAACAATGATAAGAACCTTACCTTCATAAGTTTGTAAGGATTGTAATTCACCAGACTTAGTAGGCAGGGAAAATTGATATACAGACATGGAATCTCCTAATTTAAATTAAAAATCTTTATTACACTAATAATGTTTTCACATCATAATTAAATTTTGCCGTTGTTTCCGCCGCAGTTTTTTGCCATTCTGTTGTTGCTGTACCATCTTTTTCAAGGAAGAATCCAGAATCAAGATAGCGAATGATAATATAATTGGAATCTTTTTGATCAAAGCCATTACCACGAGTGAAATCGATACCATGACCTGTATTGCGCGTTACGATAGCTTCCAACAAAGGCAACGTAATGGCATTCAACGTAATTTTCATATCACATTTGTCGAAAATCTTTTTAAAGAAAGAACTAGGTTTTTCTTCTTTATACACTAATAGTTTACTAATTGTACCATTAGATGCACATACTACGCGACGAATTTCATTAATAGGAATATCTACCTTACCATTCGAGATAACACCGTTTTTAATGGTAATTTCTCGTTTACCCATGTAAGAGTAATCTAGTGGCAATTGAAGAGTGTCTAAATTTGCAGGGAAGTCCGCTGTCAATTTATGGCGAGCAAAAGCAGCAATGATTGCTTTAGTTTCACGAATATTATGACCAGCATTAGATTCTGTACGGTCCGTATCTAAATCTTGACCTTCTATATTTTTCCAATTATGGTCTCTAAATATAATCGAATAGTTACTATTTGAATTTAAATATCTTGTAAGATGAAGCTCATTTACATCATCAAAATCAATGTCAGTTATCACCTGACCATTTGCATCTTTGCAGAGTACACCATTGTAACTAACCGTCAATATACGATCCGTACTTTCAAAAACAACAGGATTTGTGTCGAATACAGAAATCATAGCCCTCTCCTTTTCACGACTTCAAACATACCTACACCTGTATATATCAAGTGCATTTACTCAATATATTGATTAAATATATTAATCAAATATAGTTAATTTAATCATACACCTTCTATATGTATTTACGCAAATGAGATATTTTCACCATATATAGTTACAAACTCATAATTTTTAAGATAACAAAAGACACCAACCATTCGATTGGTGTCTTTACTACATACAAGGAGCCATTTTGCAATAGCTCCTTGTCGTTATACAGATGATATTATAATCTATTTCATGTCAAACAAAATAGAATTTTCTAAGAAAATATGTTCATGAAGGCCTTCTTCTAAGGCTTTCATGGTTTTAAATACATACACATAAGTAGCACAGCCATCTGCTGGTGCCGTGTACTGATTGGTCAATGCACTTAAGGATTCCAAAAGTACACCTGCAGCTTCGTGTTCAGCACGAAGTTCTTCAAAGTCTACGGGTTTCCCCGCTTTAAACTCAGGGAAGTCTACATGTTCTTCATGCCGGAAATGAGGTACAAGAGCGGATTTGAGTTGCAAAAAGGTTTGATAAATCTTTGTCAATTCCTCACCATGATGGTCATAATGTACATTTAGCAGTTTTGCCAACCCTTGGTCAATTTCATCAATCATATTTAATTGTTCTCGATGGTAATTATGAACGATATAATCAATCAATTGGTCTTTAGAATAGCTAAGCACCTCTGCACGAGAAGATTTCTGAGCAACTTGTACATCATTTAGCATAGCAATGTATGCATCCACATCTTTACCTTTTTCTGCAATAGCCTCCGCTAAAGGATGTCCGCCACCACAGCAAAAATCAATTCCATCTTTTGCTAATACATCCACTAACTCTGGATTTACTTTAACCGCATCAGCTACGGTCATGGATTTATTAATAGTCCCAAAACTCATAAGATACACCTCCAATCGTTTACGCCGATCTATTTTCTTATAGTTATACTATACGACCAACCATGGATTCTGTCTGTCGCAGTGGCTACGAATTTGAAAGTAACATGACAACAATGGTAACGCTGTAGGAAATAACATGGCGTGATGAATATAAAATATATGGATATATGTTGAACATACAAAAAGCTGGCCCTATAGAGCCAGCTTTCAGCATATCAAAACATACATGACATATGTGTATATATAATTATGTAGGCAGCTATTAGATACTTTCAACAGCAGCGATAGCAGCAACGTCTACAACGTCTTGAGCAGAGCAGCCACGGGAAAGGTCATGAACTGGTTTAGCCAAGCCTTGAATCAATGGGCCAAGAGCATCAGCGCCGGAGAAGCGTTGTACCAATTTGTAACCAATGTTAGCAGCTTGAAGATCAGGGAAGATCAAGATGTTAGCTTTACCAGCTACGTTGGAGCCAGGAGCTTTCTTTTCTGCTACGGAAGGAACGATGGAAGCGTCCAATTGTAATTCGCCGTCAAATTTGAAATCAACGTTGCGTTCTTTCAAGATGTTAACAGCTTCAACCACTTTATCTACTTCTGGAGTGGAAGCGGAACCTTTTGTGGAGAAGGACAACATGGATACGCGAGGGTCAGCCATGCCAACAACTTTGCGAGCTTTTTCTACAGTGGATTCTGCAATATCAGCCAATTGTTCGCTAGTTGGATTAGGCAATACGCCGCAGTCAGAGAATACTAGCATACCGTCGTCGCCATATTCTTTTTTGCTTGTGAACATGAACATGGAAGAAGATACAGTTTTAAGACCTGGTTTAGTACCTACAACTTGCAATGCAGCGCGCAATACGTTTGCTGTTGGGCAAGCGGAACCAGCAACCATGCCATCTACTGCGCCAAGGCGAACAAGCATAGCGCCGAAGAACAAGCAATCGCCTTTCATAGTTGCGTCAGCTTTTTCAGGAGTCATGCCTTTTTTAGCGCGCAATTCTACGAATGTATCAACCATTTCTTGGTAACGATCATAGTTGGCTGGATCGATAATTTCAGCACCTTCGATGGATACACCAACAGCTTTAGCAGCCTCAGCGATTTCAGCAGGATTACCAACGAGTACAGGTGTTACGAAACCTTCTTTCAAAATAATTTCAGTTGCTTTCAATACGCGTTCATCTTTGTATTCTGGCAACACGATTTTTTTACCTAATGGTTTTACTTGGTCTTTTAATTTTTGAATTAAATCCACGATTTTTGCCTCCTTAACATTGGCTTTACGCCATATCAATACTATTATTATAGCAAGTTAACGACTCTCTAACAACCATTCTAAAACATTTCGTTGTTGAATTCCGTCGTAGTTGGCATTTTTATTTAGTTCATCTAAGGTGAGCAAAAACTTAGAGTATTGGTCTTGTACCGCCTCAAGCGGTGCTAGTTCTCGGCTCAAAGTATTAGAGTCAAGTACGGTCTCACTAACTTGATAATATTCGGTAATCCCCCCTTTTTGTGCTACAAAATCTATTTCACCCTTAGCCAGTTGCCCTACATATACGGTGTATCCTCGTCTAATGAGCTCTAGAAAAACGATATTTTCTAGTATATGACCTGTATCACGACTCGCATTCCCCACTAGCAAATTTCGTAATGTTACATCAACACTATAATACTTTGCATTGATACGTAGTAATTCTTTACCTCGTACGTCATAGCGATTTACCTTATATAACAACAAGCTATCCTGTAATCCTTGTAAATACCGTTCTACAGTTTTATTATCGATTTTTCGACCTGCACTAACGAGAGAGTTGGCTATTTTATTTGGTGAAAGTAAACTGCCAACATTCGCCATAATATACCGCACTATATCTTGTAAAATTGTGACATCATTAATTTTCAATCGAGCCACAACATCATGCAATAACAAAGAATTATATAATCCACGTAAATATTCTTGAATATCAAAGTCTTCGCCCCCTAATTGCTGAGTATAAGGGAAGGAACTTTCACGAAGATAGGCCTCATAGGCAGGAATCAAAGAATACTGATTACCCTCATACTTGCTATGGTAAAACTCACTGAAGGACAATGGCAACATCTGAATTTCCACATATCGTCCAGTCAATAATGTGGCGATATCAGAAGACATAAAGTATGCATTGGAGCCCGTAATATATAAATCTGTGTTCTCTTTTACAAACAAGCTATCTACGACACGATGAAATTGATCTACATGCTGAATTTCATCAAGAAAAATGTAATTCGTTTCATTAGGCTGCATACGTTCTAAAATATATTGATACAACGCATGGTAATCTCGCAAATGCTCGTATTCCAATTCTTCAAAATTAATGGAAATAATCTGTTCAGGCTTCACATTATCTGCCAATAACTCATCTTTAAACAGCCTAAACAATGTAGATTTACCACAACGGCGTATGCCTGAAACGACCTTAATAATAGGCCGCTCTCGATTACGCCGTAAAAAATCTAGATATCCTTGGCGCTGAATTAACTTCATAAGGGCCTCCTCATCTATGTACCTTCTCATAGATGGAACCCATGTATTAGTACTATCAGATATCATATCACTTACCTAATAAATTTGGATTCCATTCCAACTTTATATTAATTTTATCATAAAGCTGGATTTCATTCCAAATTTTTATTATTTTAAGTATAAAATTGGATTAGATTCCTAAAGTTTTACTTTAAATTTTAACATACAGCACTTTAATTAATGTTTATCTATGAACTACATACCAATAATTGAACTCTTTACACATAATACGCTACAATAATAGAAACAAAATACGGATAGCCAAATGCCAATTTATAGTCCTTATACACCCATTTAGGAGGTTTTATGGCAAACACAGAGACAACGATCAATGCTGTTATACATCCAAAATACAATGACACACCTATAGACATAGAGAAAACAATTAAAGCCTTGGAACGCAATAATTTTGTAGTCCATTATTTCGAAACAGGTACTGAGGCTATTTCCTATTTAAAAGGTCGTATTCAAAACAAACATGTAGCCATCGGGGACTCTCGCACGTTACTAAAACTCAATGCTTATGAAGCCCTATCCGAAGTCAACAAAGATGTAACGGATATTCAACGTCCCCTTCCTGGTGAAAGCTTCCGCGACACCGCATTGCGCACCATGGGGCGTGATGTATTTCTCACCTCTGTCAATGCTCTTGCTCAAACGGGGGAAATGGTCAATATTGATGGTACGGGTAATCGTGTTGCCGCCTCACTCTTTGGCTCTCAAGAAGTATTTTTTGTGCTAGGCATCAACAAAATTACGCCGGATTTAGCTTCCGCCATCTATCGTGTACGCAATGTAGCCGCTCCGCTCAACAGCAAAAAGAACAAAAAGAGCTCTCTCAATCCATGTGCCACATTAGAAGAGAAATGCTATGACTGTGGTTCTTCCGACCGCATATGTAATGCATTAACCATTTACTATAAAAAGATGCGCAATATGCAAACTATGGAAGTCATCATCATTAATGAATCTTTAGGCTTCTAATTGTTTGCGGCCCATTCAAAAAATCTTGTATATTCATTTCTCCAAGTCCATATACGACTCTATAAATTGTGGACCACCGAGGATCTACGGCACCACTTTCAAGATCACTAATATAAGATTGGGCTAAACCAGATTTATCTGCCAATTGATATTGAGTCATTCCCAATTGTCTGCGCCAAAGTAAAATCAATACACCAAGCTTGTGAACTTCTTGTCGAACTTGTAGATCTTGACAACATACGATAGGATTCATGCCAACCTCTATCTACTTTCTCCCTCAACACATATTTATGCCTTTACTATAAATCTGGGCTCAATCATTTCCTAGTAGTGGTTGAAAAACGATAACACAAAAGCCTTAACAAAAACTAATGTGTAAATCATTTTAGTTAAGGCTTTTGTACTATGCAGATTTCATTGCGTAGGATTTCATCATTTCGTGGAATTTTAGTATATATAAAAGTTATTATCATTAAAAATACAGATAGCAAATCAAAAATACAGGTATTATCTATATATTGCAATTTTTATACAGCATTTATACATTATGCATACACTTGATTTATAAAATCACCTAGTTCTATTCATAATACAAGAAGACTATACGATATATAGTAAATGCGATATATAGTAAATACGCAATATTGTTAAAGTACATTTAGGAATAATAAGTTTATTAACAATACAAAAGGACTATACAGCTGAACTGTATAGTCCTTTCTATGTATTTATATAAAATTATTGATTTACACTTTCTTGTGCTTTTTTGATTTCCATGTATTTAACCATGCCATCAACAGCTTTTTTAGCTTCACGCATAGCCAATACTACGGTAGCCGGTTTATGAACAACGTCACCACCTGCAAATACGCCTTCACGACTAGTCATACCATATGGATCTTCAGATGTAATAATATAACCTTTTTCATCTACTTTTAAGTTATTACCTTCACCTACAAGACGAGCATTTGGTTTATGACCTGCAGCGATAATGATTTTATCAACAGGCATGACTTGGAAGTTACCAGTGCCGTGGATACCTGCACCATCTTCGTTAAGCGCCATCACTTCATATTTGAAGCCTTCAACCTTATCTGTACCTTCTACGCCTACCGGAGAAGCGAACCATTGGAATTGAACGCCTTCAGCACGGGCTTCTTCGTATTCAGACAACAAGGCTGGCATTTGTTCTTGGCTACGACGATATGCTACTGTTACCGCTTCGCAGCCTAAACGTACGCATGTACGAGCCGCATCCATCGCTACGTTACCACCGCCGATGATGATAACACGGTCACCTTTTTTTACAGGAATTTGATTTTCATCAAGTTCCCCATTTTCTACCAATTGTACATTCGTCAACAAGTACATTGCTTGGAATACACCAGGTACTTCATCGTTTTCCATGCGCACGTCTTGAGGAATATGCGTACCAGTACCGATGAAGATAGAATCATACCCTTCAGCAAAGAGATCGTCCAAAGTTTTATCTTGGCCGATAAATGTATTGCATACGAACTTAACGCCTAACCCTTCAAGACGAGCGATTTCCCGACGTACAACAGCTTTAGACAAGCGGAATTCCGGAATACCAAATAAGAGTACGCCCCCTGGTTCAGATTGACCTTCAAAGACAGTTACTTCATAACCGAGTTTAGCCACATCACCTGCTACGGACAAACCTGCAGGGCCAGACCCTACTACCGCTACCTTACCAAGATCTTGTTTAATCTTCTTAGGTTTGCGAAGTTCATTGATACTTTCAAAGTCAGCAGCAAAGCGTTCTAATTTACCGATGTTAATAGGCGGTTTTTTCGCCTTATTCATGATACAGTTGCCTTCGCATTGATTTTCTCGTGGGCACACACGACCGCAGATAGACGGTAAATTTGTTCGTTCCGCTAAGATATCATTAGCTTCACCAAAATTACCACGTGCGATAGCTTGGATGAAACGAGGTATTTCGTTTTCAATAGGACAGCCCATTCGGCATAAAGGTTTTGGACAATTTAGACAACGTTTCGCCTCCGCGAGCGCTTCCTCCATCGTATAATCCGCATCAAAATGTAGTGGTTTTAATTCGTTACTCATGGCACATGCCTCCTAACAAGGATCCAGTATACTATACTTACAGCGTTGCATGCACCTAAGCATTCCGATGAGCCCTCTCACATAGGGACGCCGCCACATGCTGCTAACATTTATCTTTTGTAACCATTCGATAGACGTGTGGTCACTGGTCAGACTCACACTATTCTATAGTATATTCTAAATTGTGAAAGTCCTAACAGTCAAGCAAATATAACACCTTTTGTATACGAATATAGCCCCTATTCATGCAAGGATTGCATAGATTTTATACAAGTCCATTTACATATAATAGGATGCATGTATACTGATAATAGATACAGTAATAAGAATTAGAGATACACCTTACGGAATAGAAATATCTATTTCGTAATTGAATATATACATACATATAAGAATTAAAGATATAAAAGCCAAGGTATATCCTTATATGAGGTTTCTTATGAACACAGCAGAATTCACTAGCAAATACTATATAGACCGCCACGGTTCTCATTCCCGCAAATGGGACGGTGAGCATTTAAAATTCACTCGTACCGACCTATTACCATTATGGGTGGCAGATATGGACTTTATGCCACCTCAGTGCATCCAAAATGCCATCTGTAACTATGTGAAAGCCAATCCGTTAGGTTATACTATGACAAATCCAAATTATATAGAGGCTGTTATAAGCTGGTATAAACGCCGTCACCATTGTAAGCTTCAAGAAGAATGGCTTACAAGCGCCCCCAATGTAATTACTGGTATTATGTGGTGTATTGGGGCTTTCACAAAACCAAACGATTCCATCGCCGTTCTAAGTCCTGTATACGGCGCCTTTGATACGAGCGCCAGCGATGCACAACGTCAAATCATCGCTGTTCCCATGATGCGTAACAAAGATAATCGCTACACCGTGGATTACGATGCATTTGAAAAGGCTATCACCGAACATGATGTGAAGCTGTTCATTCACTGCAACCCACACAATCCTGTGGGGCATGTGTGGACGGAAGAGGAGATGGACCGATTATTTAGTATCTGCCAACAGCATAATGTGCTCATCATAAGTGATGAAATCCATCAAGATCTCATCACAGGACCAACAGCCTTTACATCAGCCTTAACCGTAAAGAACGGAGCCTATGCAGATAACATGATTGCCATGTCCTCCTTGTCCAAGTCATTCAATATGGCTAGCTTGCACCACGCAGAGGTTATCATTCCTAACGAAAAGCTACGAAGCCAATTCAACGCCTATAAAGCTCATGTATACCATACGGACTCAGACGTTATTGCCGAAACTGCCATCACAGCAGCCTACACTCACCCAGAGGCCGAAGCATGGTTAACAGATGTACTGGCCATGGTTCGTAAAAACTATGAATATCTATGCCGAGAGCTTTGTACGGCATTACCAAAAATCCGCATCAGCCCTATGGATGGCACCTATTTAGCGTGGATTGACTTTAGTGCCTATGTAAAGCCCGAAGATATGCACGACCTATTCGAAAACAAATGCCGCCTCGCACCAAGCTTTGGCGAATGGTTCGGAGGTGAAAGCTACGCAACCTTTGTACGTCTTAACTTAGCTACAAGCCTAGAAAATATAAAAAGCGCTACCCACAGCATTATTAGAAATATTTAATATATCAGCCATATTAAGCATAATAATTGTATTTAATCATACTATCCCCTACACAACCTTAGTACATACAGGGATGTATGTGCGGTAAACTATAAGGTATGCAAAAAGGCTGCTCTACCATCAAATCGTGTAGAGCAGCCTCTTTTATATATATGTCTCATATATGTTACCTATTCAGGTTACCACATATATAGGGTCTTATTTAGTTCTAGCGAAATGATCTTTTGCAAATTGCATGTCTTGTACGAGTTCCAATGTGCCAATATAGTTATTGTTTTGGTCACGAACAGCCATGTAATTGACATAGAACGGACGGCCTTGTTTTTCAAGCCATACTGCTACATTATCGCGATCACCTTTACGGAAGGAATCAATAATACCACGTACGATTGGTTCTACCTTTGGTGGATGACAGGAATACACATCGCGACCGATAGCTGTAGTAGGGCGTTTAAAGACCTTTTCACCATCGTTGAAGTAACGGTTAATGTCTTCGTGATCAACGAAGGTTACTTCCATTGGCATTGTATTAAGCATGGCATTTAATTGATCCACAGTCAAGCTACCACCGATTAGAGCAATGGTATTATCATCGCCACTTGCTTTTGTTGTTTGTGTTGCTAATGCGGTTTCAGCCTCTGTCCAAGCAGTGCGTTTTACCCCAAAGATTTCTTCATACTGTGCTGTATCTTTGTAGATTTGGTACCACTCTTCAGTGCTGAAGTTTTCTGCACAGATTGGGAACAAAATATTTTGTTCTTTATAGATCATTTCTTGTGCACGTGTAAGAAGCTCATCAAAACGTCTATACCAATCATCTACGCTTTGGCTAGACTTAGCTAAATCACCTAGTTGGTCTCGAATATCGCCATCAACAGTCCACATAACCATAGATGGACCAGAAATATCATAGGCTACTTTCAAATGCGGATACAAAAGGTCACCCTTCTTAGCATAGTGAACAGATACTTGACGCACTGCATTTACATCATCAACGGTTGCCGTTTTATCTGCCACCTTAGGTCGAATGGATTCAATTAACGCATCAAGAGCCTTGTTTTCCTCTGTTAATTGATGGAGTGGATGTCCTACAGTTTCAATTAAGGACACCACACTTTTACTCTTCTCTTGAGCCTCTAACACAGCCTCAACCTTAGCATGTTCTGACTCCATTTGTTCATGAATGGTAGAACCGTGGAACAAGGCAGAGTGAAGGTCACATAATTGTTGCACCTCAGCTAACGGTGTACCTTCACGCATGAGACCTTGTTCAGCTTTCATAATTTCACTAGCCTCAACATGGGCAAATTGACTAGCAAAATCTTCACGAACGGCACCAAGCTCTTCGCCCGTACCTAACCGTTTCAGGAATCCTTTAAGTTGCTCTACACGTTCGCTATCTTGAACAGCATCTTCAGCCTTAGCTTCGGAATTTTCTTCCGTGTTAGCTTTCGCTGTAGTAGATGCTGCTGCATTTGTTTCTACTGCGTCTGCTGCGTCTGCTGCAACTGTGCTAGATGCTACGTTAGCAGATGCGTCCGTAACATTAGGCTTTGTAGTCGCTTCAGTAGGTATCACACCAGGATGCACCGCAGATTCCGCATCATCACCCGATAAGTTTGGCATGTCACCTTCTAAGGTAAAACCTGCTTTCATAAAAGCACCCACGATATCAATCATGGATACGCCTTTCATCTTAGCCCCTTTTGGGATAGTCATGATTTTGCCAACAGAATTCAACATCACCTTATTTGTGATTTCGCTGAACCCTAATTCCTTCATAATATCTGTTACTTCAGGATATTCTTTTACCAAATCATATACTGATTTGGATAAATCTAATTTCTTTTCCATTTTGCTCCCCTCGTGTCAAAAATTTCTATACTATACTTATAAAATAGTATCATTCCTCTATATGCGTATATTACACATATGAGGCTATTTATTTACGATAAAAGGTCTATATGTAATGACCTATGGTTCTATGATAAACGATATCGATTAGAAAATCTGTATCCGTGGCTATACTTTTGAAAGTTATTTATAAGATGAAATAACAGTAATAAAACACCGGATAATCGATCATGTAGACCAACTATCCGGTATTTACGTTACATTATATTATTATTCTCGTTTCTGTTTCTGTTTCTGTTTCTGTTTCTGTTTCTAACAAGTGTACCACTTAATCATGATGTGGTTTCAATGCTTTTTCGTAGTTTTCAGAAACTTTGTCCCAGTTAATAACGCGGAAGAATTCCTTGATATAGTCTGGGCGACGGTTTTGGTAGTGCAAGTAGTATGCATGTTCCCAAACGTCCAAGCACAAAATTGCTTTTTTACCTTCTAATAGAGGATTATCTTGGTTCGCAGAGGATGTCACTTCTAGCTTGCCATCTTTGTTAACTACAAGCCAAGCCCAACCAGAGCCAAAGCGTGTGGCTGCCGCAGTAGAGAAGCTTTCAACAAACGCATCGTAGCCGCCAAGTTCAGCGTCAATAGCCTCTTTCAAAGGGCCTTGCAATTTAGAAGTATCTGGTTTTGTCATGATTTCCCAGAACATGGTGTGGTTCTTATGACCACCACCATTATTGATAACAGCTTGACGGATATCTTCGGGCACATTAGCAATATCGCCAAGAATGCAGTCTACACAACCATACGCAAGATCCGGATATTTCGCGATGGCCGCATTCAAATTATTAACATACGCTTGGTGATGCTTGTCATGATGCAATTTCATTGTTTCAACGTCGATAACAGGCTCTAGGTAATCATAAGCATACGGTAAGGGTGCGAGTTCGAAAGGTTTCATAGTAGTCCTCCTTAAATTTAGGGCATAGAACAATGCTAACTATTTCATATCATCGTTCTTGTGAAAGCGATTCGATGCACCTGCATCGGTAGTATAAAATCAATTTACTAGCATAGCATATATACTTCAAGAAGAGACGTATTATCCTAACGTAACCAGAAGTTAAAATAATAATATTTCAGCCAATAAATTGATATGAATTATCATTCTTTATCTAATTGTACATGTTATATAGAAAAACGTCAATATAAGAGACTAACATAAAAAGGCCATGGGAGCTCCCACAGCCTTTCATTAGTTGATTGTTATGTGACTTTTACTCAGCAATAACACATAGTTCTACATAAAAACATATACCAATATATACAAATTATTCGACAATGCACTGACACATTTTCATAGTTGTTAATGCCGCTTGATGGGACTCCTCTGTTACACCAGCACAACAACTCGAATCGATGTGAATAGGAATCTCTGGCAAGCCTGCTTTCAGCATAATCGCATTGGACACAACGCAAATATCTGTACATAAGCCGATGAGCGTAATAGACTCAATAGGGTTTACCTTATCCATGCCCTCTAACCGAGTGAGCAGCTCAAAAGAGGCAAAGTTTGGTTTATCTACAAAGGACACAGGACTCATAATCGATCGACCTTCTGCAGCCTCAATCAAACCATCCACAATATGCCAGCCCTCGGTATTTTTAACACAATGTGGCACTGGTAAAAGCTTTCCTTCTTGGTGTTCCAAGTAATCTCTATCATGCGTGTCACGCGTAAAGATAATAGGGCCATCAAAGCTTTCAATTTTCTTACGCACATTATCTACGATTAACTGTGCTTGCGATGAACCAAGGGCACCATCTACAAAATCATTTTGCATATCGATTACTACTAGAACCTTTTGCATAGCTCCTCCTGTATATAGCTACAAAACAAAGTACTTATTTCCAATCAATATTATTTATACTCTTTATTCTTTATAACATCAATAGTATATACCAACTCTATACATTGTTATCAAGTTGTTGTCAAAGTGTCATCAAGTTGTTGTGAAAGTGCTATCAATGAGTCATCGAAGCCCACCTCATACTTTATCGATAAGTAGATATATGACGGACTTCTATTCTTCTGCTATAGCATGTTGCACGCGATTTGGTTCATTATGTGCCAGTTTTCCTGCCGCTGCTGCCGCTACAGCACCTACTAAATCATCGAGGAATGTATTACAATGCCCGCCCTCTTCACTATCTAGTTTTTTGATAATGCCCGGCTTTACCTTGTCTAAATATCCATAATTTGTAAATCCAATGGACCCATATAAATTAACGATGGAAAAGGCTAAAATTTCATCAATCCCATATAGGCTTTCATCATTAGCCACTATGCGTTGCAATGGCTGAGATAGTTTATTCTGCTCCGTTAACTTATCAAGCTCTATACCCGTAATAATCGCATTATGCACCTCCCGTTTAGATAGTACAGAAGCCACACTTGTGCGACACTCTTCCAGTTTTAAATTTGGCATATACGGTTTTTGTACGTAAAAAACAAGCTCTGCAATGTCATCTAATGTGACACCACGCTCAGCGAGAAGATCATAAGTATATTTCTCTAAATCTTTCGTAGTTTCCATAAGCCCTCCTTTATCGTTTCTTAGAATTAGTATCAGGTAGCATGACAATACTAACGGGAATCGTTACAACAAGCGCTTCATCAGTATCAACATGTTTAGTATTCCAAGCCGCTTCTTTAGCAGCCTCCTCAAAGATAGGGTACGCTTCACGATCTAGTTTCCAATTATTAGGACCTGCTTCAACAGCTACAATATTACCCTTATCATCCGTCTTAACCTCTATAGGAACGATTAATGTTCCATCTGCACTCGTTTCAAAAGCCTCTGGCGGAATGATCACATTATAAGAAATCTGTTGTTGCAATTCATAATTACGCTTGTCCGCAGGCTTTACCTCTGCAGCTATAGAACTAATAGGACTCATTGCAGACACTAATAAAGCCAATAATATAACACGGTTAAACATAGTTTCCTCTCATCTAAATACTCTCATACTATATGCATTATAAGTTGATTATACCACGAAAAAATCCCTACCGAATTTTTATCGGTAGGGATTTCTTAGATTAGATTTTCTTAACCATTTCGGATTTCAATGCCATCGCACCGAAGCCATCAATTTTACAATCGATATCGTGACCATCGCTTGCATCGGTGATGAGGCGAATATTTTTTACGCGCGTACCTTGTTTCAATACCCCCGCGCCTTTTACTTTGAGGTCTTTTACAACAACCACTGTATCGCCATCAGCGAGCTCATTGCCGTTAGCATCGCGAATAATACCCGCTTCAGCTGCAGCTTGCACATCGGCCACTGTCCATTCGTTGCCACACATAGGGCAGATAAACATATGACCATCTTCGTATGTGTACTCGTCGCCACACTTAGGGCAGTTAGGTAAATTTGCCATTTAGATCTCCTTTGTTTATTACATAATGAAAGTATTATACCATACCTTGGAAACCGGGCTCTATATTAATATGATGACCATTGACTCCAGATTGACGATATACGCCAATCTCATTATAATGTAATAAAGAGATAGTCGACGAGTGGTTCCGTCAGGCTCATCCCAAAACATTATAAAACATGCAGAAATGGCCTTTCGTTTTCAGCTACCAGTTGGTAACGAAGGGCTATTTGTCGTTATTACGACAAATCAGCACTATCAATGCTCCAAAGGAAATAACGACAGTTAAGATCCCGAGGACAATCATAATGACTTCATAAGCATTCATAGGCTTTCACCCCCTTCAAAGAAAAAGGGTGTCCCAACCTCGTTCGACTATCTTACGTTTATTATAAACCGAACTTATGTTCTATGCAATAAAAATCTATTAATAAATATTAGTCTATTTATAACTAATAAAAGGGAGACTCTTGATAGAGTCTCCCTTTTATTTGTGTACAAGTTGTACGAAATTAATCCATATTTTTCAATCAATATTTTCTGCTATATACTAATAACGAAAGAGCCATTAACGTGAGTTGGGTTCATCTCCGTCTTTTGAGGGAGGTGACATTATGACTGTATACGAAGCATTATCATTAATGATTTTATTCGCTACCCTCGTAGTGTTAATTCTTAAGAAATAATCAATATATTGATTATAAAATAAGATAAACCTAACGTTTAAGACTAAGTACGGCAATACTTAGACACGTTAGGTTTATCAAATTCACAATTCTTTGATGAGCCTAACGCCTAGAACACGTTAATTGGCTCTTTTGTACTTATAGTATAGTCTGAATTCTAAAGACTGTCAATTTACATCGTCATTAGAGGATATTATAAAATTAATGGGAACATGAAAAACAAGTTCTGCTTTAACATCAATATACCCTATATTCCAAACGGTATCCTTTGCGGACTGTACTAACTCTAAATATATCTCATCATTAGAGGTACTCTCATTTGGATCTAACTCAACAGAAGTAATACGACCTTGAGTATCCGTTTTTATCTGTAAGGCAAAACTATAATCTCTATTAAGCTTCGTTTTAAGGACTTTTGCCGGAATCTTTAACTGAGACTGTATCTGCTCATTAAGAGAGCGTTGTATATCAAGCGTGTCCCTCTGATAATCAGCAAAAGCATTAATAGGACTCAAAACAACTAGCAATAAAAATAAATATAAAACTCTAACCATAAAATTTCACCAATCATAACACACAACATAAAATTATTATTGAGTTTTATATTAACAAAACAAATATGTCCATTTATCTAAGCATCAATACTTTAAGGAAAATAATGACAATTAAAAGTTCATGGATAATTATAATAAAAACAAAGAAAGCACAGCGCTACTAGCGCTGTACTTTCTTGAGTGTCATCATTAACTATACTAACATCTTTTTCTACATCGTATACCAATAAGTATACTATTACGCAAGTCGTCTCCGTAATATAGCATATAAAATCATGCTAATAATAACGCTCATAACAGCTTGAATAGTATTAGTTAAAATACTGGCAATGGCTACGCCTGGGTCGAATACAAAATATTCGGCGATAAAGTAGCCTGCTACGATGATAATACCACCTAGGATAGTTGCCGCTAAGGCAGAGGTAGTTGTCTTATTTTTATAGACAGTACCGACAAGATAGCCTTCAAGTCCTTTCACCACGAAGGTGATGGGTACAAAGACTACATAGCCGAGAAATAAATCGGCTAGCGCCGGGCCGATAGCACCAATATAGGCGCCATATTTTCGACCTAATAATAGAGCTGACGTCATAATAACGACATCTCCTACATTGAAATAGCCGCGAATGCCAGGTACTGGAATTTTCGTGTACATGGTAAACAATGTTGCGAGGGCAATCAATACGGCTGTGAGTACTAACGCAGACGTAGTACTGCGGGTTTGAACGTGTTGCATAGCGTCCTCCTTATAAAGAAAAATAGATATGCGATAAAATACACCGCATATCTATACTATATACCTTTATAACAACACCCGCAAACAGAAGGAATTAATAATACACTCTTCCCAACATTTATCGTTATTTACGTTTAGAATAGGTGCTCTTCACTAGACTTTAACTTAATATAGCTACCATTTTACTATACAGATTCTCTCAACCTGACGATGATTAACAAGAAAGGAACTAGCCATGAATATTTTAATCATTTACACCTATCCTAATCATCAAAGTTTTAATGACGCTATTCTGAAAGTAGTGCAACAGAATCTTTCAAAAGACCACAATGTGAACACCTTGGATTTATATGAGGAGCAGTTCGATCCTATATTACGATTTGATGACACGCACAAACGTCGAGATTTAAGCACTGTACCGGACATGGAAAAGTATCGTAACTTAATTACTTGGGCAGACCATATCGTCTTTATCTACCCAATTTGGTGGAGCGGTATGCCGGCAATGCTCAAAGGCTTTATCGATCGCGTATTTACAGCGGGCTTTGCCTATTCATATGGAAAAAGAGGGCTTATAGGTCATTTACAGGGAAAATCCGCCTGGATCATCACCACCCACAACACTCCCGCCTTTTTGACACCGTTTATTCAGGACTATGGCAAGGTATTGAAAAATCAAGTTCTGAAATCCTGTGGCATTAAACCCGTTACACATACCCAGTTGGCGGGCACAGAAAACAGCTCGGACGAAAAATGCCGGCGTTTCTTAGACAAAATCGCTAATATCGCCGGCAGTATTTAACATTTCTAGTATACTATGATTTTTTACCAAAGATTACTTGGTTACCAAAATCACAAATAAATTTACATTAGACTGCTTACAGTTTGCTCTAAGTCAAAAACAAGCTGTATACGAAAACCTTCCCAATTACATAGATATTACTCTTCAAATCTCTCTTCTACATTGTAGAGAACCTCGCAGTCACAACCGCCACCTTCGTTGACGATCCAGTCTAATACGATTTCTACATCTACCTTTTGTTTTTCCAAGAATTCTCTAGTGAAAGTCAAACTATGATCGCAACCGTCATTTTCCTCTAATTTCTCGTCTACATAATCAAAGAGATTCCAAAACAACTCTTCATCCATAGGTAAACTATCTTTAAACGATTGTCTCTGCTTATCTGCATATGCTTTTAACAATTCCTTTTTACGTGCTTTATCCATGATAATAATTTCCTTTTATGAACTTAGCAAATCGATACAAGCACGTTCCCATTAGCGTCTAGTACTTGTTTGTAGAAACGTTTCATTTGCTCGAAATCATGAAGAAGTTCGTCTTTGATTTCCTCCTCTTCCTCATCGTAATCCCAAATATCTGGATATAGCTCAGCCTCTTTGCAAGCTGCCATATCAAAAGATTCAAGAGCCTCTTCCATATCAAACTGCTCTAGAGCCGCCACGATATCTGCTAACTTATCGTGTTCCGTATACGCTAAGTAATCCGATAGTTCTTCAACAGCTGTTATGCCAAGCACAGCTTGGCTAAGAGGATTATCAGCTATTCTATGATCAGTACTCACACCAGTAAGCACGAAGTGAAGGACATCCCACATCTTATCGATGTCGAGCAATAACTCGTCCTCATCGCTCCACTCTTCAACGGTTTCAAAAAGATCCTTCTTTGATGAGCCTAACCCTTTGAGTTCTTTTAAGCTTTCATCACTTATACAATTATAATTTGCAATGAGTCCCATACTCTAAAACCTCCCTAGATACTCAGTAATCTAAAACTTACATAGTTACTTAGGAATCTATAATCTCCATAAATGCCGAATAATTCGAAGCCTCCACTGATAGTTAGTTCTCTATCTCTGTCAACAATTCTAGCAACGTAACCTCATATTTGTTATTTTTGTCTAACAATGGCTTACATAATAGAAGCACTTGTAAAGAATAGTAGTAGAAGCTAAAGAACAGATCATCCGGAAATACCTCTTCTTCCTCATATCTAAGAACATCTTCATCTTCATCATATTCTTCAGACCAAAGATACTCTTCGTTGAGCATATCCTCAAAGTTCGATAATTGATCTACATGTTCTAGCATAAGACCATCTCTAATACACTCAGCAATAATGATGAATAATTCAGCTAATTCTTTTACTAAATATCTTGCGATCTCATTATGGCCTTGTTCTTCAACGGCTTTTTTAAAAATACGTAATAGAAAAATCAACGCAAAGGGCGTAGCATGCCATAAAGTCGATTGATGCTCAATGTTTTGGGCCAGCTCTTCACCTGCCGCATCAATGGCATCAACGTCCTTCATATCCCACAACACCTCAAGATGAGCAGGAAAATCTGTAGCACGGCCGTAAGTTGCGGTCAAACGATGCCAGGGTATATCACTGACTTTCACAGTTTCTATATATGTTTGAATTGTTGCATTCATCGCATCTACTCCCTTTTTTAGCGCAATAATTATTGGTGAACAATATCTTTCACCAATTCATTAGTATCTATCAGGCGAATTCTACCTCTTCTAGGCTCATCTGTAATCTCGGTGTAGATATCGTCCAATGTGCCTGCCGGTGCTAGTTTCCACAGCTTGCACGGATACAGTTCAACAGCCCCAATGATTTCTAAATGGTCTAGCAATAGGCCTAGATCTTTATGATTAAACCAACAATCGGTATCGATACCGAAATTTGTATTATCTTTACGACAGGAAATTTGACTATTTAAAAAATCATCCATACTAGGTTTGTGCGCTTGTAAAAGTCTTGTACAGGCCAAATGGTACTCGATTTTCCGCGGTGATTGATCCACGTCAGATACAAAAATAGCTCCATACTCGTTTTCAAACTTAACAGCTAATACGTCGCCCACCTTAAAATGAGGTTCTCGCTTTGTTTTAGATTTACGAACCTTTAGAGGCTTTGGATTTTCACTTTGTAGTTGTACGGCTAATGTATCTAACACCTTTTGCCGTTGTTTGAGCGCCTTACTATCAATTTCTAGCCAAAACTCATGAGCGCCCTTCGCGATTATGTCTAATGCTTTCTCTTTGATATCCTGCGGCAGATGACCTATCTTCCACAGCGAATAGGCTACGGCAGTCCAATAAATTTCTGTATAGAATTCGTCAGTACAAAAATTCTGCTCTTCAGCCAGAATTTCTGAAACAATGGTATCAATACTGATACCATCTCTATAGCGCTCAACAATCAAATTATAAATATCATGGCCATCATCACTATCTATGATTTTTACTCCATCAATAGCCATATAATTCTCCTTTTAAACAATACGTCTAGAAAAACAGATTATGTGATTCTGTAACGGTTCCATCATCTTCATGGAAATAACAAATATATAAAGGAGCTCGATGTGCAGCGTCATAGAATTTTTGTAATTCAGCAGCCACATTTGCTTCTAAAGACATGCCTAGCGCCTTAACAACTGTTTCCCATTCGTCCATTTCTGTATAAGATGTAATTTGAGCATATCGCTCCTTAGCATACGATTCAAGAATTCCTACATCCGTATATTGGCTAGAGTCACAATAGTCATGCCAGCAAATGCTATACACCAATAAACAAATTAAATCGTCTATACTTTCAGCTATGCGACCGCATTCACCTTCGCTACTCATATATCCAATTGATCCATCCTCTAGTTGATGATATTCACCGCCTGCACCATCACGAGCAAAGGCTACTCCATCCACGGAAAAGGTACATCGCCCCTCTACCTCATCACGTTTTGTAGGTTCATCAAGCAGAAAGAAATCAAATAGTGCATCAAAATCTGCTGCCAAGTTAGAATCTTCATGTAATATTTTTAAATAATCCATATTGTTACCTCTTATAGATTCGTCTATTCTCTCTATTTCATCTCTTATTTTCTCGTAATTCTAACAACGCAGAAACCTCGCTCATACTGAGATTAAACATGTTGCTTTCTAAATCAATAGGTACAAAATAATAACAAACTATATCTGCACCAAACTCATCTTCTAGCTTTAGCCATTCTGTCCCTGAAAGCACGGTAAATCCGAGCGTATCATCGCCAAGGCTTTCAGCAAACCAGCGCACCTCATAATCAGGTTTAACGAAGTCGTTGAAGTATTTGATGGTCACATCCCGATCTTTCTCATCACCGTAGGGAATTAGCAATTTTTTATTGCCCTTTTGTAGTACAATATCGTCACCATACTGCTTTCCATTGCTAACGGTTTGAATGTCGATAGGCTCATCCATCATGTCATTAAAATAGTTCACCACACCTTCGTCATCCTCGCGCCAGTCAATCCAGATGATAGCTTCGGAATCAAATAAATCATCTAAATCCATATCATGACTAAAGAAATCTTTGACTAATGTATACATATCTTCCATAGTCTCTCTCCTGCATATCACTTATATTTTTAGGTAGAATACAACACCAGTATCACCACTTTAAAACAACTCTATAAGGTTTCGTATATCACATCTTGTTGAGCCGTAAAGTTTTCATCAAAAGGAACCAAAACATATAGATGTCCTG
Source organism: Veillonella parvula (assembly GCA_959601155.1). GTDB lineage: Bacteria > Bacillota > Negativicutes > Veillonellales > Veillonellaceae > Veillonella > Veillonella parvula_R. Next base: position 37,458 of record CAUGOU010000006.1, on the reverse strand, counting down.
CTGGGGATTCTCCCACATCATAGCCTAGTGCAAATGCATCGTAACAACCTGATTTATCCAGCATTATATCCGTTAGCGTTAGTACAACAGACTCTTCTTGCGGTATTCCCTTTTGTATGAGCCCCTTCGCCAGTTGGTCTAATTCATCTAATTGAACATATAATTGCTCCCATATTGATAGTGAAAGTACATCATCTTCAGTATAACCGGTACAACTAATATTAAGTTTTTTAAAGGCTTGTCCTACATTCTCTAAACGATTAATGCCCAATCGGCGAGATACAAAGTAAACGCCATACGGTTCTTCAGACCAGCTTTCAACATTCCATAATGTCATTAATTCCGATTTTCTCATTAGGACGCTCCATTAGTTAATCAGCCTGCAATATCTGCATCAACAGGGTTCCCATCCGCATCAATATGAGCTATGATACAGTGCCCCCAGAAAATATCATCATCGTCATAATAGACCTCTATGGAGCCATCGTTACGAAACGCCAATTCGCCCATAGTAATACGCTTGGCAAATATTTCTGCCGTAATCGGATCTTGATCATCATTGTCGAGCCAGTAATTAGCGAGTTCTAACAAGGTCTCACTAATATATATACTAATTCGTTGTTCAAATGCTTTGAAATTATCGATTGTATTGAAAACAGCCAATGCTGTGGTACAGCTTTCATCAGAGCCCTCATCCACATCAAGAGTGAATGCATAATCACCAATTCTCGCTGTGTAATATTGATACTCTCGATTTAAGAGGAAATCGCCCCTATCGGTATGAAGGTATTTAGGAGTTTTCAAATACGCCGACAACGCCTCTAACTCGCTATGTTTAGCATGTTCCTCTAACACCTCAAGCACATAATAGCGATTATTCCAAGATGAGCGCATATAGCCCAAGTCCTCTAAGGGTTTTGCTTTCTTAACTAACAATTTATAGACCCCATGAGGCTCAAAAGAATACCCCCATCTATCGTCAAGCCCCTCAATAATCCACGTCAAAATGCCTTCGCTACGGTCAAGCACGCTAGTTCGAGTATCTAGAATAGCATCGGTGGACACCAGTGGTCTATGGTACTTATCCAAATAAGGACTAGCCCCATTCGCATCACTGCGCGGCAATGCATAAATCTCAAATACTTCCGGCTCAAACTCTGCTTCATATTCTGGCAAACGTACAACACTCATATCGCTCTCTCCTATTCATCACATTTTACGATACAAACTATTTACAGTTTAGAACTCCATCCTTTATAGATGATGCCATAGTATAATTGCTTCTATAACATTAAAATGTTCTGTTGTATCACAAGCGTTCAGCTACATCGATTCTATGTAACAGCTCTTTTGCTAGTTCTTGGGCTGTTTTGAATTCCTCATTTGAAAGCACCATAAGTACAAAGCTATCGGTTCCGATATCCATACCTACTAACTTATGGGCTTCCCATGTGGCATTAAGATCCGCACTCCAGTCCGTAATGCATTGGTCTTCATCTAATGCTGCTGTATCAATAGTTAGATTTTCGCTAGTATCTAAAGACTTGTTACGTATTAATTTCTGCACATTATGAATAAAATCCTCTAGTTCACACTTACAGCTTAGCTCTACGGCATATCCTTTAGATACTAGTTTCTCATAAAGGTTCCACCAACTATCTTCTAATTCTTCCATGGAGCGCAACTTAGCCTCGGTCATAAAAGATTTAGCTTGTTTAGCATCGCCTAGTAATAACGTTGCTAGCTCTGTAAATGTTGGTTTCATCTGCTCTATATCTAGATTTGCTACTTCTACATACAAACTAGGATCAGGCAATCTCCGTTTTTTCACAAAAGCCCGCATCATCTTCACCGCATCTGGATAACTTACATCATCCATACGATAGGTTTTACTATCGATGTCTAAGAATATATCAACGGAATCCTGCGTTTTTCCTACACGAGCCTTCATCGCAGTGCAACCATCGATAGCATGAGGCGGATATAGCTCCATATACATGAAAAAGCCATCTTCCATAGCCTTGAGCGTATTATCTATGCCTACTATGTTAAAACCATTCCGATTATAATCGGGACTCTTCATGCGCCACTCTTCGTAATTGTCAAAAAGCTTTTCTTGAATCCAATTGTAAAAACTCATAAGGATACACCTTTATATAACTACCTTTTACAAACACTCTATTTAATCTAATTATAGCATTATTACAATTTAAACAGCATAACTTAAAATTCACTAACATAAGAAAATAATGGCATAAAAAATAGGCATAAGACTAAAAGCCTTATGCCTATTAATTTTTGGTGCGCCTAACCGGAATCGAACCAGTGACACGCAATTTAGGAGTCTTATCACTATACACTAAAATCACATTACATATAAGTATTAATATGGCTATATTAATCTTCTTTTACATCTTATAAGAATTTATTTTCTCCAAAAAATTTTATCTGATCATAAAGAAAAGGCTTATAAATTGGCTTATTAACCATCACTATCAGGATTAGGTTCCCATAATCTCACAAGAGATACATCATCACTATTAGGTCTAACTGATTCTAGTCTATTCACTACAACAAAAAAAGGCATATTAAAAGCTTTTCCCGTAATAACAACTTCCCCTTGCCCTAATAAAGGAATTCTTTTATAAGAACTATAATCTAATGTAGGCATTGTATTCTCAAGAATCTGTAAATCCTTATCATTTACGATACGATGAATAAAAAAATTATGAAGTTGGGAAATAATCGTCATTGAAATATCTGAAGGGCGCTGACTTGCTAAGGTTAAATAAAAACCAAACTTTCGTCCTTCTTTAATAATTTCTTCAAAAACTGATAATCGATAATCTTTCCAATCATCTTTATTATTTTTATTCACATCATTTAAAATATTATGTGCTTCATCAATTATTAAATGTATCGTCTTTTTAACACTTCCAGAAGATGAAACCTCACTCTTATGCGCATCATAAACCATCTTAGACACTAACATAGGGAGCAAACGGGTAACCTCTTGGTTAGCATTTACAAGTGAAAAAATATTTAGCAGTTTATAGGAGTCAGATAAATTATCCTTAACCTCAATAACTCTATCTAATGCATCTAGGGAGTTTTCAATCCTCTTTATCATAGGGCTAATAAACTCTGAGGTTTTAGAATCATATACTGCAACATATACTCTTTGAAATTCAATAAAATAATACAACTTTTTTATTTCACTAGCAGATTTAAACTTATCTTCTAACTCTTCTTTTACGCTATCAAACTTAAAATATTGTTTACCAGCTTCTGTTATTTTGTCATTATTGATTACAAGTTTTCCATTTTCATTTTTTATTTTTATATTTCCATAATAAAGTTCTTTACTACATTCTTTAAAAGGTTCTAATAGAGAATTATTTATACCTAAAAGTTCTCCCACCTTAATCCATTTCTCTAATGTAACTCTATCAATATCTTTTCGGTCTTGAAGAATACTAATAAGTAAACCAACTTCTAAATCAGCAAATTCCTTCTCTGTCTCAATAGATTTATACTTTCTTAGAGCAGCCCGTAAAAACGGAACCTGAGTACCTGGTTTAGCATCAAAAAGTATAGATAATAAATCCGGATCTAATAAATATTTTCGAGTAATTCTAATTTTATCTGATTTATCTGTTCTTGTAGAGATATTAAATATTTCTTTATCATCATTAGATAAACCAAACATTGATTCCCCTAAATATTCTCCATTAAAATCAATTAGAAAAAATTGAGACTTTTGATTTATATAATCTTTAAATGATGATTGAAATAACTCATAATACATTTTATGTAAAGTATTTGATTTACCACTACCTGTATTTCCAAAAATACCAATATGAGATGCAAATATTTTATCAATTGGTATATTTATATCTTTTCCTTCAAGTAATGACTTTCCAATACTGATTGTAGACTCCGATTGAATTACACCATAAATCAAATCTAACTCCTCTTGAGTAGTTAAACACACCTCATTTCCTATCATAGGGACAAATCTACTGGTTATATTAAATCGTTGGTTTTCTATAACACCTTTAACTTTTAAGGAAATAGATCGCTTCATTGAATTCTTCTTGTATCGATTATCATATATATCTAAATTTGAAATATTTTGCTGATCTATAATACTTTCAGATACAACTGTTGCAATAATTTTTACCATATTTTGATGAATAGTAACAAATGCACCAACCTTAGCACCTGAAAGAATATCACCATACCAAAACACATCTGTATCATTTGTAGTATCATAAAGTCCAACTTGGGATACATTACCATCTACTGAAATGATTACACCTATTTTTTTTGGTGAATACTCCATATTAACTATCCCCCAATTTCTTTTCAAATAAAATTTTGGTTACTTCCTTCAAAGTCAGCGGTTTAGATTCAAAATCACCGGGGCCCCATATAATCAATCTTGAGTCTGTTTTAGAAATACCTATATTTTCCCGAATGTTATGAATCGCATTATTACTATATGCAAAAATATATACACGTAATTCTGGATTTTGAATTGCACGTCTGACCATCTTTGCAATATGTACATCTTGAAAAGAGAAGCCAATTACAACTAATATTGATTGTGGCTTTTCAAGCTCCAATTGGAACACTCTCAACATTTCATAGAAATAATTTGTTAAAAAAGTTTCTTTCGATTCATATCCAGTTGGTGGAACCACAAAAGGATCTTCACAGACATTAGAACTTATGAGAACGTTCTCTCCATCTCTTTTCCAATTAACTGACCCATGTGGTTTTATTAAATTGACTAAAGGCAATTCATAATTATAATTATCATTTATCCCTTTGTAAGCAACAACTCGATTAAAATTTGTCCAATCCAGTACTTTTGTGAAGTATCCTCTAGAACCATCATTACATACAAAGTTTCGTGTTCTTAAGACAGTATCAATTGCACACTCTAAAAATAAATCATAGTTGGTTGTAAAAATATTAACGCTTCTTGGTATTTCACGAGAATTAACATTAAGCAAACATTGAATTAATCCCTCTATAAATTGAGTATATGACTTATACGATTTAAATATTTTCAACCGCTCCCCTAGTGTTATAGGACTCTTAGGCTTATCTCCGGTACATTTTAATAGAACCTTTTCACTTATATCTTTAACACACTTTAATAATTCCTCATTTGCTTTATCTCCAAAGGAACTAAATTGCCCCATCAAGGGTATTGCATCACTAGATGCACCTGAACCAATCAAAAAATTAAGTCGTTTAGTGTAGCAATGTTCTTGGATTAATTTTATATTATTCATCTAATTTCTCCCTACAAAATTAAGTCCCCATATATTTTTAATCAACCTAATTCACTTACTTTATATTATCTCAAAAAGAATAATATAACTCAAACTAACAATAAAAGTGCTGTTTTATTTACAAAATCTAAAGTCTATTGGATATAACATCATTACAAAAGTATCCCCAATCACATAAATCTGTAATTGGGGATACTTTTAAACATAATCAGCTTTTATAAATTTTAAAAATTTTGGTGCGCCTAGAGGGAATCGAACCCCCAACCTACAGTTTAGGAAACTGACGCTCTGTCCGGTTGAGCTATAGACGCATGTACACTTTATTATATCGTTTTTAATAAAGTATACGCAAGGCGTCCTTATTGCTATAGATAGCAGTTATTAGCTCATTATTATAAACATTGGTTAATAGCTAATTGCTATAGTCGTCACTTATAAACTTATTGTTGTAGGTATTGGTTATTTATTTGTTTTTGTTCTTCCGGGCTTAGGTTTTGGTAACCTTTGGCTAATGCACTTACCCAAGATCCGTAGGCAGGGTTTGGAAATACTACAAAGGTAGTACCAAAGTCCTCTTTATGAGCATCGATGATAGCATTTCTTTCAGCTAAGGTCTTACCTTTTGTGCCAATAGGAAAATCACCGGTGTTATCGCCCATATATACAACGACATAATATTTTTTAGCAATCATATCAAAGCGAGGTTGTTTATCAGAGTCTTTTTCGAATAGTAGTACATGGTCTTTATCGACAGATGGGAATCCTAGTTCTTTAAAATTCTGTATCGTTACATCAAGGTTTACAGGTGCGTAACGGTTTGAAACATAGAAAATTTCTACCCCTTGTTTATGAACTTTATTTAAAAATTCAACGGCTCCAGGCATGGCTTGCGATTTTCCTTGATGTACGGCTTGGCGCCACCAAGGAGCATCAAAACGGCCATTACCATTTACAATGCTTTCACCCATCAACTTGGTATTATCCACTACGGTTTCGTCCGCATCAAGAACGATAGCTAAAGGTTTTCTTTGATGAGATGGATCAGTAACGGCCATCTTAACGGCATTCATTGCCACATTATACCCTTGATACGCCAAAGCCCTGTACTCTGCAGAGGTACGCATCCATAACAAGCCCATCGTTTCAGTTTCGGCTTGGTACTGTTGCTTCTGCTTAAGTGCTTCCTGTGCCGCTACATCATTAGTTAATGCATTATTAGTTACTGTATGATTTGATGTAGCACTAACTCCATCATTCTTAGCTGTTGTAACCGCCTGAGCTGATTGAGCCTGCGTTACAATAGCTACGGGAACAGAGTTATTTGCTTTCACCGTCGCAGGAGAATTCGCCTGTACTACAGATCCAACACAAAGGCTTCCTCCAATACAAGCCACCGCCACATACCATGCCAAACTACTAGATTTCATAACTGCCTCCTATTCACATGTAACATTTCGTGCAAATTCAACACATCATATAATTCTACATAGTTATACTAAAATCCTTTTAAAATTTGTATATTTTTAACACAACAAAAGGACCCTTGCTACACATCATTGATGACTCTTAATTTAGATGTGCTTAGCAAAGGCCCTTTAAAGGATTTTATTTGTTTTTGTTTATAAGATAATTGGTGTCAGTGTATAAAAATTTTGTGTGAATTTAGATTTTTATAGATTAGTATTTTGTATAAATGTGAAAGTGTTATTAGTTAAGAAAGTTCTTTTCAATCGTTAGTATTGTTTAGATAAACTATTTTAATGTTGTTTAAATAGTATCATTAATCTTATTTTACATCGCTAAAGTCGATGTTCATGCCCAAAGCTTTAGCAACGCCTTCACCATAAGCGGGATCACATTGATAGCAATGTTTTGCATGACGTTCTTTGATGAAATCAGGTACACCATTCATAGCCGCTGCGGTATTTTCAAACAAAACTTGTTGTTGTTCAGGGCTCATGAGGCGGAACAATTTACCTGGTTGTGTAAAGAAGTCAGAGTCGTCTTCATAGAAATCATATTGGTAAGCTGGACCAGATACATCGAGAGGAGGATTTTTGAATTCTGGTTGTTCAGCCCATTCACCAAAGCTATTAGGTGCGTAGCCAATTGTTGACCCATGGTTTCCATCTATACGACCTTGACCATCGCGATGATAGATATTTACAGGGCATTTAGGGGCATTAACAGGGATTTGATAATAATTTGCCCCTAGACGATAGCGTTGCGCATCGGCATAAGAAAACAAGCGACCTTGAAGCATTCTATCAGGAGAGAAGGATACACCTGGAATGATAGTTGTTGGTGCAAATGCAGCTTGTTCTACATCTTGGAAATAATTTTCTGGATTGCGGTTAAGCTCCATTACACCTACTTCAATCAATGGGAATTCATCATGATACCATACCTTTGTTAAGTCGAATGGATTGTATGGCATATTGTTAGCTTGTTCTTCCGTCATCACTTGGATGCATAATTTCCATTTAGGGAAATCGCCTCTTTCAATAGCCTCAAAAAGGTCACGTTGGTGACTTTCACGGTCACTAGCCACCACATTAGCCGCCTCAGCATCGGAAAGATTTTCAATCGGTTGTTGGCAAACCCAATGGAATTTAACCCATACGCGCTCATCGTTTTCGTTGATAAGGCTGTATGTATGACTGCCAAAACCATGCATTGTACGGTAAGATTTAGGAATACCACGGTCACTCATAACGATTGTTACTTGGTGGATTGCCTCTGGCAAGCTAGTCCAAAAATCCCAGTTTGCTGTCGCATCGCGAAGATTTGTTTTCGGATTACGTTTTACAGCACGGTTCAAATCAGGGAATTGCAATGGATCGCGAATAAAGAATACAGGTGTATTGTTACCTACGAGGTCCCAGTTCCCTTCTTCCGTATAGAATTTTACGGCAAAGCCACGAATATCGCGTTCTGCATCGGCCGCACCACGCTCACCGGCAACGGTGGAGAAACGCACGAATAACGGCGTTTGCTTGCCTACTTCAGAGAAAATTTTTGCTTTCGTATATTTTGTAATATCGTTAGTTACTGTGAAAGTACCAAATGCACCGGATCCTTTAGCATGCATGCGGCGTTCAGGAATCACTTCACGCTCAAAATGAGCTAATTTCTCCATGAGCCAAACATCTTGCATCAATACAGGACCACGTTTACCTGCTGTAGCAGAGTTGCGATTATCTGGTACGGGAGCGCCAAAGGCGGTTGTTAGTTTCTTTTCATTATTCATGTTACAAACTCCTACTTAGAGATCAAAATGAAAGTAATTTACTTTACATAAATTTTTAATCATACATCTTAATTACGATAAAAATTATTAATGGATAATTATTATCCATAATTATGTAATTAGAATAGCACAAATTTTTTAACATAACAACCCTAAACTTTTACAAATCTTGTATACACGATATCATTTATAATTCTAAAGTGAGAATTTCAATGCTATATATTTAAAACCTATTAAGATATACCTACAAAAATACGCAAAACAAAAAACACCTTGTTTCTACTAACTTATAGATCACAAGGTGTTTTCATTCAATTTATGCCGGACGGCTCCAGTCAACTTGTACGTCGATAGCTTCCCACATGCGTGTTAAAGCTAACTTAAGATTATCCAAAGATTCTAATGGTTTTACGGTCAACCGTTCATACGTATCAAGACCTGTAGCATGCTCAATAGCATGTTCATTATTCAAGTAAGCGATTACCTTATCAACCCACTCTTGTTCAGGTAAATCTACGGACACTGTTTTTGTTTCTGTATCATAAGACAAGAAACCATTACTGTTTACGCCATAATGGATGGCCACACGAAATAAACTCATATCTATACCTCTCTTGCGGTAATTTATTAACACTACACCCATATTGTAACATGAACAATTATATTAGCGAAAGTATTCAATATAAACTTTATAAGTCCTTTTTGACGATCTTTTTAGGTTCTTCAATAGATGGCTGTGTATCTGCAATTATAGACCGATTAGCCTCTTTAGTCGATCCTACATCAACTTTAGTAGATGCCCCATCATCTTGAGCAGTCTGTGCATCCACGGCTGCTTTCAACTCTGACCGTTTCCTACGTATTCCATTGTCTCCGTGAAAGCGCTGCCATAATGCACCACTCATAACAGCAGTCTCACCAAATTTAGACTCTAACGAATCTAACACGCTAGCAAGCTTGTCCTCTGTTTCATCCTGTGGAGAATCAAAGAGACTATCCTGCATAGGAACCTCCTCATCGAGACCACTCACAGTAAGACCTAATAGTCGTATAGGGCCAGGCGGATCCATACAGGTAATCCCTTTAGAACTACTACATTTAAAATTCGTAGACTTTACCTTTGTAGTGGCCCCTAACGGTTCCGTATCTTTCTTAGACTCTTTAGGCCGCTTACTCGTCTTATCCTGCATCAATTTATTCCACAGAATCAATGCTGTTTCAAAAAATACATGTTCCTGGTCTGATGGTGTATCTAGCCGCTTCTGCCGTGATACGGTGGTAAAATCATCATACCGAACCTTGATAGATACAGTATGTCCATGAAGGTTACGCCTCCGAAGCCGTTTCGATAGACGGTTTGCAAAGTACCTAAATTCTAATTCAATAGCACGGCCATCGGTGAGGTCTTCTTCGTAAGTTTCCTCAGCTCCAATTGATTGTATCTTGCGATCTGTTTCAACAGGTCTATCGTCGATACCATTCGCCAGTTCCCATATGCGCTTTGCCTGATTACCCACGAGGGGAATCAAACTACTTTCATTAGGCAAAGACTGAATATGACGCATTAGGTGAAAGCCACCAGCTTTCAAAATTTTCTCTGTCCGAGGGCCAACACCCCAAATACGTTTAATTGGCAAGGGCGCCAGCACCTTTTTTTCACGACCGTATGGGATGACCACAAGACCATCAGGTTTATCTAAATCAGAGGCCAGTTTAGCAAGAAATTTATTGGGTGCTAAGCCTGCAGAGATAATAAGTCCTGTTTGCTCGAATACACGATCTTTAATGGCTCGTCCTAGCGCTTTGGGGCCGCTATACATGGTGGACATGCCGCTCACTTCAAGAAAGGCTTCATCAATAGATAAAGGCTCAATATAAGGGGTAAATTCTTTCATAATAGAAAAAATTTGGTTCGACACCTCTTTATAGCGATCCATTCGAGGATATATATAAATCCCATCAGGACAGAGTTTCTTAGCCCTCGATATTGGCATCGCAGAATGAACACCAAATTTACGAGCCTCATAGGAGCAGGTAGCTACAACACCACGTGAAGAAAGACCACCCACGATTACGGGGTGGCCTTTATACTCTGGATGATCCAGTTGTTCTATGGACGCGAAGAATGCATCCATATCAACATGCATAATCCAACGTCTCATTGTTACGCTTCTTTTTCGTGCTCAGAAATGCGGCAGTATTTAATTTGCGCGCAAATGCACTCATCTTTAGTTTTGTATAATTGAGGGAGAATATCTAAAATATCTGCAAATGTAGCTTCATTAATGGAGTAACGCGTCCATAAACCATTACGTTGAGAGTTAACTACACCTGCATCAATTAAGATTTTCATGTGGTAACTCAACGTAGATTGAGACAAATTGAAGCTCGCTAAAATATCGGCTGCACATAATTCATTGCAAGACAACATATCGATGATGTGTAATCTTGTTTCATCGCTTAATGCCTTAAAAATCGTCGCTAAACGTTCGTAAGAAACTTCAACCATATCTTTAACTCCTCAGATCCTTATCAAAAAATATCAATCTACTTCTTGGTACTATTATATACTATTTCTTAATGTAAATCTATTTTTTTCTTTATATTTGTATCTTAATAATTTATTATGAATACAAAAAAATTATAGATAAGTAAATTTCGCCTAATTATAAACTAATTTAAGCACGTAGCTATTTGTATAAAATGAATATTTTAAACAATTTTTCATTTGATAGGTTTATTTGAATATACATTTTTCTGTATATATAACAATTACACTCTATTATTTGTTATATATTTCTCGATATGCTCACACTTTAATAACTATAAAGCATACTTCGATATACCGCACCACTGTAGCAACCTAAAGGATTAGATATAGAGGATCCACGTTTGTATTCTGCATCCATTCAATACAAAAGACCCCTCTGTGAGGGGTCTAATCTGTATAATTCTATAAATCGATTGCATAGCGAAAAATGTTAAAATATATAACACTCTATCAATGCTACCAAATGCAAATTTTCTATTATATCAAATTAGTATAGCTTAGAATACATTTACTAAATCGATAGTTTGGCTACGGTTAGGCCCAACAGATACAATGCCTAAAGGCACACCTGTTACTTCTGCAATACGTTCTACATATTTACGAGCATTTTCAGGCAATTTATCATATTCGCGAATACCGGAGATATCAGTTTCCCAACCTGGCAATGTTTCATAAACTGCTTCGCATGCCTCAAGATCTTTTAAGTTAGCTGGGAATCCTTCTACGTCTTTACCATTCAATTTGTAACCTACGCAGATTTTCAATTCTTTAAAGGTATCAAGAATATCCAAGCGTGTAATAGCTAAGTAATCAAGGCTATTAAGACCTGCTGCGTATTTTACAACCATGAGGTCTAACCAACCACAACGACGAGGACGACCCGTTACAGTGCCGAACTCATGACCAAGTTCACGAAGGTTATCGCCAGTTTCATTAAGAAGCTCTGTAGGGAATGGACCTGCACCAACACGTGTAGCATATGCTTTTACAACACCAAAAATATTTTTTAAGTAGTTAGGACCCACACCAGCGCCTGTGGAAGCACCACCTGCAATTGGATGAGAGGATGTTACGAATGGATAGGTACCATGATCAAGGTCGAGCATAGTAGCTTGAGCACCTTCGAATAATACCTTTTTATCCTCTTTTACAGCTTTAAGGACAGCCGCATTAGTATCTGTTACATAAGGTTTCAAGGCTTCAGCGTATTTGATGTAATCCGCTAAGATTTCATCGTAGCTAACAGGTTCAGCATCGTATACCTTAGTAAGCATTTTATTTTTGAACTCTACATTGTACGCTAATTTTTGTTTGAATGTTTCCATATCATACAAATCGCAGATACGGATACCAATACGATTGATTTTATCAGCGTAGCAAGGACCAATACCATTTTTAGTAGTACCGATTTTAGCATCCCCTTTAGATGCTTCTTCCGCAGTATCTAGAGCGATATGGTATGGCATGATTACATGTGCACGATTGGAAACTTGAAGGGATTTAGCAGATCTGCCTTGCTTTTCAAGACCTTCAATTTCTTGTAGCAGAACTTTAGGGTCGATAACAACACCAGTACCCACGATATTTTGTTTGTTATCGTATAAGATACCACTTGGTAAAAGGCGAAGTGCAAACGCTTTATCATCAACTACAACAGTATGACCCGCGTTATTACCACCTTGACTGCGCACCACAACATCCGCACGTTCTGCGATCCAGTCAACAATTTTACCTTTCCCCTCGTCACCCCATTGAGTGCCGATAACCATACTAGTTGCCATATCTATATCCTCCATATGAAAGTCTAAATAATTCAATATCATTATACAACAATGTTCGGATTCTGTGAAAGTATTTATACAAATTCAATCTTTAGTTTCTTTCCAAATGCATGGGCTATTTTGGTTCTTTTAACCAAAAACTCATCAATAAGCCTATAACACCTACCGGTATCAAGGTCATCAATGCCGTTTGTACGTCATAGATATCTGCTAGATGTCCTACATAAGGAGCCACAAGGCCCCCTAAAGTAATGCCAAGACCTAGCGTAATACCTGATGCAAAGCCTGCATTTTTTGCAAGGTATTTTTGACCTAGTACCGTAATTGGTCCGTATTGTGAGAATACGCCAAAGGCCATTGGAATCATGGCTCCAAAGAAGCCCCACATATTAGGCACAAAAATAAATACTAAAACGGATGGCAAGAAAATCAGATTACCTAAGCGCACAGTTTTAAGAAATCCAAGTCGGTCAGATAAGGCCCCGCCCATATAGGTAAAAACGGCACCCATAGCAAAGTACGCAGTAAGGGCCAAACTAGATGCACTAGCTTCACCATTAATAACAGTAATATACAAAATAGGAATAAAGATAGCCAATACAGAGAAGAGTATAGATCGAGAAGCAATCACAAAAAATAACTTACCGAAGCTCACCCAATCATTTGTACCGGTACTAAGAACCTTAGCACGGCTTTCACGGTTACCAGTATCAGCAGAATCAGCAATATCAGTATCATCGGTATCAGCTTCACCCTCACCCATAAAGGCATAGAGATATAATAATACACCAAGTAGAGCGATAAGCGTAAATACCCAAAGGAATTGTCCCCCAAAGACGTAAACACCACCAGCAATAAAGGGTCCCAACGCAAAGCCCGCACTGCCGCCGACTGCAAAGCGGCCCATGGCGTTACCGATTTCATGAGATTGCGTACGATTTACAAGAAGAGCCGCCTCGGGATGGAATAACGCGGCCCCTACCCCGGCCAAGAGCGACAAAGCAAGAATCATTTCGTAACTCGTAGCCAATGCCATAGCGCTAATCGACACAAGAGTCACCGTAAACCCAACGGGAATAAACCAGGGTACGCGCCACCGATCTGCCACATAGCCCAATACGGGCTGTGCCACGGAAGCCACCACGGTATTACAGAAAATGATGGAAGCCGATTGATAATAATTAAGGCCAAAGTTAGCGATAAAAAACGGTATGAGGGCCGCCAGCGAACCTTGACCAAAGTCATTAATACAGTGAAAAATAGGCGGTCCGTACTTCCGTATAATACGTTTCATATAACCTCCTAAAACAAATAGATGGTTTCCTAATGTAAGACGAGTATATAAAAGCCTGCTAGAAAACTAATTTATAATTATCTGCTAAAATAATATACTTCTATCTAAAATGGCATATTGCTTTCAAAACAAAAAAGGTAGATATAGCCAACACCTAATGCATGTACCATAGGCTTGTTGGTCTATACCTACCCTAGTCTTTCATATGTTATGTGGGAAGTACCCTACAATTATAGGCCAAAGCGAGCCATGATTGTATCTACATGTCTTAGCAATTTATATGGATCAAAGCATGCATCAATTTCCTCATCAGTCATGTACTTCTTAATGTTTTCATCAGCTTTTAAACCTGTTGCAAAGTCTTTGCCTTCAAGCCAGCGTTCCATAGCATGTTTTTGAACCCAACGATATGCTTCGTCACGTACCGCACCTTTGTCTACAAGGTGTGTCAAAATTGTTTGGCTAAATACGAGGCCCCCTGTAAGGTTAAGATTTTTAAGCATAGTTTCAGGGTATACCAACAATTTATCAATGGTTCGGATTGTTAGGTGCAACATATAATTTAACGCGATTGTCGCATCCGGCAAGATAACTCGTTCTACAGAGCTATGAGAAATATCGCGTTCATGCCACAACGCTTGATCTTCGTAAGCAGATTGTGCGTAACCACGAAGCAAGCGAGCCATGCCACAAATTCTTTCACATGTGATAGGGTTGCGTTTATGAGGCATCGCAGAGGAACCCTTTTGTTTAGGGCTGAAATATTCTTCTGCTTCGCGCACCTCTGTACGTTGTAAGTGACGGATTTCCAATGCGATTTTGTCTAATGTACCGCCTACAACAGCAATGGTAGACAACAACTCAGCATGGCGGTCACGTTGCACCACTTGCGTAGCGATTTTAACAGGTTCAAGGCCTAATTTTTCGCATACGTATTGTTCTACGAATGGATCGATATTGGAGTATGTACCAACAGCGCCAGACAATTTGCCAACGGCAACACTTTTACGAGCATGTTCCATGCGTTCAATATCACGTTCTACCTCTGCCATCCACAACGCCAATTTCAATCCGAATGTAGTTGGTTCGCCGTGAATACCGTGGGTACGGCCAATCATAGGAGTATATTTGAACTCAGCGGCACGACGACGCAATACTTCGTGCAAATGCTTTAAGTCATCAATTAAGATATCGCAGGCTTGTTTCATCATGTACCCAAGCGCCGTATCTTTCACGTCTGTAGAGGTAAGACCAAGATGGATGTATTTAGCCGCTTCAGGACCTACGTATTCGCCCACTGCTGTTACGAAGGAAATGATATCATGGTTTGTTTCCTTTTCGATCTCATGAATGCGCTCAACGTCGAAATTGCCCTTTTCCCGAATTGTTTTCGCCGCTTCTTTAGGAATGACGCCCAACTCAGCTTGTGCCTCAGAGGCGAGGGTCTCCACCAATAACATTGTGTCGAATTCGTTGCGTTCGCTCCAAATATGGCCCATTTCTTCTCGTGTATAACGTGGTATCATGATGTCTCCTTTGCATGATAAAAGCTAGATTTATAGGATTATTGTACCATATGTGAAAGCTCCATTCAACGAACGGAACTAAATTTTCCGAATGATAATTATATTAATTTTACTTATTGTTCGTATTTATTAAATTAATTATCACTTTAACGATTTTCTTTAAGACTTTGCTTGAGATTATATACCTCTATCCCTTCATTGATACGTTGTATTCGCTTAATCATTTTTGGATGAGTAATAAACAAGCGACTGAAAAATCCTGTACTTTCACAATCATATAATTCACCATTCTCTAGAATACCAATTTGTTCAGTAGCAAGTCCTAATGAAACTAGACCATCACGCAGCTCCCGCCCCAAACCAATCGAAACGGCATAGGCATCAGCAGCATACTCTCGACGACGGCTATCAAAATAATAGGTAATCCACTTCGGTAATAGAAGTACATATTTCACGATTGCAATCATAACGATAAGAATTAATTGAATAATACGTACTACGATATTAACAATTGGTATAATAGCCAGTATATTTAAAGCAAAATTTAGATATATTACAAGATTTAAAATTAATTGCCCTAGTCGATCCATAGCATAGGTAATGGTTAAATAGATAGTATCACGATGCCGTAAATGGCCTAATTCATGGGCAAGAACACCTAATAAATGCCGTTTATCTAACGAATACAAGGCTCCTGTATAAATCGTAATGTGATTTAATCCAGATGCAAAGGCATTAATTTCCTCATCTGTACGCATGCGCAATATCAGTGAGTTACGTGCTACACCGCTAAATGCACATAATTCCTCAAACAGCGGTTCAATATATTCAGATTCTTCTGCATTTGGTTTTCTTTCACCTTGCAATACATGGACAATCCAACTAAAAGGTGGCAAAAATAATCCGATGGCCACAATAATAGGCAACGCAAAGGATATAATAATATATACATCGAGCTTATCCACTAAATGTAGCGGTTTTATAAGCCAGTCCCATGAAAACGGATACACATATTGAACTACAGATTCTAAAATAGGAAAAAATACAAATACAATAATAACATTAACAATATAGGTAAGAATAACTTGAATCATAATCTCTCACTTTGATTTCTCATATAGTTATCTAGTAATAAATTAATCAATACTATATCATAGCTATGCATTGTGATATATAATAAACATACAGACTAAATGTACTGCGAATAATTGCTCAATCTATACACGAGCTTTATGATAATAGTAACAAACATTTCTACTATGGGGGAGGCTTTCATGGCAACTTTAAATCGTAAGGAACGCCGCGCACAGCGCAACGAATCTAATACTATAGGTATTCTATTACGTCTATTCTTTGGGCTCAGCTTTATCGGCTTGGCGGTAGTCCTTTTTGGCGAGTTTGATTACAACTTTATCTTCTCCATCTTTACGGCAGACATCGTAGTATCTTTAATTTACGTAATGACGAACAAATCGCGTATTACTACATCCTTAGCAGTAAACACAAATGTACGCGTTATCATCGCATTTCTCATCATGTTAATTACTATGTTCTTCTACGCGTTTGCATTGTGGAGAGCTGATCAATTCAGCCCCCCTATGCAAGTCACATTATTCATCGGCGGCGCTATCGTATATCTAGCCGTCTTCAACTCTACGAAAACGATACTTACCAATCAAATTTAATACCATACATATAATTAATCCTTAAAATATGACCCAGCATGACCCAGATAGAACAAGTATTTCATAGTAATACATAGTATCAATTAATACAATCATTTATTACAACCATAACAAAGAGGCATATCCCATACTAATGTATGTAAGATATGCCTCTTTATTGTCCTAAAACAACAGGGACTGCTAGATATACAGGTTCCCCTCTTCGATTGATAATAGAACCACTGCTTTTAACGATGCGCATTGCTTCCTCTTTAACTGGTTGCGGCACATCTTCTGCGATGAGCGGTGTATGTCCTCCTACGATGACATGTCCATTAACATCAAAGTTAACGCGCACTACAACCTTACCTGTTACGATTGACCCCTTCCCCTGTTCTTGTACAGTTCGTAAATATTCTTGGGGGTTGATATCCGACTTTTGTAAAAGCGCTTGTTGCCCTGGTGTTAGGAGCCCCCACGCAAGATCAGATAGGAAGGATAAATCACTAGCTTCGGCAAAGCCGTTTCCATTAGCATTAGGATCAGATGTTATATCCTTACCCATAGGAGTAGTGTCAGGCTTAGAGGATTTGCCATCTTTGGAATCATTTCCACCCGTAACTACAGCTTGTTCATTATTAGTCGTTTCCGATTCTATGGCCTTGGGAACGGCCCATTCGCGACGAGCATTAGATGTAGTCTTATTGGCATTTAAATTGTGAACACTTTCATCACCTGTATTTTCCGTTACAAGAGGATCTGCCTTAGGCGCAGGCCCTTCTGGAGTCGGAGGTTCAACCGGTGGCTTATCCTTAGGTATAGGCTCAATAGCCGTAGTTTCCACATCACTTTCACTATCCTCAGGCAGATGAAAGCTAACCTCTGCGGCATCATAAGCCACACCGGTTCCAACGATGCCACGTAAGGAAAGCCCCATGCCAGAGATAAGCATGATTGTAATGCCTAAAGATACAATAAAAGATTTCAGATAATGTGATTCAAACATGGAATCACTTCCGTTCCGTAGCGACGCTAATATATTTAGCACCGTTCACCTTGAGCATGTCCAAAAGCTCAATAACATCGTTATAATACACATCTTTTGATGCGCGAATAACAAAGGCTTGTTGAGGTGATTGTGTAACGATAGATTTGACCTCTTGCGCCAAGTGATCCGAAGAAATTTCCTGATTATCGATATACAGCGTATGCGTTGTGGTCAAGGTAATTGTGATAGGTTCGATAGATTTCGCTGTAGACGTCGATGCAGATGGTAAATTAAGCGGAATTTGTTGCTCTGTATTCATGTACAGCGTGCCTACCATGAAAAATACTAATAAAAAGAATACGATATCAATCATAGGAATAATCATGATGGTAGGCTCTTTTTTAACCCCTAACGTGCGTCGTCTCATATATCATGTTCCTCGTTGTACGCATCAAGGATGTTGCCGCACTCATGTTCTAATGTCGCCACAGAATCATTGACCTTTGCTGCACAGTAACTGTGAAAGCCAAGGGCAATAATGGCCACGGTCAAACCTGTAGCCGTTGCCACTAAGGCTTCAGAAACACCACCTGTAATAATGGTCGGAGCCCCAATATCGCCGCCTACCACAGCAAACGCACGAATCATGCCGAGGACCGTCCCTAGCAACCCCAATAACGGAGCCATTGTTACAACCATGCTGAGCCAACTAAGGCCGCGTTTTAAACGTTCATCAGCGTACGACACCACATCTTGAAGGCGATTTTCCAAGCCATTATAATTCTTTGCATTGCGGATAGCACGGGCAAATAAAGAGCCAAGTTCCTCTGTATCCCGTTCTAAAACACTTGGTAACATAATCCAAGATTGGTTCTTCTCTAAGACCTTATTAAAACGGCGCAAATCCTTTGTAAACTTACGATATAGAAAGATACGTTCAATGCCAATCATCAAGGTAAACAGTAAAAAAATCACCAGCGGATACATAACAAATCCACCAGCTACAAATAAATGCGCTATACTACTCATACTAACCTCCAAAAGCCACATACCTTTAGGCTCTATCCGGGTTAATTATACCACGTTTTATCCCACCGAAAACAGATATAGAGCGTAAAACCACACCATAAATAGATATAGGACGACTTGCAAGATAAATATAGACTAATTCGCTAGATAGACATAAGCTAGCTAAAGTCCACAGGATAAAATTAGGGTTATAGGGCAAAACCAACACGTTTTGTCCTATAACCCTAAAATTAAAATACAAAAAGGCTGCACTAGAAATGATATACATTCTAGTACAGCCTTTGATACGTTCCTAAATAGATTAGTCTTTTTTAATAAAGCCTACAATGAAGCCACCTACTGACAGTGCAATGCCTAAACCGCTACAGAACATACCAATAGAATACCACAATGTGTAAGATTGGTTATTCTCAGAAATCGCCTTTGCTGCCGCTTGAGCATTTGTAGCATTTCTCGCAATTTCCAAATTAGCCGCCCCTGGATCTGGATTTAATAATAGAATCGCAATACCAATAATTAGAACGACTACACCTACAGGTAATAATAATTTTTTGTTCATTTGAATGCCCCTCTCGTAACATTAAACGATTAATAAATAATATAACTTAATTATACACTGATTTTTGCATTTTAAAAAGATGAACTTATATATTAATCAACTTTTATTAGACAATTAATGGGAACTAGTTATTATGACATAGAAAAAGGCATAGTATGCAACTACTATTGGTCCAAATCCAACAGTGAACATTGATACTATGCCTTTTACAAATACATCTTTAATTATATCGAAATACATACGATTGCTAACGGAGTTCGTATTAAGATAAGTTATGCCGGCTTATCTAATATGTATTTAGCAATACAATATATATTTAACAATACAATATGTATTTACCGATCTACTTATTGCAAAGACTTATCGAAAACGCCAATTAATTCTTCAACGGCTTGTGATTCGCTCATTTCACCGTCTAAGACAGCGTTTTCGACTTCGCCCATACGACCTTGAATGACTACATTGTTAAAGAATAGGTTGTGCAAGTGTTCGTCAATCATATCGCGTACCCAACGAAGGGATTGTTCTTGACGGCGTTTTAAGAAAACTCCATTTTCTTTGCCTTGTTCAGTAAATTCTTGGATAACATCCCACAATTCATCGAGGCCATCCTTTGTGACAGCTGAACATGTATAGGCTTGAGTCTTCCATTTTTCCGTAGCCGGACGGATATAATGCAACATACGGTCGTAGTCGCTACGAGCAATGAGAGCTCGTTTGAGATTATCCCCATCAGCCTTGTTGACCACAATAGCATCAGCAAGTTCCATAACGCCTTTTTTAATGCCTTGCAATTCATCGCCTGCCCCCGTCAAAACGATGAGCATAAAGAAGTCTACCATGGAGCGCACAGTAACTTCGCTTTGCCCAACCCCAACGGTTTCAACGAGAATGATATCGTACCCAGCAGCCTCGCAAAGTAGCATAGTTTCTCTACTTTTACGAGCCACACCGCCTAGCGTACCACCAGCCGGCGATGGACGAATATAAGCCTCAGGATGTTTCGTCAACGTTTCCATCCGCGTTTTATCACCCAAAATACTGCCTTTTGTGACTTGGCTCGTAGGGTCTACAGCCAATACGGCAACCTTGTAACCCGCTTCAATGAGCATGTTACCGAAGGCTTCAATAAACGTACTTTTGCCGGCCCCAGGCACACCAGTAATACCGATGCGTAATGCCTTGCCCGTACGAGGCAATACGGCTTGCAACACTTGTTGAGCTAGTTTGAAATGGTCCTTATTATTACTTTCTACTAATGTGATAGCCCGTGAAAGTATAACGCGGTCCCCCTGCTCGATACCGCGTACATAATCAGCGACAGTTAATTTCTTCCGCCGCTGTACGGGACGTACCGCTGGAGCCAGATGAGCAGAGCTAGATAAGAGGCCGTCATGCATTTCTTTGACGCCTTTCATTACGTGACACGCATAAGTGTCATCTTTCTTCGCTTCTTCTGGCACCCAGTCGGGACGATAGGTACTACCCTCTGTGCTTGCGTTTTTTACACCTAATTCAGGGGCCTTGCCTTCACCAGTGGTGAAAGTTGCGTCCTGTGTATTGCGCAATTCATCCGGAGTAGACCGTTTGTTATCAGTCATGAGACTCGTCTTGAACGTGACTAGTCAATGTTTCTAGTAATTTTTTCGCCGCTACTGGCAAAACTGTACCAGGGCCAAAGATAGCCACTGCGCCATGTTCGCGTAGGAATTCATAGTCCTGAGCAGGGATTACGCCGCCGATGGCAACTAAAATATCTCCACGGCCCCGCTTGTTGAGTTCCTCTACAAGTTGAGGCAATAATGTCTTATGCCCCGCCGCAAGAGAACTAAATCCGACAATATGAACGTCATTATCCACCGCATCTTGTGCTGTTTCTTCTGGAGTTTGGAACAAAGGTCCGATATCCACGTCAAAGCCCATGTCCGCGAAGGATGTAGCGATAACTTTGGCACCACGGTCATGACCGTCTTGGCCCATCTTCGCAATCATGATACGAGGACGACGACCTTCGAGTTCTTCAAAGTTATCCGCCATTTGACGTACTTCTTTGATTACATCGTCATCTTCAAATTCACTGGAGTATACACCGGAAATAGAGCGAATAACCGCTTTATGACGACCGCATACCTTTTCAACAGCAAAGGAAATTTCACCCAAGGATGCACGGGCACGAGCCGCTTCAAGCGCAAGAGCAAGCAAGTTGCCTTCGCCCGATTCTGTAGCCTTTGTGATCGCTTCAAGACAGGATTGAACTTTTTCTTCATCTCGGTTAGCACGCAATTGTTCGAGACGACGAATTTGCGCTTCCCGTACAGCCGTGTTATCTACGTCGAGGATATCCAATGGGTCTTCTTTATCTAGACGATATTTGTTGATACCAATAATCGCTTCACGACCAGAGTCGATACGAGCTTGGCGACGTGCAGCAGCTTCTTCGATACGCATCTTAGGAAGCCCTGTATCGATAGCTTTCGCCATACCGCCAAGAGATTCGATTTCTTGAATATGACCCCAAGCGCGACGAATCAATTCATCTGTCAACGCTTCTACATAGTAGGAACCGCCCCATGGGTCGATAACCTTACATACCTTAGTTTCATCTTGGATGTAAAGCTGAGTATTACGCGCAATACGTGCGGAGAAGTCCGTAGGCAACGCAATGGCTTCGTCAAGCGCATTCGTATGTAGAGATTGCGTATGGCCCAAAGCCGCGCCCATCGCTTCCATACATGTACGAGCCACGTTGTTGAACGGATCTTGTTCTGTAAGAGACCAACCAGATGTTTGACTATGTGTACGAAGTGCCATGGATTTAGGATTTTCAGAGCCGAAACTATTGATAATCTTAGCCCACAACATACGAGCTGCACGCATTTTTGCCACTTCCATGAAGTAGTTTTTACCGATTGCCCAGAAGAAGGACAAGCGTGGTGCGAACTGGTCAACGTGAAGTCCCGCATTAACACCGGTACGGATATATTCGAGACCATCGGCCAATGTGTAACCTAATTCGATATCCGCAGTAGCGCCCGCTTCTTGCATATGGTAGCCGGAAATGGAGATACTATTGAACTTAGGCATGTACTGGGATGTATACGCAAAGATATCGCCGATAATGCGCATGGACGTAGCTGGAGGATAAATATAAGTATTACGTACCATGAACTCTTTCAAGATATCATTTTGGATTGTACCAGCCATAACCTTTTTATCTACACCTTGTTCTTCACCAGCCAAGATGTAGAACGCCATTACTGGCAATACGGCGCCATTCATGGTCATGGATACAGACATTTGATCAAGGGGGATACCGGAGAATAAAATTTCCATGTCGAGGATGGAGTCTACCGCAACACCCGCTTTACCAACGTCACCTACTACACGAGGATGATCGGAGTCATAACCACGGTGAGTAGCAAGGTCAAAGGCGATAGACAAACCCTTTTGGCCCGCTGCCAAGTTACGACGATAGAACGCATTGGATTCTTCCGCTGTGGAGAAACCAGCGTACTGACGAACCGTCCAAGGACGCGTTACATACATCGTGGAATAAGGTCCGCGCAAATACGGAGGCACACCGGCCATGTAGTCAAGGTGTGTCATTCCTTCATAATCCATCTCCGTATAGAGCGGTTTCACCTGGATCTGTTCCATCGTCGTATTGTATAACTCTTCAAAGCTTTTTCCTGTTTCTTTTTGAAGTTCAGCAAGCCATGCATCGCGAGATGTTGCTGTCTGAGATTCCAAGCCAAGAGAGGAGAAGTCTGGATTTTTAAACATGAGCTCACATCCCTTTCTTATCTTGTAACTTATTCAAGATTTCGTAACAATTTGCACGAACAGAAATGAAGTCGTCCACGCCAGCTTCACGGTACACAGGTTCTAAGTCCTTAGGAGGTGCCCCTGCTAAAATAACCGTTACATTCGGCATAGTTTCTTTCAATTCCTTAGCAAGTGGTGGTACCAATTCTGGATATGTATCATCTGTAGAACAGATAACGACAACATCAGCACCACTTTCACGAGCAGCTTTCGCAGCATCAGCCGTTGTTTCATGACCATCATTTTTGATAACTTCAAAAGCACCTACTTCGAAGAAGCCTGTGGAAAAGTCCGCCCGAGGTTTATGTTGAGGGATTGGGCCCATATTGGCCAAGAATACCTTCACATTATCTTTCGTACGTTGTTTATAATTCTCAGTGCGCATGCGAAGTGCTTCAAACTGTTCAGTCCAGCGATGAGCTGCAATGGATTCAATGGTTTCGGAAGCAATATCACCAGCGTCTAAAGCCTTCCGGATTTGACGTATTGTTAATTTTTGTAATGCACCGAGTTCAATAAGACCAATCAAAGCGCCTGGCTCTGTAGTACCTGCTTCTAGGGTAGCCTGTGCTTTCACAACCGCATCTGGCTCCGCACTTGCCAAGTACTCCTCGATTTGAGCAACCCGTTTTTGACGCAATGTTTCTTGATTTTCTGGTTTTGGATCAAGCAATTCTTCAGTCATGTTCGCATACATGTTATTACCTACAGCCACATCTCTGCGGAATGCAAGGTTTTTGAAGCGTTCGTCAAGAACTGCTTTAACTTGAGCTTGTGGATAGCCTTCTTTCAAAGCTGCTACGATACCACCTTTAGCCTCAATAGTTTGGAACTCAGCCCAAATTTTTTCACATAATTCGGCTGCCAATGTTTCCACATACCAGGAACCGCCTACAGGGTCCACAGGTTGACGCAACTCGAATTCAGTTTGCAACATAACTTGAATGTTACGGGCAATACGGCGAGAGAAGTCGTCAGCTTTGCGAATTGGTTGGTCAAATGGGGACACTTCAAGGCTATTCAAACCGCCTACAACGCCGGAGAATGCCTGTGTCGTGTTACGCAACAGATTTACATACGGATCGTATACGGTCTTTGTAAAAGCCGATGTTCTGCCGTGTACATGAACAGCACGGTCAGCTTCTTCTGCACCAAAGGCCTCCATAATGCGCGCCCA
The DNA here is from genome assembly GCA_959601155.1 of Veillonella parvula. Classification (GTDB taxonomy): domain Bacteria; phylum Bacillota; class Negativicutes; order Veillonellales; family Veillonellaceae; genus Veillonella; species Veillonella parvula_R. Next base: position 12,508 of record CAUGOU010000006.1, on the reverse strand, counting down.
AAGCACGCGCAATGCACGTAGTTTAGCAATTTCCATGAAGAAGTTTGCCCCCAAGGAGAATGTAAACATCATGCTTTTAGCAATAGTATGAATATCGATGTTCCGTTGTGCTAATTGACGCACATAGCAAACTGCTGTTGCCAATGCATAGGCAACCTCTTGCACATCATTAGCGCCACCATTAGCGTATACATCGCCAGATACAAGTACAGTTTTAAGCTCTGGAGCTTGTTCTTTAGCCCATACAACAGTATGTGCCATTTCATCAAAGGCTGTATCTAAAGACATATGCAATGTACCATCTTTAGCCCAAACACCAATAGGGTCTGCGCCAACGAGACCTTTCAAGTCAGAGGTCTGTTTTTTAGAGCCTTTCACCGTAGCGGCTAGCATACCGAGTAAGATAGCTGCAGAAGCACCTGTTTCAATGTATAAAGGATTTTCCTTTAAATTAAAACGTTCAATCAATTGGCTACAATCATCCATAGTAGACAGCGATGTACCGCCGATACCAACAGCTGCGCCTACTTGCACATCTTGATCATGGCGTGTTGCTTCATCAAGGCGAATATTGTGAATGGTGCCACCTTTTACAATTTCGTATAAACTTGCATGGTTAGCATCCTTAGGAAAGGATTCGTCTACATATTGGGATACGCCCCAAGAGTCTTTAATATAACCACTTGCCTTTGTGCCACGTAGGAACTCACCTGCCCCAGGATATACACCCTTTGGAATTTTTTCTCCATGCAATGCAGGCGTGTAAATTGGTTGTAACGTAATTCCCTCATAGGTTTTAGTGAACATCTTCTTATGGAAGTCGCCACCTTTTAACGCTTTTTCAACCTCGGCCTGCCATTGTTCATACGTAGGTTTCTTAAACTCATCAAAGGATACAGGTGCTAATAAATCACGTTCAGCATCCTTTGAAGTCTTTTTGTCAGACATATATGTGCCTCCTTTTCAACTCGAAACCATACCGAGAAACAGCGCACCGTACCTGCGAATTGTTAGATATATGAATCACTCGAGCTTTATCTTATTGGACCACATCAACCTCAAAATGTGTCCATCGGTTTAATGTCTATAAAACTTGACGCATATACTCAACATCCACTCTAAGGGCAATAAAAAACGTGCCACCTAAAGTGACACGTAAGGTTTCTTATTGAAAGGTACACTAAAAAATACTGTAGCCAGCATACCCCAATCCCCTTCCTATCGCTCGTAGGTACATAACGGTGATTATCAAATAGGCAGTTCTCCTGGCTCGGGATCATCACCTCGCTTTCGCCTTCCCAGATTACTCCAGTGACATATATGAAAGCAGGCTCATCCTTACAGTGGCGGGACCGCATCGGCTTATACCGATTTCTCTATTAAGTCTTACGACACCTATTCTCTATATTCGTTGTTCTAAGTCCAATATAGTGTAACAATATGCACAAAGTCAATGAACATAACATTTAATCATAAGTGCCAAAATCAAAGTTATAACTGAAAATCATATGTAATAACTAAAATGCATGGGTTAAGAATTTAAGAATTAATGATATAATAAGTGCTATCACGAGGAGGCATTATGGACCATACAAGTAAAAAAGGGTTAATCACAGCTCTTAGTTGTTATATAATTTGGGGCTTACTCCCTCTATATTGGGCATTATTAAACCATGTTTCACCGTATAATATACTGGCACAGCGCATTATCTGGTCAGGTATTTGCATGGCTATCGTTGTATTTGGCCTACATTTTAAACAATTCAAAAAGGACTTTCAATTACTAAAAGAACAACGTTCACAACTATTCCTACTTTTAGTTGCGGCAGTCATCATCAGCGTAAACTGGTTCACCTACATTTGGGCCATCGCCAATAATCAAGTTATGAACACGAGCCTTGGCTATTACATCAACCCACTCTTCAATGTAGTATTAGGTGTCATCCTATTTAAAGAGGTTCTATCTATACCAAAAAAGCTGAGTGTCCTCATTGCTACCATCGGCATCGCCTTACTCACCTATCAAGTAGGATCCTTGCCGTTAGTATCGATGATCCTCGCCGTTTCCTTCGGTCTTTATGGGGCCGTAAAAAAGAAACTACTCATCTCTCCCTTTACGAGTATCGCCTTTGAGGCCTGGCTATTAACACCGCTAGCCTTACTATATACGACCATGATCGATAATACAGTATGGTCTTATTTCAGTACAGACTGGTATACATCCATTCTGCTCATAGCCTGCGGTCTAACTACATCAGTTCCATTGGTGCTATTCTCCTATGGTGCGCAGCTATTGCCGCTCAACCTACTAGGCTTCCTGCAATATGTATCCCCTACCATTGCCTTGTTGCTAGCCATCTTTTACTTTGGTGAAAGCTTTGGCACACCACAGATGATCGCCTTCGGTTGTATCTGGATAGCCTTAATGTTATTCTCGTTATCAAGCCAAATTACAATACGTATTAACCTAAGAAAGTAAGGTATATCCTATATCAACTAAAAAGCTGTATCAAATGACATTCTCATTTGATACAGCTTTCTTTTATATAGACTTATTAATCTAACTCATTCATATTGGTCGTATTCATATTAGAAATATAATGGTTATAGGCCTCAATCATACGATTATAGTCGTTATCTTGTTTTGATCCCATATAGGTACGAATTGCACCAATTGTAGAGTTTACAGAAGTCTTAACAGAATCATACTTAGGACTAGTAATGCCATTTGATACATCACCAATAGCTTGCAACTCTTGATTGATAGCATTTACATCTAGTTGTTTTTCACTATCAATCTTTTCTAGGACCGCAGTAAGTCGCAAATGAACCTCTTGTGCTGCAGCTGCATTTTTCTTGCCTGCATCACGCAATTGTTGTAACCGTTGTTGCAAGCGCTCCGTATTGATTTTATGCATAACATTATCAAAGTCAGCATAAACAGGAACAAATTGTTCATACAATTGAACATATTTAGGACCTAATTGTTGCTCCTTAGCATAGTTATCTGTGGTATACCCTTTAGATTTATAGTATGCATCGAGCTCTTCGGCCACCGGTGTAATTTCATTCAATTTTGAAAGCAACTTATCTAAAGGCTCCTTCATTTCATCATAAGGAATACCGGCTTGCTTAGCCTCTTCTAATTCTTTTTGTAGCTGCTTAAAGTTCGGCGCATTAAAAACAGTTAAATGCTGCCCAGCTTTTAACTCATTAAGAGTTGGCGTATTCGCATAATCAAACATTACAGCCATGCGATTGTATCGGCTTACAGCTTTCACATATTGATTAAATAACTGCACCTGATCTTGCTCAGACCGTTGCGCAATTTCCTTACGGCTCTGTTCAGTACCCTGCCATAACTCTGACATACTACAACCGCTCAAAAATAATGGGGATGTTAATGTCGCCGCACACAACACAGCCATTGCTACCCTTTTACCAAATAGTTTCATGATGAATCCTCTCCTTTCATCAATACACAACCTAATTTATACATATTAATTATATACTAATATGATTTTTATGAATAGGATTAATATATAAAGATCATATTTGATAACTAAAATGAATAGGTAGTGCTAGGTGCCGTTGAAGCTTGGCTCTTAACACCGCTAGCCTTGCTATACACAACTGTCTTCGATACTACCTCTTGGTCTTATTTTGGCACAGACTGGTACACTGCTTTGCTCCTCATGGGCTGTGGTTTAACTACAGCAGTTCCTTTTATCCTTTTCTCCTACGGAGCTCAACTATTACCACTCAACCTACTAGGCTTTCTTCAATATTTAGCTCCTACAATTATATTTTTACTATCTATTTTCTATTTTGAAGAAAGCTTTGATATACCAAACATCATTGCCTTCTCCTGTATTTGGATAGCACTTGCCATATACACCATGTCCAATCAACCAAAGCAAACGAAATAATTAGCTATACAAAAAGCTGTATCAAATGACATTACCATTTGATACAGCTTTTTTACACACTAATATTACACTTATTTAATTTACCTCTTAGCCCTATTTATTCAATTCATGCTATTCATTATACAAAACTATATTGTCAAGTGACTAATAGGAACATAGGTGACCAATAGTCACCACTATAATGATACAAACGATGCTAGACTACAAATGAATAAACTATACGCCTATCCATTGTTTAACACGTATATACGTGTTATAGTAAAAGGAGAACCTATGAAGGATAAAGATTTGCTTAAACTACTTCTACAAAATGGTTGGAAGGATGTACGGCAACGCGGTAGTCATCATCGTTTGAAAAAAGATGATCAAGTGGAAGTCATTGCCGTACACGGAAAAGATGTTCCTACAGGTTTATTACATGCTATTCTAAAACGAACAGGACTAAAATAAGGAGGCCCTATGAAATTTATATACCCTGCTATAATCCATGACGATACCGATGGTTTCTGGGCTGAATTTCCCGATCTCGAATACACTAGTAGCACCGGCTCAACACTAACAGAATTAATAACCAATGCACAAGAGGCTATGGAACTCTATATATTAGGTGCTTTAGAAGATGGACAAACTCTACCTACCCCCACATCTATTCGCAACTTACCATGTACGGACACAACATATCCTACATTAGTTCAAACAGATATTGATTTAGCTAAAAATAGTAAATCTGTAAAGAAAACCTTAACGATTCCTGCCTGGCTAAACGATAGAGCATTAGCTAAAGGGATTAACTTTTCTCAAATTCTACAAGAAGCATTAGTAGAGAAAACAATGTAATTTCTAAACCATAAAGCTAGCTTTTATACCAACAGATAACGTCTCTAAATTAGGAAATATCATTTCTACTCTAATGCTCTAATAGTATTATTAATTACTCAATAGAATAAAAACTATAATCCGACCAATGTTTTAAATCGCCTATTATTGTGAAAGCGTTCAAAATGGTCTTGTTCAGCTGCAACAGCTTTTACAGAAGGATCAATTTTTATAGCCTTTTCTAGCCAATCAAGGGCCTTAGTATCATCCCCTTGGTCTGCATAAATGGTAGCAATACCATACACAGACCAGGTGTTACTAGGGTCCTTTTCCAATACCTTTGCAAACCATTGTTTAGAATCGTTTAACTGACCTTGTAGCTTATAGACCATGGCCATGTTATAGTAATTAGCCACATTGTTAGGATCTAAATCATAAGCCTTCTTAGTATCTGTCAAACCTTTAGCCGCATCACCATTTAATGCTGTTGCAAAGCCCCGTACAGAATAGGCTTCTCCGTTGTTAGCATCTTGTTTAATAGACGCAGTGGCTTCCTCTATGGCTTTCGTATACTCACCAGCGGATAAGGCTTGCTTGGCTGCTATTAGATGGTCATCTTGCTTAACAGGTTTACTATTTTCCGCATCAGATGTAGAGGAGGCAGTTGCATTTGATTCTGTTTTATTGCCATTCCCATTGTTACTATTCGTATTTTGATTCCATCCACATCCAGTAAGAGCAATCATTACAAAAAAGAAAAGTATAATTTTCTTCATTCAGAATTCTCCATTCTTAAATCCTATGCAAGTCTCCATATTTAAATCATATGTAAGACTCGATATGTAATCATATGCAAGACTCGATATGTAATCATATACAAGACTCCATAGCATGATGATATAATATAAAATACCTCCCGAAAGGAGGTGGTATATTGCAGGAGCTGTTTTATGCACTCTGGGGCACCTTGCTTGCCCCTATTATTGTTGCCTTAGTTGTAACTACCTACAGCTACTGGCTTAACAATAAAAACAAAAAATAAGCAAGAAAAAGGACGAGCTGCCACTCGTCCTTTTTTTGGTTATATTGCAGGTAATTTCATACACTCTACTACCTACGTTTAGTATACCACATTTCTTAGAAAAATAAAGAATTAGCAATAAATCTCATAAAACCCCTAAAAAACTATTACTAGTTTTAACATAATTTGCGAGCAATATTAAAGCAGCATTAATATAAACTACCAGTTACTTTAACATAAACTACTAGCAACGTTAACGTAAATAGCAATAGATATATAAGACTTATTTCTTAGCCTTAGAACAACGATCTAATAAAAATGCAACGCCAACGAATGGGATGCCACCGTTTTCACCAAGACCGATTTCACAGGTAGAGCTGGAGCTTACGCCTAGTGTTGCACCGTATTCAGCGATTTCAGCAGCAAGGTCTTTGGTAGCACATTTGTTAAGTTCTGGTGTAAAGAACCCTTTTTGACCTGCAAAGCCATCGCATGCAAAGGATTTAATGTTGAATACATGGTCTGTACATAGACGAGCCAAATCTTCAATATATTGAGATTTATTCAAGGATTTAATCTTACATTGTTTGTGTACGATGACCCGTTCATCACATTTTTCAATATCGAGATGAGGCACAACGTATTTACACAAGAATTCAGAAATATCGTTGATTTCTAAGTCTGGCATGTGTTTGAAAGCATGGTTGAAACATGCACTATGATCGATCACGATTGGATATTTACCGTTTTGAGATGCTTGCATCAATGCATCGTGTAAGTCCTTAACAGCGCGCTCATGAACGTCATCATAGTTTTCAAAACTCAAGCCACAGCAGAGGTTTTCGATATGTTGAGGGTAGATAATATCGATATGGGCCTTGTTGCAAAGGCTTTCCACTACTTGTTGCAAGCTGCGTTCATCGTCGTAACCTTGATTAGGTTTGAAGGCGCGGTTCGCACAAGTACTAAAGTATACAACCTTTTCAAAATTAGTCGGTTTAATACGGCTTCTCAATCTGTAACGATTGGCCTTAGGTGTAGTCTTAGGAATGTACGGAGTAATACCTGTTACACCATGTAAGCCTTCTGTAATCTTGGAAATCGCTTTTTGTGTAACGATAGAACCTGCAATACCTTCGAGACTTACGCCGGCACGAGCCATTTGAAGTGTAGTAGGGAAATTATCGTAAATCTTCTTAGCTAATTCCGGTGCTGGAGGATCGATGCGGCGCATAGATAATGCAATTTGAGCAGTATCGATGCTGAGCGGGCAAAGACCTTTACACATGGAGCACGCAGCACAGGTATCTACACCAAAATATTCATAGCCTTTTTTAAGTTCCGCAGCCAATGTGAAATTGCCTTCGTTTTCAAGGCGTTTTGTTTCACGCAACAATGCAATACGTTGACGAGGAGTCAATGTTAAATTGCGACTTGGACAATGTTTTTCACAGAAACCACATTCCATACAGATTGTAAAAGCATCATCGATAACGCATTGAGCTTTAAGATTTTTCTTATACACATCTGGATCATCTGTGATGATAACATCAGGATTCAAGATGCGTTCAGGGTCAAAGATGGCTTTGATGCGACGATTGATTTCGTACGCTTTGCGGCCCCATTCCATTTCAACAAATGGTGCCACCATGCGACCTGTACCATGTTCGGCTTTCAAAGAACCACCGAAACCAGATACGCGTTCGGACATTTCTTCTACCAAATCAGCAAAATTCTTAGTATCTTTAGGGTCACTGAAGTCAGGTGTGATGTTAAAGTGAACATTACCAGACAAAGCATGACCAAAGATTACACCACCGTCTACAAAATCGTATTTGTGGAACAATTCGGTAATCATTTCGATACCCTTAGTGAAATCTTCGATTTGGAAGCACACGTCCTCTGTAATAACAGTGGTGCCTTTTCTACGTTGACCACCAACGATTGGCAAGATGCCTTTACGGATAGCCCACCAAGAATCGTATTCTACAGGGTCTTGAGAGTAAAGACTTGGGAGGGCTGTTGGGATATCTTTCAACTTGTCTTTAATGAAAGCCAAGTTTTGATCAACCGTTTCTTTCGTGTAGCTTTCAGTTTGGAACAAGATGGCACTCGTGCCTTCAGGCACTTCACGAACGAAGTCAGGCACATTATCTAAGGCTTGAACAGCGCGCAAGGACTGATAGTCCATCATTTCCGCAGCAATAACCTTTTCACGGCCCATATTAGCCAAAGCTACAACCGCTAGGGATGCATCATTCAATGTACTAAAGAACATGAGTCCACAGCCTTTATGAGGCACGTCTTCAACCGTGTTATATACAACTTCGGACACGAAGCCCAATGTACCTTCAGAGCCAATGAACAAGTGATTAATGATATCGATAATATCTTCAAAATCAACGAGAGAGTTCAAGCCGTAACCCGTAGTATTTTTAATTTTATACTTGTGATGAATCAAGTGCGTCAATTCTTCATCGGCCAAAATATCTTTGCGCAATTGCAAGATATCCTCTACCATTTGAGGTTTTTCTTTGAGGAATTGATCAATGCTCTTTTGGTCGGATGTGTCGAGAATGGAACCATCTAATAACACAACGCGAATGGAGCGAATTGTTTTATACGAGTTCTGCGCCGTACCACAGCACATACCTGAGGAGTTATTATTCAAAATACCGCCCACTAATGCGGTAGCAAGCGTAGCAGGATCTGGACCAATTTTACGATTGTACGGTTTCAATAAGTCATTTGCATCAGAACCGATAACACCGCATTCACATTTTAAGGCTTTCCCATCATCGATAACTTCCATTTTCTTGAAGCCATCATTACATACGATGAGCACATCTTCACTGGAGCATTGACCAGACAAGGAGGAGCCGGCCGCACGGAATGTAAATGGTGTCCCACATTGTTGACACAAACGAATAAGCCGTCTTACTTCTCGTTCATCTTCAGCTTTAACAACTACCTTTGGTAAATAGCTATAGCAAGACGCATCAACGCCATATGCATAACGACGTAAATGATCGGTGTATACGCGACCTTTACAAATCTCATTTGCCTCCTTGGCAAAACGTTCATAATCTCTAATAAGTGTACTCACTTCTATTTCCTCCTATCCTTTCTTAAGGAATCTATTACTTTTAGTATACGCCGTTCTCATTCTCCTCACTATAATTATGCATAATTTATATCTCTTCTAATAAAAATCGATATGCATTACCCTTTTATTCCCTCAGTTGAAAGTACATCTCATTAGCATTATCATGTACCCATTTTCCCTCATATACAATCAAGAATCCTTATTTATTAAGCATGTATAGATATAGTCAGTAATTATATGCTAAAACCTCTCTAAACAACGATTCGTACTACCTATAATTCTATAGTAAATACATTACCAACATTATGCATAAAAATAGTATGATTTATATATTTTAAATTTTTCATTCTCATTTATAGTTCTCTATGACTTTTAGTTATACCCTTTTATAAAATGCTGAAAATACAGAAAGCTCTCTAATGATAAACGCTTACGAATCACCATTAGAGAGCTTTACTAAATTATGCTTATTAAAGATAGATTAATTATAAAACCATATTATCCCAAAATACCAGATTTAAGAATGAGGCGTACCGCCAATGCAAAGACAGCTATGCTCATGAGGGCGAGGATAGCTTTTGCTTTGAGACGTTTTGCAATACGAGCACCTACTTGAGCACCAAAGATAGCGCCAATACTAGTAGGGATAGCAATACTAAAAATGATGTGGCTTTCAATTAAATGTGTAATAACCCCCACCGTTGTTGATACGGCGAGAATAGATTGACTTGTAGCCGTTGCCATATGGGTAGGAAAGCCCATGAGATAAATCAAAGCCGGCACATGGATGAGGCCACCACCGATACCAAAGATACTCGAAATAAAGCCAACAAAAAAGCTAATACTAATACCGATAGATTTACTATAGCTCAACTGCTCAAGAGTAAGGCTTTCTTCCTTTCTTTCCCCTTTTCTAAAATTTTTAAAACCAATCAAAACGGATGCACACAGCATAAAGCATCCAAAGGCAAACATAAAGCCTTTACCAGAGAACCATCCAGACATTTGGGCACCTAAAATAGCCCCCGGAAAGGTAGCAAAACTAAAGATGATAGCAGCGTTGATGTATACCTTTTTTTGCTTAAGATAAGCTATAGATCCAGAAATGGCGTTACACATAACAGAAAAAAGCGATGTTCCTACGACCATAGATGGAGACCACTCTGGGAACCAGTACATAAAGAGAGGCACAAACACAAGGCCCCCACCGGCACCGATGATGGTGCCAAGCATAGCTGCTAAAAAGCCAACTACGGTAAAGAATATATAAAATATCACTATATTATCAAGCACATTAAGACCTCCCATGCCGTTTGAATTATTGTTTCTCCATATATACAAAGGATAATCCCGTGTCATCCTGTATTTCTCTAACGGCTTTATACCCCATTTTTGTATATAACTTTATATTGATCCAGCTTTTCGTACATGTATATAATACACGCCGGTCTTGGCTGCATTGTTCATCTACAAAGGCTAATAATTTTCGAGCCAACCCTTGTTGCCGATAGTCTGGATGCACCATCAAGCGACCGACCTCTACTACGCCAGCATCATATTGATAACGAATGCCTCCGATTATCTTCCCCGCATCATCTACCATTTTATAGGTGTGCCATTGATTAAAAGTACCGCTATAATCCGCTTCTGACTCCATCAATGCAGGGATCAGTCGACAGCCAATCATTTCCGCTTCACTTTCAAAAGTAAGCAATTGTAATCGATATAATTCTAATATATCTGACTCGGTAGCTTTTACAATCTTCATCTACTAACACTCCTAATTAGATTGAAAATACGCCTTCGCGGCTTTCAATCGGCCACGCTCACAAGAGACTTGTAATTCATCCCCTGGTTCGAGTTTTACATCGCCTAATGGCACAATGTAGGTACCATTACGGCGAATACTTACGATCAATGTACCATCTGGTAATGCCAAGTCTTGTAACTGTACATCCGTATAGTTTGCCACCACAGGCACCTTCGTTTGAAAGAAGGTTTGCACCGATTCTAGATTGCTTTGACCACTCATGGCTTGCAACAAGGAATCGTAAATCGGCGGTTCTTTTAAAAGATCCGCCACAAGATAGGCCACTAGCGTAACGGTACCGATAGCATAAATATTAGAGAAACTATTTGTCATTTCAAGGACGAGCAAAATCGCCAAGATGGGAGTACGCATAGCTGCGGCCAACATCCCTCCCATGGCACAGATAACGAACTGTGGTACAAAATCAGGAGAAATAAGTCCTAAGGTTGAAAGTAAGCTTTCACAAAAAGCACCTGTTGCAGCACCAATCACGAGCATGGGCAAAAATATGCCCCCTTGAGCACCACTGCCATAGCAGAAGGTGGTAAGTAAAATCTTGCCTAATACGATGCCACCTAAGAGCAATACGCCATGAGATTGAAAGGCAAGCTGACCCACAAGGTCATTGCCCCCACCCAAGAGGAGCTGCGAATCAAAGCCAATGGCTGTCACCGCCACAAAGGTAAGGGCTAATTTCAAGAATCGAGAACATTTGAGCCAGTCAAAGAACCTCTTGAAAGCAAAAATCATACGGCAAAATAACACGCCACATAGCCCCATGATAACACCAACCATGAGCAGTATCGGGAAATATTCAAGAGGAACCCCTGAGGTCACCGTAAAGCCCAGCGCTGGTGTAAGTCCAAAGATACTAACTGTAATATAGTTAGAAATCAAAGTTGCCACGAAGGTTGGTACAACGAGATACGGATAAAAGCTTTTATGTACCTCTTCAAAGACGAACATCGCCCCCGATACGGGCGCACTAAAGGCAGCTGTTAAGCCTGCCCCAGCACCTGCGGATGTCAAAATACGCTGTTCTCGTAGTCCCGAATTCATCCAGTAGGACACAATCTTCCCAGCAGAGCCGCCAATCTGTACGGCTGGCCCTTCACGACCTACGGAAAATCCTGCAAAGCCGGTCAGTACGCCACCAATCATTTTAGATACTAGTGTCCGATAGGGCTTCATATCAAAGAGACCTAACATCTCCCCTTCAATTTGCGGGATACCAGAACCACCAGACAATGGGGCCCATGCGAGCAATCGATCTACAATAAATGCAAAAATGACCATTACCACAAGCCAACCTATGGCCCATTCCATAGTAATATCATCCATCAAATGCCACCTGATATGCTCTGATTCAAGTATCAAATAGCGGTATGATGCCCCAAAAAAACCTGCAATCACCCCAACAAGAGCACCCTTTGCAATGAGTTCCGTTAAGAGCACTCGATTCATGGACATATCTGCCAAGGTAGAACTACGCTTATTAAATTTCCATAATTTCATAACATCCTCCTTAGCAGTGACCAAAACCAACCGTTCCTCTGCCGACATAGGTCTACACGAACTATGCATTCATATCCTTAGTATACTTATGTAAACCACCATTTTCAAGAAAGGATTACGTATAAAAATAGCTTTCTCACGGAACACGAGATCAAAGATCCGAATCACAAAACAATAGATAGCGCTTTAAACACAAAGCTAGCCACCTCTAAAAAGAGATGGCTAGTTTTGTTAAGCAAGTGTGTAAATGTATTTTCTTTACACATTCGGAGGCATTTGAAATATGTAAAGACGCTAATTAGAATATGGAT
>CAUGOU010000005.1:0-122343 GCA_959601155.1 Veillonella parvula | reverse complement strand
GAACTTCCTATCGAAGTTAACGAAACACTTATCGTCGAATTGTACTCCAAATAATACATACAGTTCTACAAATGCAGAAAGCACAGTACTTATGAGAATAGGTACTGTGCTTTTTCTTTTAAAATTAGCTAAAATTTGTGTGCGTTGCTCAACCATTGCACAACCTTTAGCTAAATGATGCGGGTATCTTATTTACTTCTTCGATATACTGCTCAATCGTTTTATGCGTGTACACATCAGCCGTTATGTCTTTGCTTTGCGTGTGGCCGACTATTGATTTTAGAATATAGCGATCTACTCCGTAGTTACTAGCCAAGGTGATGAACGTATGCCGAGTATCGTGTGGTAAGTGGTCAGTTATTCCTAACTCCCTACAAAATCGCTTTACTGGCTTTCCTAGGTACTTTGAAGTGTACCCATGAGGGATAAGTGTATCTGAGTTAGAAACGAGCGCCTGTGTGTAAATTTCGCGATAAAAAGGCATAACACAATCTGCAATGGGTATTATTCTATCCTTGCCTGCTTTTGTCTTTACACCGCCGATGACATACCGCTCATCCAGGTGGACATTTTCGAGTTTTATGGATAACAACTCAACGGGGCGCATGCCTGAGTATATGTACATTAAAAGTAATTTGGCTATATCCATGTGAGTATGTTCCCATATTGCTTGAATTTCCGCCTCCGTAAAAGGCTTATGTATATCTGACTTTTCCGCCGGCTTTAGTTCCAAGAGTGCAGCATAGTTCTTTATAATAACGTCATTCTTGATAGCTGCCTCAAAGGCGCCATTCAATCCTTTTACAATAAGACTGATAGATGACCGACTCAAATGGCTGTTTTCATCGATTATGGCTTGTAGATGGACGAGTTTGATTTCTTGTATAGGTTTATTCCAAATAGAGGTTAATTTAGCCTGTGCGGTCGAATATCCGCCTTTTTTGACATCTATCCCTTTACGTTCTTTGTCAGCAATCATCCATCGCCAACATTCACTAAATAAGACCTTTTTCGTTTCAAATTTCTCTGGGTAGATACCGTACTCTGATAAGGCATCCCAAGCTTCTTTTGACTTAGCGTAATAGCCAATTGTTTTACGTTTACATTTACCATTTTCGTCGTAGCCAGTAGTTACGACTGCACGGTAGGGCTTGCGTAAGGGCTTATGTTTCATTTTATAAACGGATCCCGTTCCGTTTGCTCTTTTCATAGCCATGAATATCCTCCTTGTCATAGATAGCCGGGAGGAGGTATAATGTAGACACAGGAAAACTAAATACACCACCCCGTGCTATTTGGTTTTAAGAAGCGGCATCGTTAACTCGATGTCGCTTCTTTTATTGTTTAAAACGAATTTGTTTAGCTTCGCAATTCAGGAAGTATGTTACTGTAGGGTTTATATCCATAATTACTTTGGCCATTTCCGGATGAATAGGCGCTATATAAATATGGTGATAATAAAAAGAGTTAGGTAACTGACTCAAGCTATAAGTTGGCGGAACTGTTTCTGTTAACATCCATTTTGCGTTAGTAGATTTACCATCAGATAATGTAATGACGGAGTCCTTGCCTGGTTTAGCAGACGTAAAAGTCCAATCCTCTAAGACTACTTGTGTAGTTGTTTGTCCTTGGACTAACTCTTCTTTAAATGTGATAGAGGGGGAAGGGCGTAATGCGAAAAGTAATGCGCTACAAATAACTATTAAACTGAGTAATATAATCATGCTTCGTTTCACAGCAATCACCTACTTACATAGATAAAAAGCGCTAATCGTTTCTTGAATTTTCGAGATACTGTCTCGCTTGTAAATGCAAGTTATTCAAAAAATCGCTTACTAAAATCTGTAACTTTCTGTAGTATGCGACTTCTTGGGAGATGTAATCAGCCGCAGTTTTCAAAGCTTTTGTTTGACCCTTTAATACGTTGAGTGATAATGACACCGCCGCAGATTTAACTTCAATAGAGCCCTCTATCACTTCTACGGCTGAATTAAAAGAGGATTCGTTGATTTCTAAATCGTGGAGCTGTCTTTCCGCTTTTGCAAGATTCAGAGATATTTCTTTAATCATTTCATTTCCGACAAAACTTAACAAATTGATGTACTCTGGGCTGGCGTTTGTTAAGATCATAGCTGTTTTTAATAATTGTTTAGTAGGCTCATCTCCGGCGAGTTGCATAGTGAACTGCGCAAGTTGTTGCTGTAGTTTTTTAAGGGCCTCGTTGTGGTTCGTTGTGGCTTTATTGTAGGCTTCTATCATAGCCCACTCTTTTGAGCGCTTATCATCAGTTAGTCCCAGTAAGTACTCCTCAGAGGTCCCCAAGGCTTTTGCAATAGCTTTCAGAGCTTTTACAGGCTGGTTTTCTGCATTCTTGCCCTCATATCGATAATACGTAGCACGAGAAAGACTTGTCTCTTCGTCGCTGTTGGATATAATTTCAAGCAGCTGGTCAACAGTAAGTCCTTTTTCTAGTCTTAAGTTTTTTATTCTTTGCCCAATAGTGTCGTTTTTCATTTTTAAGTACTCCTTTTCTTATATTGATTATATATTATATGTTTCTTATTTACAACAATATTTTTATCAATCAAAATTAATTTTGATATTTAGCTATAAAAATCTTGACAATGAGATTTTATGAGATTATAATGTAATCATAAAATGAATTTATTCGCTGACAAAGGAGGTGCTATAAGTGGATGTGAATAGATTGAAAGGGGCTATAATTGCAAGTGGGTATACCATCCCGACTTTTGCAGATAAGACTGGTATAAAACGCGGGTTACTGTACCGTCGGTTAAGAGATGGAGGTGGTTCCTTTACTATTAGTGAGGTGCTCAGGATCAACAAAGAATTAAAATTAAGTTCCCAGGATTTAATAGATATTTTTTTGCCCTAGGTGTCTCATATATGATACACTCTTGAGACAAAAAGATAAGGAGCAATCAGATGAGACAGAAACAATTTGTAACTAGGATGTTCGGTGAAGCGATTACCGAACGAATGCGAGAACTGAATATGTCAAAAGCAGATTTAGCTAGGACCGCAGAGATTTCAAGGTCAACTTTGAGTCGTGCAATTGAAGGGCGTTCAGTCCGCGTGGGTACAATTGTTGCCATTTGTCACGCTCTCGGGGTTGAGTCCGTCGAGGATACAGACTTTTGGGAGACGGATTACTACAATCCGAAAATTGACGCTATTTAGAATAAGAAGGAGGGGCAGCACGTGATTAGAAAAGTGATTTCGGTCGCCCAGATGTCGACTGTCCTTGGTGTTAGCCTAACAGCTATCCGAGAGGGCATCGCAAGAGACCGATTCCCGTTCGCATACGCCTGGCAGTCGCCGGGTAAGAAATCTCGTAGCTTTGTCATCGACAAAGAGGGGTTTAGAACATTCCTTGTCCATTCGCTAGGTTGGGATGTGAAAGTAGTTGATGCGGAGTTTAAATCCGCAGGAATTCATTAGGAGGAATTAATCATGACATGGATTGACGCAGGAATGCATTTAAGTTTAGCTGCAGCAGCAGTAGCATCTATTTTATCAATGATGATGTTATAGGAGAAACATAATTATGGGCTATATGTTATTGGGGACGTTCCTCGTTGCAGGCTCTATGGGAGCCTTAGAACTCGACCAAATTGGATGGGAGCAGTTTATATTGCAATCGTTAATCGGATTCGTTATATCCCTATACGGCTTTTATAAAGATAAAGCCGAAATGGATGCAGAGGAGGAGAAAAATGTCACGTACATCCCGCGAGTAAGAACTCACGGTGATTATTGTAAAAACCCTTATTACAACTAAAGGAGACAGAAAATGACAAAACCTTATATCAGTAAACAAAAAGTAAGGAACTTCGTATCTCGTGTCAGTTGTGACAAAACCGATGCAATTGAAAAAGAATACGAAGCTCTATTGACTCAAGAAATTAAATCGCTAGATGCTTTTAAACGTTTAGAAGAGGCTCTATCCGAAGCTCGGAAAGCGGCTAAAGATATTAGGCAAGCGGGGTTTGGTGATAGCGTTTTGGCGAGTATTCCGACTTCGGAATTTTTAATCGATCGTATGATTAGTCGATGTAAGAGCTTCTATAATGAACCACCAAAAACATGGGCTTCAATTTGTGAACTATTAAAGCCATTCGTGGAACGACTAGCAAAAGTACGTAATGCTAGACAAAGTGCTTACAGAATTATTGATGAAGCACAAACAGGTAGAGGTGCTGCGGATGCGTTAAAAGAAGCAGGCTTAGATTATTACACATGGGAAGCGAGAAAGCCTGAGATGGTGCTTGATTTAAGCGCTTTGAAAGGTGGTGATTAAATTGCGAGACTGTAATAAATGTCCAAAGCGAGACTATTGCATTCCTGATGAATGCGAGGATTTGGGCATAAAAAATGAGCCTGATGATGCGGCAACATCAACAAGCTCAAATTAGAAAAATATTATTCTAGGTTGATTATACCACAGAAAGGACAACTTATGGAATTCCT
The DNA here is from genome assembly GCA_959601155.1 of Veillonella parvula. Lineage (GTDB taxonomy): Bacteria > Bacillota > Negativicutes > Veillonellales > Veillonellaceae > Veillonella > Veillonella parvula_R. The sequence goes on along the minus strand of CAUGOU010000005.1, from coordinate 117,852 downwards.
ATTAGTTACTTACGATACAGATGATTTCTACTGGCCAAATAATACGCCAGCTCATGACCATGATGAATATTGGTTTAGATATTACGAATCCGATACAAATGTTCCAATCGATAACATTGGTGTTGGTGATTGGGTGGTTGTTAAATCAAGAAACGGCTTAGGTCTTGCCCGTGTTTTGAAAAAGGCAAAAGACCTCGATACTGTTCGGATGCAAGGTTTTAAAGGGAACATCGTTAAGCAGGTTATCGCTGTTATTGATACCTCTAAATGCGATAAACGTGAAAGTGATCGAGCTAAGCTAGAGGACATCGAAAGTAAACTCGAGCAAAAGGCTAAGAATGCTGAGCGCTTGACTATGTATCGGTTGCTTGCAAAAGATAATCCAGAATTCTCGGCATTACTTACTGAGTATGAATCTGTAAAGGCGTCTGTCGATGAATTATAACGCTTTCATCAACTCCAAGTCTAAAATGTCAGAATCTCATGGATTTGTTATTGACGCAGGTATGTTAAGCAAACATCTATTTGACTTCCAACGAGATATCGTTAAATGGGCCTTGGCAAAAGGTAAAGCTGCCATATTCGCAGATTGTGGATTAGGTAAAACTTTAATGCAGCTGTCCTGGGCGTATGAGATTTATCTACATACAGGTGGATCAGTACTCATATTAGCACCACTAGCTGTGGCCGCTCAAACACAGTCCGAGGGTGAACGTTTCAATATTCCTGTGACTATATGCGAATCTGATGATGATATTGTACCAGGCGTTAATATTACGAATTATGAGAAATTGGGACGATTCAATACCGATAATTTGATAGGTGTCGTGCTTGATGAATCAAGTATCCTAAAGTCATTTACTGGTAAAGTACGTACGGATTTAATAAATCGATTCAGTAATACACCATATCGGTTGGCATGTACGGCAACACCTGCACCGAATGACTATATGGAGCTTGGCAATCATGCAGAGTTCCTCGGCATTATGAGCCGTAATGAGATGTTATCTATGTATTTCACGCACGATGGTAGTGATACCGCTAAATGGCGATTAAAAGGTCATGCAGAAAATACCTTTTGGGAATGGATGGCGTCATGGGCAGTCGTGCTAGATAACCCGGCATCCCTGGGGTATGAAGATGATGGCTATGAATTGCCTGAGTTACACGTACATGAAATCGTAGTTGATAAAACTGGCGAAGATATCCCTACTTTATCATTATTGGAACGCCGCAGAGCTCGCAAAGCATCTCTTGAATCAAGATGTAGAGCAGCAGCAGATTTAGTCAATGCATCTAACGAGCAATGGCTAGTGTGGTGCGACCTTAACGATGAATCGACTACTCTGAAAGAAATGATTGATCTCGCAGAGGATGTCAAGGGTAGTGATAAGGCGACTCGAAAGCAGGGCATGATGTTAGGTTTTGGTTCCGGATTCCTAAAATGTTTGGTGACGAAACCAAGTATCGCCGGATTCGGAATGAACTGGCAAAACTGCCACAATATGATTTTTGTTGGACTATCCGATAGTTATGAACAGTATTATCAAGCGCTTCGCCGATGCTGGCGATTTGGTCAGAAGCATGAGGTGAACGCCTATATCGTAATTTCCGAAAAGGAGGGCGCGGTTAAGGCGAACATCGAACGTAAGGAAGCGGATGCTATAAAAATGAGGGACGCTATGATTGCGCTAACCCGTGACGCTGTTCGTACTGAATTATCTAAAACTAGACGGGAATCAACGGAATATAATCCGTGTGTGCCGATGGTGTTACCTAACTGGGCAGAAATGAGGGCTGTTATATGACTAAGATTTACGTAAGCCATCCATTCGGAGGATTGGCTAAAAATAAAAAGAATGCTGACTCTGTATTAAAGTGGCTGCAGGACGATATGGGCGTATTTCCGATAAAGGAACCTTTTGGCAGTGATACGCATAACATATTCCTATCACCTATACATATGTTTGGGCATTTATATAACAAGGTTGATTATGATACTGGCATAGGCTGGTGTATTGACCTTCTAAGTGGTTGTGATGCAATCATAATGTGCAACGGATGGGAGAACTCAACCGGGTGCAATTTGGAGCTAGCTTATGCTAAGGATCATAACATAAGGGTTATCCACATCAATGAATTAAAAGCAGCCAAATTGACTAGATTAGCTGTTGATGCAGGCATGGATAAATCTATAGCCGCTCTGTCTGGATTTGCAATGCTGCAAGCGTTAAATAAGAAAGCAAAGGAGGACCTACAACGTGAACGTGCTAAATCAGTTAATTGAGTCCCGATTTGCAATTTATAATGGCGACTCAGTAGAAGTACTGAAAGGGCTGCCTGCTGATAGCGTTCATTACTCCATATTTAGCCCTCCTTTTAGCAGTTTGTATGTCTACTCTAATTCTGATAGGGATATGGGAAACTCATCTACTGATAGTGAGTTTTGGCAGCACTTCAAGTATTTGATCACAGAACTATACCGCGTAATAATGCCTGGGCGATTAGTATCAGTTCATTGTATGGATTTGCCACTCACGAAATCTAGGGACGGTGTTATCGGAATGAAAGATTTTCCTGGTGACATTATTCGAGCCTTCCAGGATGCTGGATTCGTGATGCATTCCCGAGTCACGATTTGGAAAGATCCTCTCATTGAGGCTACTCGGACAAAGGCGCTAGGGCTTTTACACAAGCAGATTGTAAAAGATTCTGCCATGTGTAGAATGGGGGCACCTGATTACATCGTGACATTGCGTAAGCCTGGTGACAATCCGGAGCCCATCGCACATCCGGAAGGATTTACTCAGTTTTTTGGTCAAGAGGAACCTGAGGGCGTCAAAGGAGTTGAAAGACCTGCGCCCGATCCAGAGTTGTTTGATAAAAAGCAGAAATATAATACGGAGCCTATGTATAGCCATCAAGTATGGCGCCGATATGCTAATCCTGTATGGGCGGATATCCGCCAAACACATACGCTGAATTATAAAGCAGCTCGTGATAATAAGGATGAACGTCATATTTGCCCGTTACAGCTAGATACGGTGGCTCGTTGCATAGAATTGTGGAGTAATCCAAATGATATCGTACTTGATCCGTTTGCCGGTATTGGTACTGTACCAGTTATGGCACTTCGTATGGGGCGTAGGGCTTTAGGTTTTGAGCTAAAAGAATCGTATTACAACCAATCAATTATTAATATTCAGGAGGATTTAAACAATGATTAAAGTTGAAGTTCAAGGAGTTAATGTACTAGATGTATATAACCAGCTAAAAGCTGTGTTAAATCAATTCAGAAGTTTTGTAGATAACGACAGAGCAATGGATGATAAAGTCCCTGGCATAGTAGATACAGTGGTATCTACAGTAGCGACACCGTCCGTGTGCGTATCTAATCTCACACCACAAGATACGAATCAAGGTGTGCCTACTACAACAGTAGCAGTGCAACCAAACTCCGTATCCATGACGGCTCCTAATGCGGCTGTACAAGTTACTCCTACTCAAGTAGCCGTTACAGCACCAACTATCAACGTGGCCACTGATGCCCAAGTACAAGCTGCAGCACCTTTGCAAACACCTGTTACCGTTCCGGTATCTCAAGAAGTTAAAAAGTATACATTGCCTGAAATTCAAGCGGCGCTTGCGCCATTACTTGACGCAGGGAAAGCTGTAGAATTGCAACAATTAATGGCACAATTCGGTGTTCAATACTTGGGTGAAGTACCTGAGGACAGATACCCTGAATTAGTAAATGCAATTAGAGGATTGGGGGCAAGAATCTAATGGCACCTCGATCACATGCATTATTAAACGCATCTGGGTCGCACCGGTGGCTGCATTGTACAGCCGCCCCTCTCTTAGAGGAGAACTTTCCCGATAGTACATCTGTGTATGCAAAGGAAGGAACCCTGGCGCATGAACTGTGTGAGTTAAAACTACAGAAGTATACCACGGCCATGGCGAAATCCACATACACTCGCAAGTTCAACAAAATAAAAAAGGATGAATTGTGGCAACCAGAAATGGACGATACCTCGGAAACATACCTTGAATATGTCAAAGGTGTCATGTTAGGTTGCACAGCAACTCCAGTAGTAGCCATTGAAAAACGCGTTGACTTTAGCCGTTATGTACCCGATGGATTCGGAACGGCTGACTGTATCATCCTATCCGGCGACACTTTGCACATCGTTGATTATAAGCACGGAAAAGGGGTAGTTGTTAATGCGGAACACAATCCGCAAATGATGTTATATGCTCTTGGCGCGATTGACGCGTATAGATTACTCTATATGTTCAATACGGTCAAAATGACTATCGTGCAGCCCCGTGTTAATAATATCAGCGAATGGGAAATCCCTACGGCAGAACTACTGGAGTGGGGTAACACCTTTGTCAAACCTCGTGCAGACGAGGCTATGTCTGGCAACGGTAAATTTGAACCCGGCGATTGGTGCAGATTCTGCAGGGCGAAACAACAGTGTAAAGCCCGATATGAGGCAAATGACTCATTGCACAGTGCGCTAGTTGCTAATCATGATCCTCGACTTATCTTGATGACAGAACTCGGCGAATATCTTCGTCGAGGGAAAGACGTCGCTGCTTGGCTCGAGGATATGAAAGACTACGCACTCACTGAATCTCTTAATGGGGTGACAGTCCCGGGCTGGAAAGCCGTAGAGGGTCGTGGTAGTCGGGCCTTTCAAGACACCGATGCTGCTATTGATACTTTAATCAAAGCTGGCATCGATGAAAGCATTCTGTATGAACGTAAGACATTAACATTGGCACAGATGGAAAAGACCATCGGTAAAACCCAATTTAATGATATGGTAGGTGACATGATTGTTAAGAAAGCAGGCAAGCCTACCCTAGTTGAGGAATCCGATAAGCGCCCTCGGATTACCAATCAACCTACTGCGGCGCAAATATTTAATGTATCTAATGATAATAATGGAGGTAATTAATTATGTCATTCATTCCACAACCAACTGAAGTATTATTGCAAAATGTTCGTGTATCCTACTGCCATCTATTAGAACCTTGGGCTAATTCCACACAGCCTGGTGCTAAACCTAGATATTCAGCTACTATTCTTTTACCTAAAACTGATGTAGCTCAACACCAAGCACTTATGAATGCTATCGAAGCTGCCATTCAAGCCGCACGTACCAAATTCGGTGCACGTGTTCCAGCACAGCCAAAAGTGCCAATTCATGACGGTGATGGCTACACACAATCTGGTAAGGAGTTTGGTCCTGAATGTAAAGGTCATTGGGTGTTTACGGCAGCGCAAGACGCTAGCTATAAAGTTGAAGTAGTAGATCTTCAAGGTAATCCTCTCACAAATCCTACGCAAGTATACTCCGGCATGTATGTCAATGTACTCGTTCGATTCTTCTTCTATTCTAATCAATCCACTGGTATCGGATGTGGTTTGGGCCCTGTTCAAAAGGTGCGCGATGGTGAAGCATTGGGTAGTATGCCAGTAGCTGCATCCTCTGTATTTGGTGCACCTCAAGGTAGCGCAGCTAATGTATATACTGGTGCTCCAGTAGCAGGTCAACCTGTGCAACAACAAGCACCTCAACAAGGTTATGTACAACCGGCATATGCTACGACACCTCAGCAATCTATACAACAAGCTCCTGTAGGGATTAACCCTGTAACTGGTCAACCTTACTAATAGGTGCCTGATATGAGGCATCTAAGTATTGATATAGAAACATATTCATCGACTGATATCTCATTCGGAGTGTACAAATACACTGAATCGCCTGATTTCGCTATATTACTCTTTGCGTATTCCTACGACTTTGGTCCTGTTGAAGTTGTAGATTTAGTGCAGGGAGGAGTAATTCCTGACAGTGTAATTCGTGATTTATTAAGCCCAGATGTAATCAAGCACGCTTACAATGCACAATTTGAAATTACGTGTCTAAATCGTGCAGGGTTACTCACATCTGTTGATCAGTGGCAGTGCACGATGATTCATGGTGCCTACTTAGGATATCCTATGGGCCTAGCCTTACTCGGCAAGGCCCTGGGATTACCCCAGGATAAGAAAAAGGACACATCAGGGAAAGCACTTATCAAGTACTTTTGTACGCCATGCAAGCCTACTAAACGTAATGGGGGCCGTACCCGTAATCTACCTAGACACGATATGGATAAATGGAATGCTTTTATTGAGTACAACCGCCAGGACGTTGCGACCGAGATGGAATGTTATCACAGATTAGCCTCGTTCCCTGTACCTGATGATACGTGGAAAGATTGGTATCTTGATATCCAAATCAATAGTAGAGGGGTGCGCATCGACCATGAATTGGTTGAGGGTGCACTATACATTGATGAAGAAAATCGCGAAATGTTGATGAATGAGGCTTACCAAATCACGGGACTTAGCAACCCTAACAGTCGGAATCAATTACTTGATTGGCTAAACAATAATACTAATGTCAGTCTTGAGAAGTTAACTAAGGACACTGTGGCCGATGCTCTGACGGATGCTGATGATATTGCCACAAAAGTGCTTATGATTCGGAAGAAACTCGCGAAGTCATCGGTATCTAAATACACCATGATGGATGGTGCTATGGGCGCTGATCTTCGTCTCAGAGGAACATTGCAATTCTATGGTGCCAACCGTACCGGACGCTGGGCGGGTCGTCTTATCCAGGTGCAGAACCTGCCGAGAAATTACATCGAGAACCTCGACACGGCTCGGCATCTCGTTAAGACCAAAAACCGTCAAGGGTTAGAACTTCTGTACGGTGATGTATCGGATACGCTATCTCAATTAATTCGTACCTCAATTATTGCTGAAGAGGACAATACATTATGTGTGGCCGACTTCTCAGCCATTGAGGCTCGTGTTATTGCATGGTTATCGGGAGAACATTGGCGCCAACGTGTATTCGCTGAGGGCGGAGACATATACTGTGCTTCTGCATCGTCGATGTTTGGTGTTCCCGTTGTTAAGCATGGCGAGAATGGTCATCTTAGACAAAAAGGTAAAGTCGCTGAATTGGCACTCGGCTATCAAGGCGGAGTGAATGCGTTAAAAGCCATGGGTGCTCTAGATATGGGACTCCATGAGGAGGAATTACCTGAAATCGTAAATTTGTGGCGTAATGCATCACCTAGAATACGAGACTTATGGTATGCCGTTGAGAACGCAGCCGTGTACACCGTTACTACCGGGAATCCTATAGGCCTTGACCATGGCATTATGTTTCGTTTGGAAATTGATCCAATATACGGATATCGATATATGACGATTGAACTACCTAGCGGACGTAAGCTGTTTTATCCTAGCCCAAGCATTAAACAGAATGCATTCGGCAAGGATGCTGTACATTTTAAGACTAAGGTAAACGCTGCAAGGGTGACTGAAAGCACTTATGGAGGCAAATTAGTCGAAAACATCACACAAGCAATCGCTCGCGATTGCTTAGCGTTAACGTTACGCCGATTGGAAGATGTAGGATATCAAATTATTATGCATATTCATGATGAAGCTGTACTTGAAATCAACAAGTATAACGCAGAATCAATACTAGATGATGTTAATGCTATATTCTCAATCGCCATACCTTGGGCAGATGGATTGCTATTATCATCCGCAGGATTTACTAACGACTATTATATGAAAGATTAGGAGGGGATACACTTGCAAAACGATAAACTGATTACCATCAGTATCGGTGCGAGTCGCACATCAAAGCAATGGACCCGTACGGAGATGTTGTGGTCCGAGTTTTGTGAACGCCTCAAAATCCCCGTTCGTACAACAGAAACTGTGGACGAATATCACAGATTGCCAAAATCTGAGAAAAGCAAGCTAAAGGACATAGGCGGCTTTGTTGGTGGTACGTTAAACGGTCTACAGCGTAAAGCTATCAACGTGTCTGGGCGTGATCTGATTACCCTTGATATGGATGCCATATCGCCTGGGGAAACTGAGAACGTCGCCCGCACGATTGACAGCCTCGGCATGGCTTATGCCATCTACTCAACCCGTTCTCACACCGTGCATCGTCCACGGTTACGTGTTATCGTCCCTACTGATAGAACGATGACACCTGACGAGTATGAGCCTATTGCCCGTAAGCTGGCGGAGCTCATCGGCATCGGTATGATGGATGGAACTACGTTCGAGGCATCTCGGCTTATGTACTGGCCATCATGTCCTAACGATGCTCAATATGTATATTATGTAGGCGATAAGGCGTTCTTATCTACTGACGGTATGCTCGGCCAATATACTGCTTGGCGAGATGTGCGTTCTTGGCCACAAGTACCTGGTAAGGAAGCATCGCAGCATGAAAAGCAGTTACTTTCAAAGCAAGCTGACCCGAGAGAAAAGCCAGGGATTGTAGGTGCTTTTTGTCGAATATATGGCATCCGTGAAGCGATTGATAAATTCATACCTCATGCATATGTCGATGTTGACGGCAGCGAGGATCGTTTAACGTTCGTTACTGGCTCAACGGTAGCGGGGGCGGTTATCTATGATGACGATACATTCCTATTCAGTCACCATAATACTGACCCGTGCAGTGGTCAACTGGTTAATGCCTTTGACCTTATCCGGTTGCATAAGTTCCACAACTTAGACGAGACGGCTAAGGATGGGACCCCTGGGCACAAACTGCCATCTTACATGGCTATGTCTAAACTAGCTATGCAAGATACGGTAGTCGTTAACGAACTCAACATGGCTCGCGCCCGAGAATCGGCATCAAACGTATTCGCCGATATTATCACGGACGTATCGGCTCATGCTGAGACATCTGACCTCGACCCTAATGCGTTGACGAACGTCGACTGGATGAAAAGTTCGACTTTAAAGTACGACGAGAACGGTCGACCTAAGAATACGCTAGATAATATGCTTAAAATTATGCATCATGATCCGGCGCTTGTTGGTAGACTTGCCTATGATAGATTTGGTTCGAGATACGTGGCAAAAGGGGCCCTACCATGGAACCCAACGCCAGGACTTCGCATATGGACCGATGCAGATGATGCGGGCTTACGGTGGTACTTAGAAAATAAATATGATATCACCGGCAAAGATAAAATCATGGATGCCCTCATCATGTGTGCTGAGCAAAATGGATTTAACGAAGTACTGGATTACATTAACGGGTTATCCTGGGACGGCATTGCCCGATTAGATACAATATTCATCGACTACTTAGGAGCTGAGGATAATGTATATACCCGTGCAGCCGCTAGAAAGTCATTTACGGCGGCAGTAGCGCGAGCGTTTGAGCCTGGATGCAAGTATGATACGATGCCAATTCTTATCGGCGGTCAGGGTATCGGTAAAAGTACCCTTATCCGCACGATGGGTAAGAAGTGGTATGCTGATGGCTTAAATACCTTTGAAGGTAAGGAAGCTGCAGAAGGTATTCAAGGTAAATGGATCATAGAAGCCGGTGAAATGGCGGGGTATTCGAGGGCTGAAGAAAATGCGTCTAAGCAATTCCTAAGTCGTCAAGTAGATGTATTTCGTCAAGCCTATGGCCGGCGTACACAAGAATATCCACGGCAGTGTGTATTCTTTGGTAGTACGAATCAATATGAATTCCTAAAAGATATCACTGGTAATCGCCGATTTTGGCCTATTGATCTTGAAATGACGACTCCACGAAAGAATATATTTGTTAATCTTCCGGGGGAAGTAGACCAGTTATGGGCGGAGGCATTGTATCGGTATAAAAGCGGGGAAAGCCTCATTATCGAGGATGACCCGAACGTACTAAAATTGGCTGATGCGGCTAGAGAGGCGCACATGGAATCAAATACCAAAGCAGGACTGATTAATGAGTTTTTATTAATCAAAGTGCCTTTAAATTGGAATGTGATGAGTCGTAGCGCCAGGAGGACGTATCTTAGCATGAATGCTAAACCTGCCGAGGGTCAAGAGTTAGTATATCGTGACCGTATTTGTGCGGCAGAGGTATGGTGGGAATGTTTTGGTAACGACCCAAGTCGCATGAAGAAGAGCGAGACCAGGGAAATTAATCAAATACTGGCGGACTCCCCGTACACAATGGGGGGAAGTCAGATAATGAGATTTGGTGAATATGGACATCAAAGAGGGTTCAGAATCAACGAGTCAAAACTGAAATTTTAGTGTTAACATCCCCAATTAAGCGTTAACATTCTCAGTATTTTTGTTAACATTAGAATGTTAACAAAATCGGAGAATGTTAACGTACCATGTTAACGCATAAAGTCAGTATTTATCTATATTCATATATGTTGGTTAACATTGTTAACATTATATACTGGTAAATATCAAAACAAAGAGTTTTAAGAAAAAATATGCCCTTTACAGCCTTAATTTGAACCCTCATATACGCGTATGTAGATATGTTAACGTTTAAGAATTTAGAGGTGAGAAATGTTAGAAAAGGATATCGAGAGAAAATTAGTTGCAGGCGTCAAACGTTCGGGAGGTAAAGCGTATAAGTTTGTATCCCCTGGTAATGTCGGTGTGCCTGATCGAATTGTCATATGGCCAAATGGGGTTATTCATTTCGTAGAGTTGAAGACGTCCAAAGGCGTACTTTCGCGGTTGCAGGGAGTCCAAGCCCGTGAACTACAAAAGTTACGGCAAAAAGTATTTGTGCTAAAAGGTGCAGATGCCGTGGTTGGTTATTTGGAGCAATTCACGGAAGAATTCGGGGTGAAAGCGTAATGCAGTTTATTCCGCATGCGTATCAGCGATATTGTATTGATAGAACTATTAACCAAAATAAGATAGGGCTATTCCTAGATATGGGTTTAGGGAAAACGATTATCACGTTATCTGCCATATACGAATTGAAATACTCCCGATTCGCTATTCGTAAAGTGCTAATCATAGCGCCTAAGAAAGTAGCGGAGGCTACATGGCAACGAGAAGCACGAAAATGGGACAGCGTAGGTATATTAAGGATATCTACTGTATTAGGTAGTCTGAAAAAGCGCATTAAGGCTTTAAACACACCTGCCGACATCTACATCATTAATCGCGAGAATGTAACGTGGTTAGTTGATTACTACAAGAATGCATGGCCGTTTGACATGGTAGTTGTGGATGAATCTAGTTCTTTTAAGAATCACACAGCTAAGCGCTTTAAATCATTAGCCTATATGTATAACCATATCAAGCGTATGGTGTTGTTAACCGGTACACCAGCCCCTAATGGATTAATCGACCTATGGGCGCAAGTGTATTTATTAGACCGCGGCGAGTCGTTAGGGAAAACGTATACAGGATTTAGGGATTACTATTTCGAGCCAGATCAGAGGTCCTGCGAAATGGTGTACTCCTATAAACCTAAATCCGATTCAAATGACAGTATCATGGCGGCAATATCTGGGTTATGTATATCCATGAAAGCCAGTGACTATTTGGAGCTACCTCCAGTAATCAACGATATTAAATATGTGCAGCTAGATTCAAAAGCTAAAAAGGCATATGAAGATATGGAGCGCACATCTGTACTAGAGTTGATCGAAGCAGGCGAAGATATCACAGCTTTGAGTGCAGCAGCATTATCCACAAAGCTACAACAGTTAGCGAACGGTGCCGTATATGATGGCGACAGGAACGTTCACGAGATACATGGTTGTAAAATTGAGGCTTTTATGGAACTTGTAGAACAGTTAAACGGAAAGCCTGCATTAGTGTTTTATAACTTCAAGCATGACTGTGAACGGTTAAAAGCAGCATTAGCTAAGACTAAATTAAGAGTCTGTGAACTAAAAGGTGCCGATGATGAGATAGCGTGGAATGCTGGAGAGATTGATATTCTATTAGCACATCCGGCTAGTACGGCATACGGGCTTAACTTACAGGACGGCGGTAACCATGTAATATGGTTCGGGTTAAACTGGAGTCTTGAGTTATATCAACAAGCTAATAAGCGGTTACATCGCCAAGGTCAAATGGAGAAGGTAATTATCCATCATCTAATATGTGAGGGAACTCGCGATGAGGATATGATGGATGCGCTAGCCCAAAAAGACCGAGCGCAGGAATATGTGCTGCAAAGCCTAAAAGCAAGAATCGATAAATACAGAAAGGATGATTAATATGGATCAATTTATAATGGCAGGATTAATCGGGGCCATCGTGGTAATAGTGAGTTACACGACTATTCAAGTTATGGATATTGTTGATAAACGAAAACACAAGACTGTATACGAGTTAACCCCAGGTAGATTGTATGAGCAACCAAATAATCCCCCGCCGCCACCTACTAGGCTATCAGCTAGTGAAGAGCTAAGTCGTTACATAGCGAATGAAGAATTGAGACGTTTCGGAGAAGCAACGAATCGATTTGGTATAAATATGGGAAGAAATATACTAGATAGACCTCATAGACCATCCAGACCTCCTGAACCTCCTAGACGCATAGATAAGCAATGTGATGATATCAACCATCCTAGTCATTATACACAAGGCGATATCGAGGTTATCGATTACATCGAAGACAAGAAACTAGGATATCGATTAGGTAATGTTGTGAAGTATGTATCCAGAGCTGGTCATAAGGACGATGCTATTAAGGATCTTAAAAAAGCCCGTTGGTATCTAAATCGGGAAATTGCAAAGAGGGAAGAACATGACAAAAGTCGAGCGACTACTAATTAACAAAGGGCACTATCTAGATGACACGTATCATCTTGTCATGGATATAGTTAAGGTTGTAGATAATCTCAAAGATAATGTTGCCGAGAGATTAGATGACGATCTTAGTGATGATGCATACGCCATGTGTGAGGAGATGTTCACTGCTGTCGAGCAATGCAAAGCAGACATGGTAGAAGCCATCGAGGATATTGTCGAACGCATGGAGGTAAAGGATGCAAAAGCGTAGGAGTAGGGCAGATGTGATTGTAGGTGCCATACAGTCAGATTTAAGTCTTGCCATCATACGAGCCCGTAATAGACAACTGAGATCACCTATGCTAGATGATAGGATTCGTGAAAGCGGATACATTGACGGATTACGGCGAGCACAGATGATTATCAGTAAATATGGAGACTATCGCGTATGATGGCTAAGGAAGAACTACAAGCTGTCCGCCATACTGAGCAGCGAATGCGTGCGTTAGAGATTCAGCTAAGTGCGATTAACCGAGATTTACATTCAGAAACTATACAGATATGTGAATCGGGAGATGCCATGCCACGAATCAGTAAGCACTTACAAGAATGTAGGGAGGAGCTGAACAGAGAATGGGATGAATTGATTGATTCTCGAAACAAGGTCAAGCAAGTCATCAACCAAATAACTGACGGACAATACAGGGATGTACTGAATCTCAGATACATTAACGCATTGCCATGGGAGCAGATAGCTGTCGAACTAGGGTATTCGTGGCGACAAGTTCACAGACTTCACAAGAAAGCAATAGCTGAATTTGAAAAGATGGCATAGAATGGCACACTCTTAATTTAATATAATGTAAATGTAGTAGATAGCAGGCAGTGTCTGGCCCGCACAATATGTCTGCCTGCTGCACTGCCCCGGGGTAGACCTTACTTAGTTGAGGTCTACCCTTTTTTATTGAGTATCAATGATAATTCCTAATTGAGAAAACAAAAGTTTGGAAAAGGTACTCCGCGGGCGAAAAATGGCCGCTGGTCGCCCCCGCGCGATGGTCCTCTCTCTGTGAGAAAAATTTTCCTGTTGAATGTAGAAAGACGAATTTAGAAAGGAGTACACCTATGGCGGACACAAAACCGAGAGTGAAATTTGATGTTGCAGGCAATCTGCTCGTATCCAGCACTCAACTATGTGATCTCTTGCGGGTCACTCCGGAAATTATTTCTCGACATCATAAAGCAGGGATGCCTAAAGCCTCTGTAGGTTGGTGGAATCTCCGAGAAGTCCTTGTGTATTTAGGGCAGGCGAAAGGAGATAATGCTAAAAGTAAATCTGCATCAACTCGTAAGCTAGAAGCCGAAGCTGATTATAAAGAAGCAAAGGCTGCTCGTGAAAAGAAAATGCTAGATGTGCTTAATGGCGAATATGTCCCTCGTGCTGATGTGGCACAGGCATGGGCTAGCCGAGTATTGGAGATGAAGACATCATTTACCAAATTAGGTAAGCGTATTGGAAGTGAGTTCACGGATCCTGAAGAACGTGCTCGTGTAGAAAAGGTGGTGAATGGCCTTGTCGAAGAATACCTCGAAAGCTACGCACGCGAAGGCGAGTACACGCCGAAAGTCAAAGCCACGCGAAAAGGTAAGCCCAAAGGTTGACTGGTTCCCTGAGGAATTAGAGGCATTCAAGCCACCTGAAAGATACACCGTTTCAGAATGGGCAGATAAGTACAGGGTACTGACTAATATATCTGCCGAACCTGGGCGCTGGCGTACAGCACGGACACCTTATCTCAAGGAGCCTATGGACAAATTCACAGACCCCCTCATTGAAAGCATCTCGTTATGTTTCGGATCGCAGATTGGTAAGACGGAAACTGAGCTTAATATGATTGGATATGCGTTACATCAAACCGTATCTCCAACCATGATGGTTTATCCGACTGATACTATCGCGAAATTCGCTAGTGATAAACGCGTACAGCCAATGATTAGGAGCGTAGAGCCGCTTGCGGATATGTATGACGAAAGCAGTAAGCTACTAGAATTAGACTTCGTTAACGGGAATTACATGGTGCTCGTAGGAGCGAACTCACCAAGTAGCTTGTCAAGTCGGTCAATTAAGTACTTATTCTTCGATGAAATTGATAAGTACCCAGCTTTCTCCGGTAAGGAAGCGAATCCGATTAAGCTGGCTGAGGAACGTACCAAGACATTCGTTGATAAGAAGATTGTAAGGGTGTCAACTCCTACGATTGAAAGTGGCAATATTTGGCAATCCTATATGGGTGCAAATGAACGTAAGCAGTATTACGTGCCATGTCCGCATTGCGGGGTGTCGCAGACCCTCAAATTCAAACAGATAAAATGGCCGGAAGAACACCATGGCAATGCGGATATGATACGTGATACCGCATATTATGAGTGCGAACATTGTAAGCACCGTATTGATGATAAGCATAAGATGGATATGCTCCGGCAAGGTGAATGGCGGGCGGTGAATGAATCGCAAGTTCGAGTCGTCCGGTCGGTCGCCTATCATCTATCATCTCTATATTCTCCATGGGTCACCTTCGGGGATGTAGCGTATGAGTTTGTCAAATCAAAAGATACGCCAAGTGAGTTAATGAACTTCATCAATTCATGGCTAGCAGAGCCGTGGAAATCTGCGAAAACTAAAAGCACGCAGAACCTCGTGTTTACGCAATCGGAAGTTCCTCGCGGTATCGTGCCACAGCATGCGCCACTACTTATCGCCTCTGTCGACGTGCAGCAAGATCATTTCTGGTGGGAGGTTAGAGCCTACGCTCATGGTGTATCAAGTTACTTAGTCGATTATGGTCAAGCAAGTAGTTGGTCAGACTTAACCGAGATACTCATTGATAGAGAATATCCATCAGAGTATGGTGAGGCCCGTAAGATTGTGAGGGCCGGTATCGATAGTGGCTACCGAGCAGACGACGTATATCAGTACTGTGCGCAGTACCCAGAAGTATGCGTGCCAGTTAAAGGCGATTCATCACACAGTCCTCTAGCTCCGCCATATAAGATGAGCAGCATCGAGAAGGGCGTCATCGGCGGTATGAAGCTGTACGTAGTGAATACCGATTACTGGAAGGACTTTATATTTGCACGTATGGTACGTCCGGCTAATGAGCCTGGCACAATCCATTTATTTAAGGATTGCCCTGAGGAATATTCAGAGCATCTCCGGTCGGAGGAAAAGCAAGAAATCCGAAATGTAAAGACCGGAGTAGTTACAGTGCAATGGAAACCATTAACCAGTCATCCAACGAATCACTTGTTGGATACTTGTGTATACAACGCCATGGTGGCGGACTCGGTAGGTGTTAAATACTTACCCGAATATGACCCGGATACTGATGATGAGGAAGATGATACGGATGATGAAGACTTTAATGCAGATAGCAGAGGTTGGTTTAGTTAAGAAGGAGGTGAGACCATGAGCGCAAGAGAAGACTTGGAGCGTATACGAACGATAATCGAAGAAATCGAGACGAATGGATACGCCGAGATGTCTGTAAGCGGTAAGCGTTTTAAGACACATGATCTACCGACATTATATGCCCGTGAACGAGAGTTAATGGCTCGCGTTGATGATGAAGAAGGTAATAGTACAACATCCTACGTGTCATGGGAGCGACGATGAACATACTCGATAAGGTAATAGCATATTTCAATCCAGAACGAGCTGCTCGTAGAGCATATTTCCGTAGTTCGCTTGAACGTGGATATGATGCGGCGTCAACAGACCGATTGAGTGGCGACTGGATGCCTGTATTTGGTACAGCTGAACAGGTGGCATCAGGTCAACGAGATTTAATCAGAGGGCGTGCACGTGCAGCAGAACTTAACAGTGATCTTGCTGAGAGTGTCGTTTTAGCATTACTACGGAATGTAGTGGGTACGGGCATAAAGCCACAGTGCAAAATCAAGACCAAAGCAGGAAAGCTGAATGAAAGACTCAATAAGAAGATTGAGGAGGCTTGGGCTGACTGGGTGGATAAAGAGAACGCGGATATTCGAGGAATATCTACGTTCTACGAATTGCAGGAAATGGCTCTACGCCGAATGGTCTATGACGGGGAAATCCTAATTAATATGACCTCCGAAGGTACAGATATCCCGCTATCCTTACAGCTTATCGAGGGCGAGAATATCGGAGCTGTATCGGTAAGCGAGAATGGCAACAGTATTGTTAATGGCGTAGAAGTTAATAAATATGGAAGACCAATAGCATATCACGTATTCCAAACAGACCCATTAGGAATACGGTCGTTTAACGAGGCAAGGCTGCCAAGTAATAGGGCTTTCCTATTACATAAGCCTCGTAGGCCTAGTGAATTGCGCGGGGTTAGTATGTTAGCCCTCGTACTAAAGCGAATTCATGATGTAGATGAATACATGGATGCTGACCTTATAGCGGCTCGTGTAGCCGCATGTTTCGGCGCGTTTGTAACAAGTAGTACTGGGAGTGCCCCGATGGTTGCAAATAAGATTGACAGTAAAGGCAAGAAAGTCCGCTCGATGGCGCCAGGGATTATCCAACATCTACGTGCAGGTGAATCTATTTCGTTTGCGGAGCCTAAGCGAAATGCAGGAACCGCATCAGAATATTCGGCGACTCAAACAAGACGTATAGCGTCGGGCATGGGTCTAAGCGCGGACATAGTGACGCGCAATATTAGTGGTAACTTCTCCGCAGCTCGGCAGAATATGCTGGAGGACCAGCAATCATTCAAGCAGATGCAGCGTTTCATAATCGAGCATTTTTGTATGCCTGTATGGCGGGCTTTCATTGAAGCATGCTACCTGAAGGGTATTATCCCGGCCAATGATTATGCAGCGAACCCAAAACTTTATAAAAAAGTAGCGTGGTTAGCTCCAGGCTGGTCTTGGATTGACCCAGTTAAGGAAGTTAATGCTAACAAGGAAGCTATTAAGGCAGGACTCACAACGCTCGAGGACGTATGTAGTGCATCTGGTAAGGACTGGGAAGAAGTGCTTGAACAGCGGAAGCTGGAACAGGACCGCATTAAGGAATTGGGTGTTGCCCTTGATATGAATGGGGACATAACAAATCTAGCGGATGATAATACCACTGATATGAAAGGAGATGATAGCTAGTGGGGAAATTTGCAAAGCAGCTCTTAGGTAAATATGCCCGAGAGGCGCAAATTACAAATATCGAAGCGAACGATGATCGTACCGTCGAATTGTCATTTTCCTCTGAAGAGCCATATGAAAGATGGTTCGGAACAGAGATATTGTGTCATGACGACGGATGCATTAACCTAGACCGATTTAATAACGGTTTAGGCACAGTGTTATTCAATCATGATCGTGATGCCGTAGTCGGACACATCGAGAATGTGTGGATTGAAGACAATCGTGGCAAAGCGATTGTTCGCTTTGATGAAGACGATGAATCCGAAAAGATTTATCAAAAAGTGATAAAAGGCACGCTACAGGGCGTGAGTGTCGGATATTCCATAAGCCGATACGAGGAATTAATTGATTCCGATTCTAAAAGCTCCAATGGTCGGTTTACTGGCCCAGCGTATGTAATCACAGACTGGGAGCCGTTGGAAATTAGTATTGTGTCCGTCCCTGCGGATCCAAGTGTAGGGGTAGGCAGAAGTGTAGATGATAATGAGGAGGAACCTATGAAAGGTGATGCAAAAGCAAAAGGCACTGAGCAAAACGTGCCACAAGTAGTACCGGAAGTACCAGAGTCCGGAGTTAAAGGTTTTAATGCAGATGATGCTAAAAAGTTGATTGCGGCAGAACGTGAACGCGTATCTACAATCACAAGTTTGTGCCGTGACTTTGAAGTTGATGGCGTAGATGAATTCATCAAATCCGGCAAATCTGTTGCCGAAGTTCGTGAGGTTGTAATGGATGCGTTGCGCGAACGTAATAAACCAGTATCCATTAAAGTCGGTGAAGCAGATTCTGATAAGTTCCGCATGGCTATGCAGGACGCTTTGATGATGTCTGTGGGTATCCCAGTCGCAAATCCTGCACCAGGTGCAGATGAACTCCGTTCCATGTCCTTGATGGAATTAGCACGTGAGTCTATAGCTCGTGAAGGTCTAACTGTTAATTACTCCGATCGATTTGAATTAGCTCGTGAAGCTATCAACTCCACATCCTCTTTCCCAATCGCGTTGTCTAATGTAGCAAATAAGGCCTTGATGCAAGGTTATGAAACAGCACCATCTACATTTGCAACTTGGGCAGGGAAAGGTAGTAATCGTGACTTCAAACCAGCAAAACGTTTTTTACTTTCCGAAGCAGCTGAATTGAAACTTGTCCCTGAGGGCGGACAATTCAAGGATTCTCAAATGAGCGAAGCAGGTACGAATGTTAGTGTATTGACATTCGGACGTACGTTCAGCTTAACACGACAAGCTATTATTAATGACGATTTGGGTGTATTTAACGATATTTCTTCTAAATTCGGTCGTGCAGCAAAAAATAAAATCAATAACATGGTATATGACCTTTTAAGCGGCAATACTGTGTTAGAAGACGGAAAGGCCTTGTTTAGTGCAGACCGTAAGAACTTGGCAACTACAGGCTCCGAGTTAAGTGTTGTATCTTTAGCTGCAGGTGTAGCGGCTATGCGTCGTCAAAAACATATTGGTGAAAATCGCAATTTGAATATCTCGCCTACATATTTGATTGTTCCACCTGAGCTCGAAGCATTAGCATATCAAGTAGTTAAATCTGTGGTAGACCCTGCTCGTAGCAATGATACAGTCAACCCATTCAGTGGTCGATTCACTATCGTTGTAGATGCAGCATTAACAGATCCGCATGCTTGGTATTTGGCATCCCGTCCTACAGATGTTCAAACTATCGAAGTAACGTACTTAAATGGTGTTGAAACACCTCGTTTAGAAACGCAAACAGGCTTCAAGGTTGACGGCATCGAGTACAAAGTAGCAATCGATTGCAACGCAACAGCAATCGACTTCCGCGGCTTGTACAAAAATCCTGGTAAATAATTAGTAATTGATTAGGAGGTAAATAGATATGGCTAAATTCATTCAAGAACTAGACCGCGTCGATTTTAAGAATACAACATCTGAAATGATTGAAATAGGGGACATCGTTCCTATCGGTAAAATGCACGGTGTGGCAATTACAAACATTGGTCCCAATACAATCGGTGCAGTTAAGGTAACAGGTTGTTTCGAAGTGGCGGCATTAACATCTGACTCTTTTGCGGTAGGCGATACCGTGTATTTTGACAAAGATCAAAAGCGAGCATCTAAGACGGACACTAACCCAGTATTAGGCGTGGTTCTCACAGAAAAACGCCCAGGTACTACAGTATTGGAAGTCGCTCTTGTGCCAAATGTAGAAAAGTAATGTAAGGGCGGGCGTATGCCCGCCTACTCCATAGGAGGTAATGCACTATGAAATTAGGATATAAGCCTAATGCACTGCTTTCTGTATTTGGCGAAAAGATTACTTACAAGGGCCAGTCCATAAAAGCTAGCGTGGAGATTGGCGAATATGATGGCAAAGGTTCCGGATTCGTTGATAAAGCACTAGCCGATAAGGCTCAAATTTGGGTGCGTGCTAAGGATGTTCCCGAACCTCGGTCAAAAGACGAAGTGTATATCAATGGCGAGAAATGGTACGTTGATCACATTTCAAACTTTGACGGCACGATGTATTGTCTTGAAATCGTGCATAATGTAAGGGCGGTGAGACCGTAATGAGTAATGAACCTATTACGATTACAGACACAGCCACTCCGTATCTTAATTTCATCGCGGAAACCAAACCTGACTGGATGCGTAAAGCGTTAAAATCCACAGGGTGGATGATGCAAAAAGAAATTAAGCAGGGCATTCGGTCGGGTGCACCAGGTGGACGTAAATATCCTAACTTCATGGCACCAGCTCGGCGGGCTGCATTTGAGTCAGCATTTGGAGCTAAACTTCGTAAAGTTTACCAAAGCGGAGGACGTGCAGAACGAGAAGCCTGGGGCTCGAAATCGCGAAATGCCTTACTCGATATGGGCATTAGTGCCAGGACTATCGGATATAGTCCTCTAGGTAAGCTATCGAATGCAGTCGGATATCAATATGACAAAAGCAAGCAATCCGTCCGAGTTGGGTGGTTATCTAATTCAGCAAAACGATTGGGCGAACGAATCGAAGAAGGGTACACCAAGCAAATTACAGAGCCTATGCGTAAGAAGTTATTTGCTGCAGGTGTACCGTTACCAAAAGGAAAATCGATGTTCAAAATTCAGCCACGTCATACTTATGGTCCTATGAAAACTGCATTGCAGCCTAAGCTTAAACCTTATATTGAGGGTAAGATAGGCGACTACGCTATTTATGGACCGGCGGCACAATCAGCATCTCGACGTAACTACAAGGTAAGGTGATTTGATGCAACAAACAATTCCACTGTCGCGCATCGTTGAACGATGGGCTGAGGCCTTAGCGAACGATGAGGCGTTGACTAAATTTTGCAACGAAAAATACGGAAAACCGGCGCAACTGTATGTCGGCTACGACGATGTTGAAGCACCGCTTGAAGAAGATTGCCCTTGCATCATATTACTGCCAAGTAATAAGAACGAAGGGCTTGCTGATACCTACACGTATTCATTAATGATTGTTTGGGGTATTGTCCATAAAGGTGCAACGCGCGTTAAGAATATTATTCGATACGACGGAGCGCTTGAATCGGATAACCTAGGGCAGTTAATCATCGAATGCATTTGTAAGGTGAATCCGGCGTTTCCGGTAATCGGCATTGATTATGAATTAGACTCAATGAATTGGCGCCCGGTGTTCACCGGACGTTTAACAGCTACTATAGAAATTCCGCATGTAATCGGCGGGAATATTGAATATTAAAGGAGGAAATGCATATGGCAACAGCAAAACGTGCACAGGGTTCTCAGTCCCATGTGGCGATTGCGTTTGAGGCGGATTTTGGTACAACGCCATCCACTGGTGGTGTAATCACGCCAATCATATCTAGCTCCGTGAAAGCTAGTCAAAATTTAAACGATTCCACCGTAATACGTGGCGATCGTAATCCTGCAGCGCCATTCCGTGGCAACATTGACACGTCCGGTAGTTTAACCGTGCCTGTTGGTGTTATTGACATTGGATACTGGCTAAAAGCTGCATTTGGTCAACCGACTTCTAATACAACTGGCCAAGCGCCAAATAAGAAGTCTGAGCATGTGTTTAAAATCGGTAATACAATGCCGTCGTTAACTATTGAGCAGGGGTACCCTGATGTTAACGTATTCCAGCAGTTTGCTGGCGTACGAGTTAGTAAATTAGGCTTTAAATTTGGCGGTGACTCCGAACTTACGGCATCTGTCGACGTGATGGGTTGTAAGGAAACCTTAGCGGCTACTACATTCGATGCTGCAGCTAAGGCAGTAAATTTCTTACCGTTCCAAAATCTTAACGCCACCATCAAAGAGGGCGGCGTCACTGTGGCCAATATCCTAAGTTGCGATATCAACTTTGATTTTGGCTTGGACGGCGATTCTTACGCTATCGGTGGTAAAGGTTTTAGAACATACATCGACCCAGGTATTGTATCAATTTCCGGGACGATTAAAGCGTTCTTCCAAAACAAAGACCTTTTAAACAAAGCAGTCAACGGTACGGAATCCAGCTTGGAATTACAACTTACGCAAGATGATTGGACGTTAACGTTCAAGTTGCCTGAACTTGTATACGAAAGACAATCTCCAGGCATCGACGGTCCTCGTGGCGTCAATATTGAATTGCCATTCAAAGCATATTATCGCGCGGATGCCGGCCGTTCCGCATCTATCATTACTTTAGTTAATAATCAAGAACAATACTAGGAGGTGCCCATATGGCATTTGAAGATATTCAAGTAAGAGGATTAACATTTGCTGAGCGTAGCGAATTGATTAAGGCTGAATTAGATCCGTTATACACACCTCTTCCGGAAGAAACTTCTGAACCGGCTAAATTATTGTGGTATCGCGATTTAGCCGAATGGATTATGAAAAATGTGTATAAGATGTCTGATAGTGAAATCGCAGAAGCACCAAACGATGGCGTTATGGAATTAGCAATTGAAACTATGCGTTTTACTAATGAAAAAAAGGCTGAAATCGAAAAAAACTAATTGATGCGTGGAGTTGGCTCAACTCCGATAAGCCAAAATACTGCTCAGATTGCATCAAGATGCAACGCGAGACTAAACAGCATTTTGACTGTTCGGAGTGCGAGTTTAATTCCCCGCATCAATTAGATGGAACGAGACAGGCTATGCGAGTATACAACGCTAGCCGGATGCAGCGACGTTGGCACCCGGGCGGCATTGCGGGATTTGATATGCCTGCGGTGTTAGAAGTGGCGAGGGCTTACGGCATCGAGCCACTACCACACCTTATCGACTTACTCGTATTATTAGAAGCCAAAGAATTGGAGGTGGCGCACAAGAATGGCCAATAATTTAATTGATATTGTCGTTCAGCTGACCGATAAGAATACGGAAGCAGGACTCAAGAAAATTACAGCAAGTGCCGAAGGCGCCAAATCCGCCCTTGGCAAAATGAAGAATGACCTTATGGCGATAGGTGCCGGTGCCGGTGTTGTAGGTATTGGTGCCAAACTTGCCAAAGAGGCAATTCAATGGGATGTAGCCGTTAAGAAATTGTCCGGTATCACTGGTGCTACGGCAAAAGAAACCAGTGAACTATTAGCAGTAGCTAATTACATGGGTATTGCTATGGAAGATAGCGCTGGTGCATTTGCTAAGTTCTCTAAGAACGTCGGAGCGGCCAAAGAGAAAATGGAAGTCGCTCGGGCAGAGGGGAAACTCGGTACTGATATATTTAGTAAATTAGGCTACACACTTGAAGATATCCAAGGCAAGAATACCGTTGAAGTATTCAAGATGATACAGGAACGTCTAAGAGGGATGAAAGACGGGGCAGAAAAGACTCGTGTCGAAATGGAACTCTTTGGACGTACCGGGTATCAGATGCACGCCATGCTCAACATGTCCGCTGAACAGATGGACAAAGTGGCCGAACGTGCCAAAGCAATGGGACTCATCATCGACGACGAGACTGCAGCCAAATCCGCAAAGCTAAATCGTGAATTAAAAGATTTAGAGAATACCGGAAAACGCTTAGCAGTATCCATCGGTCATGAGTTAGTTCCTGTGTTTAACGACTACGCAAAAGGCGTATTGGATGTAGCTAAAGAATTCGAGACAATGACCGCTGAGCAGAAGGAAGCTATCGGAGGCATTGTCAAATTCGGTGCAGAAGCGGGCGCGGTGATTATAGTCATGCGATCACTAACTAGCGCACTCGGGTTTATGCGGTTAGCCACACTTGCTGCAGCAGGTCCTTGGGTAACATTAGCTACAGTAATTGGGCTTGCTGGGAAAGCATTACTTGATTTCCGTTACAATGAAAAAACATCTGGCTCTTACATGGGGGTAGATGTTGATGGCAAACGTATTCATAAGAATACGAACTCAACAACAGGCTTGTCTGACAAGTTTAGGGAATCGCACGATACTCGATATTGGATTGAGGATAGTGCGTGGCTTGGCCTTGTAAAAAATGACCGCTTAGCTACTAAAGAAGAGGGTGCTAGAATAGATGCGGCATTAAAGCAAAAAGAAGAGGCGGATGCTGCAAAGGCTAAACTCGATGAGGAACTTGCAAAAGCGAAAGAGGACCTTGCTAATGGCGGATTAACGAATACCGAGGCTATTAATAAGGCAAATGAAGAAGCAGCAAAAGCGGCCAAAGCCCAAGAGCAGGCTGCTAAGAAAGCCCAACAAGCGGCTGAAAAGTTGACGAGTGCAGTGGAACGCATGGCCGATTTGTATCGGTCACTTACGTTGCAAAGCTTACAAATTGATGGCAGTCAATATGAAATCGATCGACTAACTGCTAAGAACCAGTATGAGTCAAACGAAAAAAATATTCGTGATATTATCCGTTCTGTTTCTGGTCTGAATAGCGGGGCTATAGGACAAGCCTCAGGTGTACTAGAAGCAGCTAACGAACAACTTGGCAAGGCATACAAGTTAGGAGCAGATGGTACATGGGCAACGGATTGCGGTAAGCTATTTTCTGATGCAGTTAAACAGTCTCTAGGGGCGGACGTACCCCGCCGAGTTGATAAGTTATGGGAAGCGGCGGCTGCTGTAGGGGCTTGGCACCCAGAAGGTGACGGATATATTCCTAAAGTTGGCGATGGTGTGGTCGTACTTGGTGATGAACACATTGTTATTTCAGATGGGAACGGGGGCTATACTGGTGCCAATACAAACGGAGTGGTCGCTAAGCCATCTGTTACCGCAGATTTCGGTGCTATCACTGGATATATTGACACAGCTAAGTATGCAGGTGCTGCATCAAGCGCCACTGCTGATTCTGTCGGCAGTGCAGAGAATGCTAAGAAGCTAGCTGAGTCTGACCTAACTGCTTCCGTTCGCGCTAAGAATGAAGAGTTGTATCAAAAGCGATTAGCCGAAGCACAACGAAATCAGACTATCCGTGTTCGCAAAATGAACGAGGATATTAAGAAACTTGATCTTGAACGCACGGGTGACCGATTGCAATTACTCAAAACGGAAGCTGAAGCACAAAAAGCCCAAATTGATGATAACGTTCGTGAGTATACAAAGGCAGTAGGCGATAAGGAACTCGCTGAAAAGAAAGCCCAGGCAGAGCGTCTAAAAGTGGCGTCTGATACTGAGCAGAAAATCAGAGAGTTAGCCTACACTCAAACAAGTGAAAATATTGACCACTTAACCAATATGGTTACTCTTGGCCGATTGTCTCGCAGTGATGCGGACGCCTTACTTGCTGAAGAGTTAAAGACCTATATTGACTATGCACGGAGTGAAGTCAATGAGGCTCAGTTAACGGCTACCCAAAGATTGCAGATTGAAAAGAACCTATTAGAGTCTCAACAGAAACTATGGGAACTTGCAGGTCGTAGTCTTAAAACAAGCCTACAAGAAGCTGCACGCCAATATAAGCAAGAGACTACCAATTATGCTGATTTAGCGAAATCTACTTTTGATAGTACGATGAGCTCTATTAATTCTGCGTGGACGAATAATCTCGAGGCTATGGCAACAGGAACGAAGTCATTCAGTAAAGGCATTAAGGACATATTCAAGGATATGACGAACGCCATTATTAAGATGATGATTCAGTTAACGTTCCAACAATACATCATGCCTAAGTTGCAAGGATTATTTGGTGGTGCAGTAAGTGGTATTGGCTCACTAGGTGCTGCAAAAGGGACATCGTCCTTTGCCGGTGGTAGTTCGTTTAGTTCTGCATTTACGGGAAATCGATTTGCTGCCGGAGGCAAAACGAATCCAGGGCTTATGCTGGTTGGTGAAAACGGACCGGAACTATTACAGTCCTCTGGATCCCATCGTATTTACACAGCAAGTGAAACCCGTAGATTAATGGGCGGCGGAGCTACAAGCAACAAGGTAGTCGTTAATATCATCAATCAATCCGGTCAAGAACTCGAAAGCAAGCAACAGAACTCTCGGTTTGATGGTGAAAATTATGTTATTGATGTAGTAGTTCGCGCTATGGAATCAAACAAAGGAGGTATGCGTGACGCCATCAAGGCATCCGCAGTATAACTATATGGCAGTATTTCCAGATATTCGATGGCCAATATATCCAATTCAGGAGACTACTCCAGATATTTCGTATAAAGGTCAAGTTGAAAACATGACGCTAATCACTAGGAAAAAGACGACAAAGACTCGGCGGACATATTCTGTAGGGTACAAGTTGCCAACAACCGAGTACTATAAACTTCGGTCGTTCTATGATGACGTCAACTGTTCGGGTGTATTCGACTGGGTACATCCAGAAACACGGGAAACACTAAAAGTGCGATTTGCTGATCAGTTAGATTTTGCGGCGAATGACTACGGAGTGTGGATGGGAACCGTGAAATTACAGGAGGTATAACATGTTACCGCTCTCAACGGCATCGATTTTAGAGAAAAACCAAATATCGGCCACAGGTGTGTGGTTAATGCTGTTAGAAATATCTTATAAAGGGGATACGATTCGATTGGTATACAATACGGAGAATATCCAATTTCAAGGTAATACCTATATCGCATTTCCATTTACCATTCAAGATGTCACCGAGAACGCAACGGATTTGCCTAATATTAAGTTATCTGTATCTAACGTTACTCGGACAATCCAGCGTATGGCAGAGTCTAATAATGGATTCACTGGAGCCAATGTCATCATTCGTGTAGTGAATACGAACATACCTGATGTGTGCGAGCAAGAGGAGCATTTCGTAATTACGGGAACTCATGCAAACGCAGAATGGATGGAGTTTACACTAGGGACTGACTTTAGCTTTACTCGACGATTCCCATTAATCCGTGTAATGAAGGATTTCTGTCCGTTCAAGTTTAAAGGCGTTCAGTGCGGATATAAGGGCCGTGAAAATCAATGTAATAAAACCTTAGCGCGATGCCGTGAATTGGGGAACAGTACACGATTTGGCGGAGAACCAACTATCCCGCAAGGAGGACTGTATGCATCCAATAAGTGACTTGACTGATATGATAGGCACCCCATTCTCGGAAATGAAATGCTGGGATGTAGTTGTTGAGGTATATCGGCGTAGTGGAATACCACTACCCGAATATACCCAAATCCAAATGGGTGAATGGCGCGAGGTTCGTGAGCCAATGCCAGGGAGTGTTTTGGTGTTTGCGTTATATGGTAAAAATCTCGATCATGTAGGGGTTTATCTTGGTGAAGGTAAATTTATACATGCTACTGAACACAGTGGCACATGTATAGAACATATATCAAAGTACGTGCCTCGATTGAAGCACATTTATGAAAGGAAGGAGTAGCAGATGGTTAACGTAATTATTGTAAATAATCCGTTCAAGCCAGAGCAACGGGATACAAAATATTTGCCATTTAAAAAGGGCAAGTCTATCAGCTATTACTTCAACGCACCTGGGGAATGGGCGTATTCAGTAAATGGACATGAGGCGGCGCCGGATACAGTTGTAAACGATGAAGACTACATTGTAGTAATGCCTCGAGTTGAGGGCAAATTCTTTGGTGTTCTTCTATCAATAGGGTTGGCAGTATTTACCGGTGGTATTGCTTCAGGTGCTATCTTTGGTATCCAAAGCTTGATTTGGCGGTCAGTCATCGCTATGGCGGTAGGGATGATAGGTAATGCTATTGTCTCAAAGTTAACTGCTCCTAAAGTTGACCGTTCGAATTCCGAACAGTCAAATACATATGGCTGGGGAGGTACCGAAACTGTTACTGGGCAGGGCTACCCTTTAGCCGTGACGTATGGCCGGATGAAAAGTGCTGGGTTATTATTATCCCGCCATGTAATTAGTGATGGTGAAAAGCAATATCTTAACCTTTTATACTGTGCCGGTGAGGGCGAATTATCAAAAATAGAAGATATTCGTATTAATGCTAACCCAATCAGTAATTATAAGGATGTGCAGGTGGATATCAGAAAGGGCACAAATGATCAAACAGTTATCCCAAATTTCAATGATAACTTTGCGGATCAATCCCTAAACTATGAATTGACTGAATCATGGAATACGCAACAGGTACAAGGCGATGCATGTGACGCCATAGAGTTAACTGTTGGATTCCCAAACGGATTATATTATTCAAATGATAGCGGCGGCGCTGACCGTACGTCTGTCACTTTGAAAGCAGAAATTCGTAAGGTAGGCGATGAGTCCTGGCAGGCATTACCTTTAGCAAATCAAAAAGGTATGGCCGGCCATATTAAGCGCCGGGATGCGTGGAACTTTATTAAGTCAGATAATAGCGTGACAAATACATCCGATTACGCAGGACGAATTGAAGAGGCGACAAATAATGCGTTTTATCGTGTATTTCGCTTTGACAATCTCGAAAAGGCTCGTTACGAAATCCGTATGCGATGCAGTGCGAAAGATGGGAAAAGCCTGCGCCATGTCAATAAGGTCTACTGGGTTCAGCTAACTCAAATTATCTATGATGATTTCGTGCATCCAGGAAAAGCTCTCATTGGAATTAAGGCTTTGGCTACATCTCAACTAAGCGGAAGCGATCCAAAAGTGACATGGATTCAAGAGCGTTCAGAGGTGTATGTGTTCAATCCGTATATTAATAAGTACGAAGCTCAACCAGCGGATAATCCGGCATGGGCTGCTTATGATTTAATCCATATCTGCCGTAAGATTGGCGGTGAATATATTGTATTCGGACAGCCCCATATGCGCCTTGACTATAACGCATTTAAGGCATGGGCAGATAAGTGCAAAACAAATGGGTTTACGTTTAACTATATATACGACATCGCTATGCGATTATGGGATGCGTTAAAGTATCCAGAAGCAGTAGGCCGAGGGAAAGTAATTCCTGTAGGAACTAGGTTTACATGTGTTAGTGATTATCAGTCTACACCAGTGCAGTTGTTTACTGTAGCCAATATAAAACAAGGCAGCTTTACTGAAGAGTTTCAAGGTGTAGAGGCTAGAGCGAACTCTGTTGAAATATCGTTCCTTAACAAGGATAAGGATTATGAACGAGATGTCATTCCCGTGTATGGGGATACTTACGACGAGTCGGATACGCTAACTAATCCGGCACAAGTTGAGCTCATGGGGTGTACTAGCCTTGAGCAGGCATATAAACACGGTAAGCATTTCTTGCGATGCAATAAATACGAAATACGTACTGTGACAATAGAGGCGTTTACGGATGCCATAGCGTGCACGGTAGGAGATATCATTCTAATTCAGCACGACATACCCGAATGGGGTGAGGGTGGTCGTGTGGTTGCCGTAAGTGGACAGACGATTACACTCGATAAGGAAGTGTCGGTACAACCAGGGAAGAATTATCAGTTGCTAATTCGTAGCAATTCTACGGATATTGTCTCTACGTTTAATGTAGTGAATGTATTGGGTCTCAATGTGATTGTTAAAGAGGTTATACCGGTGCAGCCTGATGCGGTATACGCATTCGGAGAGGTTTCTAAATCGGCTAAGCCATTTCGTGTTTTAGCCATTACGAAAACATTATCAGAAATGACTCGTAAGATCCAATGCATGGAATATTATCCAGAACTCTATGTATCAGATGATGGCACAGTGCCAAGTATTGATTATACGAATCACGGTGCATCTGATATTCAAGCAGTAGGATTAGTGAGCGACGTCTATGGTGCTAATGGCATCATGTATTCACGCATAGGTGTAACGTGGCAATTACCTCGTGATGGAAAAGTTTCAAACGTAGTTGTGAATTACCGAAATGTAAAGAGTGATACGTGGACATATATTGGAAACTACCCAGCATCCACAAATACTACCACAATATCCGATATGCTGCTAGGCGCGAACTATGAAGTACGCGTGCAGGCAATTAATGAGTTAGGGCAGTTGACTATTGGCGTGACAAAATCTATAGCCATACCTAAAATGCAAGCACCGGAGGATGTGCAAAATTTGCACGTACTCAGTCGATATAATCAGACTGCAGATAAGAGCGTGTACTATGATTTACAAGTACTATTTGACCCGCCTAGTAATCCTGCCAACTTCGATGTGGCAGAGGTTTGGTATCTCTTAAAGTCGAAGAGCGGAAAGCCTGTGCCAGGTCAAGAATGGCAGTATGCAGGAAGTAGTACGAGCCAAGTGATCATTAAGGCATTAGGCCCAGGTGAGGAGTATAGAATCAAAGCGATTTCGGTTGACCGATTTGGTAACCGGGCAGAAACAGCTCAAATGGTTGATGTGATAGTCAAACCGATGGATGCGATACCCGATATGCCTAGCAACTTCGGTATTACTTTCGGTAGAAACGCCACCGCATCATGGAATGAGGTGCTGAATGCTGACGTCGACTATTACGAATTACGTACTGATAATAATCCTGGTAAAGATACGAATGCTTTATTGGCAAGAGTTAAGGGTACCTCTGCTGTACTTACTTTAACTAAACGAGCAGATACTGTTTATCTATATGCTCGCAGTACGTTGGGCAAATACTCGACTGCAGCAACATACGAGTATAACGTTCCGCAGTTGGCCGCGCCTGAGCTTGTAGTAAAAAGCCAGTTAGGGGGATTCAATCTTTACTTCTCAACTAAGCCCGCACAAGCATACGCAATCAGATGCCACGTGATCGGAGATGAGCGCACTGATGATTTTGAAACTACTAGCACCATGCTGACGTATTCGAACTCAGCTGGAATATACCGGATACGTTGCTCATTTGTGGACGTGTTCGGAGATGGACTCGTTAATGAGAAGCAAGTCGTGATTAAGACACAAATTGATGCGAGCTTGCTAGACCTTGAGTCTCTCGGGCTGAATAAAGTCGATGAGCGAATTAAGGAACTTGATAAGAAATTCAATACGAATTCTGAAGAGACCACTAGAAGAATTACGAATTTGGCGTCACATACGGAATCTCGCATTACTGAGTTAGCTGGTAGCATCGATTTACAAATTAAAAAAAGTATTGGCGAGATTGATGGTGGTGAGTTGGTGTCTCGCATTAACCTCAGTCAGTCCGGTGTATACATTGCGGGGAAATTGATTCACATCACTGGAGCGACTAAGTTCGATGATAACGTCATTGTTAATAAGATGATTCAGGCTAACGCAGTTACTGCCGACAAATTACATGTTGATAGTTTATCGGCGGTGTCCAGTACAATCGGGTTACTTCGTTCTAAAGAGACCGGCGCTCGTGTTGAGATTCAGGATAATCTTATTACAGGTTTTGATGATGATAACAACCCTCGGATTAAACTTGGGTGCTGGTAGGAGGTATTATGGAACCCCATGTATTAGCTTATGATGCTAACGGCAATATCATACTAAATCTCAAGGAAAGACTCACACGTATCGAGGGGCGGATGTATGTATCTGACATCCCAAATCGGCGCCAACAAATTACTGTGAATGGATTGCAGCCAGGGCAGCATATCTGGGCTGCAGCTATGGGGCAGTACTTAGTGGCAGAGGTTAGGGGCAATGTCATAACATATTATTTTGCAGTGTCCCAGGATGAATATAATATCAATCGTCAATTTAAGGATCTTACGTACGAAGGGTGGCTGGCGTATGGAATTTATTAATATCCAGAATAAAGAAGGCGTCACGATTATAAACGATACCTATGACAATCTAGTATATCTTAGTTTTCCTAAACAAAAAGAGGCAGTTCTCTACACCGGGGCAATGAGGGGGATAACGCCAACGGTTCAAATCCCGCTCAAGCCTGTAGCTTACACGCCTATGCTGGTGCCTACGAGTAAATTCCAATACGGATATATTGCAGGGGAAGCTAATGTAATCCAAGTCTTTTATATTACTAATCGCATATATCATGGTGATGCACCTCTTATAGCAGTATCAGTTCCGCAAGGATATGAATTCGCGGCTCAGTGGGTTCATAAACGTCGTGAGCAGTTAATGGTACTAGTAGTGGATGTAATTAAACCAGGCGAAAAGGTAACACAATCAATGGTTGATGAAGTCAAAGCTGGTATTAAATTCTATTGCTTTGGATACTTCGAGGACGTTGTGGCTAATGCAGATACACCTCGTATTCGATTTGTTGACAAGGTAGGGAGTAGTAAGCCTAATACGGCATTGCAGGTTCTTGGCCGTCACAAGTACTATAAAGCATCCTGGGCAGCAGATTACAATCTGCAGAATGATGTGATATATGATAGCCGCATCAGGTACCTACGCATAATCGATCATTATGCGCATGATTGGTATAACCAGTTATCAAACTACGTTCCGGATACCTTTACAAACATGGCCCGTGACCCAAAGTCATATGGCGTCAAGGTTGCAATTATACCCATGTCCGTAATCGATGCATCCGTTTGGGGGCCAAATATTAATAATGGAGATAAAAAGTCACACACGGGGCGAGTGTGGCAAACGTTCAGATTTCACGATGAGAGTACTGTATCACTGAAATCGTATCAGTTCATTGATTGGAATACAGTCACCACGTATCCTGTAGGTTGCTCAGGTAAAACCACATCTCAGTATTTGGTAGTCGATGTGACCGGGTACGATAAACAAGGTACGATTCCATTCAATTAAGGGAGATGATAAGTAATGAATGTAAAGGATATAGACCTCAATATTGGCGAGGATTTCGGGATAGTTTACGCAGTCCAAGATGACAATGTGGATTTGACTGGATTCAAGTCGGTATTCGCCATACGAAAGCGAGCAAGTGGTCCGCTTGTTATTAAAGTGCAAGGGGTAACATCTGGGAAGATTGCGACATTCAATATTTCCGGAAAGGATACCCTAGAAATCAAGTCCTTTGGTGAGCATGTGTATGATGCTTTTGCATATAAGGAATCGGAGCCTAGCCGATATTACAAGCTGGGCATGGGGGTAGTCAACATAATTCAGGATGTGGCCATGCATGATTAGAGGAGGAATGTATTATGCAAAACGAAGCGTTACCAGTAAGAATTGAAGGTCCGATTAAAGTAGAGGCGGAAGTAAAAGCAACCATGGTAGGCAATAACGGGAAAAGTGCTTATGAAATTGCTTTAGCACATGGATTCGTAGGAACCGAGGCGGAGTGGTTGGAATCCTTAAAAGTGAAGATGCCTAACTTATCAGGCGTTGTTTCAGCACTTCAAGGTAAGAATATCCTTATTAATAGTGGTACCCTTGAAGCGATATTATCTGCTATTGTCCATGCATTGGCTGAGCAACCTTATGCACCACTTACTTTTAACGAGCCAAGAAAAGGGGATACGGAAGTTCGTGTATCTGGGCAAGACGGCTTTAAAGTTCGAGTGAGTGGCAGTACAGAAACTGTTGAAATTAAATCTGGAAGTGCAACTATTAGAATTCAGCCTTATGGTGCAGATGATATTTATCTTGAATATCTTAACTTAATCGATCATGTCGTTGATACTGTTAAAATCAAAGGTCTTGTTGAATTCAATCCAGAGACGGCTACAGAAATTTTGCCTAAGCAATTCTATGGCCGTAGCGATTTGGAAGGTGAACTCACCTGTCCGAACGTTGTTAAAGTTGGTGCATTAGCATTCGTCGGAACCGAGCACAATATTATCAATTTGCCAAAGGCCACTGATATTGACAGGGATGCTTTCGCTAACAGTTCTCTTGCCGTAATCAATATCCCCGCATTTGTATGGGCAGATGATAACCTTGATTTAAAATCTTATGACCTCATTAGAGTTAATAAAATGACTGTTAGCGAGGAATCTCGCCCACCACGAGAAGTCATGATGCAGAAAATTTCATTAGAGGTCTACAATCCAGATCACACCAAGAAATGGAACCTTTACGGTGAAAAATGGGAGAAAGCGGAGGCCTAAATGGACGAAATTAGATTATTGCTAATGGACTTCGGAATTCCACCGTATTTCGCGGACATTGGCTTCTGGGTAACCCTATTAGGGGTTATCTGGGCCGCCCTTCGGGGCTCGTTTCGTGCGATGGTGTGGTTTTTAGAACATACCTCGCTAGTTGCGGTTAAGCAAGAATTAGATGACCATTTGGCTCGACGAATGGATAAACAACGTAAAGATTATGACGATAAGTTATCTGATGCTATCAACAGTATCGCTGAATTAACAAAAAGTAATCAGGAAATACTAAAGCAGTTGGTCAAGTTGGAAGAACGAGATGCTGCGAAGTTTCACAGGCTCAATAACCTCGAAACCACAGTTCAGAGTCTGAGTACTGAACTGATGCATATCCAAGTTCTAAATAATATGCCCATAGGAAGAAGTATCACGCTTAACACGGACGATATAGGAGGTGACTGATAATGAAATATCAAATCATGAACCGACTAAAATTCGCATATAGTGCTGTTCGTGTTGCTAACATTAGACCTACTGGAGTACTAGCGACACGGATTCTAGTGCTTGTTATGCTAATTCCTATTTGGTTAGTCATAACAGAGTATGTTATGGCATTTGCTAGGGGTTATGTATCAAGTGAAACTAATAAGTTGATTGATGTTGGGCTCAATATTATTGACCACATATTCATTCCTAGTGTATTGACAGCCGTAGTAGGCTTTCTAGGACTTTGGTTGGATAGAAATGATAATGGTGTCCCTGATAAATTAGAAGGAGGTAGTTGTAATGACGAAAATATTTATAAATCCAGGTCATGACATTGACCTGGACTCTGGAGCAGTAAATCCTAACACAGGACGTCGTGAATGCGACGTTGCTCGTGATGCTGGTAAGTTATTGGCTTGTTATTTACAAACAGCAGGATGCGAAGTGCGCACTCTGCAGAATGATGATTTAGGTCTTGTATGTGCTGAGTCCAATGAATGGGGAGCAGATATATTTGTGTCTCTGCACTGTAACGCATTCAATACACAGGCACGTGGAACAGAAACTCTTTATAAGTCTTTCAACGGCCAACGCTTGGCGAATGACATCCAATCGCAAATTATCCGTAGTATTAATACGGTTGATCGTGGTGTGAAAGAACGGCAAGATTTATGGGTGTTAAACGGCACGGATGCAACAGCCGTTCTTGTTGAGATGGCATTCATCGATAATGATGAAGACCTAGCACTACTTAATAATGATTTAGACACCATAGTGCGTGCTATCGCAAGGGGCATTACGGATTATGCAACAGGAGGGGAATAATGTATGACAAAATCAAAATTTTACTTAATCACCCTACTTACCGCTATATTATTATCGGTGGTATTGGGTTCATCTTCATCCTTTGCCTCGGATACATCTTCTACCAACCAAGCGGAACCGACTATCAGCGTGCCCGTGAGTCAGTGGAACGAATTGAAAAGCAACAACGAGAAAGCCTTGAGCTTAATCGAAGTAGCCAACGTTCCATTGAACGAGGCGCAGAACTTAGCCGTGAAGCAGCGACAAGAATTGAACGAAGCCAAGACTACAATCGACAAATTAACGACCGAATTGGACAAAGCCAAAGCGGACTTAGTCAAGCAAGAAATTACCTTGAACGAAATGTCGAGATCTTTGATAGAATTGAAAGATCAAATAGAGAACGACAAACGAACCATCAAGAGATTACGAATGCAACGCAACCTGTCTCAAATACTGGGAGCGGGGGCGACAATCGGAGTAGTAATTCATCGATGACTGAGAGGTGATCCATACATCTCCTGAGCATGAGCAGGTGGACTCATGGATTGGCTATAATAATGCAAAAGACCTTACTGGGAATATGTCCTGGTAAGGTCTTTTTTTTTTTGATTTTCTGAGGATTTTATATATAATAGTATATATTATATTATTTTGTTAATGGGGGTAAATATATGTTGACCGTATTTAGGCATGACACATATTCTGTAAGAGATATTGACAATCAAACTTATGAGGAGCGCGTCGCTTTTCATACAGAAGTCGGTGAAGCAAAAAATTATCAAGAAGCCTGGAATATTATTTGTAGAGAGGATTTAAGAGCAATTAGTTGCCTATATGTTGCATATAAAAACGACCAGAATAATAACCCATTTCCTAGATTTGCATGGCCGACTGGAGTTAATTATGTGTATTATAATAGCCGCAATCTGGCGCCAGTTGTTCCGCCGAGTGAATATAATCAAAACTCAGTATTAGAATTAATTAGAGTACTTAATCTTCCTTTTAGGATTGAAGGAACGGAAGAACTAGACGGTTAAAAAGCTTAATAGTTTTGAATAGTTGCTCAACTGTTACTCAACTTTTTAAAATTAAAAGTGATATAAATATAGTAGATAAAAGAGTTTATAATAAAATCAAAATTGTACTCCAAATAATTTGGCGTCATTACCCGCAGTGCTATGCACTGCGGGTTTTTGTATGTTGTGGGTATTAAAAAATTAATTTGATGACAGCATATAACTGCTAAATTTTAATTGACACAAACCTATAAAATCTGTATACTATTTTGAGTAAGCTTTAGTCGTGTTTCCATTAGCCCCGGAAGCAAAGGACAAGCTGATTTTGGTAGAATTATGACGTTATTAGGAGGATATGCAGCATGAAAACTACATATATGGCCAATCCGAACACAATTGAACGGAAATGGTATGTTGTTGACGCTGAAGGTAAAACTTTAGGACGCCTTGCTGCCGAAGTTGCAAAAGTTCTTCGGGGCAAAAATAAACCAACTTTCACACCACACGTAGATACTGGTGACCATGTGATCGTTGTAAACGCAGAAAAAATTCGCGTAACTGGTAAAAAATTGGAACAAAAGGAATACTTCCGTCACTCTGGTTACCCAGGTGGTTCCCGTTTCACTAAATTGTCCATGATGCTTGAAAAACAACCTGAACGTGTTGTTGAAATGGCAGTTCGTGGCATGCTTCCAAAAAACAAATTGGGTGCACAACAATACCGTAAATTAAACGTATACGCTGGTCCTGAGCATCCACATGCAGCTCAAAAACCAGAAGTGTTAGAAATTTCCGTACGATAATCTAGAGGGAGGAATATATAATGGCAGTAGCACAATATTACGGCACTGGTCGTAGAAAATCTTCCGTTGCTAGAGTTCGTCTGGTACCGGGCACAGGTAAAATCACTGTTAACAAACGTGAACTTAATGATTATTTCGGTCGCCAAACTTTGGAATTGATCGTAAAACAACCTTTGAACTTGACTAATACAGTTGAACAATACGATGTTATCGCAACTGTAGCTGGTGGCGGTCCTTCCGGTCAAGCTGGTGCAATTCGTCACGGTATCTCCCGTGCGTTATTGGACGTAGATGGCGAACTTCGTCAATCTTTGAAAAAAGCTGGCTTCTTGACTCGTGACCCACGTATGAAAGAACGTAAAAAATACGGTCTTAAAAAAGCCCGCAAAGCAAGCCAATTCTCCAAACGTTAATATTTGGAATACAGGATATTACACCTGCAGACAATGTCTGCAGGTGTTTTTGTGTTTTATTTATGGTATAGTTAAAATATATTTTGTTTGTTAAGGGGGATATTATGGGAAACAATATCATATATAAAAAGGATTATGTTACGAGATTTAATTTAAAAACAGATACAAAGTTCCGATCTGAGTTAGTAGATTTATGTTTAAATGGTGAAATGAAAATTTCTAATATAAAGCAATGTTTAGCTATAGGTTGGAGTTGTGTTGATTTTGAATCTGATGACTACTCTGCGTTTTATGATACCGTAGTAGAGTATGTACATGGACAAAAGCGACGATTAAATCCTGCTTTAAATATTTTTAAGTCGGCCCGTGAAAATGATCTGTTTTGGACGAGAGATCTAAATGGTGTGTATTGGATTTGTCGAGTCAAAAATCCTGCTATGGCCTATTTAAATAAAGAGTTAGATATAGGTGCGATTTTGCCTGTTGAAGCTTATAAATTCGGACTTGAAGTACCTGGTCAGATAAAAGCGTCTTTTAATAGACCTCATGGTGGTATTACTGAAAAGATAAAAAGCATCAATATTATTGAATATTCTAAGTTTGTGTTTAATAAATTATCTGGTGAAGATTACTATGACGTTAATTTAAATATAACTGATAACGTAATAGCAAACTTACCAGATTTTGAATTGGAAGAGTTAGTAATTTCTTATCTTCAAATTGTTAAAGGGTATTATCTTCTTTCGAACTCTATTGCTAATAAATCAACGACTGTAAAAATTGAATGTCAATTGATCTCCCGTGATGTAAATAATGTTAAAAAGGCTGTAGTACAAGTTAAAGGTCCGAAAGCGCAAGTTTTAGATGCTCTTGATTTTAAAGATTATGAAGACAAAGGCTATTATATCTACTTATATGCACCTTATATTGATAATTTAGAAAAAATGAAGAATGTAATTCGTATTTCGGATGAAGAGCTATATACATTCTATACGGAATATAAAACTATTTTGCCAGAATCTATTACTCTATTTGAAAATCTATTTAATATTGTGTTTAGTGAAAAGAAGTAATTTCACATTTACATCCCCATCTAATTTTCCTATAATAAAGATATATAATCGAATTTTTTCGAAAATGGATTTTCATATAGGAGAACTCATATGATTTATAATACAATTCAGTACGTAGTGGACAACGGCATTGGTACGTTGACGTTTAATCGTCCAACTGTGGCGAATGGTTTTAATATCGAGATGTGCAAGGAGATCCTTGAGGTCTTAGATAAAGCTCATAATGATGAAAGTGTTCGTGCATTGCTTATCAATGCAGAGGGAAAGGTGTTCTCTGCGGGTGGCGATTTAACAGAGATGGAGCGCGCTGTAAACGAAGGGGATACTGAGTCTTTATTTGAAATCGTTGAGCTAGTAGCTGAGATTTCTATGGCCATGAAGAAGTTACCAAAACCTGTTATCATGAGCCTTCAAGGGGCTGCGGCAGGTGCTGCCTTCAATATGGCTTTGGCGGCGGACTTTGTTGTAGCTGCTAATAACGTACGCTTTATTCAAGCCTTCGTAAATGTAGGTCTTGCTCCTGATGCAGGCGGTTTATTCTTATTAACTCGCTCCATTGGCATGAACCGTGCTATGCATATTGTTATGACCGGTGAAGCCGTATCTGCTGAAAAGGGTAAGGAACTTGGCTTTGTGTATAAGGTTTGTGAATTAGAAGATTTAGAGACTGCTACAAGACGCCTTGTTGAGAAGTTGGCAAAAGGGCCTGCACAATCTTACCGCGTTATGAAGGAAATGATGTGGAATAGCTTCTTAGCAGGTTGGGAAGAGTACAAGAAGTTTGAAGTAGAAAACCAATGTAAATTAGGCCTTTCCGAGGACTTCAAAGAAGGTGTACGTGCTTTCACAGAGCGTCGCCGTCCTAAATTTGGTCAACAATAATATTGATTTATGGATATATGGAATGGAATTTCCTGTAATTCATAAGAAAATACAAATATAATTAGAACCGATGTGGCTCCAACTATTGAGTTGCATCGGTTTTGCTTTCATTACACAGAAAAAGTGTATATAATAGAACTATTGAAATAGTTTTAGGAGGTCATTATTACATGGCTCAAGATACAATTAAATGTTATGACAGCCCTAGCGATGTAGTTAAAGCATTAGCAGAGGATTTTATTGCTTTCACTAACGAGGAAATCAATCGCACTGAAACGTGTGTTGTTGGTATTACAGGCGGGACTGTTATTAATGGTTTATTAGAATTGCTTAATTCCCCAGAATATATTGAACGCCTTAATTGGGAACGCATATTCTTTGTATGGACTGATGAGCGATTCTTGCCGCAATCTCATGAGGATAATTACTTCAATCGCGTGAAACCTTACTTGTTGTGTAAGGCGAAAGGGGCGGCTCATTTCTTGCCAATCAATACAGATTCTAAAACTGTAATAGAAGCGGCAGCGGAATACGAGAAAGAGGTTAAGAATGTTCTCAAGGCTTGTAAAAAAAGTGGACTAGATTTGGCATTGCTCGATCTTGGTGAAGATGGTCATACAGCCGGCCTATTTGCAGGTTCTCATGCATTGCGTGTCACAGATCAAGACGTGGTAGCCGTTGAGGATGGAAAGGTATGGGAACGTATTTCTATGACCTTTTCGTTCCTAGCAAAATCTGATGCGGTTTGGTTTACCGTAACTGGTGAAAGTAAGCGAACTGCTTTGACAAAGGTATTGTATCAACGCGAAGATTACGAGGATTTACCTTGGGAAAAACGCATTGGTCGTGTATTGCCTGGAGCGGTGCTTTCACAAGAAGCTATGACCTGGTATGTGGACAAGGCAGCCTATGATGATGTACACTAAAGAGTATAAGTAGTAGTAAAAATAAAGGAGAT
This sequence comes from Veillonella parvula, assembly GCA_959601155.1. Taxonomy (GTDB): domain Bacteria; phylum Bacillota; class Negativicutes; order Veillonellales; family Veillonellaceae; genus Veillonella; species Veillonella parvula_R. The sequence goes on along the minus strand of CAUGOU010000005.1, from coordinate 77,337 downwards.
ACATATGGGGTCTATAGGAACACCTGAATTAATAGTTATATTAGTGATTGCTCTAGTTATCTTCGGACCTGGTAAATTGCCTGAAGTCGGTAAAGCTATTGGTAAAGGCATCAATGAGTTTAAAGATGCTATTTCGGGGCCTAAAAAGGCTGTTGATGAAACGAAAGAAGCCGTTAAGAAAGCGACTACTATCGATGTGACAGCAGGGGCTAAGAACGACGATAAACATAAAGAAGCTAAGGATTAATAGGAGGTAACACTATGTGCAAAGATTGTGGTTGTGGCGAAGATAATGGCGTTGTAACAAAGGTATTTACTGTACCGGGGATGATGTGCAACAACTGTAAAGAAACAGTTGAAGGTGCATCTCTAGGTTTGCCTGGCGTATTAAGTGCAGAAGTAGATTTGCCAGAAAAGACAGCTACCGTTTCTTTTGATCCAACAAAAGTATCTGTAGAAGTTATTACAAAAGCCATTGAACGAACTGGCTTTGAAGTGACAGGCGTTGCAGACGGTGTACAAAAACATAGTCATGGATTACTAGGCACTTTGAAACGTCTCTTCAAATAATCGAACCGATGGAGCTGTATTGAAACCTTGTTTCGATGCAGCCCTTTTTTGTTTAAAGAGGTAATACGATGATACGTAAGTTTGATGCTAAAAATTTTAAGTGGGATGGTATTGAAACCTTGGTATATAAACAAGATGGTAGTCCTTTTAAAGATGTAACACGTCAAGTATTATACGATGGTGCTTATGATATTCCGTGTCAATTCCGCTATTTTGAATGTTTGCCAGGGGGATATTCTACCTTGGAGTATCACGATCATACGCATATGGTTATGATATTTCGCGGCAAGGGGCAAGTCTTATTGGGCGATGAAATCCACGATGTAGAAACTGGTGATTTTATCGAAATTCCAGGCAAAACAATTCATCAGTTCCGTGCTAATAAGGGCGATTATATTGGTTTTCTTTGCTTGGTAAATCAAGATCGGGATAAGGTAAAATTATTATCCCCTGAAGAGATGGAAATGTTACGAGCAAATCCTAAAATCAAAGAATTCTTGGAAAGTTGTTAAGCCTGATGGAGGTTCTATGAATACTTTTACACGAGCGGCCCTTACCGTTTTAGTGGGCCTCGTTATTTGGTTTTTACCTCATACAGAGGCAATCAAGCCTGAAGGTTGGCATTTATTAGCTATCTTTACGGCTACTATTGTGGGTTTTATCTTGCGACCTTGGCCAACGGGCATTATGGCGCTTTTTGGTATTGTTGTAGCCGTAGCCACTAATTCCATCACTATGGTACAGGCTCTAGGTGGCTATGCAGAGGCGAATGTGTGGCTTATCGTAGCGGCCGTATTCTTTTCACGAGGTATTATTAATTCTGGCCTTGGTAAGCGTATTGCGTACACCTTGATTCGCTCTTTTGGCACAAGCTCATTAAAGCTTGCCTATGCGTTGGCTTGTACGGACTTGATTATTTCTCCAGCTACACCATCTAATACGGCGCGTGGAGGTGGTATTGTATTCCCCATTGTACAAAATATTTCCTTAGCTTTTGGTTCTGAACCTTATGGTAATACGGCCCGCCGCATTGGGGCGTACTTGATGACGACGGCACATACTATTAACACTATTACTGTGACGATCTTCTTGACCGCATGTAGCGGTAATTTGCTTATTACGTCTTTAGGTGCTAAACTGTTTGGCTATGATATATCTTGGTGGGAATGGTTCCAAGCCGGTGTCATTCCTGGTGTGATTTGTATGATTTTGATGCCTTGGTTTATCTATAAAATCTATCCACCAGAAATCAAGGAAACACCAGAGGCTGCTGTAATGGCTCAAAAAGAACTAGATGCTCTTGGACCTATTACGAAGGCTGAAATTTCTGTTGCTATTATCTTTGTACTTTGCATCTTGCTTTGGGCTACAGCAATTTGGACTAAGCTTCATCCTACAGTAGTAGCGATGATGGGGGTTCTGGCGTGTGTTGTGACTGGCTCTCTTACTTGGGAGGATATTTTGGGTGAACGTACCGGTTGGGATATCCTTATCTGGATGGGTACGCTTGTGGGCATGGCTGGGCTGCTTGGTAAACTCGGTGTAGTAGCTGTGTTTGCAGACTTTGTAAGTCAACATTTAGCTGGCTTTGACTGGTTCTGGGCATCCTTTATCATTTCCGCTACCTTTGTGTACTCTCAGTATTTCTTTGCCAGTGGTACGGCGCGTATTACAGCTCTGTTCTCTGCCTTTGCAGCTATTTTAGTGGCGATGGGGGCTCCTATTCCGTTTACGATATTGCTCTTTGGTTTGATGAACAGTCCTGGCTGTACATTGACTCATTATAGTTCAGGTGTAACACCAATCTTCTTCGGTGCTGGCTATGTGCCACAAGGTACATGGTGGCGCGTAGGTCTTGCCATTTCCGTGGTGAGCTTCCTCATTCATTTCTGGGGCGGCACTTTTGGCATGTGGCTCTTTGGTATTTTATAATATATTCAATCCCTCACTACGGTGAGGGATTTTTCTTGTTATATCTATATTTTTTATACCTTACTAGGTTTGCTATAGTTTTTGGGTATGGTGAACTTCATAAAAAAACTATGATGAATCTATAGAATTTATTGTGAATTATCTTGCGCGGGATAATATAACGTGTTATTATTATTCCGTGATTATTATTACAGAATATTTTAGGAGGAAACATGTTAGGTTTAGTCATTAGCTTATTGATTATTGCGCTAGTCGTGATTATTAATGACATTCGAATTATGAACAACAACTTAACACGTTTTTGTCTTAGAAGTTCCGCGAATGGTTTAATATACAATCAATAAGATTTGACTATATGGTTTGTTTCTTATGTGTATATTTTCCAAGGGGTACATAGGATTATTTATGTATATAGGAATTCTGTAAACAAAAGGAATATCATTTGTAAACTTTTAAGACGATTCATTGGAATCGTCTTTTTTTATGCGTCGTGAAAGCTGTCCAAGTGGATGCTTTCAAAAGTGAGGAGATTAACATGAGTTGTAGAAGTGACAATTTGAAAACAGGCGTAGCACGTGCACCACACAGATCTTTACTAAAAGCTCTAGGTTTTGTTGATGAAGAAATGGGTAGACCAGTCATCGGTATTGCCAATTCTTTCAATGAAATTATCCCTGGTCACGTAGGCCTGAAAAATATTGTACAAGCCGTAAAAGACGGTATCCGCAACGCAGGTGGTGTGCCAATCGAGTTCAATACTATCGGTATTTGCGATGGTTTGGCAATGAACCATATCGGCATGAAATACTCCTTAGTTACACGTAATATCATTGCAGATTCCATCGAAGCTACTGCTATGGCTACACCATTCGATGCGATGGTATTCATTCCAAACTGTGATAAGGTAGTGCCAGGCATGTTGATTGCAGCTGCGCGCCTTAATATCCCATCTGTATTCGTATCTGGTGGGGCTATGCTTGCTGGTGTACATAAAGGTAAAAAAATTGGTTTGTCCGACGTATTCGAGGCCGTAGGCAAACATCAAACTGGTGAAATGGATGATGCTGAGTTAGCTGATATCGAAAATACGGCATGTCCTACATGTGGCTCTTGCTCTGGTATGTATACGGCAAATACAATGAACTGTTTAACAGAAGCTCTCGGTATGGGTCTTCCAGGAAATGGTACAATTCCAGCGGTATATTCTGAACGTTTGCGCTTAGCAAAATTAGCGGGTATGCAAGCGGTAGAGGTATTAAAAGCAAACCTTCGCCCTAAAGATATTATGACTCGTGAAGCCTTTGAAAATGCGGTAGCTCTTGATATGGCTTTGGGTGGCTCCTCTAATACAGCGCTTCATTTACCGGCTATTGCTCACGAAGCAGGTGTACCATTATCCTTAGACGATTTCGATCGCATCGCCCAAACTACACCTCAATTATCTAAATTATCTCCATCTGGCGTATACTTCATTGAAGACTTGTACGCTGCAGGTGGTGTATCTGCCGTGTTGAAACGTTTAGCAGAAAATGGTCGCCTTCATACAGATTGCAAAACTGTTGCTCTTAAAACACAAGGTGAAATTGCAGCGGCCGCTCATGTTGTGGATGAAGATGTTATCCATCCATGGGATAATCCAGTACATGAAACTGGTGGTATCGCGGTTCTCAAAGGTAACCTTGCTGTAGATGGTTCCGTTGTAAAAGCCGGTGCCGTAGATGCAGATATGCTTGTTCACTCTGGTCCAGCAAAGGTATTCAACAGCGAAGAAGAAGCGGTTGAAGCTATTACGGGCGGTAAAATCGTAAAAGGTGATGTTGTAGTTATCCGCTACGAAGGCCCTAAAGGTGGTCCTGGTATGCGTGAAATGTTGACCCCAACATCTATGATTGCTGGTATGGGTCTAGATAAAGATGTAGCTTTGTTGACAGATGGACGCTTCTCTGGTGCGACTCGTGGTGCATCCATAGGACATGTATCTCCAGAAGCAGCTGCAGGCGGTACCATTGCTATCGTTGAAGATGGTGATATTATCAACATCGATATTCCAAACGGTAAATTGGAACTAGCTGTATCTGATGATGAAATCGCTCGTCGTAAAGCTGCATTGAAACCATTCAAATCCAATGTAACTGGATATCTTAAAAAATACGCTCTTCACGTATCCTCTGCTGCACAAGGTGCTATCGAAGTATTTGAAGACTAATACTCGACTTTCATTTAATACTAACTAGAGGAGACCGTGTATATGTATAAGTTATATGATTTTATGGAGGCTCGTGAGCGCTTGAGCACAATCACTGTGAAAACGAAGTTACTTCATAGTGATGTGTTTTCTGACGAGTGTGGCAATGATGTATACATCAAGCCAGAAAACTTGCAAATAACAGGCTCATTTAAGGTTCGTGGAGCTTATAATAAAATTGCAAAACTAACAGAAGAAGAAAAGGCGCGCGGTGTTATCGCTGCGTCTGCCGGTAATCATGCACAAGGCGTGGCCCTTGCTGCGAAACGTCTTGGCATTAAAGCGACTATTGTCATGCCGAAACATACACCTCTTATCAAGGTGAATGCTACAAAACAATATGGTGCAGATGTTGTACTATTTGGCGAGATTTATGACGAAGCCTATCAAAAGGCGATGGAGTTGCAAAAAGAACACGGTTATGTGTTCGTTCATCCGTTTAATGATGAAGATGTAATAGAAGGGCAAGGTACGATTGCCCTTGAAGTTCTTGATGAATTGCCTGATGCGGATATTTTGCTCGTTCCTGTTGGGGGCGGTGGTATCGTATCTGGTATTGCGGCTGCTGCGAAATTAAAAAATCCCCGCGTTAAGATTATCGGTGTAGAACCAGAAGGTGCAGCGAGTGCCCTAGCTGCCTTAAAGGCTGATCATCCTGTACCTCTCGATGAAGTGGCGACGATTGCAGATGGTACGGCAGTACGTCAAATTGGAGAAACTACATTAGAATATATCAAGCAATATGTAGATGAAATTATTACCGTTTCTGATTATGAATTGATGGAAGCATTTTTATTGCTTGTTGAAAAACATAAGTTAGTAGCCGAAAATTCTGGTATTTTACCACTCGCTGGTCTTAAGAAATTAGAGTGCCGCGACAAAAAGGTGGTAGCTATCGTCAGCGGTGGTAATATCGACGTACTTACTATATCGTCCATGATTAATAAAGGTCTCGTATTGCGTGGTCGTATCTTTACCTTCTCCGTTAATCTTCCTGATAAACCAGGTCAATTGGTTGCGGTATCTCAAATGCTGGCGGATGCAGATGCAAATGTTATTAAACTCGACCATAATCAGTTCAAAAACCTTGACCGTTTCCATGAAGTGGAATTGCAAGTAACGGTAGAAACAAATGGTGAAGAGCATATCCAACACATTATTGATACTTTCAAACATAATGGTTACATTATTAAACGTTTAAATTCCAGCGAAATATTGTCTGAATAGCTGGTTGAAAGGGTTCCTATGAGCGCAGAAACAATCAATGGGGCACGCATTGTCCTTGAAACATTGCATCGCCTTGGTGTAACCGATATGTTCGGTTATCCAGGTGGCGCAGTAATCCCAATTTATGATGAAATTTATAGCTTCCCTGAAATTAAACATTACTTCGTCCGTCATGAACAAGGTGCAGCTCATGCGGCAGATGGCTATGCTCGCGTATCTGGTCGCGTAGGTGTATGTCTTGCTACGTCTGGTCCTGGCGCAACGAATCTTGTAACAGGTATTATGACTGCGTACATGGACTCCGTACCTATGGTGGCCATTACTGGTCAGGTTGGTCGCCCTTTTATCGGTAAGGACTCCTTTCAAGAGGCGGATATCCAAGGCATTACGATGCCTATAACCAAGCATAACTATCTTGTTCAAGATATTCATGATTTGCCTCGCATCATTAAAGAGGCGTACTTTATTGCTGGCACAGGTCGTCCAGGCCCTGTACTCATTGATATTCCGAAGGATATTCAAACCGAAAAAATATCCATGGCGGAATACAACAAATTGTACGAAGTACCTATTCATCTTGAAGGCTATGATCCAACCTATAAAGGTCATCAAGGTCAAATCAAAAAAGCAGCTACTCTCATCAAAAATGCAAAGCGTCCACTTATTATTGCTGGGGCAGGCGTATTGAAGTCTGGTGCTATGGATGAGCTTAAAGAATTAGCTGAAAAGGCTCAAATCCCAGTGACGAATACATTAGTTGGCCTTGGTGGCTTCCCGGGAGATCACGAATTGGCCCTTGGTATGGTTGGTATGCACGGTTCTGTTGCAGCTAATAATAGTACAGATGAGGCTGATCTCGTGATTGCTGCAGGGATTCGTTTCCATGACCGCATCACAGGCCATCCAGACTTCTTCTGTAAAAAAGCTAAAATCATCCATATCGATATTGACCCAGCTGAAATTGATAAGAATGTTACAATCAATGTGCCTATCGTAGGGGATTTAAAACAGGTATTAACGGAGCTTAATGCTCTTGTAGAACCTACAACGCATGAAGCGTGGCTTGAGCAAATCCGAGAATGGCAAGCGGAATACCCTATGGTGATACCTGAGTCTAAAAATGGTGTATTGCATGCACAATATGTGTTATCTGAGCTTAATAAAATTGCCAAGGATGATGCCATAATCGTAAGTGATGTAGGCCAACATCAAATGTGGGCGGCTCAATTCTTAACTCATAAAAAACCTCATACTATCGTTACCTCTGGCGGTGCGGGTACCATGGGGTATGGCTTGCCGGCGGCTATCGGTGCTCAAGTAGGGGCGCCTAAGAAACAAGTTATCCTCGTTGTCGGTGATGGTGGATTCCAGATGACTTGTGAAGAGCTCATGATGGTGCGCCAATATAATTTGCCAATTAAGATTGTTATTATTAATAATGGCTATCTTGGTATGGTTCGTCAATGGCAAGAAATATTCAATAATAGACGCTATTCCTATGTGGACTTAGAAGTGAGTCCGAACTTCTTGAAACTCGCAGATGCATTTGACTTGAAAGCAGCTCGTCTAGATAATGTTGAAACTTTCAATAAAGAATTTAAATCATACATTACATCGGATGAAAGCATTGTCTTGGATTGTCGCGTTGAACGAGAGGATAATGTATTACCAATGATTCCAGCAGGCGGCACGATAAGCGGTATGATGGGGAAGAAAGGGGTGCTATAATGGCGAAAGAACATCAAGTCTTAATCATTGCAAAAAATGCACCGGGTATTGGTACACGTATTTTGGCACTCTTTAACCGTCGTGGCTTTAACGTTACAAAAATGACATCTGGCATTACAAATCAGCCAGGTTATGCACGTATTACTATTACTGTAGAGGCCGATGACCGAATTCTCGATCAAGTGCAAAAGCAAATCTACAAGCTTATCGATGTTGTTAAGGTTAAAGTGTTTGAAGATCATGATGTGGTATGCCGTGAGTTAATGCTTATCAAGGTAAAAGCATCTGCTTCTACAAGATCACAAATTGTACAGATTGCCGATGTATATCGTGGTAATGTGTTAGATATTTCTCCTACATCTATGATCATTGAAGTCATTGGCAGTGTAGAAAAATTACGTGGCTTCATTCAAATTATGGAAACCTATGGTATTCTTGAAATTGCCAAAACAGGTATCACCGCTATGAGCCGTGGAGAAAAAATGTAGGAGTTGATAACGTGGGGCGTGAATTACTCCATTATGAAAATGTCTGCTTTCGCCGTGATGGTAGACCTATTTTAGATAATGTAAATTGGCATATAGAGGACGGTGAACATTGGGCTTTATTAGGGCTTAATGGGGCTGGTAAATCGACGCTGCTCAGCATGATACCTGCTTATCAAATTCCCACAACGGGTACTTTACGTGTGTTTGGCAAGGAATTTGGTAAATATGCGTGGCCCAAAATCAAGGCTAGACTAGGATTTGTTAGCTCTGCGCTTGGACAATTTCAGTCAACCTTGGATAAACAAGTCGTTGAAGATATCGTTATTTCTGGTGCATTTAGTAGTATTGGTATATACCAAGAGGTAGCACCTGAGGTGCGCCAACGAGGTATGCAATTATTATCTGAATTTGGACTAGACTATTTGGAAGGTCATCGTTTTCGCACCTTATCTGCTGGCGAACAGCGCCGGGTATTGTTAGCGCGGTCTATTATGGCAAATCCAGAATTATTGATTTTGGATGAGCCTTGCTCTGGTTTGGACTTACCAGCGAGGGAGCAGTTTTTACGCACCGTATCCACTTTGGTAGCTGAGCAGCAGACACCGATTATCTATGTGTCACATCAAATTGAAGAGATACTATCGTTTATTACTCATGTAGCTATCTTGCGAGAGGGTAAGATGATTCATGCAGGTCCTAAACACAAGGTACTAACTGATGATATTTTATCTGATGTCTTTGGACTTTCCGTACAAGTTGTATGGAAAGATGATCGTCCATGGGTGATGGTTCGCTAGTTATCAAATTTTTTTATCAGAGGCTTAAAACTCGGCTTACTGATACTAAATTAATGTACGCCACATCTTGCAAAAATTTGTTAGATTGTGTACAGTATATATAATCTATATTCTATTGAATATGTTTGGAGGTTGTCTAATATGGCAGGTAAAATTTTAGGTACTACAGTTTATTATGATGCAGATTGTAATTTAAGCAAATTGGAAGGCAAAAAAATTACAGTGTTAGGTTACGGTTCCCAAGGTCATGCTCATGCATTGAACTTGAAAGAAAATGGTATGGACGTAACAATTGGTCTTCGCGGTGGTTCTTCTAGCTGGAAAGCGGCTGAAGAAGCAGGTCTTACAGTAAAAGAAACTGCAGAAGCCGTTAAAGGCGCTGATATCGTTATGGTATTGATTCCAGACGAATTGCAAGCAGACGTATATGCACAAGATATTGCTCCAAACTTGAAACAAGGTGCGTACTTGGCATTTGCTCATGGCTTTAACATTCACTTTGGTAAAATCGTACCTCGTGAAGACATCAATGTATTCATGGTAGCTCCTAAAGGTCCTGGTCATTTAGTTCGTCGTACATACCAAGAAGGTTCTGGCGTTCCTTGTTTGTACGCTGTAGAAAAAGACCCATCTGGCGATACTGAAGAAGTGGCATTAGCATGGGCATCTGGTATCGGTGGTGGCCGTTCTGGTATTTTGGAAACTAACTTCAAATCCGAAACTGAAACTGACCTCTTTGGTGAACAAGCTGTATTGTGTGGTGGTGTTACTGAGTTGATCAAAACTGGCTTTGAAGTATTAACTGAAGCTGGTTATGAACCTGTTAACGCTTACTTCGAATGCTTGCATGAAATGAAATTAATCGTAGACCTTATCTACGAAGGTGGCTTCCAAAAAATGCGCCACTCCATCTCCAACACTGCTGAATACGGCGATTACCATGCAGGTCCTCGCGTAATCACTGCAGATACTAAAAAAGCTATGGAACAAATCTTGGCGGATATTCAATCTGGTAAATTTGCTGATGAATTCTTAGCAGATTCTAAAAATGGTCAAAAATTCCTTAAAGAACATCGTGAAGCAGCTGCTAATCATCCAATTGAACCAGTTGGCGCAGAACTTCGCAACTTGATGAGCTGGTTAAAATAAGAGTATTACTTAGGTAATCTTTTGTGAGATTATATGCTTATTAAAAGCGACCCCGTAAGGGGTCTCTATTTTTTATCTTTTCTTACATTATTTTGGGCCATCTTGACGATTACATCGAAAATATTGGAATCAAATATGGTATAATAAAAAGTAATATTTGAAAGGAGTGTAGCATGGATTTTTACACATTAGCCTATGTTGAAAGTCAGGCTGTAATAGGTCAAACTTGGGACTTTATTATAATTGTAGCTGTTCTGTTAGCATTACTCATTTTGGGAGTACAAGTATTGCGAAATGGTTTTACTAGTCGCTATCGTGACCTGATGATTATATTGTCTTTAATCGTAGTGTTCTTCTTAGGGCTTGAATACCAAGAGTATAATCGGATGAAAACCTATTCTGAGGACTCCTCTCGTATGGCTCAATTTTTACATTCTTTTAGTTCAGATCGTTCCGTACCGAGCGACCAATTGGCGGTTAACTCCTTAAAGATTCGTAATGGTATGATTTTAAAAGTAAGTGACGCTTACTATGAGGTTCAATTTAATCCAGAATTTTCAACCTATACTATTACACGTGTTTATAAGGTAAGCCCTATAGATCGAATTCACGATAAAGAGGATGCATTACAATAAGGAGGACCACATATGACAGAAGCTATGGCCGTCTATGGGATGGTCTTTGCAAAACTCGCCATCGGTCTCTTGGCGATTATTTTACAAATCAATTTAATGGGTAAGGGCAATTTAGCCCCAACCTCTGCCTTAGATCAACTGCAAAACTACGTACTTGGTGGTATTATCGGTGCCATTATTTACAATGATCAAATTGGTATTTTACAATTTATGTTAGTCCTTATTTTATGGACTATCCTCGTAATGACTCTTAAGTTTTTAAAAGGGAATCTTCGTATTTTTAAAGCAATTCTTGATGGTCATCCAGTTATAGTAATCGAAAAAGGTCATATTCTAACAGAAGAATGTATGCGTTATGGTATACAAGCGGCTGAACTTAAATTAAAACTTCGTGCTGCCGGTGTTCAATATGTTACGGATGTTAAGCGTGCCGTATTGGAGCAAAACGGTCAGCTCAACGTGGTTCAATTCGGTGAAGATAATATCCGATTTGATCTTATCGATGATGGTCAAATTAATCAGTTTACCCTCGATGTAATTGAAAAAGATAGAGAGTGGCTTGAACAAGAAATCCAAGCTCAAGGATACTCTGTTAAGGATATATATATTGCAGAATATAAAGATGGAAAAGTTGTTGTATATCCTTACGAAAGAAAACATCGTCCACAAATTGTAAGCACTCTTAAAAGTAAGACCAATTATACTAAAGATAAATTGAAATCTAAATTATAATATCTATTGCTCTTATAGTATAGGCGAGATACGTATTTCGTAGTCTTATAAATATATAAATAATATATATAATGTTATTAAGCCCACTATTCGTAGTGGGCTTATATAGAAAGGAAATTAGTGAATCGTAAAGATTTAATAGATCGATTACAAGAATTATATAAAGATGAAGATAGTCGGGTAACAGTAAATCCTCATGCAGGGCAAAAGGTGGCCATCGTCTATCCAAATACATACTTCGTGGGCATGAGTAATCTTGGACTTCATATCATTTATGAGGAAATCAATTTGCGAAATGATAGCGTTTGCGAACGGATTTTCTTGCCTGAGAAAAAGGAATTAGAAGCTTACGATAAGACTAAGACTCCCCTTATGAGCGTTGAAACACAACGGCCTATGCATCAATTTGATGTAGTCGCTTTTGATGTTACCTTTGAAATGGACTATTTCCATATTCCTTTGATGTTGCGTCATGGCCGAGTCCCTATCATGGGAAAAGACCGTACCGAGTTTGATCCTATCGTTATTGCAGGGGGCCCTTGTGCGACCTTCAACCCTGAGCCTTTTGCTGATTTTATTGATGCTTTCATCATCGGTGAAGGGGAAGGCATCGTAAGTCGTGTACTAGATATCATTCGAGATGGAAAAATGGAAGGCTTGGATCGCCATACTATTTTACGTCAATTAGCGGATATATCGGGCGTGTATGTACCATCCTTATATGTGCCGATTTACAGTGAAGACGGTGAATTTAAAGGCTATGATATTGCAGAGGGCGTGCCTAAAACGATTAAACGGCACTTTGAAATGCTCACTAGCGGTGGTGAAACGGTAGTGGCTACGAACTATACTGAATTTGGTGCTATGTATATCATTGAAGTAGCCCGTGGGTGCGGTCGTCATTGTCGCTTCTGTATGGCTGGGTATTGCTTCCGCGTACCTCGTGTACGTCCTTTAGACATTTTGAAAGAAGGCGTAGAGCGCGCAGAAAAGCTAGGTAAAAAGGTAGGCCTCATGGGCGCTGCTATCTCGGATTATCCTGAGGTAGACGAACTCGTTAATTATATTCGCTCTAAAGATATGCGTTACTCTTGTGCATCCTTGCGTGCTGACTCGTTAACACAAGCCGTGGTGGATGGACTAGCGGATAGTGGACAAAAGACGATTACCATTGCGCCAGAAACGGGCAGTGAACGTTTGCGTCGGGTCATTAACAAGGGAATCAGTGAAGAGCATTTACAAAATGCAGCCACCTTATCTGCGAAGTCAGGTATTCAGCATATGCGCTTGTATATTATGATTGGGTTGCCAACGGAAACCGATGAGGACATTGAGGCTATTGTAGGTCTTGCGGAAAGAACACAGGCTCATATGGAAAAAGTAGGCTGTAAAGGTCGTTTAACGCTCAGTATTAATCCGTTTATTCCTAAACCTTTTACACCGTTCCAATGGATGGCCATGGATAACCAAAAAGTGGTGGAGAAAAAGTTACAATACATAAAGAAAGCATTGCAAAAGAATCGCCGCATCGAGGTTCTCGTAGAGTCGCCTAAAGAGGCGTATATTCAAGGCGTTCTTGCTCGTGGGGATCGCCGCTTAGGCGCTGTTATTGCAGCATGTGCAGCCGATCGAGGCAGTAAATCTTTTAAGTCCGAAATGAAGGCTGCTGGCCTGGATATGGATAATATGAATTATCGTGAACGCAGTTTTGATGAATTCTTGCCGTGGAGCCATTTAGACATGGGCATGCAGGAGGGGTATCTTGAAATGGAATGGCAACGATCCCTCGATGAAGCATATACCCCTCCATGTGCAGCAGGTTGTAAACGCTGTGGCGTTTGTAAATAGGAGGAACAGATGAATCAATCTGTAAAACGTATAGATGTGAAAGGCCCTCATGGAACATGGTCTTATGAGGCGCCAAGCTGGGTTGATCGATTTCCTATTGTAATGGGCGATACTTATCGTCATGGTGGCGTATCTAAAGCCCCTTATGAATCATTAAACCTAGCGTTTCATGTAGGGGATGAAGCTCAAAGCGTACGAGAAAATCGAGCTATTATTGTGAAATATTTAGGTGTTGAACCAAACCGTATTTCTTGTGGCAATCAAGTCCATGGTTTAAAGGCTGTAGAAATCACAGAAGACCTTGTTGGGGCAGGTGCTTTTGGAGAAGATACCGCTATCGATGATTGTGATGCGGTATTTACAAATCTACCGCATGTGCCATTATTTCTGTTCACAGCAGACTGCGTTGGCGTAGGTATTTACGATGCTAAACATCATGCGATTGCTACGGCGCATGCAGGTTGGCGTGGTGCCATTGGCCGTTTACCAGTCCTTACCATTGAGGCCATGAAAGAGGCGTATGGGACCGAGTTCAAAGATTGCTATATATATCTTGGGCCTAGTATTGGACCTGAGTCTTTTGAAGTAGATGTAGAACTAGGTAAACGCTTTGAATTGGCTTGGAGAGATATGACAGACCGAGATTCATCTGATGTTGTCAATTATTCTGCTGATAAATTGGACAAGGCTTATATCAATTTATGGAACTTTATTGGTGAGGATCTCGTTGTAAATGGCGTTCCTCCAGAGAACATCACGATTGGTGGTACCGATAGTGTAACGGAAGTAGATTGTTATTCCTATCGTCGAGAGGCAGGTCGAACCGGTCGTATGGCTTTATTTGCGATGTTACAAGAACGATAAAACTCGACTTTCACAGGAATCATAATAACGTATGATATTTTTATTATATTTGCTTGGATTTGTGGAGGGGATAGCCTTAAATCATGTACATTTGACCTTAAATACTATATAATAAAATAGTCTATACAAATATATTTGATGATTATGATATATAGATTGAAGGGGGCATTCACATGATTGAAGAATCCCTACACGCTATACAGCAGCGCATGGCTGATGCTATGGCGCGTGTTGGTCGCGTAGATACAGCATTATTAGTGGCGGTTACAAAGAATCACCCTGTGTCGGCTGTGGAAGAGGTCGCACGGCTCGGTGTCACTCATGTAGGGGAAAATCGAGTACAAGAAGCCAAAGAAAAACAGCTAACCTATAAGGGGCCACAATTAACATGGCATTTAATTGGCCATTTACAGGTCAATAAGGTGCGTCAAGCGGTTCCTATGTTTGATTTAATTCATTCTGTGGATAGCCGTAAATTATTAGATGAAATCGAAAAGGTTGCTACAAAGCACGACAAGATACAAGATGTATTATTGCAAGTCAATGTGGCCCGCGAAGCTTCTAAAACGGGAATGACCGTTGAAGAGTTTCCAGAAATACGAGACTATGCAAAAACATTGCCTCATGTACGCGTACGAGGCTTGATGTGTATGGCACCATTTTTCGATGATCCACAGGAAGCTCGTCCAATCTTCCGCGTAGCGAATGCCTTGTTTGAGGATATGAAACGCTACTTTGAAGAAGGGCAGATTCAATATTTATCTATGGGGATGACTCACGACTTTGAGGTCGCTTTGGAAGAAGGGGCTAACATCGTTCGTGTAGGCACAGCAATTTTTGGGGAACGTGTATATTATTAAGGTTCGGGTTACCTGATAATCGGAAGCGTTAATTGTATTAGGAGGAAATCCAAATGGCATTGGGAGATTATTTAGACAAAGCAAAAAACTTATTCTTAGGCAGAACTGATGATGACTATGAATATGATGATTACGAATACGAAGATGAAGAGGAATACGAAGCTGAACCTACCCCAGTAGCAACAGCGGCTCCCGTGTCCGGCGCATCTGAATTTCATCCACGCAAGGTAGGAGGCCAATCTACGATGACACAACGTCCAACAGCTATGAAAGTAGTTGTAATTGAACCAAAAGTATTTGAAGACTCTGAAAATATTACACATCAATTGCGCGACATGCGTCCTGTATTGATTAATTTTGAAAATACAGACCCTCATGAAGCAGCTCGTATTGTAGATTTCGTATCTGGTGCGACCTATGCATTGGATGGCAAATTGGAAAAAGTAGGTAAAGACATTTTCATGTGTGTACCTGTAAATATTTCCATTGATTATAATGACAATGAAAGCAACACAACTGAGCAAAACGAATACTCTTGGGAAAACAAATAATCTCTCTATAAATGGTGGTGATAACTATGTTAGGTAAAACCCTATGTATAGGCGTTGGCTCAATGGGTGGCGCTCTATTGCGTGGAGCATTACAGCATGGTGTGTTGAAAGCACGTGATACACACATTCTAGTGCGTCGCGAAGAACAATGTAAGGCTCTTACAGAGGAGCTTGGTGTAGTAGGTTTTACTACATTGCCCAATGTAAACGAGTATAACACTATTCTATTGGCTGTAAAACCACAAGTGTTACCATCTGTGTTAGAGACTTTAAAAGAAGTACCTTATGGGACTGTTATGATTTCTGTTGCCGCAGGTGTCACCTTAGATACTCTTGATGCGGCGATTCCACAAGCTAACTGGTTTAGAGCTATGCCAAATACACCGGCTTCTATCGGTGCTGGCATGACGGCACTCGCCGGGGATGATGTGAATACTGACCTCGGTCGTGCTGTACAAGCCTTATTTGAAGCTGTAGGCGAGGTAGCAGTGGTGAGCGAAGCCGATTTAGATCGCTTAGGAGCGTTATCTGGTGCGGGCCCTGGTTATATGTTTGTCATCCTTGATGCATTGGCTGATGCGGGCGTTCGCATTGGTTTGCCACGTCAGTTGGCTATAAAGGCGGCGGCTCAAACAATGTACGGCGCTGGTAAGATGGCTCTTGAAAGTGGCAATCATCCAGCGGTACTACGAGATCAAGTGACAAGCCCAGGTGGCACTACCATTGCTGGTATTGGTGCTATGGAAAAAGGTGGACTTCGCAGTGCTCTCCAAGATGGCGTAGTAGCATGTCTTGCTCGGTCGAATGAGTTGGGGAAATAATTTTGGCAGATACTAGTAAATTAATACGATATTTCGAGGCCAGTGGCAGTGGCGAGGAAGCTCGTCGCATGCTAGATTTGGCTGAGCAGGTCGTAAAAGGTCGTCCCTATCGTGTGGCGGACTTTACGAGTCCTGCAGGCCTTGTTATTGCAGATGCTATTAAGGCTAATTACCCACAGTTAACAGTTAAAACTGATGGTGGCTATGAAGGGGCGGAACGCATTCGTATCGCTTTCGTAGACAGCGACTTTAACGGTACTGTGGATATGGGCATTCGCGCCCTTAAGGTGAATTGGGACCCTCGGTTCCGATTGCTCACTCATCGCGATGTGCTTGGCTCCTTAATGGGCCTAGGCATTGATCGCTCCAAATTTGGGGACGTTATCGTCCAACAAGGGGGCGCTCAGATTATGGTGGATGAAAGCGTGGCTGATTTCGTAATTCAAAACTTTACGAAAATTGCTATGGTTTCCGTATCTGTAGAGGCTATTGAGTTATCAGATATAGCACCAAAAGAAGAAAAAATTAAAGAAGTCCGCACTACTGTTGCCTCTTTGCGCTTAGATGCGGTAGCCAGCTCTGGCTTTAGTGTATCGCGCACTAAACTAGTGAGTGCTATCAATGCGGGCTTATTACAAGTAAACTGGCAACCAGCTAAGGGGGCATCCCAAGAAGTTAAAGAAGGGGATGTTATATCCATGCGTGGTCGTGGCCGAATTAAGGTAGAAGCTATTACAGGTACCTCTCGTAAAGGGCGTATCGGTGTATACCTGAAACGATTTATGTAGGCAGTTGAAAATCGGCTTGACCATCAAGCCGATTTTTTTATATATGGTAGGACAGCCATGGTATCCATAACATTTCAACCTACAACTGAAGATAGAATCCTATTCGTAGGCGGCGGAGAAGTAGCGGAACGACGGATACGGCTCTTTATTGAGGAGCCTTGTAACATTGTTGTTATCGCTCCTGTTGTGACGGATAGGATTGGCCAATGGGCAAAAGAAAAGCGCATCATTTGGTGGGACCGTGCTTTCACCAGTGATGATGAACAATTCATCATCACGAGCAGTTTGTTCTTTATCTGCACAGATAATCATAAATTGAACGATTCGTTGCATGCACTTGGCAAAAAGCATCACGTGTGGACCAACCGCAGTGATGACCCTGGGGCGTGTAGGTTTACCATACCTTCATCACTTGAGCTAGGCGATCTTCATATTGCTATTAGCGCCAATAATGTGGGCCCTCGTATTAATCGTCTCGTACGACAAGATATGATGAATCGTTATGGTCAGTTGCAAAAGGCTATGCCTAGACTTAAAATATTTAGAGAAGAAGTAAAGTTACTGCTTCCTACTCCAGAGGCTCGACAGAAATTTTGGCGAGACAATCTGACGGTAGAAACATTTGAAGCCATTCTCAAGGGAGAGTGGACGATTATAGAGGAGAAACTTAACCATGCAATTAGTGGTATTAGGTCTAAATCATAGAAGTGCCGCTGTAGAGGTGCGTGAACGTTTCTCGTTTGATAAAGACGAGGTAGTTGCCGCACTAAACCGCCTCTATGAATTTGACTGTATCTCAGAATGCGTTATATTATCCACCTGTAATAGAACGGAAATTTATGCTGCTTTAGAAGGCGTAGAATTTCCAAAGGATTACATGTTGGCAGTGTTAAAAGATTTAAAAGGCGCAGATTATATTGATGCAGATGCATTCTTCTTCTACGAAGAACGGGACTGTATTGAACATCTATTCCGTGTGTCTGCTAGCCTTGATTCCCTTGTGTTGGGGGAAGGTCAAATCTTGAGCCAATTAAAAGGAGCCTATATTCAGGCTTATAGCGCAGGCTGTACGGGCACAATATTTAATATTTTATTCCAACGTGCTATTGGGGTTGGTAAAAAGGTGCGTACCAATACGGGCATTGCAAATACGCCTGTATCCGTTAGTTACACCGCTGTTAACCTAGCTGAGGATAGCTTAGATAAGCCATTATCTGAAGCTACGGTACTCATTTTAGGGGCAGGTACTATGAGCGAGTTGACGGCTACACATTTACAAGCGAAGGGTGTAAAAACGATTTTCGTATCTAATAGAACCTTTGCTAAGGCTGAAATGTTAGCGGAACGCTTTAATGGTAAAGCTGTTAAGCTCGATAACTTTGTAGACTATGCTAAAGATGCGGATATTCTTATCACATCTACAGGGGCACCACATTATATTATTACGGAACGAGAAGCCAAGAAAATTACGACTCTTCGTAAAGGTGAACCTATCGTTATGATCGATATAGCGGTGCCTCGCGATATCGACCCTGCGGTGGCAGACTTGGACGGTATTTATCTATTTAATATTGATTCTCTTGAAAGTGTAGTAGAAGAAAATAAGGCGCAGCGCGAAGAGGAAGCTCGTCGGGCAGAACCTATTATTCACGATGCTATTGAAGAGCTATTGGATAAATTAAGCTATTTAACAGTGCGTCCGATGATGGCATTGCTTACAGAAAAAGCGGAGCGTATTCGCCGTCGTGAATTACATCGCGCATTAGCTAAATTACCAGATATTTCCGATAAAGAGCGCCGTGTTATGGACTCGATGAGTCGCATGATCATTCGCAAAATGTTGCGTGAACCGATGATTCACTTCAACGAAATTGCTGGTACGGAGGAAGAAGGTCTGTACTGGGACTTATTCAAAGATATGTTTAATCTTGAGAAAGAAGGCTAATGCCATGAGAGATCATATTCGAATCGGCACGCGAAAAAGTGCCCTTGCCCTATGGCAGGCTGAACATATTAGTGCAGAATTACAACGTCTGTACCCCAATATTACGGTAGAGCTAGTTCACTTTAATACAAAGGGTGACCGTATCCTAGAGAAACCACTGGCTCAAGTTGGTGGTAAAGGTTTATTTACTGCTGAGCTAGAAGAGGCTATGCATAAAGGCGATATCGATATCGCCGTACATAGCTTAAAGGATATGCCTACAGAGTTGCCAGAAGGCCTCACTCTTGGGGCTATTTCTGCTCGTGAAGTGCCTTATGATGCGCTGGTGAGTCCCGTGTATAAAACACTAGACAAATTGCCACAAGGAGCTCGCGTTGGTACCAGCAGTTTACGCCGGCAAGCGCAGTTACTGCATGCTCGACCTGACCTAAAGGTAGAGGTTATTCGCGGTAATGTACAGACTCGTTTGAGCAAGATCGAAACGGAAAAGTTAGATGGTGTTATCTTGGCTCAAGCAGGGCTTAAACGATTAGGTTTAGAAGACCAAATCACACAAGTCTTCAAGGCTGATGAAATGATTCCTGCCGTAGGTCAAGGGGCTCTCGCTATTGAGTGCCGCGCCGACGATGCGGAAATGCTTGATATGTTGGCTCCTATCAACGATGAAGCAACGCGCTATGCCGTTGAAGGGGAACGCAGTTTCTTGCGTCAACTAAATGGAGGTTGCCAAGTGCCAATGGGGGTGCATGGTACCATAAATAAAGGACAATTAACCTTGAAAGCCATGATTGCATCCCTCGATGGAAAAACTGTGTACGAAGGGGAAATCTCTGGCCCTGCTAAAAAAGGTGAAATTCTTGGGAAAAACCTTGCAAAAGCTTTATACGAAGAAGGGGGCAAACGTATTGTGGATGCTCTCATAGAGGAAGGAATCATAAAATGACAGGTATGGTATATCTAATTGGTGCGGGCCCTGGCGATGTTAAACTCATCACTGTAAAAGGTCGTGAATGCATCGAAAAGGCAGATGTAATTGTATATGATTATTTAGCGGATGCTCATTTGTTAGAATGGGCGCGCCCAGACGCAGAGTTGATTTACGCTGGTAAGCAGTGTAAAGATCACACAATGCATCAATGGGAAATCAATGAGCTATTAGTCCAAAAAGGTAAAGAAGGCAAAATTGTAGCGCGATTAAAAGGCGGTGATCCGCTCGTATTCGGTCGTGGTGGTGAAGAAGCGATGGCTCTTGGCGAAGCCGGTGTACCATTTGAATTCGTGCCAGGTGTAACATCTCCCATCGCAGCGCCTGCTTATGCGGGTATTCCTGTAACACAACGCGCTATGGCTACATCCTTTGCGGTGGTAACAGGTCATGAGGATCCTACAAAAGCAGTATCTGGCATTCATTGGGAAGGCCTTGCTACGGCGGTAGATACACTTTGCTTTGTAATGGGCGTTGGTAACTTGCCTGTCATTGCAGAAAAGTTGATGGCTCATGGGCGAGCAGCTTCTACACCTGTAGCGCTTGTTCGGTGGGGAACAAAAACAGTACAAGAGGTATTAGTTTCTACCCTTGAACATGTCGTTGAAGATGTAGCAAAGGCTCAATTGAAAGCGCCAGCTATCATCGTAGTAGGTGATGTTGTCAACCTTCGTGAAAAATTACAATGGTTTGATAATAAACCTTTATTCGGCAAAACTATCGTAGTCACACGCGCTCGCTCCCAAGCAAGTGCATTCCGTGAAAAATTAGCGGCTCAAGGTGCTAATGTAGTGGATGCAGCAGCAATTAAAACATCTCCATTGGAATTGTTTGAGGAAGATAAACGCATCATCAACAATACAAAAGAATACCAATGCATCGTATTCACATCTGGTGAAGGGGTTCGCTACTTCTTTGATGCTCTATATAAAGAAGGCAAAGATACACGTGCTTTAGGTAATTCTAAAGTGGCGGCTATCGGCTGTGCTACAGCTCGTGAACTTCAAAAATATGGCATCGTACCGGATATCATTCCTGTAGACTATAAGGCTGAATCTGCTGTAGAGGCTCTTGAAGAAGAACTCAATGCAGGGGATTCTGTACTGTTGATTCAACCAAAGGTAGCACGCGATGTGATTCCACGTTGCTTGCGTCACCGCGATATGAATGTAGATATCTTGCGTTTATACGAAACTACACAAGATACATCTCAACAAGAAGCATTAGTAACAGCGTTAACAGAAGGCAATGTAGATTACATTACCTTCACAAGTTCTTCTACTGTAACAAATACAATCCAATTATTGGGCGACAATGCACTAGAGCTATTAGGCAATACTAAAGTGGCTTGCATCGGTCCAATTACGGCTGCTACGGCTATGAGTGCAGGTCTTAAACCGGCTATCATTAGTGATGTATATACAACTGATGGCTTAGTAAACGCTATTGTAAAAGATATTTAGGAGGATTACATGTACGATTTAACATACCGTCCTCGCCGCTTGCGTATCAATCCAGAAATGCGAGATTTGGTACGCGAAACGACACTCGACGTAACTGATTTGATTTATCCATTATTTATTGTGCCTGGAGAAGGTATCAAAAAAGAAATCGACACATTGCCAGGGCAATATCATTTGTCTGTTGATGAGGCTGTGAAAGTAGCGCAAGAGGCGTATGATCTTGGTGTGCGTGGTGTAGAAATCTTTGGTATTCCTACATACAAAGATGAGCAAGGTTCCTCTGCATGGGATATGTCCCAACCAGTACAACAAGCCATCAAAGCCATCCGCGAAGCCGTGCCAAATCTCTTGGTTATTTCTGACGTATGCTTGTGTCAATATACCTCTACTGGTCACTGTGGCATGATCGATGACCATGAAATCTTGAACGATGAAACATTGCCATTGCTTTGTAAAGTAGCGGTGAGCCAAGCGGAAGCAGGTGCACATATGGTGGCTCCATCCGACATGATGGACGGTCGTGTAGGTGCCATTCGTGAAGCCCTTGATGCGGCAGGCTATACCAATGTATCCATCATGAGCTATGCTGCAAAATACGCATCTGCTTACTATGGTCCGTTCCGCGGCGCTGTTAATTCTGCGCCAAAATTTGGTGATCGTAAATCTTATCAAATGGATCCAGCCAATCGCTTGGAAGCTTTCAGAGAAATCGAACTCGACATCGCTGAAGGTGCGGATATTATCATGATTAAACCGGCTTTGTCCTACTTGGACATCGTTCGTGAAACGCGTGACCGCTATGAATTGCCGGTTGCAGTATACAATGTATCTGGCGAGTATGCGATGGTTAAATCTGCCGCAGCGGCTGGTCTTATCGACGAAGAACGCCTAGTTATGGAAACAATGCTTTCCATGAAGCGTGCTGGTGCTAAAATCATCATTACGTACCATGCCTTAGATATTGCTAAATGGTTACAACAATAAGGAGGAACTATGTTCCAACTCGGTAAATCTGAAAAGGCCTTTAACGAGGCTAAACGTTATATGCCTGGCGGCGTAAATAGTCCTGTTCGTTCCTATCGCAGCGTAGGATCCAACCCTCCGTTTATTAGCAGTGCCAGTGGTAGCCGTATTTATGACATCGATAATAACGAATACATCGACTATGTATTGAGCTGGGGCCCTATGATCTTGGGCCATGCGAACCCAGAGGTTATCGCGAGCCTACAAGAGGCTATTCCTCGCGGTACTAGCTATGGTGCGCCTACATTACTAGAAACAGAATTGGCTAAAAAGATACAAGCCTTCATGCCATCCATGGAGGTTATCCGCCTCGTAAACTCTGGTACAGAGGCTACCATGAGTGCCTTGCGCGTTGCTCGTGGCTATACTGGTCGTGATCGCATCGTGAAATTTGTAGGCTGTTACCATGGTCATAGCGATGCTCTCTTGGTAAAAGCTGGCTCTGGCCTTGCTACCTTTGGTGTACCAGATAGCCCTGGGGTTCCACAAGGCGTAGCAGAAAATACCATAACATTGCCATACAATGACTCTGATGCGGTTCGTAAATTATTCGACGATATGGGCGATACTATTGCGGCAATCATCGTTGAACCTGTAGCTGGTAACATGGGTTGTGTGCCTCCAGAACCAGGTTTCCTCGAAACCTTGCGTGAAGTAACTAAGGCTCACGGTGCTATACTGATTTTTGACGAAGTCATGTGTGGCTTCCGTGCTAGCAGCGGTGGGGCTCAAAAACGTTACAATATCAAACCGGACCTTACATGCCTTGGTAAAATCGTTGGTGGCGGCATGCCACTTGCTGTATTCGGTGGCTCTCGTGAGATTATGAACCAAATTGCTCCAGCTGGTCCTATTTACCAAGCTGGTACATTGAGTGGTAATCCTATTGCTGTTACTTCTGGTTTGGCAACACTTTCCATTCTGCAACGGGATCCAACGGTGTTTAAACAAGTAGAAGATACGACGATTGCCCTTTGCGAAGGCTTTGAAAGATTGGCGGCACAATACAATGTGCCTGTTGTTGTGCAACGAGTAGGCTCTATGTTCACCATCTTCTTTACTGACAAACCAGTTAAGAACTTTGATGATGCAGCATCTTGCAACGAAGAACAATTTAAAATGTTCTTCCACCATAACTTGAGTCATGGTATCTACTATGCGCCAAGTCCTTATGAAAGTAATTTCGTATCTATCTGCCATAAGAGCAGTGAAGTGGAACGCACATTAGCCGTTGCTGATGAAGCTTTCAAAAAAATCAGTGATACATTATTATAAGAAGTTATAGTTTGTAGTTGTTTATGTATCGATACAGGTGATGAACATGCAGTTTTACAAGAACTTAAAGCGTGCTCGCGTGCGCATGGGTAAAAGCCAAATCGAAGTAGCAAAGGCCGTAGGTATCAGTAATGCGGCGCTTTCAAATTACGAAACAGGGTATCGCGAACCAGATTTAGATACACTCTGTGCTCTGTCTCGATATTATGGATTGACCTTGGATGAGCTGTTGGATGTAAATGGAGAACAACACGAGCCCATCTATGATCTCAGTCCTGTATTAAAAAATAAATACATCGCCTATAAAGGTGAAGTATTCGAGTTGAAAGACTCACAAAAACGTGCGCTCTTGCGTGAGCTAGACAATCTATTTACTAAATTTGAGAAATCAAAAGTAGAAGATAAAGACAGCAAGCCAAAGACGTACAAACATGGGAACCCACATATCAATCGGGCTGGACTAGCTAGCAGTGCTGGTAGTCTGGCGGCACGACGGAATCTAAAATAAAAAGCACCATCTATTTAGGGACTAAACGAAACATAAGTCGTCCCTCGATAGATGGTGCTTTTTTTGCCGTATATAATAAAATATTCGTTGGTGGTATACATTAGTTTAACATATAATTGAATTATAGACGTGGAATAAATATTTACTAGTCTTACAGGAGAAAGCTATGATAGTAGTATTTGCAGGATTTTTAGCATTTTTATTTTGTCTGTATTTCATTAAAAATCCATACTTCACATTACAGCATATTAAAATTAAACGCTCAAAATCTTTGTTAATTTCAGAGCTGCTTTTAGGTGTGATAATTTTCTTATATATTATTTTTGCAGGATATTCTAGACTAGTGCGGTTTTTAATAGAATTGACATCTGTAATTCTGTTTTTATTAGAAATGTGGTTAAGAGTTCCTGCTATTGAATTGGATTGTAGTTTATCACCTGACGTGAAAGTAATGCTCATTAAAAAAGCTAAAAAAGATTTTTATTCTATATTGCCAATATTTTTTATAGCAACATGTATGTTTGTATTTAATTTCATCAAGATTTAAATAGATTTAATTTAATTGGAAAAGTGAAAATTAATAGGAGTACATATGAATATATACATTAATAAAATAAGAGATATATTAGTTGATTTAATGCCCAAGCATTGGTATAAAATTTATTTGTATTTTGAATGTTCTGAGTTAGGATCAACATCAGGTTGTTATTATATAAAAACGCCAGGTGGATCTATTATTCAATATGGTGAATTTATATATAATTTTTCTGATGAAAATAGCGAACGAATGAAACAGGGGATGTATGATATTTTAACGAATGTTAGATTATTACACGAAGCATCGATTGAGAAGTGGACTTGGGGAACAATGTATATTTCACGCGATGATTATGAGCCCCATTGTGAATTTCATAATGATCCTGTAACTGACGATTGCTGGCTCCAAAATAGATATAAGTGGGTATATAAAAACTTTGGTATTTTGGAAAATGAAGATGAATTTG
Organism: Veillonella parvula; assembly: GCA_959601155.1. Lineage (GTDB taxonomy): Bacteria > Bacillota > Negativicutes > Veillonellales > Veillonellaceae > Veillonella > Veillonella parvula_R. Next base: position 51,899 of record CAUGOU010000005.1, on the reverse strand, counting down.
ATCCGGATGTATATAAAGAAATGCTAAAAGGTCCACGAGGTGTTTTATTATTGGAAGATATGGAGTCTCGTGTATTAGCAAAAAATTATACTGCCATTGATAAGGCGTTTAAGTTAAAGCATAAAAGCTTAGAATCAGAACTTGAAAAACATTATAATAAAGTGGCCAAAAGTATATACAAGTTAACGCCTCTAAATTGGCATCGTGCTAAATTACACTTTGATATGAATGTTAATAATCCCTTTGTAGAGCTTTGGGTTTATAAAACTGAGGATGACTCATGTATTACAAAGTATGTGGAAAATAATGATGAAGAGCCTGCTATTATTTCGGAAATTATGTATGATTTAAAAAATGAAGTTGTAGCGATGATTGAGACTTTTAAATTCTATAATCAAAACCCATTCTCTGGTTTAGTATATACATTAACCTCTAATGGTGAGGTATCTTTAGAGCTAACTTATGGAGATAAATAATTTTAAGTTCGTTGATGAAATTGATTGGATAAGCTTTCATGCAGATAGGAAAAAACTCAAAAAAATGGCTTGAGAGAATACTTCTTTCTTGTTTAATAGTAGTAGGTATTATTTTTGGCGGTTGGCTTTTCTTTGCTACAAACTTTATGCATCCATTTATCCACTATTTGGATCTGAGGGGAGGTATAATATATTACAAAGAGCCAACTAATATAATTGCTTCTAATGTTCTTGGTTTTGATGAAGTACGAGGGAAAATATATTATATAACTACAAATGGTATTGGTGTATATAATGAATTAAATAACGAACATGTATTTATATTACATAAAGAGCCATCTAATGAAATCAGAATAAATGACATTACTAATGTATATCCAGAATTTAGTCGTTTTTCTGATTCGGAACAGGAAGTTTGGAAAAGCAAATTTTATGCTGATTTTAGGCAAAGAATTCCTATAGAGGAGGGAAGTATCATTAGATTTCCATTCTTTTTTTCTTACGAAACCCGTGGAATTTATAATTTAGCTACAGGATCTAAATTATCGAAAATTGATACGTATAAAATTTCTAATAATATATTCTATAATGTTGATTTTGGAAGCATTACTAAGATAGATTTAGAAACTGGTATAGTATGGAAGTACTATTCTAATAACTTATTAAATTATAATTTTATTAATGAAACGGTTTCTAGTAAATCAAAAGAGTTTAGTATTAATGAATTAATCAAAGAACGAAATCATGATAAACAATTGAAAGATAAAATTATAGCTATAGATCATTATAGTCAATTTAGTAAAGAGGATAAGGAGGTTATAGAAGAATTATTTGTTAAGTTAGTCACTGCACGAGATAATATGAGCTTAAAACCAGAACATAAAATGAGGTTAGAAAACTATTTAGAGTGATTAACTTTTCAATGTATTCATACTTAGTTGGGGAGGCTGGCTAAAGAATATATATTATTTATTACTATAAATAAAAAGGGTTAATGATAAACCAGTAAATCGAAAGCTAAAATAAATTAGTGGACAGAGGTATAAATATGATCTATTTTAAAAATAAAAAAAGTTTAGATACATTTTTAATGGTCTTTATATTGGGCGCTGTTAAGGCATATAGACGAAATTATATTGATTTGACCATTCTAGAATATTACATATTTAGTATGTTAATTCGATTAATGTGTAGAAAAGCACATCTGTCCGATAAATTGTTAAATATTATTGGAGATGGGATGAGTTTAGAGGATGTTGATGAGTGGATGGCTCGTAGGATTCCTATACCACCATTAAATGATATGTTAGATGATATTGAATGCAGTAGTTGGATTGCTTTAATAGAACGGGAGTTAGAGGGTAATACTTTATCTGAAGCGTTAAAGATTTCTACACATGATGAAAAGAAGTTCGGTATCTATTTCTTTACCGATTATGTAGAGGAGATATTTTGGGCGTTGTTTTTGTTAGGATTGTATGAAGTCTTACAAAAACCTGAATTCATTTCTGAATCAATCTTAAGTTGTATTAAACAGACCTATTTGTCTGAAATATATACGTGTGAACGTATTCAGAATGAAGATTTTCAAGCATGTATTTCCAATTTACAGGAGATAGTTGATACTAATATATCCGGGCAATTAAGTAAAGAATTAATTACTATGAAAGCAAAATTAGCATCATTACAGGTATTATTACCATTTTATGATGTGAGTTTTGATAAGTTAAAAACAGACATTGATTTAAAAGCTACTAGAGGGATGTTCTGGCAAATTAAAGTTTTAGGGAAGTTTATAGACTTGGGATTATAGATTCTAAAAGATTATTAAGTTGGTTCTATACTTATGATTACTTTTAATTTTGGGATTAACCTTTATTAACTTCTATCCTTAAATAATATTTAGTGTTAAATGTTATAAGCTTATTTTAATGACATCTATACCTTTCATAAGGGACTGGTATAGGTGTCATTTTTATATTGAAAACTAATAAAAATCAGTATTGATTAAAATCTAAGTAGTTCTATTAAAATTACCAGAATTCTACGTTTTCATGAGTGTTTTATGATAAAATAAAAGGTATGAATACTTCAACAACTAGGTCTATTACCTATAATGGCGACAGAATTGAATATGAGTTAACCATCAAGCGTGTGAAGAACATGAACATGCGCATTACAAAGGATGGTGTGATCCATGTGTCGGCGAATGGGTATGTGCCGGATTATAGGGTGGACAAGTTTGTCATCGAGAATATGTCCTTCATTGAGCGGGCTCGTTACAAGATTGATGCATTGAATGCCAAGCGCGTCGATGCGTTGCAGTATGTGAATGGTGAAAGTTTATCCATCCTCGGCATTCCAGTTACGTTGCGCTTAGTTGAGCAGGATGGAAAGCCTCACATAGGCTTTGACGGGAAAGCCATTCTTACCATGGTTGTACCTCAGGGTACGACCTTTGAAGCTAAACATAAATTAATGCAAAGTTATTGGCGTAATTTAGGGGAGAAGGTCTTTGTCCACTGGGCAAAGGTCGTGTATCAGCGCTTTCACAAGCAAGGTATTGATGTGCCTATGCCAATCATAAAACAGCAGCGAATGAAGAGTCGTTGGGGTTCTTGTACGCCTGCAAAGCAGCTCGTCAAGATGAACACCCGTTTGTTAGAGGGACCACAGGCGTATATTGAGTACGTTATGGTTCATGAGTTTGCTCATTTTAAATATTTAGACCATTCCAAGAACTTTCACAATCTCGTGGCACAGTTTTTGCCAGATTGGAAGGCTCGTAAGAAGTCATTGAACGTGTATTTTGCTCATCGCCCTTAAAGGAGGTGTACCATGCAGCCATTTGTACATTTACATAGTCATACAGAGTTTAGTTTGCTAGACGGCATCAGTCGTTTGCCTGACATGGTACGTCGTGCGAAGGAGTTAAATCAGCCCGCCCTTGCCATCACGGACCATGGCAATATGTACGCAGCCATTTATTTCTATAAAGAGTGTATAGCCCAAGGCGTTAAGCCTATCATCGGTTGTGAAGTATATGTAACGGAAAACAACCGATTTGATCGTCCCGAAGGTCGCAGCCGTGAAAGATTAAAACATCTCATCCTATTGGCGGAGACTATGGAAGGGTATCGTAATCTTGTTAAAATCGTGTCTAAAGCATCTACGGAAGGTATGTTATATCGTCCTCGTGCAGACCGAGATTTATTGCGCCAATACAGCAAAGGGATTATTGCCCTTAGTGCGTGTATTCAAGGAGAAATTCCTCAGTATATTTTGCAAGACAATATGGAAGGCGCCAAGCGTTCCATCGAATGGCATATCGAGACGTACGGCAAGGATAATTTTTTCTTAGAAATTCAAAATCATGGTTTGCCAGAGGAGGCAAAGGCTCAAGAGGAACTCATTAAGCTCAGCAAGGAATATGGTCTTGGCATTGTAGCGTCTAATGATTTCCACTATGTTTTAAAAGAGGATGCAGACGCGCAGGATATCAAGGTTTGTATATCTACAGGCCGTCGCCGTGCTGAGGTAGACCGCTTAAAATTCCCGAATGATGAGTTTTATCTCAAGTCTGGGGATGAAATGGCAGAGCTATTTGGACATATTCCGGGGGCCATTGAAAACACCTTAAAAATTGCGGACCGTTGTAACGTAGAATTTAATTTCAATGAACATCATTTGCCGCACTTTGATGTGCCCGAAGGGGAAACGTCTAAAACGTATTTACGTAAGGTTTGTGAACGAGAAATTCCACGCCTTTATGGTGAGACGTCTGAAGAGTTACAAAAGCGTCTCGACTACGAGTTAGATGTTATCGGTACGATGGGTTTTGAGGATTACTTCCTCATCGTGTGGGATTATGTGCGGTATGCCCGTGAGCACGATATCTTAGTAGGTCCAGGCCGTGGTTCTGCGGCAGGTTCTGTAGTAGCGTACCTTTTAGGTATTACAGGTCTCGATCCACTAAAATACGATTTGCTCTTTGAACGATTCTTGAATCCAGAACGGGTAAGCATGCCCGATATCGATATTGACTTCTGCTATGAAAAGCGTGGTCAAGCTATCGAATATGTAACGCGAAAATACGGACAGGAGCGTGTATCCCAGATTATTACGTTCGGTACAGAGGCGGCTCGTGCCGTAATTCGTGACGTAGGTCGCGTGCTCGACTTACCACTGGCTGAAGTGAACCGCATCGCTAAGATGATTCCCAATGAACTGGGGATTACCTTAGATAAGGCTTTACAAGGCAAAGAGTTAAAAGCTTTATACGAAGCTGATCCAAACGTTAAAGAATTATTTGATTTTGGTAAAAAGCTAGAAGGCATAGCGCGAAATTCGTCTACGCATGCGGCGGGCGTCGTAATTTCTGCAGACCCTCTAGATGACCACGTACCTGTACAAAATGCCAACGATGAAGGCTTTGTAACGCAGTACGATAAGGATAATATCGAGGAATTAGGCCTCTTAAAGATGGACTTCTTGGGCCTCCGCACCTTGACGGTTATGGGAGATGCCTTAAAGCTCATCAAGGCGAACCGTGGTATTGACCTAGACTTAGATGCTATCCCATTAGATGATAAGGCAGCTTGTGACATCCTCACCAAGGGTGACACCTCTGGTGTATTCCAGCTTGAGTCGGAAGGGATTACAAAGCTCGTTATGGACCTTAAGCCTGAGCATTTTGAAGATTTAATTCCATTGGTAGCCTTGTATCGTCCAGGCCCACTAGGCTCTGGGATGGTGGCGGACTTTATTGACCGCCGTCACGGTAAAAAAGAGGTTACCTACTTACATCCAATTTTGGAACCTATCTTGAAAGATACCTTCGGGGTAATCTTATACCAAGAACAGGTTATGCAGATTGCCTCCGCCATGGGGGGATTCTCCCTCGGTCAAGCGGATTTGATGCGCCGCGCCATGGGTAAGAAAAAGGAATCTGTTCTAAAGGCGCAACGGGAGTCCTTTATTCAAGGCTCCGTAGCAAACGGTATTACCGAGTCCATCGCAAACGAAGTATTTGACTTGCTCGTATACTTTGCAGGCTATGGCTTTAATAAATCACATAGTGCGGCGTATGCGTATATCGCGTACCAAACGGCGTATTTGAAAGCGCACTATTTCCCTGAATTTATGGCGGCTACCATGACGAGCTTCATGCAGAACATGCAGAAATTGACTTACTACATTAATGCCTGCAAGAAGCACAATGTTAAGGTACTAGGCCCAGATATTAACTATTCTGAACGTAGCTTCGCCGTACAAGATGACGCTATTCGTTTTGGACTTGGCGGCATCAAGAACGTAGGGGATAATGCCATCGATCGCTTGATTCGCGAGCGCAATGAGCATGGTTTATATACGGATATCGTGGACTTCTGCAAACGGGTAGATAATCGAGTTGTGAATAAACGACTTCTTGAAAGTCTCATCCGTTGCGGTGCCATGGATGGCTTCCAGGAAAACCGGAATCAGTTGCTACACATGTATGAAAGTGCCCAAGCCGTTGGTGCTAAAGAGCAAAAGGATGCCGCTATGGGCACTATGAACCTCTTTGGCGATATGGAAGAAGCTGTCGATTTCATTCCTGTTCCCAATGTGGAGGATTTATCGGAAGACGATAAATTAAAGGATGAAAAGGAATATACAGGCTTTTACATTACGGGGCATCCATTGCAAGGATATGCTAAAGAACTGGAAGGTCTCTTTGAACTGGGCGCTCTCGTAGAAAATCCAGAGCAATATGATGGTCAAACCATTACCTTTGGCGGTCTCATTGAAAATAAATCGGACCGCATGACAAAGCGGAATGAGCTTATGTCCATTCTTCGCATCGAGGATTATTCTGGTGCGGCGAATGTAGTGGCGTTCCCTAAGGTCTTTAGTCAAAGCCAACAGTTCCTTGCGGTCGATATGATCGTTAAGGTAAAAGGTCGCGTTGATGCGGATGAAAAGGGCGTGCAAATCATTGCAGACCGTATTACTCCATTAAAGGTAAACTATAATCAGGCAAAACAGGTGGCAATCCATATTTATAGTCAATATGATACGCCGGAAAATAGTGAAGCCTTAAAACGTGTGCTAGTAAATACAGCAGGCTCCGTGCCAACGTCGTTATATTTACACCGTCAACGGAAACGCATTAATTTACCACCGAATATGTGCTTTGACCCTAGTGATGAATCCATCAAGGCTATTGAAGCTATTCTAGGTGATGGCTCCGTAGAGGTGCAGTAAACATATAAAGTTAACACAAGTATGTGTGACATGTAATAAGCATATACTTGATACAATAAGTGTATAAACGGTGTAGAAAGACATATGTTGCGTGGGGCACAGATAGCTTTCACCAACATTGATATAATAAGAAATGAACTATCCTATCTAGGGATTGCTTTCATAGGAGGGATTATGAAACGTACAAAAATTGTATGTACTGTAGGTCCAGGAACGGATAAATTTGGCATTTTAGAAGATATGATGCGGGCTGGCATGAACGTAGCTCGTTTTAACTTCTCTCATGGATCCCACGAAGAGCAAGCGGAGCGCATGCAAATGGTGCGCGATGCGGCGATGATTGTGAATAAACCAATCGCATTAATGCTCGACACAAAAGGTCCTGAGGTTCGTCTTGGTCTATTTAAAGAGGGCAAGGTATTTCTCGAAGCCGGTCAACAATTTACGTTGACTACAGATGACGTGGAAGGTACAAAAGAGCTTAGCTCCGTGAACTACAAAGGTCTTACAGGCGATGTGTCCGTAGGGGATAAAGTCCTCTTGGCTGATGGGCTTGTAACACTTATTATCGATGCTATCGAAGGTAATAATATCGTTACAACTGTTCAAAACAGCGGGGAAATCGGTAACCGCAAGCGTGTAGCCGTACCAGGTGTAGCACTAAGCTTGCCACCCGTATCTGAACAGGATGAAGCAGACTTGCGCTTTGGCTGTCAACAAGGGGTAGACTTTGTGGCCGCATCATTCATGCAACGCGGCAAAGACATTGTGGCTATTCGTCGCATTCTTGAGTCTGAGAAAAAAGACATCAAGATTATCGCGAAAATTGAAAATGCAGAGGGCGTTAAAAATATCGATGAAATCTTGGAAGTAGCTGACGGTCTCATGGTTGCTCGTGGAGATCTCGGTGTAGAAATTCCTGCAGAAGAGGTGCCAGTACTTCAAAAGATGATGATTGAAAAATGTAATGACTTGGGGAAACCCGTTATTACGGCGACACAAATGCTCGAGTCTATGATTCAAAACCCACGTCCTACACGGGCGGAAGCAAGTGACGTAGCCAACGCCATTTTGGATGGTACTGATGCGATTATGTTGTCTGGTGAAACAGCCAATGGTTCCTATCCTGTAGAAGCTGTTGCGACCATGACTCGTATTGCAGAGGTAACGGAGAAGGCTGCTATTTACGATAGTTATAGTCGCGCTCGTGAGGATGAAGAAATGACTACCACAAGCGCTGTATGCTTGGCTAGCGTGCGCGTAGCTCAAAATCTCGGGGCCACAGCTATTTTGACATGTACTGAATCTGGTCACACCGCACTTAGTGTGGCTCGTCATCGTCCAGATTGTAAAATTATCGCTGTTACACCTCATGAAGAAACAATTCGTCGCATGCAATTATGCTGGGGTGTAGAGGCTATCAAGGGACATGAAATCATCAACTCCGATGAAATGGTTAAACAAGCTATTACCAGTGCTCTCGGCACTGGCGCCATCGAGTCTGGTGACCTCGTAGTTGTTACCGCTGGGGTACCATCTGGTGCAACAGGTACGACCAATATGATTCGCGTTCATATTGCAGGTCGAGTGCTCCTGTCTGGTAATGGTATTTTACGCAAATCCGTTACAGGTAATGTGTACATTGCGGCTAATCATAAGGGCAATTATGAAAGCTTCAAAGACGGCGATATCCTAGTGGTAGGTACAATGGAGCCTGAATTGATGGCCATTGCCAAACGTGCTGGTGGTATCATCGCAGTAGAAGATGGTTATACATCTGACAGTGCTATTGCGGGCATTACGTATGGTATTCCTGTTATCTTAGGTGCTAAAAATGCCCATGAAGTACTCCTCGAAGGTCAAGAAGTGACTATCGATGGAGAACGTGGTAAGGTGTTTGCGGGCATTGCCAATGCTCGATAATCTCTATGAGTGATAATTAAATAAGGAGGGATAGTATGAATCCATATAATGTAACAGGACCTACTGCAGCTGAGGTTGCACAGGTTGAAAGTATCGTATCCCAACGATTAAAAGGTTCTTTCTTGTGGATGGTTGTAGGTTTGCTTACAACCATCGGTGTTGGCTTTGCCGCATTAGCAAATCCAAACTGGTTACGTTTTGCGTACCAAAACTTTAATATTATCTTATTAGTAGAGCTTGGTGTGGTATTCCTATTTAGTGCTCGTGCATATTCTGCTAATATAATGACGTTACGTGGTATGTTCTTCCTCTATAGTGCTTTGAATGGTCTCACATTGACCTTGGTATCTTTGCGATATGATGTGTTTGATGTAGTTATTCCAGCCTTAGTAGGTACGTTAGCATTCTTTATTGGCTTTGCTGTGGTAGGGGCTACAACTAAGCGTAATTTATCATCCCTTACACCATATGTATTAGCTGCCTTAATTGGTATGATTATCGTATCTGTGGTCATGATGGGAGCCCGCTTCTTTAACTGGACTGTACTCAGTGGCTTTAGTGATACTGTTAGTTTAGTTCTAGGTTATGTAGGTGTTGTAGTATTCTCTATCTTTACAGCCATCGATGTGAACCGCATTAAAAATAATGTGACACAAGTGGCGCTCATGGAGGATGAAACAATTTTAGACCGCATTGAAATCACTGGTGCTTTGAGCCTTTATTTAGATTTCATTAACTTATTCTTATCCTTATTACGCATCTTTGGTAATAAGCGATAACAAAGGAGTTTGTATGGACGATAGAGAATGGCAAACCTTTGTTACTGTTGTGGATGAAGGCAATATTACAAGGGCTGCAGAAAAATTATTTTTATCGCAACCAGCGTTGAGCTATCGGTTGCGCCATATAGAAAAAGCCTTGGGCCATTCTCTGTTGTTGCGAACTGCTGAAGGGATTGCCCTCACGGCACAAGGCGAAATTTTCTATGATTACTGCAAGCGAATGATGCAAGAACAAGAGGCCTTGGAGAATGCTATGAATTCCGCTTCTGGCAAGATTCAAGGGACTTTGAAAATCGCGTCATCTATTAACTTTGCAGACTATGAACTACCAGCCTTATTGAGATCTTTCCGAGAACAATATCCAGATGTTCACATTCAAGTGAAGACTGCTTTCAGCCATCAAGTGGTAAAAATGTTTAATACCGGTGACTGTATGGTCGCCTTTGCTCGTGGTGGTTATGATGTGTCTGGCAAGTCTGAATTGTTACTAGCAGAACCATATTGTTTAGTATATAAAGAATTAGTGCCACCTGAATCCTTGGTAAAAGTACCATTCATTAAATATCAAACAGATGCATCGGTGGCGAATATTATCGAAACTTGGTGTGCAGAACATTTTGATGAGCCTCCAAGTGTGGCGATGGATGTAAACTCTATGAGTACTTGTCGCCATTTTGTTCGTGCTGGCCTTGGTTGGTCTATCTTGACCTATATGGGACTTGGATCTTGTAAGGATAAAGATATCTATGTGAGTCCATTGCGTAGCAAAGATGGTGAATATATCACCCGTGATACGAATATGGTATACACAAAAGATGCGGAAAATTTGGTTGTAGTAAAAACGTTTATCGAATATGTTCGTCATTATTATAAAGAACATACCGTAGTGGATGACAGTATATTTAGAGAATATAAAGCATAGGATGCATTATAATAGAGTATATCTATGAGATTTTCTAACTGTTTATCCATGCTGTTTCAGTATTGGACTTTTTCGATATAATAACTCATAATATAGATTAAGATCAATATAATACCATGTAAGTGCATGTATATCGTCTTTGGGGAGGTATACATGCATTTTTTTCATTTGGAACTGTAAAACTATGCTCAAAATGCATAAAAAGTATGAATAGTAGATATAAAAGTTTTTATAACCCCTATAAAGGTAATCTATTATTCATATTTCTTTTAAACATTTATAATGAATATAGACTTAATCAATGTAATCGACGTCGCGAGCGATTATGTTGTTGAAGACTAGATGATTTTATGTATGCCTAAGTTAATTAAGAAAGGGAAAGACACACATGAAAGACAAATTATGGCGCATTGCCGTTATGGCTGCCATCGTCGCAATCGCTTGGTTTGGTGGCACACCAGAAGGCCTCAAACCACAAGTATGGCAATTATTTGGTATTTATTTAGCAACTATCGTGGGCTTGGTATTAAAACCATTCCCAGTTCCTATTACAGTATTATTAGGTGTTGCTACATCCTCTATTTTATTGAATAACACAAAAGATGTATTAACTGGCTACAGTAACACAGCATTATGGTTAATCTTCGCAGCTTTCGCATTATCCGTTGCGTTTGGTAAAACTGGTCTTGGTCACCGCATTGCATATCACTTGGTTCGCGCCTTTGGTAGCACTACACTTCGTCTTGGCTATGTAACTGCATTCCTTGATATGATCCTATCTCCAGCAACACCATCCAACACAGCTCGCGCGGCAGGTATCGTATATCCTATCAATTTGTCCATCGCTGAAGCTGTTGGTTCCTATCCTGGTGAAACTGCTAAAAAAGCTGGTGCTTACCTCTTGCAAAATGGTTACTTCGCAACAAAGGTCACATCCTTCTTCTTTGCTACTGCAATGGCGCCAAACTTATTAGCATTAGACTTTATCACTAAATTGACAGGTGTATCCTTGAACTGGGCGCAATGGGCGTTGGCTATGTTTGTACCTGGTTTCATCATGCTAATGTGTATCCCATTCATCGGTTATATGTATGAACGTCCTTCTGTAAAAGAAATCGACAACAAAAAAATTGCTGAGGATGGTTTGGCAGAATTAGGACCTATGAAAGCGTCAGAAAAAGGCCTTATTGCCATCGCACTTCTTGCAATCGTAGGTTGGGTTCTTCCTACTTTTGATATTAATATTAATGCTACTGCAGTGGCTATCGTAGCTATGCTTGCTACATTTGTATGTGGCATTATTAATTGGGATGACTTGCTCAAAACTAAAGCGGCTTGGAACACATTGATTTGGTTCGGTGGTATCTTGGGCTTATCCTCTGCATTAACTAAAGGTAAATTCTTCGAATGGTTGGCTAAATACTTAGAAGCTCATATGAACTTTGGCCTAGATCCATTCATGATGCTTATCCTTATTTCTGTGATCTCCGTTGCTGTTCGTTACTTCTTTGCATCTGGTACTGCATATATTTCTGCAATGTTACCAGTATTCTTGATTGTAGGTATCAATGCAGGTATCGATCCTACATTATTAGCTTTCATCTTAATTGGTACAAACTCCTATGGCGGTTCCGTAACTCACTATGGTGCGGCTCCTGGTCCAATCATTTTCTCTGCTGGTTACAATAATGTAAAAGACTGGTGGACAGTTGGTCTTATCTCCGCCGTTGTATGTTTAGTTTTGAACTACGTAATCGGTATCCCTTGGTGGAAAATCATTGGTTTCATGTAATCAGAAATCTTCACTATGGAGTGTTAGAATTTAATTATTAGTATTCAATATCTGTATAGACTCTCGCGACGAGTCTGTACAGATTTGGGTTTTATAAATGTTTCACAAGGAAAGGATGCAACATGGCACAATTAGTAAAAGCTGCACAAGCTGGCTTCGACGAAAAAAATGATGCATTAGTAACGGTTGAACCGATTGCTAGCGGTATCGAAATTGAATTAACATCCAAAGTTATCCGCCAATACGGCGACCAAATTAAATCCGTTATCTTGAACACAGTGAAAGAAGCTGGTTATGATGGCGTAAAAGTAATCGTACAAGATAAAAATGCTTGGGATTACACAATTAAAGCTCGCGTATTAGGTGCATTGGAAAGGGGGAGCAAAGCATAATGGCTAACGATAAAACATTCCCAGAAGTTAAAACAAACCCATTAACAGAGGCTGCTAAAAAACGTTTGTCTCGTTCCATGATGTTCGTACCAGGTAATACACCTAAAATGATTAACAGTGCAGATATTCACGGTGCTGACTCCATCATGATCGATATCGAAGATTCCGTGCCAATTACAGAAAAAGACACAGCTCGTCTTTTAACTGCAGAAGCATTGAAATCCCGTAAATTCCGTGCAGAAACAGTTGTTCGTATCAACCATCCTACACAAACTCCTTATGGCTATGACGATCTTGATGTCATCGTTCCAGCTAAACCTGATATGATTCGTTTACCTAAAACTGAAGATGTTTCTGAAGTTGAAATCGTAGCGAAGAAAATCGAAGAAGTAGAAAAAGCTAATGGCTGGCCAGAAGGTACAATCAACATTATCGTAGCTATCGAATCCGTTCGTGGCTTGTACAATGTTCGCGAAATCTGTCACGGTCCTCGCGTAGTTGCAATCGCTCTTGGCGCTGAAGACTACCGTGCTGACCTTCGTACAGGTAAACATAAACCAGCTGTTGAATTGTTGTTTGCTCGCCAAACAATTCTTCATGCAGCCCGCGAAGCAGGTATCCGCGTAATTGATACTGTATTCTCCGACGTGAAAGATCCACAAGGTTTCCGTGAAGAAGTAGAATTCATTAAAGCTTTGGGCTTTGATGGTAAATCTTGTATCCACCCAAGCCAAATTAAAATTGTTCATGAAGTATTCACTCCTGACGAAAAAGAAATCGCTCATTCCGTTAAAGTATTGAACAGCTATGCTGATGCATTGCGCAATAATAAAGGCGTAATCTCTGTAGATGGCAAAATGATCGATGGTCCTATCGTGGTACGTGCACAACGCGTTGTTGATAAAGCACGTGCAGCAGGCATTAAAGTTGAATTAGAGGAAGGAGCAGAATACGATGTTAAATAAAGTAGGTCGCGATATCCCAACAAATATCCCAGCACTAGAAGGTCGCGAAGTATATCAAGGTGAATTCGCAATTGAACCTAAGGCTAAACGTGCAGGTAAACCTGTTCATATGAGCCTTGTTGGTACTAATAAAGTTCTTGCTTCCATCGACGAAGCAATCGAAAAAGCTGGCGTAAAAGATGGTATGACATTGTCCTTCCATCATCACTTGCGCAATGGCGACTATGTAATGAAAATGGTTATGGAACGCGTACAAGCAAAAGGTATCAAAGATATTACTATCGCGTCTTCTTCCTTGTCCCCATGCCATGAATTCTTGGTAGAAATGATTCAAGACGGCACTGTAACAGCTATCGAAACATCTGGCTTGCGCGATCGTCTTGGTAAATTCTTAACTCAAAACCCTGGCGTATTGAAACGTCCTGTAATCATTCGCTCCCACGGTGGCCGTGCTCGTGCTATCGAATCTGGTGAAGTTCATATCGACGTAGCTTTCATGGGCGCTCCTACAGCTGACCCACGTGGTAATGCTACTGGTCGTATGGGCAAATCCGCATGTGGTGCACTTGGCTATGCTAAAGTTGACTCCCACTATGCAGACACAACTGTTATCATCACTGATAACTTGGTTGACTATGTACACAACTATGCAATCCCTCAAACTGATGTAGATTATGTTGTTGAGGTTGAAAGCATTGGTGATCCAGAAGGTATCGCTTCTGGTGCGGTAGGTTTCACTAAAAACCCTATCCAAATTAAAATTGCTGAATTAGCTGGTGAATTCCTTGACCAAGCTGGCATCATTAAAGATGGCTTCGTATTCCAATTGGGCGCTGGTGGTGCTCCATTGACTGTAGCGAAATTCATTGCTGAAAAACTTCGCAAACGCGGTGAAGTAGGTGGCTTCGCTATCGGTGGTGCTACTGGTATCTTGACTGGTATGCTTGAAGAAGGCTTAATCCGTGCCATTTACGATACTCAAACATTCGATACTACTGCAGCAGCATCTTTGGATAAAAACCCTGCACACATCGAAATGTCTGCTTCCATGTACGCTAACCCATGGACTGACTGCACTACAAACTACCTAGACGTAGTATTCCTTGGTGCTACTGAAATCGACCTTGATTTCAACGTAAACGTAATGACTGACTCCAACGGTGTATTGATGGGCGCTTCCGGCGGTCACTCCGATACAGCAGCAGGTGCTAAATGCACAGTTATTACTTGTCCATTGATCCGCGGCCGCTTACCAATGATCCGTGATAAAGTAGCTACTGTAATTACACCAGGCTCCTCCGTTGACGTACTTGTTACTGAATACGGTATCGCAATCAACCCAGCTCGTACTGATTTGATTGAACGTTTCAAAGATAGCAACTTGCCTATCTTCACAATTGAAGAATTACAACAATTAGCATTTGACTTAGTTGGTAAACCACAAGATATCCCTGTATCTGACAAAGATGAAGACATCGTGGCAATCGTTGAATACCGCGATGGCTCCATTCTTGACGTGGTTCGTAAACCTCTATAATTAAGTAGTGCTGAGAGTTCGAGGGAAACCGTAACAGGTAGGCCATCGGCTCATCATCCTATGCTGATTAGATAATATAAAGACCCTCTCCATAGTTCTCGGACTTATGGAGAGGGTCTTTTTGTAGTTATAAATGATTTAGTGTTAATTTTAGATACAGGGTCAAAACTTAATGAGATAAAAATGGTACATAGATATAGTTATACTTTTACTATAAGAAGATTGGAGATCTTTAGGAGGTAGTTTCTATGTATCGTTGTATTGCCAATTTAGAGATTGACCTAGAGGGGCTAAGTGAGTTTTATAGTGATGTAAGCGAATATGAAACACTAAATATGTACCAAATAATATCTGCTTGGTTACAGGATGATTTAGATGGACCTAATCCTGAAAAAACGGTGTTCGGTGTATCAGAATATGCTTTAGATTGGATGTCTGTGCTACCAGGGGACACTTCCTATCGTAACCTATTTGATATGGGAAATTGCAAACTTGGTAATCATTCTGAAAGTATTGATTATTTATATGCGCGATTTCTACAAACCTTGGAGAATAATAAGACGTTTGAACTTGAGTATGAGTCATTATCTTTAGATTATATAATCGTGATGCCACAGTATATCGATATTACGCTAACATGTAGTAGAAATATAGATTATTTATTATTTATGAAACAGTGGTTACGTAATTGTAATACTTATAAACATCTGATATACTATAAAGTGAAAGATATATTTTACATTATGTTTTAATTTAGGAGAGCGTGTATGACTCAAGTATTTAAACAAGATTTAACAGATGATTCTGTTCGCCCTGGCGGTTTGTTTTTCGTTGAGTTATTAATGCCAAAGCAGTGTGATATGCCTAATCGAGATACAATGGTAGAGGTATTCACAAAGCATTTAGGTCCTGTTGATTGCTTTAGTTATGGCGTTGAATCTGCTGGTTTTGCACCTCAGAATTATAAGGTTCATTACGAGGATAACGATGCAGATATTTCACCAACCTTGATGGTGACGAATTGTGAAAAAATCGACAAACCTGTACTAGATGATTTTACACGTAGTCAGGTTTGGGATTGTCCAAATGTAGATGACTTGCTAGATGAGTGCCAATATAGAGTATTTGCTACAGACATGTTAGCTTCGGGTTTAGAACCTAAAGAACGAGCTGATATGCTCGTGAAATATGTAGATGCGTTGTTAGAGTTATATCCATCCTGTAAGGCCGTTGTCTTTGGTCCATCTCGTAAGTTCTTAAGTCGAGAAACCATTGAAAATCATCCTGATAAAGCTGTAACACGTTTTATTTATTATGCCGTAAATGTGCGATATTTTAGCATTCAAGGCACAGATGACATGATGGTTGATACGATAGGTATGAACACCTTATTCTACCCTGATTTGCAGTATCACTTTCACGGTATGAACCCCGATGAAATTGTAAATCATGCGTATAGTGTATTGTATTATATCTTTGAGCACGATAATCCTATTGATGACGGGCAAACGATTGCAGGCTTAGAAAATGGAGATATGAATCCAGATATTAAATGGGCGGTTCAGTATGAGGACTCCTTAATTCAACCTGTTCGAACTGTTATAGATATTAATATGGGAGAATATGCATCGGGTACTCGTTAGTTGTTAATCGATGAAAGGTGTGAGCATTATGAGTAATCAACGTATTTTTGACATGGAACTTGTGAAAGTTGAAAGTTTGGAGAAAGCTGTTAGGACTCCATTTTATCAAACTGATTCCACAGGTGGCTCAGTATGGGTTATTAAACCTGGGCAAACCTTACCAAAGCATTACCATCATAACTCTGATGATATATGGGTTATATTGCAAGGTAAGGGGGTATTTTATCCAACGCCTGATACAGAGGTGCCTTTTACAAAGGGACAAGTTATAGTATCTAAAAAGGGTGAATGTCATGGCGCAAAAAATACTGGGACAGAAGATGTTATCTTTGTAAGTATCGTTGCTCCTGTGCCTGCTGATTATGATCCTGTTAGTACAAATTAATATGAAAGCACTTTATAGTATTTTCTTATCTTGTGATAGAGATATATTTATACTATAAAGTGCTTTTTGTTTTATACAGTCATTCCTAGCGAATATACCTTTTCTATTTTATATGTCATTATTTTGGTTTTACTATTCCTATTTGTTATTTCTATACTCTATAAAATTCCATTGACAGAGGACGTTTGTTCTTTTAAGATGGTAAAGTATGTAATATTTTAATAAGCAGAAAGGAATTATATGAACTCATCTACACCAGAGCCTCAAAGTGGGGACATCAATTTCAAAGATTTTACGAAACGTCGTATGCTTCACGTAGTCTTACCATTGTTTATTGTTTCTATTATTGCCTTCCTGGATCGCGTTAACATTGCCTATGCAGGCTTGACTATGAAGGAGAATTTACCATGGTTGACGCCAGAAGTATTTGGTATGGGGGCAGGCATTTTCTTTATTGGTTATGTTTTGTTTGAAGTGCCTGCATCTTTAATTGCAGCTCGTTGTAATGCTATGCATTGGGTGGCGCGTATCATGTTTAGCTGGGGTCTCGTATGTATTCTTATGACGACGATGACCACTGAGTTGGAATTTTATGTTTATCGATTTTTACTTGGCCTATGTGAGGCTTCTTTATATCCTGTAGTTTATTCATTACTCATTCCAAATTGGTTCTTGCCAAAGGAGCGCGCGAAGGCAATCTCCTTGATGTTGACGTCTTTATTGTTCTCTAACATCATTGGTGGGCCATTGGCAGGTATTTTGTTGGATACAACTTTCTTTGGTCTACATGGTTGGCGTACACTCTTTATCGTTGAAGCCATTCCTGCCGTGATCTTTGCGTTTATTTTCGCATTCTGGATGAAAGAGCGTCCTGAACATGCATCTTGGGTAACTGATGCAGAAAAGGTATATATTAAAGCTGAACTTGAAAAGGAAGAGCAACAAAAGCAAGCCATAAAGAAATATACTACTTGGCAAGCGTTAAAAGACCCAAAAGTATTGCGTTTAGCGTTAATCTATTTCTTGTGGGTTATTGGTTTCTGGGGCTTTAGTTTCTGGATGCCTCAAGTTCTTAAAAGCTTATCTGGATGGCCACCAAGTGTGGTAGCGTGGTCTATTGCTATTCCAATGACAGCAGCCTTACTTGTACAAATATACTGTGGTTACTCTTCTGAAAAGCGCAATGAAAAACGTTGGCATGTTGCTACTACATTGTTCATTGGTACTATTGGTTTCTTAGCAACACCACACAGTCCATCTCCAGAAGTTAGCTTATTCTTTATATGCTTAACTGCAGTAGGTGTTTACGGTGGTATGGGTGTATGGTGGACCATGCCAACAACCTTCTTATCTGGCGCTGCTGCAGCGGGGGCGATGGGACTCATTAACTCTTCAGGTAACATGGGGGGCTGGGTAGGTCCTTATATGCTTGGATTCATCAATGGTCACACAGGTAGCTTTGCTTATGGTTACTATGTAATGGGGGCTTGTATGTTCCTTGCTGGTTTATTAATTTTGACACTTCCAAAATCTATGGAGCATAAAGAGGATTAAGTAGAGCTATATTATAGATAACTAGATTATAGACAACTTAATAGGAAAATATTTAACGAATGCTTCAATGGTGTGATTTTGGGTACTATTCAATTTTATGTTACAATTTACAAAATAGTATTATTTAAACTTGAGGAGGCAGAATATTGAAAGAGTGTAGACCTAAGTTTGATGAAATTACATCGTTTGATGAATTTAAAAAATATTATTGGTATCGTGATGAACTTTCACAAATATGTAAATCATTAGGATTAGAATATAGGGGAATAAAACAAGAACTCAATCATATTATTGAGCAGTACTTTAAAGGCAATTTAATTAAAAAATCATCAATAAAAAATAGAAAAAAACAAGTGGAAAATATTACTCTAGATACACCATTACTTGAATGTAATTTTTCTTTTAATACGAAGTTTAGAGAATATTTTTCTGATTTAACAGGTGTTTCACGATTTAAATTTAATGCTGATATGGCTACTGCTTGGAGAAAAGTAAAAAGTGAAAAAAATATTAGCTTTACCATTGGAGATTTGCTGAAAGTATATTATGGTGAATCAGATTATGCAAAGTATGACAATTCGGCTTGTCAATGGAATCAATTTTTTAAGGATTTTTGTGCAGACGAATGTAGTGGCAACTATTCGAATAAATTAAAAGTAGCATCTATTATTTGGAAAGAAGTTAGAGATTCAAAACATGAAAAAATTTATTCAAATGATCTTTTAACTGAATATGCATATAAATTAGAAGCGTATCGCAAGTAGAAGTAACTTGTCATTGCAGAGACGTATGGGAAAACTAGTAATTAAATCTATAATAGAATAATGATAAAAGCACCTTATATCCTATGAAAAGAGTCATTTGTGATGACTTTTGTAGGTATATAAGGTGCTTTTATTTATTCTTGATTTCTTTATTGAGTTTATTTTGTTACATCAGGCACTTTCCCAGGATTCATATCGAGATTTAGATCTGTGGATTTGAATGGGTGTGGGTTTGCCTCTGGTGGTTGTACTTTGAGTTCTGGATGTAACCATTGTAATTGTTTTAGTTCCCAGTCGTACTTGGCACCGTCATTTTGTAGTTGACGAATATCTTTTAGGATTTCGTCTAGTTGGTCGCTATGCTTATTAGCCATCCCTTCAAGAATGTAAAGACGACCTGCTACACTGTCGATGGTAGAGCCATCGTGGTCTTCATCGACACGCCATTGTAATTCAGAGATTTGTATTTGCTGGAATATGATAACGATAACCAGCACAATGATAACGCCCCACATGGGAGCTTCTTTAGCTTTCAAAAGGGCTCGCAATTTAGATGCGAGCCCAGATGGTTTGTTCATTATTGACGATCCTCGAGTTGTAATCCAGGTAATGGTAATTTGGAGTTTACGAAGTCTAACCACAAGCGAGAAGCGTGGGAGAGGTAATGACCCTTTTTCCAAATTACATAAAGGGTATGAATAATTTCAGGTACGAGAGGTCTTACGACAACCTTAGAACCAACCTCCGTATTTTCACCTACCTCAGGGCAGAGGCGAGATGGTAATAATGCGATAGCAAGGTTTGCACTAACCGTTTGTAACATGAGATCACGTTGGCTCGTTTCAAACACGATATGCGGTTGGAAGCCGGTGTGTTTACAAGCTTTGATGATTTCATCATGTAAGTTGAAATCGTCTTTATGCAATACAAAAGATTCATCGGCTAGCATTTCTAAGCGAATTTCTTTTTCTTTTGCCAAAGGGCTAGATTTTGGAATGATAACGGATAGTGGGTCACTTGTAAGGTAGAAAGATTCAAATTCTTTAGGGTTTGGTTTAGTACAGATGATGCCAATATCAATTAAACCTTCCTGAACGCTGATCTCAACCTTTTTAGAACCTTGTTCGTAGAGTTCCAATTCGATTTGTGGATATACTTTTTTAAATTCACCTAATAACTGGGCAAAAATGGGAGCATCAGTAATTGGTGGAATACCAATTCTGATGGAACCTTGTTCCAAACGAAATTCGTTTTCAAAATCAGTTTTTAGATGTTCAAACATAAACACAACGCGTTTAGCGTGGGTTAAGAAGATGGTACCCCCATCAGTAAGTTCTACAGATTTAGCATTACGCATGAAGAGAACAACACCAAGTTCGTCTTCTAAAGCTTTAATTGTACGGCTGATTGCAGATTGGGAGATGTGTAAATTCCTTGCAGCCTTACTAAAGCTTTTTTGATCAGCTACTTCAACGAAGTATTTCAAATGATGAAAATCCATAATTAACCCCCTAAAAATAAAACTTGGTTATAGGACGTGACCTAACTAAATGAGAATAGTTATTACTGTAATGCAATTAGCTATTACTTTATGTAAAGCATGGATAGCAATATTGGCAAAGCGACAGTCACTGTATGTGTTGCGTTGATAGGGCCCAGCACGTTATAATTAGCATATAGGGCTATATCAAGTTATGATATTAGGAATTATGGTTGTGCCCATCACAAAAAAGTATGCTCACACATAATGCCATATTATATATAACATATATATTATTGCATTATTTTTTCATGTGCGCAAGTTTGTAATGGTTGTTATTCCTAAACATAATGATAGATTAAGCAAGTGTTCTATTTTTGCTAAATGCTTAAGGAGGCAATAATCACATGAGTCGTAAATTTAAAACTATGGACGGCAACCAAGCGGCTGCTCACGTTTCTTATGGTTTTACAGAAGTTGCTGCGATTTATCCAATCACTCCATCTTCTCCAATGCCAGAACACATTGATGAATGGGCTGCATCTGGTCGAAAAAACATCTTCGGCAACACTGTTCAAGTTGTAGAAATGCAATCTGAAGCAGGTGCTGCTGCTGCAACCCATGGTTCTTTACAAGCTGGTGCATTAACAACAACTTTCACATCTTCCCAAGGTTTGTTATTGATGCTTCCTAACTTATATAAAGTAGCAGGTGAATTACTTCCAGGTGTATTCCAAGTAGCTGCTCGTGCATTGGCTGCACATGCTTTGGCTATCTTTGGTGACCACCAAGACGTAATGGCTGCTCGTGCAGCTGGCTGTGCTATGTTAGCTGAATCCTCTGTACAAGAAGTAATGGACTTGTCCGCTGTAGCTCACTTGACAGCTATTAAAACTCGCGTGCCTTTCATCAACTTCTTTGATGGTTTCCGTACATCCCACGAAATTCAAAAAATTCAAATCTGGGACTATGAAGATTTAAAACCATTGGTTGACATGGATGCTGTTAAAGCTTTCCGTAAAAATGCTTTAAATCCAGATGCTCCTGTAACTCGTGGTACTGCAGAAAACCCTGACGTTTACTTCCAACATCGTGAAGCATCCAACAAATTCTACTTGAACGTTCCTGACGTTGTAGAACACTACATGAACGAAGTTAACAAATTGGCAGGTACTAACTACCAATTGTTCAACTACCATGGTGCTCCTGATGCTACTGACGTTGTTGTAACTATGGGTTCTTCCGCTCAAGTTGTAGAATCCACTGTGGATTACCTCAACAAATTGGGTCGCAAAGTTGGTTTTATCAACGTTCATTTGTTCCGCCCATTCGCAACAGATCGTTTGTTGAAAGCTCTTCCTAAAACTGTAGAACGCATTGCAGTTCTTGACCGTACTAAAGAACCAGGTGCTTTGGCTGAACCATTGTTCTTAGACGTACAAGCAGCTGTAGTTGACGGTGGCCGTAATGTAAAAGTTATCGCTGGTCGTTATGGTTTGAGCTCCAAAGACGTTATCCCTGCAGACATCGTTGCTGTATTCGATAATTTAGCTGCTGAAAATGGTAAGAAATTCTTCACATTGGGTATCAATGATGATGTTACATTCTTGTCCTTAGATCGTGCTGAAGGCGTAGAAGTTGAAACTCCTGGTTTGACTGAATGTAAATTCTGGGGCTTTGGTTCTGACGGTACAGTAGGTGCGAATAAATCCGCTATCAAAATCATTGGTGACCACACTGATATGTATGCTCAAGCATACTTTGACTACGACTCCAAAAAATCTGGTGGCGTAACAATGTCTCACCTTCGTTTTGGTAAAAACCCAATCAACTTGCCTTACTTGATTACTGAACCTCAATTCGTAGCATGTCACCGTCAATCTTATGTACATGAATACGACTTGATTCGCGGCATCAAAAAAGGCGGTACATTCTTATTGAACTGTACTTGGTCTCCTGAAGAATTGGATGAACATTTACCTGCTAAATTACGTCGTCAAATCGCAGAAAAAGAATTGAACTTCTACATCATCAATGCTGCGAAAATCGCTTCCGAAATCGGTTTGGGCGGTCGTATCAACATGGTAACGCAAGCTGCATTCTTCAAATTGACTGAAATCATCCCTGTAGATGATGCTGTTAAATACCTTAAAGAATCCGTAGTAACTTCTTACGGTAAAAAAGGTCAAAATATCGTTGACATGAACAATGCTGCTATCGATCAAGGTGTTAACGCTTTGGTAAAAGTAGATGTTCCTGCTAGCTGGAAAGACGCAGTAGATGATGGCAATCATGCAGTTAAACCTGGTTGCGAATCTTGCCCATCCTTCGTTCAAAATATTGCACAACCAATCAATGCACAAGCTGGTTATGATCTTCCTGTATCCAAATTCGCTGGTTATGAAGATGGTACATTACCTGCTGGTACTGCTAAATTCGAAAAACGCGGTCCTGCATTGTTCGTTCCAAAATGGTTGCCTGAAAACTGTATTCAATGTAACCAATGTTCCTTCGTATGTCCACATGCTACAATTCGTCCAATTTTGGCAACTGAAGCAGAAGTGGCTGCAGCTCCAGAACATTTCGATACAATCCCTGCATTGGGTGCTAAAGATCTTCAATTCCGTATCGCTGTATCCCCATTAGATTGCTTGGGTTGCGGTAACTGTGTTGATATCTGTCCAGCTCCTAAAGGCAAAGCTATCGTGATGACATCCATCGATACTGAAATCGAACAAGCTGAAGCTTGGAACTATGGTGTTAACCTTCCTGTAAAAGAAAATCCTATGAAGAAGGAAACTGTTAAAGGTTCCCAATTTGAACAACCATTGTTCGAATTCTCCGGTGCTTGCGCAGGTTGTGGTGAAACTCCTTATGCTAAATTGTTAACTCAATTGTTCGGTGACCGTATGATGATTGCCAATGCAACTGGTTGTTCCTCCATCTGGGGTGCTTCCATGCCTGCATCTCCATACACAACTAACCAACAAGGTCATGGTCCTTCTTGGGCAAACTCCTTGTTCGAAGATAATGCTGAGTATGGTTATGGTATGTACATCGGCGTTAAGAAAATCCGCCAACAATTAGTAGAATTGGCTGCTAAAGCAGTTGAAACTGCTACTGGCGAATTGAAAGACGCTTTAGAACAATGGATTGAATTTGCTAACCTTGGTGCAGCTACTCGTCAACGTTCCGAACGTTTAGTAGCAGCTATCGAAGCTGAAGGCGCTACAACTCCTGAATTGAAAGAAATTCTTGAGAAAAAACAATTCTTGATCAAACGTTCTCACTGGATCTTCGGTGGTGACGGCTGGGCATACGACATCGGCTTCGGCGGTGTTGACCATGTATTAGCTTCTGGCGAAGACGTAAACATCTTCGTATTCGATACTGAAGTATACTCCAACACTGGTGGTCAAGCATCTAAATCCACTAACGTAGCAGCAGTTGCTCAATTCGCAGCTTCTGGTAAACGTACTAAGAAGAAAGACCTTGGCATGATGGCTATGTCTTATGGTTATGTATACGTAGCACAAGTAGCTATGGGTGCAGACAAAAACCAATTGATGAAAGCTGTTACAGAAGCTGAAGCATATCCAGGTCCATCCTTGATCATCGCTTACAGCCCATGTATCAACCATGGTATCAAAGCTGGTATGGGTAAAGCTCAAGAAGAACAACGTAAAGCAGTTGCAGCTGGTTACTGGGATCTTTACAGATACAACCCTCAACTTAAAGAAGAAGGTAAAAATCCATTCTCCTTGGATTCCAAAGAACCAACTGAAAGCTTCCAAGACTTCCTTAAAGGTGAAGTACGTTACGCTTCCTTGGCTAAAGCAGCTCCAGACGTTGCAGAAGAATTATTCGCTAAAACTGAAAAAGACGCTAAAGAACGTCGCTTAAGCTATGTTCGCTTGCAAAAAGGTTTTGAAGACGTAAAATAATTCGTTATTTAACGACTGAGAACTATATGAGGCACCCTTTCAAGGGTGCCTCTTTTGTATGTAAATTTAGTTTTTCTAAATATCATATTAAGTATCTTCCATAAATCAGTTTATAGTGCTAGTTGCTATTGTATTATTTACGTATTAACTGCTTAAAACATAGGTAATATACTAGTAATTTGTTATAATGATAAGGAACCATGCATAATTTTAGCAATATACATATTTGGGATAATTCTAATATTAAATATAGAGGTACATATGGCTAAGAATAATACACAAATGACAACAGAAGATACGCAACAAACGATATATAAAGAGTTAGGCTATAAATCCTATCCATTTCCTTTTACAACGCCGGCCTATTTAGAAGCATATGGTGCTCTTGTAGGGCTAAATACTCCACCTGCGAAGACATCTCGTGTTCTTGAACTAGGGGCTACTTATGGCGGTAATATTATTTCTCAAGCTGTATTTAACCCAGAGGCGACCTTTGTAGGCATTGAACTTTCACAAGACCAAGTAGAGAAGGGTAATCAAATTATTTGTGATGCAAAATTAGAGAATGTATCCTTGGTGCAAGGAGATATTTTGAATTTTGACGAATCTATGGGGACTTTCGATTATATTATTGCACATGGATTCTACTCTTGGATCAATGATGAAATGAAGGATAAGCTGCTCAATATTATTTCTAATCATTTGGCGGATAATGGTATTGCCTATGTGTCTTACAATACGTATCCAGGTTGGCATACCATGGAAGAAGTACGTCAGCTCATGCTGTTTGCTAATCGTGGCCAAGATAAGTTGACCCATAAGGAAAAGGTGTTGCGCGGTAAGACCGTAGGCAGTCTTGTGGGTGCTCAGATTCTTAACTATGATAATCTTAAAGAACGAAATAGTAAATTCCTTGGTGCATTGCGCTCTGTAATGCAAAAGGATGACTATTATGTAGGTCATGACCATCTAGAGCCGCATAATGATCCGTGCTATTTCTATCAATTTAATGATCATTTGAAAGCGCATAATCTTGCTTATGTATGCGATGCGGACCTTACACTATCTATGGTTCGTACCTATGATGAAAGTATAGCAGCTAAACTTGAGCAACTGGCTCCTAATAGCCAAGCGGATCAAGAACAATATTTAGATTTTATACTAGATACGACATTCCGCAAGTCAATTATTTGTAAAGCTAGCTTTGCAAATAATATTAACTTTGCTGTTGCGAATCCGGCTGAAGTGAATACAATTCCTGTACGTACTATTGTAAATAGCTTTGTTTTCCAAATTCTCTTTGATGAGGAAGCACTTGAAATGTTTGAAAATGAGCTCGTAAGAGATACGTTCCAAGCGCTTATCAAAGATGGTGGTACGTTCAATATGATCGAGGCCCTCGCTATTTTGAAAGCGGCTCATGAGGCGGATCATGCATCTGATGATGAATTAGAACCTGCTGTATGTAGCTTGTATAAAGCTGTAGTAGAGCATATGGTACGCGGTGGTATTCGCTTCTATAAAACATTCCCTGTAAAAGAAGAGTATATGGAGGGCTTATCTTATATACCTGCCCGTTTTACAAACTTTGTAAAAGCTATTGTAAATGGTGGTAGTGAATATATGTATGGAGCAGATATGTTTAATGATGCTATTGGTGATATTTCTGAAGAGGATTTATTATTTATGGAGTTGTTGAACAAACCAAAAGCGAAATCTACGGTAATTAAAAAGATTAAAGATGCTCTCTTTAGTGCAGATCAGTCTCAACCTACAAAGCATCAAAATGCCATGGCTGAAGCTTTTTATAATGAATTAACAATGCGTATGGAACAATTGGGCTTTATTAGAAGTAAGAAAACAGGTAGTATTTCCTAATTGATAGAGCTCGTTATTTGATTGTATTGCTATGAAGTTGTATTATATTCATTTTGATTTCATAGTTAAAATAAAAACCCGTTACACTTATAATATTTATACGTATTAAGTGTTAACGGGTTTTATTTAATATAATTAAATTTACTTTTATTTTATATTTATTACTTTTAGTTATTTTATATTGCTGAAAAAGTATAGTAAATCGATAATTTTAATGAGGAAAAAATGAACCGTTCATGAAAGTATGGTATAATGTGTATGGGTATTTTGTAAATATCATCCGATGTGTTGTGGATGATTCTATAAATTGTATTAGTTGATAAAGTTGTATTAATTGTATTATTTATAAAAGGAGTCTTTTATGGCATCTAAGAAGGCAGTTCTAGTATACATACTAGAAATCCTGAAAGACGAAACAGATGCTAATCATACGTTATCTCAAGAGGAGATTCGCAGTATATTAGCCGAACGGTACGAGGTATCCGTCGATCGGAAAACCTTAGGCCGTCATTTAAATGATTTATATGAATCTGGAGATTTTGGTATTCAATGTGAAGAGTCTGCTGTGGGAGCAGATGGCACCATTAGACGTACTGATTTCTATATGATTCATACCTTTGAAGATTCTGAATTGCGGTTATTGATTGATGGTATATTGGCATCTCGCCATATTACTGCATCTCAACGTAAAGATTTAATCGGGCGTGTTGCAAAATTGGGGAGCTCCTATTTTAAGCCTCATGGTATTGATATTGAAAGTAATACGGAGTACCTTCATAGAAGCCAAGATTTATTTCTTAATATTGATCTCATAGAAGAAGCAATACAAAAGGGTAGAAAAATTTCGTTGGCCTATTGCCAACCAGATGTGGATAAGCGATTACACATTAATCTTGGCCCAGATCATAAGGAACGGAAGTATGTATTTAACCCATTCCAACTAGTAATGAATCGAGGACATTATTATTTAGTAGGAAACCACGAAAATTATGATGACATGTCTACATTACGTGTTGATCGAATTGCACATATTACAGTGCTGAATGAACGTAGAAAACCTTTACGGGAGATAAAGGGATACCAACAACAACGTACCTTTAACGTGTCACAATACGTAAAGGAACATATTTATATGTTCGGCGGTGAATCTATTACTGTTACGTTTAAAGCTAAACGTTCCATTGTAAATCAAATTTTAGATTGGTTCGATGGCAATGTAGAGTTTACGAATATAACAGCCGATAATGTTGTATGCCGTGTACGTGTTAATCATGACGCCTTTAAATATTGGGCGCTCCAATATATGCAAAGTGTAAAAGTGCTTACTCCAGCCTCTTTAGTGACAGAGGTAAAAGCCGCAATTGAGGAAGGTTTACACCAATACTCATAAATAAAAAGCTAGTTGATCGATGAATCAACTAGCTTTTTTTATGTTTCCTTATAGAACGTGCATTTTTTCTGCCTCTCTATAGTCTTTTAGAACGGGACGTGGAGGCAATTTGCCCATGAGGCTTACAATATAGATTGCGATAGAAGAGAAGATGAAGCCTGGCACAATTTCGTATAGGCCAAAGAATCCAAATTGTTTCCAAATGAGTACTGTTAAACCACCTACAACAATACCAGCGATACAGCCGTGACGCGTCATGCGTTTCCAGAACAAAGAGAACAAGATAGCTGGACCGAAGGCTGCGCCGAAGCCTGCCCAAGCATAGGCTACCATCGTCAAGATATAGCTGTCTGGGTCCATTGCCATATAGATGGCAACCAATGCCACTAGAAGTACTACGATACGGCTTACTAATACAAGCTCTTTATCGCTTGCTTTTGGATGGATGATATTAGCATAGAAGTCATTAGAAATAGCAGAGGCTGTTACTAATAATTGAGCAGATGCGGTACTCATAATAGCGGCCAATACAGCGGACCAGATAAGGCCTGCTACAAATGGAGTAAAGAGCCGTTCAGTCATGATGAGGAATACTGTTTCTGCATCTGTGCCAACCAATTTGTCTGGTAACATATATACATGACCAATGAGACCTACAGCGATAGCTGCCATAAGGGATAAGATAACCCAAACCATGGCGATGTTCGTAGATTTCTTAAGCTCTTTTGCATCAGAGATAGCCATAAAGCGCACTAGGATGTGAGGTTGACCGAAGTAGCCAAGACCCCAACCGAGAGAAGAAATTAGGCCGATAGCCCAAGTAAACCAATCAGACGGATTACCAAACAAGCTAAGTCCTTGTGGGAACTCATGTTGGATGAGCTGGAATGTTTCTATAGGGCCCCCCATGTACATGGCTGCTGTAATTGGTACGGCCAAGATGGCAAAGAACATTAATGCACCTTGAATACAGTCTGTCCAAGATACGGCGAGGAATCCACCAAGGAAGGTATAAAATACGACGATACCAGCGGTGATAAAGAGGGATACGGTGTAATCAAGACCAAAGATGGTATTGAACAATTTGCCCCCTGCCACGAAGCCTGATGATGTATAAATCAAGAAGAAAATCAAGATAAATAAGGCGGAAATGACAGCTACCGAATGAGACTGATCGTGGAAACGATTCTTCAAATAATCCGGTAATGTTAAGCTATCACTGGCTACCTCCGTATGGTTGCGCAGGCGTCTAGAAACGAATTTCCAGTTGGCCCATGTGCCTAATGTAAGGCCTACGGCAATCCACACACCAGAAATCCCCGTAGTATACGCTAGGCCCGGCACACCCATGAGCATCCAACCACTCATATCTGATGCTTCCGCACTAAGTGCTGTAATCCATGGTCCTAATTGTCGGCCACCGAGGATGTAATCACCAATGCTGTTCGATTTACGATAATAGTAGACCCCGATATACATCATGAGTCCTAGATATAAGGCAAAGGCGATAATAATCATTAAGTTGTCTTGTGTCATGCCTATATAAGACCTCCTTAGGTTCTAGTTATATTCTATAGTATAGTAAATAATTTTTATTGTACCACATATTAGTACTTTAGAGGGTAAAAAATTGGTAATATCAACAAGATTCCTATACTAATCTAGCCCATATACTTTAGAGATACGCATTAGATTGTTACTTATGAAATCATATACTAATGAGTCCCATACCGAACGAAATATGATAAAATAAAAGAATGAAAAAACGATATTTCGTATTGAGTGTACGAAATATTTGTCAGTAGTAATCGAAATTAATACTTATATTTTTGGAACGTGAAAGGAGGACCCTATGGAACAACAGGTAGGCGGAAAACAAGATGTATCTAGACAACATCAAGTTGTGACGAAACAACAAGCATTGCGCATGTTGGAGACCTACTTTGGGTATACCTCCTTTAGACCGGCTCAAGAGGCTCCTATTGCATCTTTGTTGCGGAATGAAGATGTAATTGGAATTATGCCAACAGGGGCTGGGAAGTCTATCTGTTTCCAGATACCTGCGCTTTGTAAGGCGGGCTTGACTATTGTATTTTCTCCTCTCATTTCTCTTATGAAAGACCAAGTGGATGGTCTCTTAGTGCAGAATATACCAGCAGCGCTCATCAATAGTACACTTACACAATCTGAGTTTAATAAGACCATGTACGAAGTACGTAGTGGTAAGATTAAACTCTTATATATTGCACCAGAGCGGTTGAGTTCTAATTTTTTTTGTAATGTACTGCGACCATTACCGATTGCTCAAGTCATTGTGGACGAGGCTCATTGTATCTCTGAGTGGGGTCATGATTTTAGACCGTCTTATCGCCTTATCGGTGAGTGGCTCAATTCATTGCCAAAGAGACCTATCGTGGGGGCTTTCACAGCGACGGCGACGAAATATGTAGAAAACGATATAAAAAATTTATTAGGCCTAGATAAGGCTAATGTATACGTGACGGGTTTTGATCGGCCTAATTTATCCTTCTCTGTTATCCGTACACCAAAGCGGATGGATTACGCTGTTCATTATGTGCGTCAGCACGCCAATGAAAATGGTATTATCTACTGTGCAACGCGCAAGGATGTAGATCGTGTGTATGAAAATTTAACCCGTGCGGGCATCAAAGCGGGCCATTACCATGGGGGGCTCAACGACGAGGTGCGCCGTGAAATGCAGAATGCCTACGCAGACGATAAATTGCAGGTTATGGTGGCTACCAATGCCTTTGGTATGGGCATTGATAAAAGTAATGTACGTTATGTGCTACATTATCAAATGCCGCGTAATATGGAATCCTATTATCAGGAGGCAGGACGAGCTGGCCGTGATGGGGCACCTGCTGAATGTATCTTGCTTTATAGTGGGCAGGATGTACAGGTTCATAAGTATTTAATTGAACAGTCCATTGAAACGCCTGAGCGACAAGATGTGGAGTTACGCAAATTGCAGTCTATGATTGATTACTGTTTCTGTAGTAATTGCTTGCGTAAATATATGCTTAATTACTTTGGTGAAAGCACCGTTTGGACAACCTGTGATAATTGTAGCTCTTGTAAGGGGGCTACTGATAAGGTCAATGTTACGAAAGAAGCAAAGGCTATTTTCCGTGCCATCATGGGCACCGATGAGCGATATGGGGCATCAATGATAACCTCTATTGTCCGCGGGGATCGAACGGATCGGATTATGCGTGCAGGCCATGATGCATTGCCAGTCTTTGGCTTACTGAGTAATGTAGATGAAAAGTCAATTAAAGGGCTTATCCAACAGTTTGTAGCATCTGGATACTTACGTAGCTCTACAGGTAAATATCCTGTATTATCCTTAACGGCTGGTGCAGAGGAAGTGTTAGCCGGTCGCAAAGAGGTGGAGGAAATTAGACAACATGTGTCTGTGCCTTCTCGCACTTGTAAGTCTGCTGTTTCAGTGGTGCGAGGAAAATCCAGCTCTACATCGGGCGGCTTATTTGAACATTTACGGCAACATCGCAAACGCTTGGCAGAAAAAGCGGGTCTTAGGCCGTATCTTATCTTCCCTGATACAGTACTCATAGATTTGGCAAATTTACGACCTACTACATTAGGTGAGTTTGGCAATGTTAAAGGCGTAGGGGAAGCAAAATTAAAAAAATATGGACTTACCTTTTTACAGGCTATTGCAGAATATAAGGGATAATAAATTTTCCTGTATATATGGTAGTACTGTATATTTTTTAGTATGATAGTACTATATATTTTAGTAAGATTATCAAGATATACATTAGTATTTTTTGCTTATTATAAATAGATCTAGGGGGATAAATGAGCTTAGCAGATACACAATACCTCGGTATTATTGAAAATATTTTAGATCATGGCATTTATGGTCAAAATCGCACAGGCATTGCAACGTACAAATTACCTCAACAAATCATGCAATTTGACTTGCAAGAGGAATTTCCAATTTTAACCACTAAATTTGTAGCTTTCAAAACAGCTGTAAAAGAATTATTGTGGATTTGGCAAATGCAGTCCAATGACGTGCGCAAATTGCAAGAAATGAATGTGCACGTATGGGATGAATGGATGCGTGAAGATGGTACTATTGGTAAAGCATACGGCTATCAAATTGCGAAGTACAAACAACTAGATAAGCTCATCAAAACGATTAAAGAAGATCCTGATAGCCGCCGAATGATTGTAACCCTTTGGAATATTGAAGATTTAGATGATATGGCGTTGCAACCATGTGCGTATGAAACCTTATGGGATGTAGGGGATGGTTACTTGAACTGCATGCTCATCCAACGCAGTGGCGACATGGGGCTTGGCGTCCCATTTAACACGGCTCAATATGCGGCATTACAATGTATGATTGCTCAAGTAACCGGTCTAAAACCAGGTAAATTTACACATGTTATCAACAATGCTCACATCTATGAAAATCACGTAGATGCATTGCGTGAGCAATTAGCACGTCGTGAACAAGCGTTGCCTGCTCCTAAAATTATTGTGAATCCTGAGGTAAAAGACTTCTATGACTTCACACCAGAGGACATTACCTTAGATGGATATGAACATTTAGGTAAATTATCCATGACTGTTGCTGTATAGCATTGTATTCATGACAATTGTTAAATAGCATAATATGTATGGCTATTGATATATAGTATTGTGTTCATAGCCATTGCTAAATAGTATAATTTATGACTGTTGCCATATAGTATTAACTGAAAGAGGGCAGTATGTTAGCATTAATCGTAGCCGTAGCACATAATCGTGTAATCGGTAAAGATAATACTTTGATTTGGCATTTGCCAAATGATTTGAAATTCTTTAAGGAAAAAACAACAGGACATGTTATTATCATGGGCCGTAAGACCTTTGAAAGCTTACCGTTCTTGTTGCCAAATCGTGAGCATTGGGTAATTACTCGTGATAAAGGCTTTGATGCACCAGAAGGTGTTAAGATTTTCCATAACCCTGAGGCGGCTGCTGAAGCCGCACGTGCGCTTGATGCGGCCTACGTTATTGGTGGCGCTCAAGTATACGAAGCTTTTCTACCTTATGTAGATACTATGTATATCACTGAAGTAGACCATGAATTTGATGGAGATGCATTTTTCCCTGAATTCTCAGAGGATGCTTTCACCATCGAATCCGTTGTAGACGGCATTGTGGATGAAAAGAATCAATATCCTCATCGTTTTGTAACCTATCGCAGAAAGGCAGCTAAATGAGTGAAAGAATGTTTGCCATTATCGGCAGTGAATTAAATGTTAAGCCAAAGCAGGTGCAAGCTGCCGTAGAATTGTTGGACGAAGGCAATACAGTACCATTTATTGCACGGTATCGTAAAGAGGTAACGGGCGAATTGCAAGATGAGCAATTGCGCACCATCGAAGAACGCATTAAATACTTGCGCAACTTAGAAACACGTCGCCAAGAAATCATTGCTTCTATTACAGAGCAAGAAAAGATGACAGACGAGTTGATGAAGTCTTTGGAAGCTGCTACAAAGCTACAAGAGTTAGAGGATTTGTATTTACCGTACCGTCCAAAGAAACGTACGCGTGCTATGATTGCCCGTGAACGTGGATTAGAGCCATTGGCTGATATGATTATCAACGATACGGTTACCTCTGGAGATCCGTTAGAGATTGCAAAAGAATACATAACAGAAGAGGTTCCTACGCCAGAGGATGCCATACAAGGCGCTTCTGATATAGTAGCGGAAATCGTCAGTGATAGTGCAGACTTCCGGGCGTACTTGCGTAAGAAGATGTGGAATGAAGGCTTTATTCAAGCTGAATTGAGCGGTGAAGAGGAAGAACAACAACAATTCTTGCAATACGCTGAATATGCTGAGCCTGTACGTCAAATGCCGTCCCATCGTATTTTGGCGGTTAATCGCGGCGAAAAATTAGGTGCTTTGAAATTGGCGCTCACCGTACCAGGTGACACCTATGTTGCTTATATGTTACAAAAGTTAGAGAAAAATCCGAAGTCAATCTTCGTAGAGTATAAAGCGGCTGCTGTAGCTGATGCGTACAAACGTCTTATTTTCCCAGCTTTAGAGCGTGAAATCCGCAATGAATTGACGGAAAAAGCCGATGAGCAAGCTATCAAGGTGTTTGGTGTAAATCTCAAAAATCTATTGTTACAACCACCATTGGCCGGACATGTTATCATGGGCCTTGACCCTGGTTACCGTACTGGCTGTAAAATGGCGATTATCGATCAACAAGGCAATGTGCTCGATTACGGTGCGTACTATTTAACAAATAGTGAAAAGCTTCGCAAGGAAGCTCAAAAGGTATTGGCTGATAAAATCCGTAAGTTTAAGGTTACTCTTTT
The DNA here is from genome assembly GCA_959601155.1 of Veillonella parvula. GTDB lineage: Bacteria > Bacillota > Negativicutes > Veillonellales > Veillonellaceae > Veillonella > Veillonella parvula_R. The sequence goes on along the minus strand of CAUGOU010000005.1, from coordinate 17,445 downwards.
ATCTATCGGTAATGGTACTGCATCCTATGAAACAGAGCAATTTGCGTCTACTATGATTGAAGAGGAACAATTAGATTGCCACTATATCATTACTAATGAAGCGGGCGCATCTGTGTACTCAGCATCTAAATTGGCTATCGATGAGTTACCAGATTTAGACGTTACCATTCGAGGTGCCGTATCTATTGCACGCCGTGTACAAGATCCATTGGCTGAATCTGTTAAAATCGATCCTAAATCTATCGGCGTAGGTCAATATCAACATGATGTAAATCAAAAACAATTGACACATACCTTAGACCAAGTAGTTGAAACTGTAGTAAACCACGTTGGGGTAGAGCTAAATACTGCATCTCCAGCTATCTTGCAACATGTTGCAGGCATTTCTAGTGCGGTGGCTAAAAATATTGTTGCATACCGTCAAGAGAATGGTGTGTTTAAAAGCCGTAAGGAATTGCTAAAAGTACCTCGTTTAGGCCCTGCAGCCTTTACACAATGTGCTGGTTTCTTGCGCTTACAACACGGTAAAAATCCACTGGATAATACATCCGTCCATCCAGAGTCTTATGAATTGGCAGAGCGCATCATTGGTGAATTAGGCTTTACCTTAAAAGACTTACAAGATAAATCTCAATTAGAAGCATTGCAAGTAAAATTACCTCTTGTGGATGCCGATAAAATGGCTGCCAAGCTTGATGCGGGCGTGCCGACTGTTCGGGATATCTTGGCGGCTCTTGCAAAACCAGGTCGTGATCCTCGGGAAGATTTACCGGCTCCGCTTACTAGAAAACACGTAGTGAGCCTTGAAGATATCAAGGTCGGTACCGTTGTAAAAGGTACTGTTCATAACGTAGTTGATTTCGGAGCTTTTGTAGACTTTGGGCTTAAAACGAATGGTTTATTACACCGCAGCGAGCTTTGCAATAGCCGTCAACATCCATCAGATGTGCTTGCTGTAGGTGATATTATCGAAGCTCAAATCATTTCTGTTGACGTAAAGCGCAATCGCATCGGTCTGTCTGTAAAAGCATTACAACCAGAAAAACCAAAGAATAACGATAATAACCATAATAGAAATAATAATGGTCAACGTCGAAATAATGATAACCGAAATAACAACCGTAATAATGGCGGACGTCAAAATGATAATCACCATAATGGCTCTCTTAATAATGGGAATCGTCGAAACTGATAATTTCTTAGAAGACTAGTTAATCTACATTAATAGATTTTAAATGATAGTCATTCTTGACTAAAAGTCATTATACCAAAACCCGCACCCTCTATGATTTTAGAGGGTGCGGTTTTTCTATATAGCTAAAAACTATGTATATTAATGCAGAACAGATATATCGAAAATGATATATCTGATTGAAAAAATTAGATATAGGGAGTATGATGAAACCATAGAGGGGAAATTCCCTCAATCATATTCCTAAAGAGGAGGTAATGCAATGAGCTTGAACCTTAAAGAAAGATATGGACTTTTAATTAATAATGAATGGGTAAAGGCATCTGACGGTGCTGAATTTAATGTATATAACCCTGCTAATGGCGAACAACTCGCTATCTGTGCAGAGGCGACGAATGATGATGTTGATAAAGCTGTAGAGGCTGCAACAGAAGCTTTCAAAACATGGAAAAAAGTATCTCAAGTAGAACGTGCCGATTATTTGTTAAAAATTGCGGATGCTATCGATGCGCATAAAGAACATTTGGCGCAAGTTGAAACATACGACAATGGTAAACCTATCCGCGAAACATTGAATGTGGATATTCCACTTGGGGCTGACCATTTCCGTTATTTTGCAGGCGTGCTTCGTTCCGAAGAAGGCTCTGCACAAGTATTTGATGAAAATACATTGAGCCTTATTGTGCGCGAACCAATTGGCGTTGTAGGCCAAGTTGTACCTTGGAACTTCCCATTCCTAATGGCCGCTTGGAAATTGGCTCCAGCTCTTGCAGCAGGATGTACAGTTGTTATTAAACCTTCTAGCCACACATCTCTTAGCTTATTAGAACTTGGTGATATTTTAAAAGAAATCTTGCCGCCAGGTGTTGTAAACATCGTAACTGGTAAAGGTTCTAAATCTGGTCAATATATCCTTGATCATCCTGGTTTTAGCAAACTTGCTTTCACAGGCTCTACAGAGGTAGGTCTAGATGTATATAAAGCAGCATCTGAACGCTTGATTCCTGCCACATTGGAATTAGGTGGTAAATCTGCGAATATCTTCTTTGACGATGCGAACTGGAAACAGGCTCTTGATGGGGCAATGCTTGGTATCCTCTTCAACCAAGGTCAAGTATGCTGCGCAGGTTCCCGTATCTTTGTACAAGATACAATTTATGATAAATTCGTAGCTGAACTTGCCGCACTATTCGATAAGGTAAAAGTCGGGTTGCCTTGGGAAAAATCTACACAACTTGGTTCCTTAATTTACGAAGATCAAGTGAACAAAGTACTTAGCTATGTAGACCTTGCAAAAGAAGAAGGTGCTCGCATTGTAGCCGGTGGTGTACGTGTTACTGATGGCGAACTTGGTAAAGGTTGCTTTGTAAGACCTACACTTATTGTAGATGCTACAAATGATATGCGTGTAGCTCGCGAAGAAATCTTCGGTCCTGTAGCTGTTGTCATCAAATTCCACAGCGAAGAAGAAGTTATTGAACAAGCTAATGACAGCTTATACGGCCTTGGTGGTGGCGTATTTACTCAAAACATCAACCGTGCTATCCGCGTAGCTCGCGGTATCGAAACAGGTCGTATGTGGGTAAATACATATAACTCTATCCCTGCAGGCGCTCCATTTGGCGGTTACAAACAATCCGGTATCGGACGTGAAACTCATAAAGTTATCCTTGAGCACTACACTCAAATGAAAAACATCATCGTAAACTTGAGCGATAAACCATCTGGTTTCTACGATTTAGATTAATAACATATAAACTTCTCCGATGAACTATAACAAAGAGGCACCTCGAAAGAGGTGCCTCTTTATTAATATTGAGATAAACGGAATATTTTTCTATACGCCTCTGGTGCATTAGAACCATCAGAAGGTTTTATAATAACTCTAATATATATATCTTCTTTGAAGTCTGGATATGTTGTTGCATATTCTTTGCAGAATTGATCCATTCGATTGTAAAAATTTGTTACATCTTGGTTTTGTATGGCCGAATAGGGAATAGGCATTTCAATATACAAAGAAGATGTATCGTATGTAGCATAGGATAACTCCTCTTCTGTTATATAGTTTTTCATTAATGGGAATGCAGTTATTAACGGAATGTTGGTTATCAGTATTCGCTCCACTTGTGGTACAACAGGTGCAGAGGTATGCAAGGCTTCAGATATTTCAATGGGCATTTGTGGATATTTGTCAAAGGTGACTTGCCATCTATTGTTCCTATGAGACTCTAAGTGATATGTTAGATTAGGATAATCCTCATTTATATATTGTTGTACCTCATCTTCACTATAATGTGAGAGAAGATGACAACCCGTTGTTAGTATGAGGGATAGTATAATCAGTGGAAATAATATAAATCGTTTTAGGGCAAAAGGTTTCATTGTATATTCCTTTTATACTACTTTAGAAAGTTTAGTAAATCGTAATTGCTTAACAGGCACGTTTAATTTATTGGCGGAATTTTGGAGTACATTTTGGAGTACACTGTTTTAATTATATTATATCTAAATTAAATGTTTACTCATATAGCTGATTAATACCACACAACTCTCAATAAACCATAATAAAGAAGCAGCCCGAAAGAGGCGCCTTTTTTGTACTTAACAATAGTCTATTATATGTAAAAGTATAGGGTATGTTATAATTGTAGTCACATGAAATCGTGTTATTTAGAGAGGGTTATTATGAATTTGAAGAGAGTAATTAAATGGATTGGATATATTGTTGCCATAATGGTAGTGCTTTATATCCTCATATTGGGAGTATTGATATATTTCTTGGCAAGTGGAGACTTTAAAAATAGTCTGATTTATTTAAGTGACCTTCAAGAGAGTGGATTATATTATGGCAATGAAAACCGTAAGATTGCTGATAATGTAGTTGCTGTTCATGAGGTGGATAATAAACTTTATTATATAACTTTAGACGGTATTGGTATTTTTGATGAAAATGTAAGTTTGTTAGATGCTTGGAATAAAGATATTAATAAATATAACACTTTCATTCCTCGGATAGATGCTAAAGAAACGCAATTTAATGTGAGTCTTGATGAGTTATATCCTAATATTTCTAGTCTTGATGAAAGTGATAGAGATATATGGAATGAAATCTTTTTTGATAGTGAGAAACGATATACAGGTCCACACGCTGGATATACTATAAAGCTACCTTTCTATGTATCATATAGAAAGGAAGATATGGTTAAGCATAATGATATAGTAGATCTTTCTACAGGAACTATTATTGGTAAGTATGGTAGTGAGCATATTTATAGAAACAACGCTTATTATAATTTTGAATTCAGAAAATTGACTAAAATTGATTTTTCTCAGAAAACTATATATAGCTATTATTCTGATAGTCTTGATATCGGTCGGTTTAGCAAGAATAATGCAGATGATGAGAGATATGAATCTTATGCACGAAATGAGCTAAATAAAGTAAGAACGAAAGACATAGAGGTATTAACTAATTTACTAAATCAACGATTCATCGTGTTTAATTCCTTTAACGAGTTTTCTGATTTTGATAAAATTACCTTTGAAGCATTAACCATTGATGCAATTAAAAATCGGAAGGCATTGCAGTTAGGGCCGTTAGAAAACCAGACACTTCGTCAGTATTTGAGTCGGTAACCATATAGTGGAAGGTGGAAGATGAATAAACTTGAAATATTAGGATATATTTGGATTTTTATATCTATATCCTTATCTATGGGGTTATATAAACTTGAGATTCGTAATCATCCAATTGATAAAAAACATGAATATATAAAAGAACATAGGATTTTTGGTAGCTTAACAAAGTATTTATCAATAATTTCTATTATAAGTTTGGTGATATTAAATCTTAAATTTTTAATTGATAAAGATTATAAATTTATAGTGAATTATGGCAGTATTTGGTTGTTTTTCTTTTTTTTAACAATGCTTACAGGGTTTTGTCAGAAGAGAGACAGCGTATATTTTAAACGGAGTCTTATTGCTATAGTTTCTGTGTTGTTTGGTATGATCGTGTTTGCTTATGCATTTAGGAAAGTACTATTTTAATAGACCATATACCAACTCAGATATTATTAAAATAATGTTGTTTTGTGTGGGCACTTATGGAATGATTTTTAGAAATTAAAAATCATTAAAAGGCAGTATAAATCATGATTCAGTTAGATTATCTATTAATTATAGGAATATTCCTTAGTGTTTTACTTTTTCTTTTGGTTGGCGTATTTCACTATAGTAAATCTAAACTTTTAAAGAGACTCAATATTTGGTTTTTAATAATACTTAGCGTTTTATTAAGTTATTTATTATATCCCTTATATGAATTGACTGATTATAGAGAAGAATTTACGACATTAGTTATTATTGCTGCGATAATCATTAAAATAATTATCAATTTATCTATATTTATAATCGCTGATCAAATAAGAACGAAATGGATTTCTAAATTACTATTAATTATATGGGTTGTTCTTGTTGAATGCTTGTATACGCCTATTCATTTGTCATATCTTGTTTTGTTATGCGTATCAGGTGGAATTGTGTTGATTGAACATTTTAAGGGGAAAAGAAATCCTATTTAGCTTAGATTCAGAATTACTTTTATAGCGCTCACCATCGAAATATGATATACTAATTAAATGCGCATAGTTCGTGCGCGATAGGAGGAAACACATTTAGATGTTAGAAAAATTTGAACAATTAATGATTAGCGAACCTGTTCTAAGAGCGTTAAACGATATGGGCTTTGAAGAGCCTACGCCAATTCAACAGGAAGCTATCCCAGTTGCCATGAGCGGTAAGGACATGATCGGTCAGGCTCAAACAGGTACTGGTAAGACAGCAGCATTTGGCTTGCCTGTATTGGAACGCGTAGACGGGAATGAGCGTCACGTTCAAGTAGTTATTTTATCCCCTACACGAGAATTAGCTATTCAAGTAGCTGAAGAGCTTAACAAAATGGCTCAGTACACGAATATTACAGCACTGCCAATCTATGGTGGTCAAGATATTAATCGTCAGTTCCGTGCCTTGAAAAAGAACCCTCAAATCATCGTTGCCACTCCTGGCCGATTGATGGATCATATGGATCGTGGTTCTATTAAATTTGACCATGTGAAAGTTGTGGTATTGGACGAAGCCGACGAAATGTTAAATATGGGCTTTGTTGATGACATCAATAAAATCTTGGGTGCTATCCCAGAAGACCATCAAACATTGTTGTTCTCTGCAACTATGCCTAAAGCTATCCAACAATTAGCTGAAACATATTTGACAGAGCCAACATTGATTCGCATGAAACCGACTCAAGTTACGATGGACTTGATCGAACAATACTATATCGAAGTGCAAGACCGTCAAAAATTCGATGTTCTTTGTCGTTTGTTTGATATCCAAACACCTGAACTTGCTATTATCTTTACGCGTACAAAACGTCGTGTTGATGAAGTGACAGAAGGTCTTAAGAAACGTGGTTACATGGCGGAAGGCATCCATGGCGACTTGTCTCAACAAAAACGGGACAGCGTAATTCGCCAATTCCGCGAAGGTACTATTGATATTCTCGTGGCTACAGATGTGGCAGCTCGTGGTCTTGATATTTCTGGCGTATCTCACGTATATAATTATGATATGCCTCAAGATCCTGAAAGCTACACACACCGCGTAGGTCGTACAGGTCGTGCCGGTAAAGCAGGTCAAGCTTTCACGTTCGTTATCCCTCGTGAAATGGAGCATTTACATGCTATCGAGCGTTTAACAAAACGTAAAATTGCACGTCGTCGTGCACCTTCCTTAGGTGAAGTTCTTGAAGGTCAACAACGTTTGGCAATTGAAAGCCTCGTTGAAATGACAGATAATCTAGAAGCATTGGCGCCTTTCAAATCTAGTGCTGAGGAATTGTTGAATGATACAGATTCCGTAACACTTTTGGCAGCAGCTCTTAAATTGTTAACAAAAGAACCAGATACTACTCCTGTAAATATTACAGAAGAAAAACCATTGCGCGTACGCCGTCGTCGTGAAAGTGGTCGAAGTGATCGCCGCCGTCGTGATGGTGAACGTCGTCGTGATGACCGCCCACGTCGCAGTCGCGATGATCGTAGAAGTGATCGTCGCAATGACCGTAAAGGTGACCGCCGCAGAGATGAGCGTAAATTTGATCGTCCGCGTGGAGAGAAAAAAACTCGCCATCAAAGTGAAGGTTTTAAACCTTACTTTAAAGACTAATAGGATGTGGATTGCTTCTGGGCAATCCACATTTTTTATTACTTAATAGTTAATACTATTTATCTTGATAAGTATTGAGAATTTTGGTATAATAAATAATAATTATTTCTTGTAAACGGTCGATAATGGCCTATGCCTTATAGATTTCCAAGTGGAGAAAGGTAGATTATTATGGATATCGCACAAATTTTGCGTAGCCAGGGGTTTAAAGTAACCCCACAACGTATTGCGATTTATGATGCTTTGCGTGGTCATCATGATCATCCAACAGCAGAGATGTTGTATCATACGTTGCGCCCAGAACATCCAAGCATGAGTTTGGCTACAGTGTACAAGACGATGGAGATTTTTGAAAAAATCGGTCTTGTTAAAATTCTAGAAGTTGGTGATGAGCGCGCTCATTACGATTGGGACACACAAGCTCATTCCCATATCCGTTGCATTCGTTGTAATAAGGTAGAGGACATGATGGGTATTGATTTGAAAGCTATCAAAACGATTGCTGATCAAGGTAGTGAATATCAAATCACAGGTCAACATATTACCTTTGAAGGTGTTTGTCCTGAGTGTGCAAAAAAAGAAAGTCATTAATAGATAACCCCTGTTGTTGAAGGGCTCCTTCACGGCAGGGGTTATATTAGTTATCATATATCTTTATCTATTAGTGTTATAGAATAGCTATAGTAACAAAAATAGCTATAAGCATAATACAATAGATATTAGAGTTAGGCGTTTTATAATTATAAAATTGTAGAAATCGTATAGTCATATATAGAGGAGTATTATGTTTGTAATAGGCAGTCACTTATCAATTAGCAAAGGTTATTTACATATGGGCAAGGAAGCGACTAAAATTGGGGGCAATACGTTCCAATACTTTACTCGCAACCCTCGTGGTGGTAGTATGCGAGCTCTCGATGTTGAGGATATGAATAACCTTAGTGCATATATGAAAGAACATAACTTTGGTACCTTGTTGGCCCATGCACCGTATACCTATAACCCATGTGCCGCTAAAGAGGATTTACGCGCTTTTGCGAAGCAATCTATGATGGAAGATTTAGAGCGTATGGAACATTTGCCAGGTCAAATGTATAACTTTCACCCTGGTAGCCATGTGAAGCAAGGCGTAGATCAAGGTATTGAGTACATTGTAGAGTGCTTGAATGAAATCTTATTCCCAGGTATGAAGACAACAGTCCTCTTGGAAGTAATGGCTGGTAAGGGTACAGAAATTGGCTCTCGTTTTGAAGAAATTGCACGCATCATCGATGGCGTAAAACTAAAAGAGTACATGGGTGTGTGTGTTGATACTTGCCATATTCACGAAGGGGGTTATGATATCGTACATAATCTCGATGGCGTTATTGACGAGTTCGATCGAATTGTAGGTCTTGATCGTTTGAAAGCCATTCATTTGAATGACTCTAAAAATCCTATGGGTGCTCATAAAGATCGTCATGAAAAAATTGGGGAAGGACATATTGGTATCGATGCTATTGCTCGCGTTGTAACACATCCTAAATTGACGAACTTGCCATTCTACTTGGAAACACCAAATGAATTGGACGGTTACGCAAAGGAAATTGCTATGCTACGCTCTATCGTAGAAAATAAATAATTAAAATACAGATGTTAATTTAGTTATATAATAAATATGTAGAATACCTGATGCTATACTAGTTATTGCAAATACATAAAGTTATTAAAACTATTAAGGCTATTAAAGCTATATAAAGTTATTGAATTTCTATAAACTTATGGGACTAACAGCTTGTTTTGGCATTTGAATTCATACATTGTGTAAGGTATAGGGAGAACTGGAAAGGGGGACAAAATGCGTTTTTTACATACTGCCGATTGGCATTTAGGGCGTATTTTTTATGGCCAGTACTTAACAGAGGACCAAGCTCATGTGTTGGAACATCAGTTTTTTAATATTTTGAAAGATGAAAACATCGATGGCATATTGCTCGCAGGGGATATTTTTGATAGAGCGGTGCCACCCATTGAAGCTATCGAATTGTGGGACTCCATCATCACTCGTCTCGCTATGGACTACAAGGTGCCTTTCTTTGTGGTGAGCGGTAATCACGATGGGGCGGAACGTCTTGAAGTGGGACGCTCTATGTTGAGTCAATCGGGTATCCATATTTGGGGCTCTCCTCATCACGCGTTGATGCCTTTTGAATTTGAAGGGACAGATGGCAAGGTGGCAATTTGTCCTATGCCTTTTAGTGAACCCCGGCGCATAGGAGAGGCTTTATTTGCTGATGTAGAGGCTACTAATGCAGAATCTACCGATACTGAAATTGCTGACATAGTAACACAGTGTTATGAGCAAAATTGCGAAAGCGCTTTGAATCTTCACAATTATGACCAAATGTATCAGGCTTGGAGCGACCACTTGTATAAACAAGTACCTAAGGGGATGCGCAGTATCGCTATTAGCCATGCCTTTGTTATGGGCGGTGAAGTAGGGGGTTCAGAGCGTACCTTGTCTGTAGGTGGCAGCGAACAGGTAAATCCTCAAGTCTTTAAAGACTTTCACTATACTGCCTTGGGACATTTACATGGGCCTCAACGAATGGGTGCAGATTATATTCGCTATAGTGGCTCTCCATTAAAATATTCCTTTGATGAACATATGCAGAAGAAGTCTTTCACCATCATTGATATGGATACAAAGGGGAACGTAGATATTAGTACGATTCCTGTAGAGGCGAAGCGAGATGTAGTTATTTTGGAAGGATATTTTGAAGACCTGTTAAATGATAAAGCATTACAGGCTAAACATAGGGATGATTATGTGCAAGCCCGTTTACTTGATACGATGCCGATTATGGATGGAATGGCTAAACTGCGCCAGGTATATCATCGTTGTATGACCATTGATCTAGTTGGTCGCGTGGCAGGACCTATAGCAGATATGGGTGAGGCAATTTTCAAAGAATTAAATGAACGTGATCTATTTAATCAGTTTGCAGAAACTGTGTGGAAGGAACCTTTAACAGAGAAAGAACAGCAATATATCAACTCTGTATGGGACCGAATTCTTAAGGAGGACTAAATGAAGCCTATATCATTAACTATAGAAGCCTTTGGTCCGTATCGTGATTCGGTCACTTTAGATTTTAATGAGCTTCAAGACCATTCCATGTTTCTCATTGCTGGTCCTACGGGGGCAGGGAAAACATCAATCTTAGATGCCATAGTGTATGCCTTGTATGGTGAGCCGAGTGGAGAAGTACGCAAAACAGATGCTATTCGCAGTGACTTTGCAGAACCTCATCGTATGACTCGTGTCGATTTCTCCTTTGCTATTGGCAATGCACAATATCGTGTTGAACGATTACCGAAACAGATGGTAGCAAAGAAACGTGGTACAGGGATGCGTGAGCAGAATGCTAGCGCTACTGTATATGAGAAGAAAGATGGTGAGTGGAAGGTCATTGCTACCTCTGCTGTCGCCATTCGCGATACTATTCAGCAAATTATAGGATTTCGTAAGGATCAGTTCTTACAAGTTGTGCTATTACCTCAAGGGGAATTCCGAAAGTTGCTAGTGGCCTCTACGAGTGAACGTGAGGAATTACTACATACACTTTTTAGAACGGAGCTATATCGAAAATTACAAGAAGCACTGAAGGCTGCTTATGATGAAGCAAAGGCAGGTATTGAAGAAAATCTAACTAAGCAAACTGCATTTATGCAGTCTATCCCTCATGATGGAGCGACTCCAATGGTAACCATTGAGCATGTGCGTGAGTTACTAGCAAATCGGGGCCCACATCGAGATGCTCTCGCGGTAGAACGAGATGAGGCAGTAACCGTGGTAGAACAGTTTAATGTGCTCCGAAATCAATGGTCTTTATATAATCAGGCTCAACAATCTCTTGCTGAGGCTACTTCGAAACTTGACATGGTGAAAGTAAGGGAAACTGAGCGTGTAAATCTAAGCGAAAAGGTTCAGTTCCTTAACTCTTTGGCACCAACTCATGAATTATATAAACAATATATTGAGAAACAAGCTATATTAAAAACTTTAGAACAGGCCCTTTCAGATGCGAAAGAACATGTAGAACTAGCAACTCAACATGAGGCTAAATGTTTAGACTTATACAGTGACTTAGAAGGTCGAGCTGAAAGTATACAAGATAAAAGAACTGCTTTGGCTCAATTTCAACAACAAGCAGAGAAGTTTAATGAGTTAGATGTATTGAAAAAGGAATTATCCACATTACAGAGTCGTTTAGAAGAATTAGATAGTAAAAAAAGCGAAGATGCCTTAGCTAAACAACGGGAGCTTGTGAAAGCTTTAGAAAACGACTTAGAAAGTTTGCGTAAACAGTTACGAGATAATAACAAATTCTTAGAGGATGCTAATGTTATTCAAGGGCAACTAAATGATTTACATAGATATTCTGAATTGCTAGAAGAAATTAATAAGGTACAAAAAGAAATCGACGATAAAGGTCAAACGTTAGCGTCTTTAGATGAAACCTTGCAGGTTGCAAAGGTACATCTTGAACGATTAGAGCATCTAATGCAAGAAGGACGTGCCTTTGAGCTAGTTCATTTAGTTGTAGATAATGAGCCTTGTCCGGTCTGTGGATCTACAGATCATCCACGGTTAGCCGCTAAGCCGGAGATGTATCCGACTAAGGATGAAATTGAAGAGGCTCGTACAGCTCGTGACGTGGCACTACAAAAGCAAGCTAGCGAAGTGGGACAACAGAAAACATTAGATGCTCGTCTTAAGGAGTTAGCTAAGTTAGAAGTAGAACAATGTTCCAAACTTAAGTCATCTATGGATGGTTTTTCTAAGAAAAACTTTACATCTGTTCAACAAGATTTGTTGACTAAAATGGAGCGACTTACAGCTTTACATGGTGAGTCTGAATTGTTGAGTAACACTATAGCTGACAATGAACATAAGTTAAAAGTAGCTAGAGATAAGTTAGTAACTTTAGAACTTGCCCATAATGAATTACTTAAAAATCTACACGACCTAGAAATTCGTATTAGCTCAGTACAAGCTAATATTGATGCTCTATCTAAAACTTTACCAATCACGGATATAGATGCATGGCAAAAACAGTTAGAGTCATTGGATAGTGATATTACACTCTACGATGAGCAGGTGAAAGTTAGCAAAACTAATTTAGATACTGCTCGAGAACAATTGAATGCCAAACGTGGACGCTTAGAAACTTTGTCCTCTCAAGTAAAAGAAGAAACAAAAAATCTTAATTTGCGGTATAAGAACTATACAAAGTCATTACAAGCCATTTCTTTAGGAGAGGATGATTTTGTAGAGTCTTTACGTGATATTAAAGAGATAGAGAACTATAGAATACAGCTGCATGCTTTGGATGAAGCCTTTAATAAAGCACAAGCTGTATATGATGCGGCGTTAAAGGTAGCAGAAACTGTGGTTAAACCAAGTGATACTGTTTCTGATGAAATCTATGCTACAGCAGTAGAGCATCGGGATACACTAGTAGGTAATTTAGCGGCATGGGATAAAGAAACAAAGCATATTGAAACTACGCTCAACTCATTAGAAGAACTTGAAGCTGCTATGGGTGAGGCTCGTGAAAAGGTGAAGTTCTTAAGCCGATTAAATGATCTCGCTAATGGTGGGGAGCAAGGCTTTAAAAATGTTACCTTTGAACGCTATGTACTGGGGGCTATTTTAGATGAGGTTGTATATGCTGCTAATTTACGACTTCAGAAGATGAGTCGCAACAGATATTCCTTGGAAAGATCCGACTATACAGGTGGTGGTCGTGGCAAGCAAGGCCTCGACTTGGCGGTTATGGATGCTTTTACAGGCCAATCTAGGCCAGCAAATACCTTATCTGGTGGTGAAACATTCTTGGCCTCTATGGCGCTTGCCTTGGGATTAGCGGATGTTATCCAAAGTTATGCTGGTGGCATCCATATGGATACGATGTTTATTGATGAAGGTTTTGGTACACTCGATCCAGATACATTGGAACTCGCCATGGAAACATTGTTACAGTTGCAATCGTCAGGACGTCTCATCGGCATCATTTCTCATGTACCTGAGTTAAAGTCTCGTATACCTGCTCATTTAGACGTGACTCGAGGTGACGACGGTAGTACGGCAAAATTTGTTATTAACTAGATATCATAAACTAGATATAGATTTGCCAAATGTGTTACTATAAAAAGAGGAGAATTCCTACAAAAACATCCTGTATTTACGAAGGGGGTTCTATGAAGTTTTCGTTTGCTCATAATAATATAAATGTTAAAGACCTTGATAAAAGTCTAGCATTCTATAAAGAGGCATTATTGCTCGAGGAGTCTCGTCGTTTGGAAGATCCAAGCGGTGCTTTTACCCTCGTGTATTTAAAAAGTCCTTATACAGCACATGAATTAGAACTTACATGGTTGCGTGACTGGGATCGTCCTTATAATTTGGGGGATAATGAATTCCACTTAGCATTCTATGTAGATGACTATGAAGCGGCTCTTAAAAAGCATAAAGAAATGGGCGTTGTTGCTTATGAGAATGCTGATATGGGTATTTATTTCATAGCAGATCCAGATGGATATTGGACAGAAATCATTCCGGCGGGTAAATATTAATGGAATATATGTTAACCCGTTTAGAGTGGTTGGTTGGTCCCAATAAAATCCAAACATTAAGAGACACGTCTATCGCGCTCTTTGGTGTAGGTGGCGTAGGTGGTGGTGCCCTTGAGGCATTGGTGCGAGCTGGTGTAGGTCGCATCGTCATTATCGATGGAGATTCCATAGCGCCTAGCAATTTGAACCGTCAAATGATTACGACTCATAATACGATTGGGGAACGTAAGGTAGAGGTAGCAAAGGCGCGAGCTCTTTCTATTAATCCTGATGTGGTGATAGAAACTCATGATATTATGTATACTGAGGAAAACTATCCTGGATTTATTCAAAGCTTGAACGTTGATTATGTTATTGACGCCATCGATATGGTAACGGCGAAACTTAATATCATTGAGGTTTGTCAACGTGAAAGCATCCCTGTTATTTCTTGTATGGGCGGAGGTAATCGCTTTTACCCAGAAAAACTTATGATTGCAGATATCAATAAGTCTCATACATGTCCTTTGGCACGCGTTATGCGTCGGGAACTCAAAAAACGGGGTATAAAAAAACAATTAGTTTTATTTTCTACTGAAAAACCGACAAAACCACAGTTCCGTGGTGATGCCACAAGTCCTGGGACATGTAGTTTTGTGCCACCCGTGGCAGGTTTTATATTAGCAGCACATGTGTTGCGTACAATTTTGGAGGTACCTGAACAATGAAAAAAGCGAAAATCCATATGGCTGACGGCGGCGATATCGTAATTGAATTATTTGAAAAAGAAGCGCCTGGCACAGTACAAAACTTTATCGACTTGATTAACAAAGGCTTCTACAATGGCCTTCGTTTTCACCGTGTAATTCCTGGTTTCGTAGCACAAGGTGGTTGTCCTAATGGCAACGGTACAGGTGGTCCTGGCTATACAATTAAAGATGAATTAGTTGGCAATCCGCATAAACATGAGCGCGGTGCTTTATCTATGGCTCACCGTGGCCCTAATACTGGTGGTAGTCAGTTCTTTATTGTATATGAGCCACAACCTCATTTAGATGGTGTACATACTGTATTTGGTAAAGTCATTGAAGGTATGGATGTAGTTGATGGTATCCAACAAGGTGCTATCATGGAAACTGTAGAAGTAATCGAAGGTTAATCTCATGAATGAAGTATCTATTAAACATCCAGAATGGCTATATATCGATGTAAATGGTAAAACATCATATGGGTATGACCAAGAGTGGTTCACTGATGAGTGGCAACGCTTGTCTGGTTGTGGGCCTACATCGGCATCACAAGTATTGGGCTATTCGCTATTTAGGGATGGCTTATTAGATCTAGAAACCACATCCGACCAAACGCTTGCTTTAGAACGGATGAACTTAGTTTGGAAATATGTAAAGCCACGTTTTGGTGGTGGTGTTTATAAAACTCAATGGATGGAACGTGGTCTTACTCGCTTACTCGAGGATAAAAGCCTATCTTATGATGTACATATGTTGAATGTATCTCCGTTCTGTGCATCACGCGTAGAGGTGGAGGCTGCAGCTCAGTTTATACATGATGCATTGGCACAGGATGTGCCTGTAGCATTTTTAAATCGTCATAAAGGAAAAGAGAAGGCTCTCTATACCTGGCATTGGGTTCCGATTCACAAGATGTTTATGGACGGCGATGATATCCGCTGTGGCATCTTTGATGAAGGTGAAATTCGTGATTTCTCTTTGGCGAATTGGATGAAAGACACTATTTTAGGTGGTGGATTCTGTTACATTAGTCGCAAAGAGTAAGTAACAGGGTAATTAAAGTAATATATATACGCATCGCAGTGATTTGCGATGCGTATTGTAGTATAAATAGTAGGAGGTACTACATGAGTCAATGGATTACTGAGGAACAAACACCTCACTTACGTCTAAGCGCTGAAGCGGAAGAAGTGCTTTACTCTGGGGAATCTGAGTTTCAAAAAATTGAAGTTTTTAAATCAAAAGAGTATGGTATGATGCTCGCTTTAGATGGCGTTTTTCAAACATCTGAGCGTGAAGAGTTTATCTATCATGAAATGATGAGCCATATCCCTTTGTTCTTACATCCTAATCCTGAACGTGTCTTGATTATCGGTGGTGGTGATGGTGGCGTAGCTAGAGAATGTGTACGTCATGATTGTGTAAAAGAAGTAACAATGGTTGAAATCGATGGTAAGGTTGTAGAGTTGGCAAAACAATATCTACCAACTATTGCTAAAGCTATGATTGAAAACCACCCTAAATTGACTGTAAAAATTGGTGATGGTATTGGTTTCATGGCAGAAGCAGAAGATTACTATGATGTAATTATCGTGGATTGTTCCGATCCAATCGGTCCTGGTGAAGGCTTATTTACAGAAGAATTCTATAAGAATACATTAAAAGCTTTAAAAGCTGATGGCTTGTTTGTACAACAAACAGAATCTCCGATGTTACATCAACCATTAGTGGAAAAAGTTTTTGGTTACGTTAATAGCCATTTCCCAATTGCTCGCTTATATACAGCTTTTATTCCGATCTATCCTGCAGGAATGCATTGTTTTACATTGGGTTCCAAAACATTTGATCCTCTAACATGGACTCCAAACCGTGAACAAAACTTTGAAACTAAGTATTATAATGCGGATATTCAAAAAGCTGCATTTGCATTGCCAAATTTTGTAAAAAATTATTTGCCAACTAAGTAAATAATATGTATAATGGGGGAGCACCATTTGTGAAATGAAAGTTTCCGATAGTGCTTCCTTATTTATATGAGGATTAAAGGGCTTATATTAGAGATAACACAATCAAAAGTTTCGGTTGTAAAAATTAATGAAATTGAGAAAAAGGTGTTGACACAAATCTCTAGAAAAGATATAATTCTCTTTGTTACGAAGACAATGTCTTCGATACCTACAAGGTGGTGGGTATGGTGAAGCGGTTAACACGGCGGATTGTGGCTCCGTTACGCGTGGGTTCGATCCCCACTACTCACCCCATAACCTACACATCGTAATCACTGTAGGGGTGTCGCCAAGTGGTAAGGCAACGGACTTTGACTCCGTTATGCGCTGGTTCGATCCCAGCCACCCCTGCCAACATGACTCACTAGCTCAGTTGGCAGAGCACCTGACTTTTAATCAGGGTGTCCCGCGTTCGAGTCGCGGGTGAGTCACCAAATTAAAACTCACAAACTTCGGTTTGTGAGTTTTCTATCTCTATTTTTAGAGATTTTGGTTATGATTGTGAGTATAAATTTAATCAAAAATCGGTTGAAAAAATCTTTGGAAAAGAGGTTGACGATTTAAGGTTAGATTGATATACTATACAAGTCGTTAGGGCGCAGAACTAACGTAACAGATCTTTGAAAACTGAACAATGATAGGTAATCAATCATATGATTGAACATAT
>CAUGOU010000004.1:0-122594 GCA_959601155.1 Veillonella parvula | reverse complement strand
AGGCTTCGACGCAATCCTCCAGACGTGTACTTTGAGTATGGGACGCAACATATAATAAAACATTAAGCAGAATGTGCAACAAATATATATACTTCTATGTGGTTTTCAGAGTACAAACTCTGACAGATTCAGTGGCGATGGCTATGAGGATCCACCTGTTCCCATCTCGAACACAGTAGTTAAGCTCATAAACGCCGAAAGTACTTGGCTGGAGACGGCCTGGGAGGATAGGAAGCTGCTGATTGAAGCAAAGGCACACCTGAGGGTGTGTCTTTTTTTTGTATGGCTTCCTATCCTCCCAGGGGACCTGGTAAGCAGGGCAGTAAAAGTAGGGCAGTAGAAGATGGAGGAGCAACGCGACGACAGATTCACTGCATCACTTTCTTCCGAACGTAAGATTTACCAAACTGCGAAGCAGTGAAGGGAAATCCACAGTGAGGAAGCAAGTAGGGAAAGTTAAAGGTAATAAGAATTAAGCGACGATAGATTCATTGCATCAACAGTTTTTATATTAATCTTATGAGGGATTTTCTTGATAATAGCCACTTATATGTGGTATTCTCATTATGTATGTAAGTCGATGGGAGTGATTATTTTATATGTATAAATATGGCAAGAGCTGTATTAAAAAGTTGTTATATTGTATTGCAATATGTATTGCAATTTTAGCGGTTTCTATTGGGGCTATGTGGGGACTGTCTTCAAATTATAAGTTATATGGTGTACCGGTACTTAATTATCATCAAATAAATGATGAGAAACACTCCGCTTTAACATTGCATGTGGATCAGTTTAAGGAGCAGATGGAATACCTCCATAATCATGGATATCATACGATATCATTGGATCAATTGTATGAGTATTTGCAAAATGGTACGGAGTTACCAGAGAAGCCAATCGTAATAACATTTGACGATGGTTATGTAGATAATTATGAACATGCATTGCCTATATTAAAAGCATATAATATGAAAGCTACTTTGTTCATGATTAGTGACGCAGCCAATACGCCTGGTTTTGTAAATACAGCACAAATGCGTCAAATGGAGACGGCAGGATTTGATATTCAAGGGCATACAAATCATCATAAGATACTAACTCATATGGATCCTACAGAATTGCCTGATGCCATTCTTGGTGGTAAAACATCTATGGAAGGTATTTTAGGAGAACCTATCAATTATTTGGCGTATCCTGGTGGTTTTAATGATATGCTCGTTCAATATGTTACTAAACAGTCTGGGTATAAAATGGCTTTCACAGTTCAACCAGGAACAGTAAAGCCAGGGGATAATTTATATGCTCTAAATCGACTAGCTGTATTCCAAGGAGATACACCGTATTTATCTTTCTGGTTGCGCCTACATTGTGCACCGCTTATTAAGTATACATGGGCATTGCGTGATACATTACGCGATAATGGATGGCCGATATTGGCGTCTATTATGCCTTTATTTTAGGAGGAATTATGTCTTACGAAGTTGTAGCAAGACCCTTACGTGTTGCAGTGTTAACTGTATCTGATACTCGTACATTAGAAACAGATAAAGGAGGCAACAAGGTTCAAGAATTCTTGGAAAAAGCAAATCATATTGTAGCAGATCGCAAAATTGTAATTGATGATTGTGATGCTATAATAAATGCTATGACTCCATGGTGTAATGATGAGTCTATTGATGTCATTATATCTACTGGGGGAACTGGTATTGCTATGAGAGATGTTACCATCGAGGCTGTAAATAGCTTATATGAAAAGCATATTCCAGGTTTTGGTGAAATTTTTAGATATTTATCCTATACGGAGGATATTGGAACAAAAGCAATGGCATCTCGTGCAGAAGCTGGTGTTAATAACAATACTTTAATGTTCTCCATTCCTGGGTCTGTAGGAGCTGTTACTTTGGCGATGAGCAAACTCATCATTCCTGAAATGGGGCATTTGGTGCGAGAAATTACAAAATAATACATATATTGAGACTGCTCTTTTGTGAAGCAGTCTTTTTTGAAAGTGCGATTATAATAAGCATTTTGTGGAGATTAAATCCGTCATTGGGGACATAAAGCATGTGCATGAGAACTAAGTGAATTTTTTCGTTATAAATAAAACAATACCATTGCAGTATTGTTTTATTTCATTTATACTAGATTTAGTAATACGTTTGTCCGAGTGCATGAGAAAGGAGACTTTATGAAGTTAAATCAGGCCACGGATTATGCATTTCGCATGGTCTTACATATGGCGCTACTACCTTCGGGTTCGAAGATAACTGGTGCTGTATTGGCTGAGCAAGAGTTGATTCCAGAACGCTTTTTGCTTAAGATTATGCGTAGTCTCATTGCAGCAGGGATTATGAAATCCTTTCGCGGTGTAGATGGCGGATTTGCCCTGAATCGAAGCCCTCAAGAGATATCGTTGCTCGATGTAATTAGAGCAGTAGAAGGGGATGCGTATTTACAACGTTGTTTATATGATGTAGGTTCTTGCTCTAAGTCTTGTAAGGGGCATTGCGCTATAAATGAAGCAATGGGCGTGATTCAGCATCAATTGGTCAATCAGTTGGAAGCGGTTAATTTTAAGACCCTTGCCCAACGAGAACAGTTGATTATTGCTGAGGCTTGAGCTTTTTTACAGTCGCAATGATGCAAGGTTTTTTGTAAAAGCTCGTCAAGTGATGTTAGTATTTTATTCTAAGGAGGAAAACACATGTTTGAAGCTGTAGATTTAGCCCGATTGCAATTCGCGCTAACATCTATCTATCACTGGTTATTTGTGCCGTTCACACTAGGTATGACAGTGACTGTTGCTGCTTTAGAGTGGACCTATGTGTCGACTGGTAAAGAAGTATACAAAAAAATGGCTAAGTTCTGGGGGAAATTGTTCCTAATTAACTTTGCCATGGGTGTGGTGACTGGTATTGTTCAGGAATTCCATTTCGGTATGAACTGGGCAGAATATTCTCGTTTTATGGGTGACATTTTTGGTGCCCCATTGGCCCTTGAAGCATTAATGGCATTTTTCTTGGAATCTACATTCATGGGCGTTTGGATTTTCGGTTGGGACCGCTTACATAAATGTGTTCACGCCCTTGTAGCTACATTTGTAGCGTTAGGTACTAACTTATCTGCGTTCTGGATTCTCGTAGCAAACTCCTTTATGCAACATCCTGTAGGCTTTGTATTACGCAATGGCCGTGCAGAGATGGAAAATTTCCTGACCATCGTTCAAAATGGCTATGTACCTGGACAATTTTTCCATATCGTATTGAATGGTTTATTAACAGCTGGTGTAATTATTATGGCAATCAGTGCATGGCACTTATTGCGTAATAATGCGACAGAGTTCTACCGCCGCTCCGCTAAATGGGGCATGGTTATCGCACTTGTATTTGGTACTTTAGGTGCATTAGCTGGTCATCATCAAGGTCAATACATCACAAAAGTACAACCTATGAAAATGGCTGCTATGGAAGCGTTGTGGGAAACACAAGATCCAGCGCCATTCTCTTTGGTAGCTAATATTGATACTAAAGCACAAAAGAATACAGGTGCTCTTGAAATTCCTGGTGGTTTATCCTTCTTGACTCAAAACTCCTTTACGTCTGGTAAGGTAGAAGGTATTAAAGACCTTCAAGCAAAATCGGAGGCTCAATATGGCCCTGGCAACTATATTCCAGATGTTCCAGCAATCTTCTGGACATTCCGTGTCATGGTAGCATCCGGTTCTCTTATGTTACTTGTTGCCTTTGTAGGTCTTATCCTAAATGCAAAAGACAAGCTTGTTGAAAATCGTACATTCTTAAAAATTATGTTCTGGATGTTGCCATTGCCATTCATCGCTCACTCCACTGGTTGGTTTGTAGCAGAAGCAGGTCGTCAACCATGGCTTGTATATGGTTTGCAATTGACTGCAGATGGTGCGTCTAAATCCGTAACGGCTCCAGAAATTATGACTACAATCATCGGCTTTACACTTGTGTATATCGTGGCTGCTATCGCGGCTATCTACCTTGCTGTAGAACACATTAAAAAAGGTCCAGATGGAAATCCATCTCATGATGTAGTTGAAAAAGAGGAGGCAAGATTATGGAATTAATTTTTAATAACCTTGAAGTGGTATGGTTTATCTTAATTACTGTACTATTCGCTGGCTTCTTCTTATTAGAAGGTTTTGACTATGGTACTGGTATTTTGTTGCCATTCATTGGTAAAACTGACGTTGAACGTCGACAAATGATCAATGCCTTAGGTCCAGTGTGGGATGGTAATGAAGTCTGGATGATTACTGCCGGAGGGGCATTATTCGCATCCTTCCCTCACGTGTATGCTACATTGTTTAGTGGATTCTACTTGGCTCTATTTTTGATGCTTGCAGCTCTTATTATTCGTGGTGTATCCTTTGAATTCCGTTCTAAGAGCCCTAATTTGTTATGGCGTAAAACATTCGACTACTGCATCTTCTTTGGTTCCTTGATTCCTGCACTATTGTGGGGTGTTACAGTAGGTAACTTGATTCAAGGTACTCCAATTGATGCAAGTATGACATATGTTGGTACTTTTTCTGATTTATTAAGTCCATACACCATACTTTGTGGTATTGCGTTCATTTTGGTATTTACATACCATGGTGGTTTATTTACTTCTATTAAAACAGCTGGTGCTGTTTCTGAGCGCGCTCGTGCGGCATCCTTGGTAGTAGGTGTTCCTACAGCTATCGGTGCATTGGCATTGGTAGGTGCAACTTACGTGTATACAGATTTGTTTAATTCTGTATTAGCTATAGTTTGCTTTGCATTAGCTATCATGTCCTTCCTCATTTCTTGGGGTGCAGCACGCACTCGAAATACAAAATGGGGTTTCTTATTCAGTTGTTTATCTGTTATTTCTGTAACAGCTGCATACTTTGCAGGTTTGTTCCCTCGCATCATGGTTTCTTCTTTGAATCCTGAGTGGAGCTTGACTATTACTAATGCAGCTAACTCTACTTATACGTTGACTTTGATGACTTGTGTAGCCTTCGTATTTGTGCCAATTATTTTGGTTTACCAATCTTGGGTATATTGGACATTCCGTCATCGTGTAACAGAAAAAGATTTACACTATTAATAGTATAGCTTTACAACTTATGTAAGTTGTAAAAATTAGGTCTTAATGTGAGGCGTGCCGTAGCGGCACGCCTCTTTTTTATGGTAAGATGAATATAATATTGATAAATTTAGATTCACTTGGACTCTTGTAGGCTTAGTAATAGGGATTTAAATTTGTTTGAGTTTATATATTTAAATAGATTTACCGTAGAGGATAGTATGATACAGCGTACCGCATTTAAAGCGCTGCTAGAACATAAAGGACAGCTTGTGCTACTCGGCTTAACCTGTTTAGTAGAAAGTCTGTCCATTGTTGGGCAAGCCTGGTTCTTTGGAACCTTAATAAATAATCTTATATTTTTGGAGCATACACTAGCTGACGAAACGAACACCATTATTTATTTGTTTATTGCTATTATTGTGAGATTGGTGGCTCATTATGTTCAAGAGGCGGTAGCAAATCATTTGGGAAGTGCTGTAAAAGCATCCTTTAGAGAACGCTCTTTGGCGCATATGTTTAAGCTCGGTATACAGCATAAGGAACGTCATGGCGATGTCATCCATATGCTTACCGATGGTTTAGAACAAGTAGATGCTTACATAGCACGTTACATTCCGCAGATTTTATATGCTATTATGATTCCTCTTATTATGGGGATTGCCATTGTAAATACATTGCCAATAATTGGTATTATTTTGATTGTTACGGTGCCTTTAATTCCATTTTTTATGATCTTGATTGGGAAGCAAGCTGATCGATTAAATAAGGAACAATGGGAACGTATGAGCTTCCTATCGGGGCATTTTTTAGATGTACTACAAGGGATTACTACGCTAAAGCTCTTTGGCCGTGCAAAGGATCAAATTAAGGTTATTGGTCGATTATCTCAAGAGTTTAAAGATTCCACTTTACGCGTGTTGCGCGTAGCCTTTTTATCTGCATTAGTACTTGAATTAGTGAGTACAATTAGTACTGCTCTGATTGCGGTATATTTAGGTCTAACCTTATTAGATGGTGAAGTCACATTCTTTTCAGCCTTCTTTATTTTGTTGTTAGCGCCGGAGTTCTATACTCCATTTAGACAATTGGGGGCAGCTTTCCACACAGGGATGGCAGGGAAAACATCTATTCTGAAGTATGAAGAATTCATGCAGCGTCCACCTTATTTACCAGTAGGTGGTGAGTCTAAACTTGATAAGCCTATACAGGAAATTGCAATTAAAGATTTAACTTTCACCTATAAAAATAGTGAGAATGGGGTACACCACATTACGCTGCAGGCTGAACGTAATGCACCTATTATGCTCGTTGGTGAAAGCGGAGCTGGTAAATCTACTATGGCCCATATTGTTGGAGGGTTTTTACAGGCTCCGAAAGGAACAGTTACTATCGATGGCATTGATATATGTGATTTAGATATCAACTGGTGGCGTCAGCAAATTATCTATGTATCTCAACATCCACATATTATGAAAGGGTCCTTGCGAGAGGTCTTATCCTTTGGTATGGATGTAAGTGATGCAGAGATTCTTGATGCGTGCAAAGAAGTTCAGCTATTAGATGTTATTAATCGAGAACAAGATGGGCTTGATGCGGTTATTGGTGAAGGTGGGTTAGGTCTTAGTGGCGGCGAGCGGCAACGTATTGCTTTAGCTCGTGCATTCCTCCGGAAGGGTCAGGTATTGATTCTTGATGAAGTGACAGCACATCTAGATGTAAAAACAGAAGCCATTATAAGTACGGCTATTCAGCGTTTGATGGAAAATAAGATTGTCATCATTATTGGGCATCGATTACAAACTATGCATTGGGCATCTAAACTATATGTCTTGAAAAATGGATCAATTATTCAAGAAGGTTCTTATCATGACCTACTTCAAGAAGCGGGTTATTTTAAAGACCTTGTTACATCTGGCTTAGGGCAATTATCAGCAACTCTTGAAGAACCATTGTATATTGGAAAACAATTTGATTCAGAGAATACATTGGTCGTAGATACACCTATCAATAGTACAGAGCATTTTGTTAAATCTGTTAAATATACTGAGACTTTTAAAGATAATGCAAAAGGTTCTAATATGAGCTTACAAGGTTGGAAGTTGTTGTTTTCTGTATTGAGTCCCGCTAAGTGGTCATTAGTATTGGCCTTGCTATTTACATTCTTAACAGTGTTTATGAATGTGGGGCTTTTGACAGTATCCTCTTGGCTATTGGCATCTGCCGCACTGCAACCAGGACTTACTTATTTAAGTCTTGCAATCGTAGGAGTTCGATTCTTCGGTGTTAGTCGTGCTGTATGTCGTTATTTTGAGCGCTATACATCTCATCGCATGGCATTCCAAGGACTCTATGGCTTGCGCTTGTGGTTTTATGCTCATTTGGAACCATTGGCACCTGCTATACTCAAACGGTTTGGGGCAGGTGATATGTTGGGACGCATCATGGGGGATATAGAGGTATTACAATTCTTCTACTTGCGCACTTTGATTCCACCCGTAGCAGCCGTTGCCTTGACTATATTGATTGCATATGGAGTTTCTACAATTGACAATAGTTTGATTATACCTATTCTTTTGTCGGCCTTCGTATTAGGTGTAATAGTACCTTTGGTTGTTTATTTGTATAATAAAGAATCTTTACGTAGGATTGGGCCTCAACAAGGCGATTATAAAGCGCTTTTAAGTGATACTATGGATAGTCTGGAAGATGTGATTAGTTATGGCAACGAAGACATGGTATATAAGCGTATTCAGCATATGATGCGCAATGTAGATGCTCAAAAAGGTACTATTGAGCGGGGCATGAATATGGGTAATACACTATTCATAGGCGGCGTTCAGTTAACTGTAGTTATTGTAGCTATTATGGCCTCTAATGCGTTAACAGGTGCTTGGGCTAGTGTTATGGTAGCGGTGGCTGCCATTGGTACACAGGCTTGGTTTGAAGCGTTACAACCTATGATTGCT
The DNA here is from genome assembly GCA_959601155.1 of Veillonella parvula. Lineage (GTDB taxonomy): Bacteria > Bacillota > Negativicutes > Veillonellales > Veillonellaceae > Veillonella > Veillonella parvula_R. The sequence goes on along the minus strand of CAUGOU010000004.1, from coordinate 114,543 downwards.
GCTGTTCATCATGGTGCAGAAAGTAAAGTTGCCACAAGTCGTCTCATGGCTCTCAGTAATGAACCGATATCTATTGTAGAACCTATATCACCAAAATCATTTAACCCTAATGATGATATTATTTTTACAGATGTATCCTTTGGTTATGATGAATATCGCCATATTTATGAGAATCTCAGACTACATATTCAGCAAGGGAAATCCATTGCTATCGTTGGTGCTAGTGGGTCTGGCAAGACGACATTATTTAATATGCTTGAGAGGTTATATGATTATGGTGGATCCATTCGTATAGGCTCGGTGGAGTTGAAAGATATTTCAATTGATACTTGGCGTAATGCATTGGGGACTATAACTCAAGATACGTATATTTTTAATGCTTCCTTTAAGGATAATATACGCCTTGCAAGACCTGAAGCTTCTATGGCGGATTTAGATCAAGCCATTAACCGTGCATCATTGCGATCGGTAGTTGAAAAATTACCAGAAGGTATGAATACGATTGTAGGGAGTGGAGGGCAAGGTTTGAGTGGTGGTGAACGTCAAAGAGTTGCATTAGCTAGATTGTTCTTGCGCAATCCTAAAATCGTTTTATTAGATGAACCTTTAGAGGGCTTAGATCAAGTAACGAGAAAAGCTTTACATCGTGATTTGATGCATTATGTAGAGGGTAGGACATGTCTATATATTACACATCAATTGGAAGGTTTAGAACAAATGGACCGAATCTTGTTTATGGATAAAGGTCAAATTGTTGAAGATGGTACGTATGAAGAATTGATAGCTCTTCGAGGTCATTTCTATGAATATTGTTATTTATCTATGGCAAGTATTCAATAAAACTAAATATCATTTAAAGTATCTATTATTAATGCTTAATTATAGATTTGGACAATGTTTAATATTACGTTGCAATTTAAGATCTATTATGAATATTAAATTATAATAAGAGCAATATTAAACTACATTAATGAAGCCCCTTTTGCTATGCAAAAAGGGGCTTTAATTATATTTATATTTAATAGTATATGTAGTATACTTTTATCGATAAATCATGCAATATATGGTATAATTTTTGTATTAAGAGCTATTATTTCACCCTTGGAGGGGTTATGACTAAAATCTTCACCAAATTACGAGCTTTGGTGGATGAAGCATTATCTGATCGAGATGCGGTGGTGGATAAGGCGCCCGTATTAGAAAAAGCACCTTTAGAACAAGATTTGTTTGACCACCGTTTGCTATATATAGAAGAGGATATGGTTAATCGCATGTTGCGTGCCGCTCTTCGTAATCATTGGTTCTTTTATGCTGTAACATTTGAATTTGAACCAAACAATCAAATATTCCTATCCATTATTACAAAATGGGGGAATGTGATTAATGTGGAATTCACCTTAGAGGATTTATGGTTCGATGATTATTCATCATCCTTTGCCATTCGTTTAGATACAAATAATATAGATACAGGTGGGTTTATTTTGAACTCTATTTTACACTTGTTGGGAAACTGGTGTCTAAGTCTCTTCGGTATTTTCTTTAACCCTATTGCATTAGGTGAAAAAGGATCTACTGTACGCTTTGAGAAGAAAGGTATCATTCAATTTGACTTATTACCTAATACACAAGTGAAGAAATTCATACCCATGCCTGAGCGCCATATTGGTAGTAATGGACCTGTTCTCTTGGGTAACCCGCGGACCAGTCAATCTGTGTTACAGTTGGATTACTATGCATTCCATGATCCTGTAGATACTTTTACAGTACCTGATGTGCCAACTCGCACTAGCTGGCTTCGTTCTATCGATATTGCAGCAGTTCTTTTATTGCCAATAGGTGTATGGATTACATTTATTATCTTGCATCACTATTTACCAACAGAAACATTGGAATTTTCATTCTCTACATACTTTTTAATTTCCTTAGGGATTTTTATCATTTCCTTCTTAGTTATGAATATTCCTCGGTATTTGTACATGTATTTTGATTCTCGCAAACAGTGGCAAAGTGCATTTGTACATAACAATATTAAAATTCAAATGCGTAAACTACACCGACGCATCTTCATGCAACAAGCTACATTGACAGCTGATTGTGATGAGTATACTGCTAATGAAAGCCAAGAGCGAATTAAACACCTTTTGTTGCAAATTCGAGATAAACGATTCCTTGCAAATCGACTTAAAATTGCAGATGATGATAGAGCGCGTAAACAAAAGGTTAAGTTTATTATTGCATATATAGGTTGTACTTTGATTGAGTTGATGTTGTTAATGAACTAATGTTGTAAAAACAGAAGACATAATAAAAACGTATCTCTTTGATATGTACTCTCTTTACTGGTTGTCCAGTAAAGAAGGTATATATTACTTATAGAGATACGTTTTTTATTGTAGGGTGTTAATTTTTAATTATCGCTTTTTGCGTCGCTTACGAACTGTTTTTCGACCTTCTTGTTTTTTGTTAGATATAGGAGTCTGTATTGGTTCATAAACTGTCCGATTTACAGTCATAAATGGAGGGTTACCATATTGATTAGGCTCAGGTTGTCCTGGCAATACCCAGAATAGGAAGCCGATGAGCCATATAAAAAGCTCTAGCATGTAATTGAATGGAGATACGGCAGAGTAGGTATTGATGAAAATCATGATTACCGACCAGAGGATTCCTGCCCATGCATTGAAGCCGATGTCGTGAATACGACGGCCAAATAAGACACAAGATAAAGGAAAGAGGGTTGCCAATAAGAGCCAAATAATGACCCTAGTCAACCAATATGCTGGTAGTGATACAACAAAATCTAAGAATATGTTATCGATGTAGTGGACAATATGAAATAAAATCATTAAAGCGATGAAGCATATGATAAATTGTAGTCGATTTAACCGTCCCGTTAAGTTAAAAATCGATAAACCCATGCGACGTCCTTGGAATGCAATGAGCAAACCGATGGTACATATGAGCAGTGTTCGTAATACAACATAAAGTAAATCCATAAGTTCCCCTTTATTTATAGCTTATAGTTGAGTTAATTCTGGCAAAACTAACTCAAATGCGACTCCATGTTTTAGTGATTGTACTGTATCTAATGTTGCTTGAATCGCTTTGGTAGTAAAATTCATTGCCAGTTCTGCCGCATCATAAGGAGAATATCCCCTCATTACCGCACCAGATAATACAGCAGTAAAAATATCTCCTGTCCCTGTAGCTTTTACAGGAACCAGAGGTATAGAGTATGTTTTTAAAAAGTCTGTAGGTCCATCATAGACCGCAATAACAGCATGTGTTTTCGATGGGACGCTGGTCATGATAACCATTTCAGGGCCCATGTGATGTAATTGCTTACATCGCTCACGTAATTCATCTTCGCTAATAGGATTTGTTGAGAATGGAATATCTAATAAGAAGCATGCCTCAGTAAAGTTTGGCTTTACGATGTGGGCCTTAGATACAAGTTGGCGCATAGCTACAACCATATCAGGAGTATAAATGGAATAGAGGCGACCATCATCGGCCATTGCGGGATCGACGATAACCATCTGACCATTAGAGGCAAATCGATTGATTGCTTCTTCAACGAGGTGAATTTGTTCTGGTGAGGCCAAGAATCCACTTACGATAGCGTGAAAGTCAATTTCGTTTTTATCCCAGCAGTCCATAAAATCTCTCATATGAGCAGATAAATCAACGAATTCATAGTGTGGATACTCTAAGTGATTGCTTAGTACCGCTGTCGCCAAAGGAACCGCCTGACAGCGCATGGCACTGATGATAGGAATCATAACAGTAAGGGCACAGCGTCCGATAGAGCTCATGTCTTGAATTGTTAAAACTCTAGGTACTGCTACCATAGACACCTCCAAATAATCATATATTTTATTGTACGTTATGTGAGCCTTTCTGTAAATGTAATGATGTTAATCATGAAATTAACTTCATAATGTAGTATAATAAAACGAATAAACTTTTTATGGAGGAAAGTGACAATGACGAGGTATGTATTTCGACGCCTAGGTGGCGCAATCATAATCTTATGGGTCATCATTACCGTAACATTTGCATTAATGCATGCGATACCTGGTGGGCCTTTTACAACAGAAAAGAAATTACCGCCTCAGGTGAAAGCAAGTATCGAGGCTAAATATCATCTCGATGATCCTGTATGGAAACAGTATGGAGATTATTTAGGTGGCGTCATTACAGGTGACTTGGGCCCATCATTTAAATATGAAGGCCGTAGTGTAAACGATATAATTGGTGATGCATTCCCAATTTCCGCACAGCTTGGCTTATTATCTTTAATGGTAGCTATAGTTGGTGGTATTACAGCTGGTGCGATTAGTGCCATGAGACCTAATAGCATTGTAGATTATGCGGTAACTGTATTATCTACAATAGGGATTTCGGTACCAACATTTATTATCGGTGCTGTTCTTGTGTACATAGTAGGCTTTGAATTGGGATGGTTCCCGGTAGCCTTATGGCGTGGCCCCTCTTACATGGTGTTACCTGTGTTGACATTAGCAGCGCAACCGATGGCATTTATTGCTCGTTTAACGCGCAGTGGTTTACTTGACGTGTATCAACAAGAATACATTCGTACAGCTCGCGCAAAAGGTCTAGGTTCTTGGACCATTTTGACACGTCATGCCCTTGGCAATGCAATTTTGCCAGTTATTACGTACTTAGGTCCATTGGCAGCTAGTTTGTTAACAGGCAGCTTTATCGTAGAAACAATTTTTGCGATTCCTGGTCTAGGTCAGTATTTTGTAACATCTATTTATAACCGAGACTATACGGTTATTCTTGGTATTACGATTTTCTATAGTGCGCTTGTAGTATTTCTTAATATTTTGGTGGACATGATTTATCCATTAATCGATCCACGAGTTACAACGGAGGAGGGGACAGATGAATAAGGAAGACTTTTTACCTATTGAACGAGCCCCTCAAGAAGAGATTACTAGCTTTATAAAACGTCCTAGTAAATGGGAACGATTTAAGGTAAATCGTTTAGCTGTAGTTGGTGCAACCATCATTATTGTGATGATGGTGCTTGCTATTCTAGGTCCACTTATTTCACCTTATACCTATGCGGACCAATCCTTAATTGATGCGAACCAAAGTCCAAGCTTTAGCCATTGGTTTGGTACGGATACATTGGGCCGTGATATCTATACACGTGTTATGTACGGCGCTCGTATTTCCTTAACCATTGGTTTTGTAGCAGCTTTTATTAATCTTGTGATTGGCGTTGCCTATGGCGGCATTGCGGGTTATATAGGTGGCAAGGTAGACCGTATCATGATGGGGATCGTAGATGTTTTGTATGGTATTCCACTTTTACTATACGTAATCTTATTGATGGTTGTACTTGGACCTGGGCTAATCTCTATTTTTGTAGCGTTGGGGATTGCGTATTGGCTTAATATGGCCCGTATCGTACGCAGCCAAATTTTGAAAGTTAAAAACGAAGAATACATCATTGCAGCAGAAGCTATGGGTATTCCTAAGCGTCGAATTTTATTACGTCATATTTTACCAAACTGTGTAGGACCGATCATTATTACTTTAACATTGGCCATTCCTGAGGCTATTTTTACAGAAGCATTTCTTAGTTTTATCGGCTTAGGTGTAAATGCACCTATGGCGAGCTGGGGCGTACTAGCTTCTGAAGGTATTAGTAGCATGCGCTCTTATCCGTTCCAATTGATTTTCCCAGCTGTTGCTATTAGTATTACCATGCTTGGTTTCGCATTTTTTGGCGACGGTTTACGTAATGTATTAGACCCTAAGGAAGGAGATAGATAATGAATAATGCTATTGTTGATGTACGTAATGTATCTATTACCATCAATACCTTCCAAGGTCCGTTGCGAGTTATTCGCAATCAAGATATTTCTTTATACCCTGGTGAGATTTTAGGTATAGTCGGGGAATCTGGGTGTGGTAAATCCGTTTTAGTTAACTCTTTAATGGGCTTATTGCCATATGGTAAAACTAAAATTAAAGCGGATACATTCATGATTGATGGTCATGATTGTTTAGGATTTACTGAAGATGATTGGAATGAACTTCGTGGTACGACGGTTGCCATGGTGTTCCAAGATCCTATGACCTCCTTGAATCCTATCATGACCATTGGAGAGCAAATGTATGAGGTTATCCGTCGTACAAATGCGTATGGTGAAGATTACGATGAAAGGGCCATTGCCATCGATTTATTGAAGAAGATGGGGCTGTCTACACCGGAACGCCGGTTATCTCAATATCCTCATGAGTTGAGCGGTGGAATGCGCCAACGCGTATGTATTGCTATGGCAGTGGCCGGTCGTCCCAAGATTTTAATTTGTGATGAGCCCACAACAGCTCTTGATATTACTACAGAGGCACAAATTTTGCGCCTTATGCAAACATTAGCCGTAGAGGCTGGCATAGGGATTATCTTTATCTCTCATAACCTACGTGTTATTGCTCAAATTTGTGATCGGGTTATGGTTATGTACGCAGGTAAATGTGTTGAGTCTGCTACAGTAGATGGTATTTTTAGCGAGCCTCGTCATCCATATACTTTGGGGCTGTTGCTTGCATTGCCTCAAGGTAAATGGCACGGCGAATTGAAGGCTGTTGAAGGTCAACCACCTGATCTATTTGATTTACCTCGTGGATGCGCATTTAATCCTCGTTGTAAATGGGCTATGCGAATCTGTGGTAGTCGGGTTCCGATGGTTACAAATGTTGGTGAAAGTCACCAGTTTACATGTTGGTTAGCTAAGTTGGAGGGACTTTAATGAGTTACGTATGGGAGACTGACAATCTCGTTAAAGAGTTCACCCTGTCAGGCGGCTTATTTAAGCCAAAACAAACGGTACATGCCGTACAAGGCGTGAGTCTATATCAATCACCAGGGGAAACCCTAGGTATCGTAGGTGAATCTGGATGTGGTAAATCTACATTTGGTTACACTTTGATGGGTTTATATCAAGCTACATCTGGTTCTATTTATATGAATGGTCGACATATCAACCCTTATGTGGATAGAGAGTCTGTTCACCCGGTGATGCAAATGGTATTTCAAAATCCTTATGCATCCCTTAATCCGCGGCTTACGGTTAATGCGATTTTAGAGGAGCCTTTAGAACTGGATCTAAAGTATACACCTCGAGATCGCGTGATTCGTGTAAAAGAGGTGCTTGACCAAGTTGGCTTAAATATGTCATTTGGTGAGCGTTATGCTCATGAACTATCTGGTGGGCAACGTCAACGTATCGGCATTGCACGGGCTCTTATTATGGAGCCTCAATGTATCATCTGTGATGAGCCGATTTCTGCGTTAGATGTATCTATCCAAGTGCAAATTATGACATTACTAGAACGGTTACAAGAACAACATGGTATTTCGTACCTCTTTATTTCTCATGATTTAAATATGGTGCGCTACATTAGTCATCGCATGGTTGTTATGTATTTAGGTGCCGTCATGGAAGAAGGTCCTGCATTGGACTTATATGAATTCCCTCAGCATCCGTATACCCGTGCATTGACGGCCTTAAATGGTCCAGTTATGCCACATGCACCAATTGGGGCACCGCTTAAAGGGGATCCACCAAATCCATTAGACCCACCAAAAGGGTGTCTGTTTAGTGGTCGATGTCCAGAAGCGGAAGGTCGTTGTTTTACAGAACGTCCGCCACTTCGAGATTGGGCAGATCGCCGCATCGCATGCTGGCACATATAATGGGAGAATAGTATGGAAAAACTAATTGTTGGCAAGTCCTTGGAACATCAACTAGATACAGTCATTAAAGAATTGGCACCAGCAGGGAATATATCTTATGCGGTGCTACAATTCGATGATGAAGAGGAACCAACACTCATCGCAGCTAGAGGTGAAAATACTGTACATTCTAGTGCGAGTTTAATTAAGGTACTTATCATGGAATATGTCTTTCATTTAGCTCGTACGGAGCAATTGGACATTAATGATACAGTTCCTTTATCTAGAACTCCACGCGTTGAAGGTGGCGGCGCACTACAAGAGTTAGTTGGTAAACATAGTTTTACATATCTTGAGTTATGCCGTCTTATGATGGTTCTTAGTGATAATATCGCAACAAATCTACTCATCACAGTGCTCGGCATGGAAAATATCAATGCTCGTGCAGAAAAGCTTGGTGTGGATGAGATGGAGCTTAATCGCATGATGATGGACTTTAACGCCCTAGCTGAAGGTCGTGATAATCACATTACAGCTATGTCGTTAGCTCGTTTGTATAAACACATTTTTGAATGTCGTGATAGAGATGCTTATGGCAGAGAAATGTGGAATATCTTAGGTCGCCAACAATTCCGTGATATCTTACCATTTTACTGGGGAGAAGGCATACGCTTTCACCATAAAACAGGATCCCTTGATCGTGTAGAACATGATGGGGGTGTAATAGAAACATTTAGGGGTCATTTTTGTTTTATCCTTTTAATGAGCGATATCGATAATGACCGAGGTAAAGAGTTAGGCGCTCAAGTTGGGCGCATCATGAAAGAATTTGTAGAGGAAGCATTGCCATGATGGATAAACGAAACTTGTTAAAACTCATGGTCCTCGCTCTAGGGGTGAGCGTACTCTTATTCGTATTTGGGTACCCTCGTGGTGTTCAACCAATCGATGAACACACAATCCGCTATGTTATTGAGCAGGAACCATCCACATTGGATCCCGCAAAGTCTACTACCTCTCCGGAGGCTACGGTTCAACTTCAATTATTCGATGGTCTAGTTCGTTTGAATGATGAAAGTGAACCTGAAGCAGCACTTGCTAAAAATTGGGACATCTCCGATGATGGTCGTGAGTATACCTTCCATTTACGACCTAATTTAAAATGGTCCAATGGAGAGCCTTTGACGGCTTATGACTTTGAATACGCTTGGAAGCGCGTATTAGACCCTGAAGTCCATGCGGATAATGCATATATGTTATATGTATTGGAAAATGGTGAAGCTTTTAATACGGGTAAAGCTGCAGCTGAAGATGTTGGGGTTAAAGCTATTGATGAGGATACATTGGTAGTTACCTTAGAAAATCCAACGGCTTATTTCTTGAAATTATTAGCGTCTCATAGCTATTACCCAGTGAGTAAAAAAGCAGTAGAAGCTCACGAAAACTGGGCGGCTAATGCGGAAACAATAGTATCTAATGGTCCATATCGTTTACTTTCTTGGAAGCATAATGGGGAAATGGATTTCATTAAGAATCCAAACTATTGGGATGCAGAATCTGTGAAGACAGAGAAAATGAATTGGCCTATTAGTGAGTCTCAAAGTACACGCCTTACCTTAGTTGAAGGTGGCGAAGCTGATATGACGGTTGAGCCTCCTGTAGCGGATCAAAAACGTCTAGAAGAAGCCGGCCTATTACATATTGGCCCTATGCTTGGTAACTACTATTACGTATTCAATGTGAAAGCAGAACCTTTCACAGATCCAGATGTGCGTAAAGCCTTTTCTATGGTTATCAACCGTGCTAATATTGTTAATAATATTGTTAGAGGCGGTAAAGAGCCAGCTTATGCATTCGTACCATATGGTATGCTTGAAAGCAATGGTCGTGAAGACTTCCGTGAAGCTGGTAGCTATCTCGTATACGAAGATGTAGAGCAAGCCAAGGAAATCCTGAAAAAGGCTGGCTATGGCAAGAATCGTCCATTGCCGCAAATTACGATTTTGTATAATACAAGTGAATTACATAAAGCTATTGCAGAAGCGATTCAAGATGCATGGATAAATGCATTTGGCGCAGATGTACGCTTACAAAATCAAGAGACAAAGGTATTCTTGGCAGACCGTGAAGCTGGCAAGTACCAAGTAGCTCGCGCTTCTTGGGTTGCCGATTATAGCGATCCACAAAACTTTTTAGAGGTATTCTCTGCTGAAGATAACGATGGTCAGTATCATAGTGATGAGTATAATGAGTTGATTGCACGTATTCGTACAACTCCAAATGGGGCGGCTCGTGATGCGTTGATGCATGAAGCAGAAAAGATGATTTTTGATGAATCTCTTGTTATGCCGTTGTACTTTACAACACAACCATATGTGACAAACGGAACAATTCAAAATTATTTCTGGACCACATTGGGACTTGTTGACTTTAAAAAAGCATACAAATAAGATACACTTAAGACGTACACCTTGTGTACGTCTTTTGTTGTATGGGAATATTAATATATTAGTCTTTTGTTGCATGGGATTATTAATATATTATAAGTTAACAGGTATTTTCTGAGGATATATGGACTGGATTGAACCAAAACGTTTGGCACCGGGGATGACCATAGGTATTATGGCACCTGCTAGTGCTAGCGATGAAGATTTACATAGAATAGAAGAAATTTGTAAGACTAAAGGCTATAAGGTGCTTGTAGGTGAAAGTGCAAGGAGAAAGGGGCTATATGGAGGCACGCCTGAGGAGCAAGCCGTAGAATTTCAGTACATGATGACTGCGGCTCCTTGTGATACGGTTCTTGCTTTGCGCGGTGGTTATGGCACGATGCGCTATTTAGACTTATTAGATTATAAAGCGATTCGTAAGTATCGGAAGGCTTTTGTTGGATATAGTGATTGTACAGCACTTCATATGGCTATTAATCGATACAGCCGCCTCATTACGTATCATGGACCTATGGGGGTAGATTTTAAATTAGACCGTAAGTCAGATATTGATACGCTATTTAATGCTTTAGAAGGCAAATTAAAAGTTATAGAACCCTTGCCAGAGCCTCCCCGAGGTGCGATTGGCACAGAACTTGGTGAGGGTATTTTACGAGGTGGTAATATGACGATGTTATCCATGTTATCGGGAACGCCTTATTTTTTAGAGAATGAATCATGGGAAGATACCTTACTATTTATTGAAGATGTCGGGGAGGCTCCTTATAAGCTGGATCGCATGTTACAACAATTTCGACTCAGCGGTTTGTTGAGCCGTATTAAAGGCTTAGTCATTGGTACCTTTACAGATTGTGAAGGAGATGAAGATGAGCGTGATTACGATTTAGGTTATGAAGCATTGCGCTATATGGAGGAAAATAGAAATCCAAAATTACCAGATCCTTTTGTATGCTATGTGCCAACGGGACATGGGGCGCCACATCAAACATTACCGCTAGGAGCGACGATTAGCTTTAGATATATTTCTAATACCATCATCGTTCATCCTTATACGAAATAGTTAAGAGCTTTTGGATGAACGATTTTACTTAATAGACAAATAGATATTAGATAAAAATAGTAGTTACCGTGATATTAGGTAATAAAATAATAGGTAATAAGATAATAGGTAATAAGATATTAGATAATAACAAGGGGAGTTATGACACTACAAGAACGAGAGGCTCGCGCCTGTGCCATCATAGATAGTATGGCATGGGAATTGCGTGCAGTTTCCATATATTTACACGATAATCCTGAATTGGGCTTGAATGAGCATAAAGCAGTAAAGGTAATTCACCAATTCTTAGAAACACATAATTTTATATCTCATGTAAGTCTAACTAATCGGCCAGAGTTACAAACAGCGTTACGGGGCGACTATAACGGTACTGCACGGCATAAAATAGCCTTCTTAGGTGAATATGATGCGTTACCGGAACTAGGCCACGGCTGTGGTCATAACCTTATTGCTATGATGAGCTTAGGTGCTGCTGTTGCTTTTAGTCAAAGTGCACCACAGGATTGGGGTACAACATTCTTTGGGTGCCCTGCAGAGGAAACTATTGGTGGTAAGGTATATATGGCAGAAGCCGGTCTTTTTAAAGGCTATGAGGCAGCACTTATCATTCATCCAGGTGGAGAAAATGAGGTAGGAGGTACATCCTTGGCGACACATCCTCTAGAGGTTACGTTCCATGGACGTTCTTGTCATATTGCATCTTTAACAGACTCAGGAATCAATGCCTTAGATTGTGCGGTAGACTTATATCAAAGGGTAAAAGATTTAAAAAAGACCTTTCCTAAAGGTGCTATTGTAGGTGCCATCTTTACAGAGGCAGGTACGGCACCAAATGTGGTTACACCAAAGGCTACGATTCGTATGACTGTTCGTGGTAGTACAGTGGATGATTTAGAAGGTATTATTTTGCCGGCTATTAAAGAGGCAGCCCAAGAAATCGGTTCATCCTATGGAGCTCAAGTTGAGATGCATCACTATGAGCCACTCTTTAAGGATATGCGTCAAGATAAACAGTTATTAAATCTCTTTAAAGATGTGATGACTGAATTTGGTGAAAGCCCACGAATATTGCCTGATGATGAGGCGGATGGTAGCACTGATGTAGGTAATGTGTCTTACGAAGTACCAACAGCACAGCCTACCTTGCAGATTGGATTAGGTTTAGAAGTGCATACGCCAGAATTTACTTGTGCTGCTGGATCTGACTATGGGTTAGACCAAGCGATTAAGGGTGCTAAGATTATGGCTGTTGTAGCCTTGCGTTATGCGATGTGTAAGTAAGTTCAATTTTTGACATATAGAGGTCAAAAAGGTACAATAGATATAATATTTAAGTAAGTATGAAATAAGCCGTCTTCAACAAGACGGCTTTTATTCCGGTGGAGATAGATATGAGTGTTTTAACCGTTTCAAATGTAACTCATGGTTTTGGAGCACGACAAATTTTAGATGATGCATCATTCCGTTTGCTAAAAGGTGAACATGTAGGCCTCATTGGTGCAAATGGTGAAGGTAAGTCTACGTTTCTTAATATCATTACAGGTAAATTGCCACCTGATGAGGGGAAAATTGAATGGTCCAATCAGGTAACTGTTGGGTATTTGGATCAACATGCTGTTCTTGAAAAAGGTATGACCATCCGTGATGTATTACAACGTGCTTTTGATGATTTGTTCGTCATGGAGCAAAACATTAACGATGCGTATAATCGTATGGGTGATGTATCCGAAGATGAAATGAATAAGCTACTTGAACAGGTAGGGGAATGGCAAGAAATTCTTGAGCAACGTGGGTTCTATGAAATTGATGCGGTTATTGAGCGTACCGCTGCCGGATTGGGACTTATGGATATCGGCTTAGATAGAGATGTAACAGAGCTCAGCGGTGGTCAACGTACCAAGGTTTTGCTCACAAAACTATTACTAGAGAAACCGACTATTTTGCTCTTAGACGAACCGACAAACTATCTTGATGTGGAGCATATTCAGTGGTTGCAAAACTATTTGCAAAATTATGAAAATGCCTTTATCTTGATTTCTCATGATATGGAGTTTTTAAACTCCGTAGTCAATGTTATTTACCATATCGAACAAGCGGTGCTTACGCGTTATACTGGTGATTATCATCAGTTCCAAGCTGCTTACGAGGTGAAAAAAGCGCAAGCAGCTAAGGCGTATGAACGTCAACAGCAAGAGATTGAGCGTATGGAAGACTTTATTCAGCGCAATAAAGCGCGCGTTGCAACACGTGGTATGGCAAATTCTCGAGCAAAGCGCTTAGAAAAGATGGAAATTCTAGAAAAGCCAAAAGAGTATATCAAGCCCACTTTTGGCTTTAAAGAAGGCCGTACACCAAGTCGCTTTATCGTAGAGGCTTTCGGACTGCAATTAGGTTATGATGAACCATTAACAAGACCAGTAGACTTTCAAATTGAAAGAAATAAAAAAATCGCCATTCGCGGCGTCAATGGTTTAGGCAAAACAACGTTGTTAAAAACTATTCTAGGTTTATTAAAACCTGTGAGTGGTGAGTTGGTAAAAGGTGAGTTCTTACAAGTTGGCTATTTTGCTCAAGAGGATACACCATCTAACTCTGAAACAGCGCTAGATTATATTTGGAATGAATATCCGGCTATGACCAATGCAGAGGTGCGTGCAGCCCTTGCTCGTTGTGGCCTTACGAATGAACATATTACATCTCAAATGCGTGTATTATCTGGTGGTGAGAATGCTAAGGTTCGCCTATGCAAACTCATGCAGAATAAGTACAATGTGTTGGTTTTAGACGAACCGACTAACCATTTAGACGTATATGCGAAGGAAGAGTTGAGCCGTGCATTGCGTGATTTCAAAGGTACTATTGTACTAGTAAGTCACGAACCTGAATTCTATCAAGGTTGGGTTACGGATATTTGGAATATTGAGGATTGGACGACAAAAATCGTTTAGGAGGACCGATGAATCAACGTGCAAAGGACGGGATAAAGCAATTCTTAGAGGCTTTATCTGTTGATACAGAGGCACCAGAGTTAGAGAAGACACCAAGTCGTGTAACAGAATTATATAGTGAATTATTCAGCGGTGTAGGATTAGATACAAAATCTGCATGGGGAGAAACCTTTAGCACAGACTATAAAGGTCTTGTGGCAGTTACAGGGATTCCGTTTTATTCCATGTGCGAGCACCATTTATTACCTTTCTTTGGGACTGTAGACATTGTGTACCAACCTAAGGATGGGTGTGTTGCAGGGCTTAGCAAGTTCCAAGATATTGTTAATATTCTTAGCCGTAGACCGCAATTACAAGAGCGGTTAGCATCTGAATTGGCAGATGCTATTATGAATGATTTATCTGCTCATGGCGTATTTGTACGCATTACATCGACTCAGTTGTGTATGCTCATCAAAGGTACCATGCAGCAAGATTCAAAGGTTATTACATTAGAAAGCCGAGGCGTATTGGCCGAAAAAGGCACATTAAGAGATGAAGCGTTGGCAATGTTAGGTGGAGGACAGGCAAATGTTTAAACGTAGAAATTATACATGGAATGATGGCAAAAGTTTATCTTTGTGCGATCGTACCCTTATCATGGGTATACTCAATGGTACACCTGACTCCTTCTCTGATGGCGGTCTATTTAACACACCAGAGACAGCAGCAGCGCATGTAAAACAAATGATTGAAGATGGTGCGGACATTATTGATTTAGGCGTTGAATCTACACGCCCAGGTTCTACACCATTGACAGCAGACGAAGAAATTGAGCGTTTGTCTCTATTAATAGATCCTGTATTACATGCATCTACAGTTCCCGTATCTATCGATACATATCATGCTAAAACCGCTGAATATGCCTTCTCTAAAGGGGCGCATATTTTAAATGACGTATGGGGACTACATTATGATCCTGATATGGCGGCGGTAGCAGCTAACTTCAAGGTGCCTGTTATTATCATGCACAATAGTAATGATACAAACTATGGCGATATTATTGAGGATATGAAAGCATTCTTCTTCTGCGCTATCGATAAAGCGTTAAAAGAGGGGGTTACACCTCAACAAATCTGGCTCGACCCAGGTATTGGCTTCTTCGGTAAAACAGAAGAACAAAATATTGAAGTTATGCAGCGATTAGGTGAGTTAACAGCTCATGAATATCCAATTTTGTTGGCACCTAGCCGTAAGGGTTTTATCGGGTCTATGTTGGGCGGTTTGCCACCAGAAGAACGCGATGAAGGCACTGTAGCCGCTTGTATTACAGGTGTATTCCAAGGCGTTGATATGGTGCGTGTTCACAACGTGAAGATGCATAAGCGTGCTTTAGCAGTCGCAGATGGCCTATTACGAGGTGAATAATGGATAAAATCGTTTTGAAAAATATGGCCTTCTATGGATACCATGGGAACTTGGAATCTGAACAAGCACAAGGTCAACGATTTTTTGTAGATGTGGAAATCACAACAGATCTTACCAAGGCTGGTCAAAGTGATCTGCTAGAGGACTCTATCAATTATGTAGAAGTATATGAAATTGTAGAATCTGTTATGACTGGTGAGAAACGTAATCTATTGGAGCGCTTGGGGGCGCTTATTGCAGATTCCTTGTATCAACATTACCAAGGTATCGTAGGTTTATCTGTAACGGTGCGGAAGCCATCTGTACCAATTGCAGGAATTTTAGATTATGTTGAGGTTGTAACTACAAGGGGACAAGTTTGATGTATACCTATTACATCAGTGTAGGCTCCAATATGGGGGACAAGAAAGGCTACATTCATTCTGCCTTTCAGTCATTGCAGCAACATGAAGCTGTTTCTAAGGTGATTAGTTCTACGCTTATTGAAACTGAGCCGTGGGGATATACGGAGCAAGATACATTTGTTAATGGCATGTGGTTTTGTGAAAGTACTTTAGATCCTCATCAAATGCTCGGTCTAATTCAATATCTTGAAAAAGGGGCCGGCCGCAAACGTTTGATTCATTGGGGACCTCGCACATTAGATTTGGATATTATTTTAGTGTACGATATAGAGGGAAAGATGATTTCTTTGTGTGATGAGAGTCTTGTGATACCGCATCCTCATTTTTGGAATCGTAATTTTGTACTAGAACCGCTATCTCAGCTATTACCAACATTCACATATAAAGGGACTAAGATTGCTGACCGATTAGCTCAATTGGGTGCATAAGCTAGAATCGTATATAATCTAATGTTAGATACACTGTAAACACGATACATATTGTACGCATGCTTTTACGTTTTATGATTGGAAAGTCGTGGAGAGCGTAGATGAATATAAAACGTATTGGATTATTTGTACTGGCACTTATTATAATGGGGATATCTTACTGGCTTGCTGTAGGAGCAAATTATGATAGTAAAACAGTACGTATTGATCCAGAAGCGCATACACTGGTTAATTCTAGTGATGCCATTATTTCAAAACGAATATTAGCTATGAAGACTAGTGGATCACAAGTGTATTTCTTAGGTTATGAAGGACTAGGGATTTATAATTTATCTGATAATGCACTTCGTTTAATGCCAATAACCTTTAGGGGGCAACATATAGAGCCAACTAAATCGGATGATTACCAACGAGGTTTACGGAATATAACAAAGCTAAAATCTTTATCCGATTTCAGTGCTGAAGAGCAAAAAGAATTTAAAGGCTTGTTGGAGTCTACTGATGGAGGGGCCCATTATTATGGTGACTTTTACCATTCTGGTTATGAGTCGTCCCTCATTGATTTGAAGGACCAGTATTTTATTACGAATACAGTACGTGCATTAAAACGTGTTAATCATACATTATATGTGTATGATGGATCAGGTTTTATTATTATAGATTTAGGTAATCGTCGTATCCAAGGGTTCTTTAATAACCGCATTAGTGGTGAAGGCTCTAAGGGTGTACCTGATAGCTTACGTGGGCACTATGGTTCTGACTTTACTATGATATATGCATTATCAAAATTGGATCCTACAGATTTGGATATTTTATGGTCCATGCGTAAACAATATTTAGAAAAATCTCCTCAAGCGATGGAAGGAAAAGATTTGTTCCCACTCAATTTGGATGAGATGAATTTAAATGAGTTATGATTCTATTAAGATAAATCATATACAGATATACGTGATTTAAATAATTGGCATTTGAGGATATGCTATCGTTTTATGCTAAGGTATGGAGGCTCTTATGAAGTTACGTAAGGTAGGTATTATTGGCACTGGCCATGTAGGCTCTCATGTGGCATTTTCTTTAGCCTTGCAAGGTGAGGTTGATGAATTATATTTGATGGATATTGACGAGAAAAAAGCTCAGGCGCAAGCTATGGATATTAATGATGCCGTTAGCTATATTCCACATCAAGTAACTGCTACATCAGGTCCTATTGAAGAATGTGGAGATTGTGATATCCTCGTTTTTAGTGCGGGGCCTTTGCCGAATTTGTATCAGGATCGCCTTGAGAGCCTTGGTGAAACAGTGGCTGTACTAGAAGACGTTATTCCACGTATTAAGCAGTCTTCTTTTCAAGGTTTCATCATTTCCATTTCTAATCCTGCTGATGTAGTAGCTACCTATTTATGTAAACATCTTGAGTGGAATCCTAAGCGTATTATTTCAACGGGAACCGCTCTAGATTCAGCTAGATTGCAAAAAGAATTAGCTCATATCTTTACTATTAGTAATCGCTCTATTACGGCCTACTGTTTAGGTGAACATGGAGGTAGTGCCATGGTGCCGTGGTCCCATGTCTGTGTACAAGGTAAACCACTTTTAGAATTATATCGAGAGCTACCTCATAGATTTCCTAAACTTGATCATACAAAAGTACTAGATGATGTTAAAATTGGTGGCTATCATGTACTAGCTGGTAAAGGCTCTACGGAGTTTGGTATTGCGAGTGCTACCACAGAATTGATTCGCGCCGTATTCCATGATGAAAAGAAGGTATTGCCTTGCTCCTGTTATTTAAATGGACAATATGGAGAAGAAGGAATATTTGCATCTACTCCTGCTGTTATTGGTAAAGATGGTATCGAAGATGTTTTTGAACTGCAACTAACTAATGAAGAGCTAGCTTTATTTAAAGCTTCTTGTGCTGTCATTCGTGAACATGTTGCAAAGGCTGAGGCTATGTAAGTGGATATTTACTTTTGTATATAGAAAGTTTACATTGCATATGGAGTTTTAAATTTATACGGATTTATGTTACCGTTCTTAATGAGAAATATCTGTAATTTTCTTTAGTCCCAAGCTCTGTTATGTGGTATAATCTAAAAATGACAGTATACAGATGATGAATATTTGGGGGACATTATGACTCAGGACACTATGGATGTACAACGCCCAAAAAGGCCACGCAAACGGGTTCGTCCTAATCGCAAAGCACAGGACCAGCGTATTATCCTCATGTGGATCAAGCGAATTGGCATAGGGATTATGGTGCTGTTACTGTTAGGGCAGGCTTATCGCTTGGTGGCTGTATATCAAGAAAAACAACATATAGAGCAACAATTGCAAGAGTTACAGCAGCGAAATGAAGAGTTAGAACAGGAAAAGGCTAGGTTACAAGATCCAAAGACCATAGAAGGGGTTGCTCGTGAGGAGTTAGGATTGGTAAAGCCTGGTGAAGTACCATATGTAAAATAGAGTGTATTCTATTATTTTTTCTTTGCATCAGTTTGTAGTTTAAGGTTTCCGCATTAATTAGGAGGTTGCATGGCAATCGAAGTTGGTAACATTATTGATGGTACCGTATCAGGTATTACAAAATTCGGCGTATTTGTTGATTTAGGAGAAAAGCAAACAGGGTTAGTTCATATTTCTGAAGTAGCTCATGGATATATCGAAGATATTAATACCCTTTTAAAGGTTGAGGATCCAGTAAAGGTTAAGGTTTTATCTATTGATGGTAATAAAATAGGACTTTCCATTCGTCAAACACAACCTAAAGAGGGGATGGACGAAGAAAAACGTCCTCATCGTGTTCAATCGAAACAAAGCATAGAGTCTTTCGAAGCGAAGATGAAATCATTCTTGCGCGATAGCAATGAACGATTACACGATTTAAAACGCAATACCGAAGGAAAACGCGGAGGCCGAGGTGGTCGTCGAGATTAATAGTGAGAGATGGCATCTAGCCATCTCTTTACTTATGTATAGAGTATTAACGCTATAATAGTATTAGGGAAAATCATTTATATGTAAGGAGCAATTATGAAGTTAGCAATTATCGATATTGGCTCTAATTCGGTGCGTTTATTATTGGCTACCTATGAGAATAATGAGTGGCGTTATGAGCCTAAGCAGTTGTGGACTACCCGTTTAGGTCAACGAAATACAGATGGTACCTTGCGAGCTGAATCCATGGAAGCATCCTATCAAGCCTTTACGGATATACAAAAAATAGCAAATGAATACGGTGCTGACTATTGCTTTGGTTTTGCGACGAGTGCTGTTCGTGAAGCAGCCAATGGACTTGCATTTATGGAACGTATTAATGAATACTGTCCTATGGAGTGGCGAATTTTATCTGGTGCTGAGGAGGCTATTTATGGTTTTAATGGTGCGTTAGGAGATCAATTAAAGGATGGACGTCATTATACGACCATCGATATTGGTGGAGGTAGTACAGAACTTGCATTAGGTAACAAGGACGGAGTGTACTGGAGTCGTTCTTATCCTGTGGGAGCGGTACGCCTTCAATCTATATCTGACGAAGGGCCTCAACGAGTGTGGGAGGAAACTCGTTTTCTTTGGGACCCGATGAGGATTGAAGGTGAATTTGGTGAATTTATCGGTATTGGAGGAACCCTAACAACCTTGGCTGCTATTGATTTAGGTTTAGACCATTATGATGGCACAAAGGTACAAGGTCATAAATTGAGCCGTGAAACAGTGGAAGGCATTATTATGAAATTGCGGTATATGAGTCGTGATGAGAGACTACAAGTAAAAGGTTTACCCGCTGGGCGTGCCGACATTATTGTTGCTGGGGCAGAGATTTTAACGTCCTTTATGGATTCCTATGAGGTCCCTCATGTATTTGTGAGCGACCAAGATGGTATGGAGGCGATGGCCCGTGAATGTGAAAGCACTCATTCGAACCGTTAATCACACTTTAAAATTACATGATATATTTCCTGAGAATTGTCGTATCTTGGTAGCTTGTTCTGGTGGTCCTGATTCGATGGCTTTATTGCATTTATTGCAAGATATTGCTACACATCGCCATACAGTATATGAGCTTGGAGTTGCTATCGTAGATCATTGTATTCGTCTTGAAAGTAAGGATGAGGTCCTATGGTTACGAAATCAAGCGGACGTGCTAGGACTGCCATTTTATACGGCTGTCTTTGACGTGCCTAAATTGAGTCAAGCTCAAAAGCTATCAGAGGAAACTATAGGCCGCCAAGTTCGGTATCAATGGCTAACCGGTATAGCACAGTCTGAGGGGTATGACTATATTGCAGTAGCTCATCATAAAGATGACCAAGCAGAATCAATTTTAGCACATCTTATTAGAGGGACTGGACTTAATGGTTTGACAGGCATGGCCGTTGTTAGTAATGATTATATTGTTCCAGTAGTAAGACCTCTGTTAGATGTCACAAAAGAAGAATTACTTCTATATTTAAAAGAGAAAGATATTTCTTACTGTATAGATAGTACAAATGAGGATGTGCGATATCAAAGAAATAGAATTCGTCATCGCATTATACCTGAGTTAAAAGCCATTAATCCTATCGTTATCGATGCTATAGTAAGGCTAGGGGCTTCTGTACGCGAAGACATTTCTCTTATTTCTAATTTAACGGATATGGCGTTTGATGAGTTAGTAACTATCTCTGATGAGGGCGCGTTTATATCTCGTAGGGGGTTACGTAAGAAGCCGTTGGCTATCCAACGTCGATTGTGGCAAAGACTGGTGAGCATCTTTGATCCTGAAATCAAGCTTACCACTGCTCATCAAGAGCAATTACTCGACATTGTTAACACTGGGGAAAAGAAAACTTTCAATATAAAAAGTATAAAAGTAAGTGCTCAATGTGATACAATAAAAGTATATTGCAAACATTAATATGAATTGCGGAGGTCATATAGATGCATCAAGATGCAAAAGATATTTTATATACAGAGGAACAATTAAAGGCACGTGTGGCTGAATTAGGTCATCAAATCAGTGCTGACTATAAAGGGGAATCCGTAGTTCTCGTAGGGGTATTGAAAGGTGCTATCGTTTTTTTTACAGATTTAGCTCGTTCTATCGATGAGAATGTGGATGTAAGCTTCGATTTTATTTCTTGCTCTAGCTATGGCAGCGGTACAACAAGTACAGGGGTAGTTCGAATTTTAAAAGATTTGGATCGCTCTGTAGAAGGAAAGCATGTACTCGTTGTAGAAGATATTGTAGATACGGGTACAACATTACATTACTTGCTAGAAAATTTACATGCCCGTGGAGCTAAAAGTGTACGCCTTGCAGCGTTATTGAATAAGCCTGAACGCCGTAAAATGGATGTAGAAGTAGACTATGTAGGCTTTGTCATTCCTGACTACTTTGTTATCGGCTATGGTTTAGACTATGCAGAAAAATATCGACACTTACCTTATATAGGTATTTTAAAGGAAGAAATGTATCAAGATTAAAAATATGATATAATATATGAGTGCATCTCTCAACGAGATGTACTCAATTCGTTTATGCCACTAAACTATTATTGAAAGGGGTAATATTTTGGGTCGATTTACTAAAAATATCGTCCTTTATTTACTTATCATTGCCGCTTTCGTTATCGCCATTGACGCTTTCTCTGGTCAAAGTGCGAATAAATCTGAACTCAGTTATACAGGATTTATTCAACAAGTACAACAGAAAAAGGTTGAGTCCGTAACGATTACCAATGATCATGGTATTAAAGGTAAACTAAAAAATGGAACAGAATTCAATTCTTATGCGCCAACTGATGAAACATTAATCAAAACTTTACAAGATAATGGTGTAGAAATTACTGCAGCTCCACCTGAGCAACCTGCTTGGTGGATGAGCTTGTTAGGTTCTGCTATTCCGATTATCATCTTGGTAGTATTATTCTTCTTCATCATGCAACAAACGCAAGGTGGCGGTGGCCGAGTGATGAACTTTGGTAAAAGCCGTGCTAAATTGATGGGTGAAGGCAATGTAAAGGTTAGCTTCAAAGATGTAGCTGGCGCTGAAGAAGCAAAACAAGAATTAGAAGAAGTAGTAGAGTTCTTAAAGGATCCAGGCAAATTTACAACTATCGGTGCTAAAATTCCGAAAGGTGTATTATTGGCAGGACCTCCAGGTACAGGCAAAACATTACTTGCTAAAGCTGTTGCTGGTGAAGCAGGGGTACCATTCTTTACGATTTCTGGTTCTGACTTTGTAGAGATGTTCGTTGGTGTTGGTGCTTCTCGTGTGCGTGATCTTTTCACACAAGCGAAAAAGAACGCCCCATGTATCATCTTTATAGACGAAATTGATGCGGTTGGTCGCCAACGTGGTGCCGGCCTTGGTGGTGGTCACGATGAACGTGAACAAACATTAAACCAATTGCTCGTTGAAATGGATGGCTTTGGTGCCAACGAAGGTATTATTACTATCGCTGCAACAAACCGCCCAGATATTCTAGATCCTGCACTTTTACGTCCAGGTCGTTTTGACCGTCAAGTTATTGTAGGTCGTCCAGACCTACGCGGCCGTGAAGCAATTTTGAAAGTTCATGCTCGTAATAAGCCTTTGGCTGATGATGTAGACTTGAAAATAATTGCGAAGAAAACTCCAGGCTTTACTGGTGCAGACTTGAGCAATTTGTTAAATGAAGCAGCTCTTTTGGCGGCTCGTCTTAACAAAAAAGTAATTACTATGGCTGAAGTTGAAGAAGCCAGTGAAAAAGTTAGTATGGGACCTGAACGCCGCAGTCATATTGTGAGCGATAAGGATCGTAAATTGACAGCATACCATGAATCTGGTCATGCTATCGTGGCACATCTATTGCCTCATGCAGATCCTGTTCATAAAGTAACGATTATTCCTCGTGGTGCAGCTGGTGGCTACACTATGATGCTTCCTACTGAGGAACAAAACTACAAAACAAAATCTCAATTATTAGCAGATATTCGAGTTGCTCTTGGTGGTCGAATTGCAGAAGCCTTGATTTTAGATGAAATCAGTACAGGCGCTTCTGGGGACCTTCAAAGTGTAACTAATACTGCTCGCGCTATGGTAACGCGTTGGGGGATGAGCGATGAGCTTGGTCCTATCGTGTTTGGTGAACAACAAGAACAAATCTTCTTAGGAAAAAACCTAGGCCATGAGCGCAACTATAGTGAAGAAATCGCTGCGAAAATCGACTCTGAAATTCATCGTATCGTAGAAGAAGCTTATAAAGATGTAACAAAACTTCTTAGCGATAATGAAAAATTCTTACATGACATGGCAAATGCTTTGTTAGAAGAGGAAACAATCGATGCGAAAGCGGTAGATAATCTTTACAAATATGGTACAACAAAAGAACCTGAAGCTGAGGAGCCTAAAGTAGCTTCTGAAGTAGAAGGTAGCGTAGTACCAGAGAGTGTTGATGCTAAAGAAATAACTAGTACTGTAGCAGATCCTAGTGAAGCATCATCTAATGAAATTAAATAATGGATTTTGTCCAAATGAAAAAGAGCTAGCCTTTTTAGAAGGCTAGCTCTTTTTTACTGTCCATCGTTTATATGACGTGTGGCAAGAAGTTCTGTCATGCGTTGTTCTTTTAGTTTTTGCAAATATTTTTGTGCCAAAACATTTGGTATAGCTACACCGATTGCTATAGCTATAGTTGTAAATGTGCCAGTTACACCATTTTGTATCATAAGGATTAGACTAGCATCATTTAATGCATTGATGTGTAACATGTCGAAGAGAAATCGGTAGTACAGTATACCGGGCATTAATGCGATGGCAGACGGCACGATAATGATAGTGCTAGATGTTTTTAACCAAGTAGAAACTTTTACAAAAATAATACTCATAATGGCAGCACCAATAAAGGTAGCACCTGGTGTAGAAAATCCTAATTCTACGGATAGTATATTGCGAATACATACACATAGTACGCCACCAATACCAATGGATACTAATAGTCTGACAGGAGCATTAAAAAGTACCGCAAAAGCAGCTGCAGCTGTAAAAGAACCGATAACTTGCTCAATGGAAATAACATGAGGTTTAATATCAACAAAATTAAATGCTGGTGCAGGGCTAAAGTAGAGTGCCATGGCCATACCTAAAGTCATGCTACCCACGATGAGTAATGTTCTAATAGCGCGTGTCATACCCGATAAAATATGATTATTAATGATATCGATGACACAATTGATCAATGGTACCCCAGGAATCATGAACAAGGTACAGCAAACGAGTACATATAGTAAGGATTCATTATTTACATGACTATAAAAAGCGTAAGCCGATATCATGGCACCAAATCCGCCTAATGCGATTCCTACATATTCATTAAGCCCTAATCTGCCTGATAGGGTGCGCGTAAAATAACCAATACTAGAACATATGATGGTAACGATGAATGCGATAATATCGCCACTGTAAAGGTATGCAAGACCTGCCGAACCTAGTGCACAAGCTAGTCCTTTTATCCAGTTTGGATACGTTGGTATAGTTGTATCCAGTTTGGCAATTAGTCGTTCATAGGTCGTTAGTGAGTAATGTCGCTCAAAGGCGCGCCATGTGAGCTTTGATACGGCATTGATCATAGCCATATTCGGAATATGAACTGGTGTTTTTCTGAAGACTGTTATGGATCGTTCTTTGTGTAATAGATTGACCATAATAGTGGTATATGAAATATGGATATTTAAGTAATCATGAGGAATTCCCATAAATGTTGCGGCTTTTAGCATTTCCTCAATGATTCGATTTGTATTTGCCCCACATTCCATTAGTAACTTCCCTATATTGAGTAGTACATCCAGTTTTCGATGAATATGGATAAAAGGGTTCTCTAAAACTTGATTTTTCTCTTCTAATGTAAACTGTTTCATATATCTCTCCGAAGGATAATAGATAGCATTATTGTTATCTATTTTTTTATGTATACCTTTATACTATATACATTATAACATTAATTATTTTAAATAATCCTTGCATTTTACAAGGTACACTTGTACAATCGAATTGTAAACCTAGGTTGACAAAGAAAGGGGCTCTAAACTATGCGTGATGAAGTGCTAGAATTCTTGAGACAAAACCAAGGTAGTTTCGTATCGGGACAAGATATGTCCGAAGCCTGCCATGTTTCGCGCACAGCTATTTGGAAACATATCAAGGCGTTACGTCAAAAAGGCTACAAAATTGAATCTTATACCAAGAGAGGGTATCGATTATTGGAAGAACCTGATTTGTTGAGCCCCTTGGCAATGAAACAAATCTTAAAAACAGATGTATTTGGTAAACGATATGTTTATATGGATACCACGGAGTCTACGAACTTAGAAGCTCGTCGTTTAGCTCAACAAGGTGCAGAAGAAGGTACGGTTGTGGTTACTGAGGAACAGGCTGCTGGTCGTGGGCGTTTATCTCGCGGTTGGTATTCTCCATTTGGCAAAGGCTTGTGGTTTAGCTTGATTTTACGGCCTGATTTTCCACCTGTAGAGGCTCCAAAGTGTACTTTGATGGCTGCTGTAGCTTTGACGAAGGCATTTCATAAGATGGGGCTCACCGATGCGGGGATAAAGTGGCCTAATGATATTCTTGTGAATGGTCGTAAGCTAGTAGGTATTTTGACAGAAATGTCTGGTTCTATGGAAGAAATTTCTCATATTGTAATGGGCATTGGGGTCAACGTAAAAACAAAACAAGAAGAATTACCAGAAGAGTTGAAATTAATTGCTACATCCCTTGCGATGGAAGATATTGATATTGAGCGCACAGAAGCATTTAGACTTATATTAGAAGAATTAGAACATCAATATTATGAAGTGCTCGATAGCGGCTTTGAAGAAACCCTTAATGAATGGAGGCAATTATCTGTTACGCTCGGTGAAGAAATTGAAGTGCGTGCTCCTGGCAATACCTATGAAGGGGTAGCTACAGATATTGATGAAGATGGTAATTTATTAGTAAGAATCTCAGATGGGACAATTAAACGTATTGTGGCAGGGGACGTATCAATTCGTCCACGTAAATAGGAGGCATTAATGTTATTAGTAATTGATGTGGGAAACACCAATATTGTTCTCGGTGTATACGACAAGACAGAACTTGTGGGTCACTGGCGTATTTCCACAGATCGGGTCCGTACCACCGATGAATATGGCATGCTGATGATGAACTTATTCTTTCACGACCGTAAGGTTGATGTAAAAGATATTAATGCTATCATTATTTCCTCGGTTGTACCACCATTAATGCCTACATTAGAGCGCGTGTGTTTGCGCTACTTTAATGTAAATCCTCTTATTGTAGGTCCAGGTACTAAAACTGGCATCGCTATTAAGTATGATAATCCTCGTGAAGTAGGGGCTGACCGTATTGTAAATGCTGTAGCAGCACATGAGCTTTATAAGGGCGATTTAATTATCATCGATTTTGGTACGGCTACAACTTATTGTGCGGTACAAGGTAATGGCGATTATATGGGCGGGGTTATTACTCCAGGGGTAACAATTTCTGCAGAGGCTTTATTCCAACGGGCGGCCAAATTACCTCGTATCGATGTGAGAGACCCTGGGCAAGTCATTTGCCGGAATACGGTGTCTTCTATGCAATCTGGTATGTTCTACGGTTATGTAGGTCAAGTAGAAGGCCTCGTGTCTCGTATGAAAGCGGAAATGGGAAATCATGTAACTGTAGTGGCTACAGGTGGTTTGGCACAGCTTATTAGCAGTGCTACAGACTGCATTGACCATGTAGAACCTATGCTTACATTAGAAGGCTTACGCCTTATTTACGAAAGAAATAAATAATGCTACTATAATATAGTTACGTATATGTAACGAAGTAGTGTACATTCGGGTACAGCTTATGCTGTACCTTTTTTATTAAGGGAAATAGAATTATATGAATAATAAACAGTGGCAAATTGGGGCTGTCAAAATTGATGGTCAAGCCATATTAGCGCCTATGGCAGGGGTTAGCGATATTGCGTATCGACTACTGGCTAAAAAACATGGTGCAGCCTTGGTATGTACCGAAATGGTCAGTGCTATGGGCATTAAATATAAGAATGAACGTACTCATGAATTATTGCGCATTGAAGAGGCAGAACGTCCTGTATCCATGCAAATTTTTGGCTCTAATCCAGAAGCAATCGCTTTGGGGGCTAAGGTTGTGGCCGATGCGGGTGCCGATATTGTAGATATAAACATGGGCTGTCCTGTAAAAAAGGTAGTTACCTCTGGCGATGGTTCGGCACTTATGAAAAATCCTGATCTAGCGGCTCGTGTTGCAGAAGCCGCTGTTGAGGCTGTTGATGTACCGGTTACTGTAAAAATGCGTATTGGTTGGGATAGTGACTCTATCAATGTCGTGGATTTTGCAAAGCGCATTGAGTCTACAGGTGTGGCTGCTATTGCTGTACATGGTCGTACAAAGGAGCAAATGTATAGTGGACATGCGGACTGGTCTTATATTAAGGCTGTGAAAGAAGCGGTATCTGTACCTGTACTTGGCAATGGTGATATTGTGGAGCCTGAAGATGCTAAGCAAATGCTTGATGAAACAGGCTGTGACGCTGTAATGATAGGTCGTGGGGCACAAGGGAACCCTTGGATCTTTGATCGCATTCACCACTATCTAGCTACTGGTGAAGTGTTACCTGCACCGACCGATATAGAGCGTCTAGATATGTTATTAAAGCATTTTGACTTGTTATGCCAATACAAGGGTGAAAGTATGGCCGTTAAGGAGATACGCACTCATGCGGGCTGGTATATGAAGGGACTTCCGGAATCTGCATATTGGCGCAATCGAGTGAATACAATTCATACTGTAACGAGCTTTCACAATGAGCTAGAATCATATCGCAAAATACTGTTCGAAGGGTAGTCAGATTGACAAATAAATAGTATTTTTATATAATGATTGAGATAATTTAGAAACAAGAGATAAGGTGTCATCTTATTATGACACTTTTTCTTATTATTTATATGTAGAAAGAGTGGGGTACCCATGGCAGACGTAAAAGAAACATTACTCACCGCCGAAGGTTTAAAGAAGTTAGAAGAAGAATTAGCGTACTATAAATCTGTACGCCGTATTGAAGTATCAGAACGTATTAAAACTGCTATTGAATATGGCGATATCAGTGAAAACTCTGAATATGATGATGCAAAAAATGAACAAGCTTTTATTGAAGGTCATATTGTAGAGTTAGAGAATAAGATTAACACTGCGAAGATCATCGATGAATCTGTAAA
Source organism: Veillonella parvula (assembly GCA_959601155.1). GTDB lineage: Bacteria > Bacillota > Negativicutes > Veillonellales > Veillonellaceae > Veillonella > Veillonella parvula_R. The sequence goes on along the minus strand of CAUGOU010000004.1, from coordinate 85,871 downwards.
AGGTGACGTTGTATCTGTAGGTAGTAAAGTTACTGTACTTGACACTATGTACAACGATGAATTGGAATATGTTATCGTTGGTTCCTCTGAAGCGGATCCATTTAACAATCGTATCTCTAATGAATCTCCTGTAGGTAAAGCTATTTTGGGTAAACGTAAGGGCGATGAAGTAGAGGTTTCCACACCAGATGGTCCTGTAACATTCAAAGTGTTAGCAATCCAATAATTTACAATTACCGACAAAGAGGCGATAACATGAGTGAAGAAATTAAAAATATACAAGAAGAGCTGAATGAGCAAATGCAAATTCGCCGCGATAAATTAGCCGAATATGAAGCTGATGGTATTTACCCATTTGGACAACGTTTTGTCGTAAAAGATTACGCAAAAGATATTAAAGAAGACTTCTTCTTGAAATATGATGGCCAGCCTGTAGTTATTGCAGGTCGTTTGATGACAATCCGTTCCCATGGTAAAACGGCATTTGCGAATATTCGTGATAAATCTGGTGATATTCAAGTATACTTCCGTAAAGATGTATTGGGCGAAGAGGCTTATAAATACGTTAAAATGCTTGATATCGGTGATATCATCGGCATAGAAGGTCACGTATTTAAAACGCATACCGGTGAAGTTACCATTAAAGTTAACAAATTAACATTGTTATCTAAGTCTTTACGTCCACTACCAGAAAAATGGCATGGATTAAAGGATACAGAACTTCGTTACCGTCAACGTTATGTTGATTTGATTGTAAATCCTGAAGTGCGTGATACATTTGTAAAACGCTCTCAAATCGTTGCTAAGATTCGCGAATACATGATGCGTGATGGCTTCATGGAAGTGGAAACACCGATGATGCATGCTATCCCTGGTGGAGCTGCTGCACGTCCATTTATCACTCACCATAATGCGCTTGATATCGATATTTACATGCGTATTGCACCAGAATTGTATCTCAAACGTTTAATCGTTGGTGGTATGGACCGCGTGTTCGAAATGAACCGTTGCTTCCGTAACGAAGGTATCGATAATCGTCATAATCCAGAATTTACTACTATCGAATCATACCAAGCCTATGGAGATGTAGAGGATGCGATTCGCTTAACAGAAAATCTTGTGTCCTACTGTGCTCAAGAAGTACTTGGTACACAAGAAATTACATACCAAGGTACAGAAATTAATTTGACTCCTCCTTGGAATCGTATCACAATGGCTGAAGGTGTAAAAAAATACACTGGTGAAGATTTTGATGCAGTCACAACTATAGAAGAAGCTCGTGCTATTGCTGATCGCTTAAATGTAGAATACACAGAAAATGATGGTATTGGTAAAATCTTAAATCTTTGCTTTGAAGATTATGTAGAAGAAAACTTGATTCAGCCAACTATCGTATATGGTCACCCTAAAGAGATTTCTCCACTTGCTAAAGCAAGTCGTGAAAATCCATTGGCTACAGAACGTTTTGAAGCTTTCATCTATGGTCGTGAATTGGCAAATGGCTTCTCCGAGTTAAATGATCCAATCGACCAAAAACAACGTTTCTTGGATCAATTGAAAGAACGTGAAGCGGGTGACGATGAAGCTCATCGTATGGATGAGGATTTCGTTACTGCTCTTGAGTACGGCTTGCCTCCAACAGCTGGTCTTGGTGTTGGTATCGACCGTCTTGTTATGTTCTTAACAGACTCTGCATCTATTCGAGATGTATTATTGTTCCCGTTGATGAAACCAGAAGCTCCTAAGCATTTTGAAGCTGAAGAAGCAGAATAATAATCGACACTATTAAGGCTCCCTATTCTTTGAGTAGGGAGCTTTTTATATATTTATGAAATAGTTAGTATCATATAAAAATCATTTTAAACCTGTTACTACGATACTGCCTTTAAATATGTATTGAAACATGAATGCTATATGTAATTTTATACGATGGATTAATGGAGTGGTTAATATGTTGAGCTCCTGTACCAGTCTATAAGTATATAACAAAATTAACGATATAAAGTCTATAGAAAATAATTTCTAGGATAAAAAAATAGTTTATGATTATTCATCAATTGTTATTGACAGTGTATAAAAATAATTTTATACTAAGTGTGAGATGTGGTATTTACATAATATATATGATATAAATTCATGCATATAAAGTTTTTCTTATTTATCTTTGCTTTATCGAATCTGAATGTGATGATATAGATTAACTGTATAGAACTACTACATACCTTGTATAACCTTGACGGGATGGGTCAAGTCTCTCTAGCGTGAACCGAGATTTACGGCTACAAGAGCTTATTTATGATGCTCTTGTAGCCGTTTTTTTATTTAACTAAATTTATATTTCTAAAAGTTTAGGAGGTAAGTGCGATGAGTTCAATGGATTATGAAAGAGGTAATCAAGCCAATGGTTGTCTTGATCGGTTTTTCAAGTTAACCAAACATGGAACATCAGTAAAGACTGAGATTTTTGCGGGTATTACAATGTTTATTGCATCAGTATACATTCTGGCAGTAATACCCAATCTATTATCTGTATCAGGAATGCCTCATGGTAGTGCTGTAGCGGCTGTAATTTTAACAACTGCCTTTGCGACAATGCTAATAGGTTTTGTTGCTAATGTTCCGGTTATCGTAGCACCTGGACTTGGCCTAAGTGCATTTTTCTCGTATACCATTTGTGGTGCTATGGGCCTTAGTTGGCAAACTGCATTAGGTGCCGTTTTTATTTCCGGTACAGTTTTTGTTATTTTAACAGTTACTAAAGTTCTTAATAAAATAGTAGATGGTATTCCACAAGTGCTGAAAACCTCTATTGGCGTAGGTATTGGTTTATTCGTTGCCTTCATTGGCTTTAAAAATGCTCATATAATTATTTCTGATAATGCTACATTTGTAACCCTTGGGAACATGAAAGATCCTGCAGTACTATTAACATTGTTAGGCTTGTTTATTACAAGTATTTTATTAGCTAAGCAGGTTAAGGGTGGATTGTTAATTGGTATGGCCTTCACTACGATTTTGGCTATGGTGTTAGGTTTGACTAAGGTTCCTATATCTAGTTCGGATATCTTTAACTTGGTACCACCATTTCCAGTAGACACATTTGGTCAACTTGATGTAATGAGTGCTATTGGGTATGGCTTTTTCTCCATTATCTTCTCCATTACTATTGTGGATATGTTCGATAATATCGGTACATTGATTGGTGTAACGAGAAAAGCAAACTTAGTAAATGAAGAAGGGAAATTTGAAGGTTTGAATCGTGCCTTGCTATGTACGTCTATTGGTGCCGCAGCAGGTGCCGTTGTAGGTACCTCTACAGTTACTTCTTATATTGAAAGTGCGGCAGCCGTTGCTGATGGTGGTCGCACAGGTCTTACGGCAGTAGTAACTGGCCTTTTATACTTGGTATCTTTATTCTTTGCACCATTGTTCTTATTGGTACCGGTACAAGCGACTGCACCTGTACTGATTACTATTGGCGTATTTATGATGAGTGAGGTAACGCATATTGATTTTACTGATTTCACGGAAGCATTGCCTGCGTTCTTAACAATTCTTCTTATGCCATTAACATTTAGTATTGCTCAAGGTTTATCCTTTGGTTTTATTTCTTATACATTAATTAAATTGGCAACAGGTCGTCATCATGAAATTCATCCTATTATGTACATCATGACTGTGGCGTTCATCATTCACTTTGCTATTTAAATAGCATATACTATGAATCATATAGCATAGTCTTTAAACGAAAATCTAGCGTAGTATATGGGCGCAGTACTTTAGGGCTCTAATCACGCGAGGAGGTTATATGAATTCAACGATTATTTTAAAAGGAAATATATTATATACACCGAATCCATCAGCACTTGTATCTATTCAACAGGGTTATGTTATTGCTGTAGATGGGGTGGTTGTTCATTGTGGTGAAAGTATTCCTACAGTTTATACAGAGTATGATGTTGTTGATTACGGTGATAATCTCATTATTCCTGGTTTTGTGGATACCCATGCGCATGCACCACAATATTGTAATCGTGGACTTGGTATGGATAAGGAACTGTTACCATGGCTTGAAACTTATACATTTCCTGAAGAGGCAAAATTTATTGATCCTGACTATGCTCGTCTAGTATATGGTGCCTTTGTTCACGATTTATGGCGCAATGGTACGACGAGAAGTATTTTGTTTGGCACAATCCATAAAGACAGCACATTGGTGTTGATGGAGCTTTTACAAAAAGCAGGATTGTCAGCTTATGTGGGTAAGGTAAACATGGACCGTAATAGTCCGGAATTTTTGATTGAAGAAACGAATCAATCATTAGCTGATACTAAAGTATGGTTAGATACATCAGCTCAATTTGGACCTTTAGTTAAACCTATTATTACACCGCGCTTTGTACCATCTTGTACGAGTGAACTCATGACAGGACTTGCTAAATTAGCGAAAGAATACGATGTTCCTGTTCAATCTCATTTGTCGGAAAATCACGGCGAAATTGATTGGGTCGCATCATTACATCCTGAGTCGTCAAACTATACAGATGTGTACTATGAACATCATTTGATGGGTACCGTGCCAACTGTAATGGCCCATTGCATTCATTTGAGTGACGTAGAAATGGATCGCATGGCTGAAACGCAGACCATGGTATCTCATTGTCCATATTCGAATGTAAATCTTTCTAGCGGAATTGCACCGATTCGTAAGCTGATTGAGCGGAATATACCAATTGGTTTAGGCTCCGATATTTCTGGTGGACATATTGTATCGATGGCAAAGGTCCTTACTGAAGCTATTGGTCTATCGAAAATGAAATGGGCTGAAGTAGACCCAAACTATGCACCTCTTACCTTGAGTGAAGCCTTCTATATGGCTACCAAGGGTGGTGGACAATTTTTTGGCCACGTTGGAAGCTTTGAAAAAGGCTATGAGTTAGATGCCCTTATTATCGATGATACGTCCTTATTTGACCCAAATGAACGTTCTTTGGAAGAGCGTTTAGAGCGCTGGCTATATGTAGGGGATGATCGTCATATTATTGAACGCTATGTAGCTGGTCGCGTAGTTCCGAGTCCAAAAGGGTAAAGTTTATATCTTACAGAAAAAAATACTGATATATTTAAAGCAGCTAGTTTGTATACCCTTCAAACTAGCTGCTTTTCGGTGCTTCTTTTAGAACCTGACCGAGGTGTTAGATAAACTTTGGATTATGATTTATAGTAGGTTTTATAGCTTTTCTGTTTATATTACTGAACAGGGCGATTTTGCTCATCAATTCACTTGGTGTATAATAAAAAAATGTACAAATTAAGAAAGTGGGGGGCTTAATGGATATATTAGGAGCAAGACGCTCTATTGAACAAAAGCTATTAATGCAATCTGTTGCTTTGATGGCGCTAGTTGCGGTGAGCGGCACTGTGATGGGGATTGTAACGGGATCTAGTGCAGTGTTGTTAGATGGGGTATTCTCCTTCGTTGATGTTGTTATTAAGATTATGATGCTTATGACAGCTAAGTTAGTTGCTAGAGAAACGAGTAAGCGATTCCAATTCGGTTTTTGGCAATTTGAACCTCTGGTGCTCGCCGTGGAGGGCTTTTTTATTCTTCTCATAGTAATTTATGCCTTATCTAGTGGGATTACAGATCTTTTGTCTGGTGGACGTCACGTAGACTTCGGGCCAGCTATTTTCTATGCTATATTCTTTACTGTTGCGGATACTGCTTACTATCTTTATGTACGTCGTATTAATAAAAGTTTGCAGTCTAACTTGATTAAATTTGATAATGTAAGCTGGTATGTCGATGCTTTGTTAGAAGCGGCTATCTTGATTAGTTTCGTTGTAGCTACTATGCTAGAAAGTACTGAATATGCTAGATGGGCTACTTATATTGACCCTATTGTATTAATTATTTTAGCGGTACAGATGATACCCTCTGCATTTCGTATCATTGTGCCATCCATGAAACAAATATTAGGATGGGCACCAACTTCATTGCATAATGAAGTGCAAGAAATTATGGATCGATTTATGGAAAAGTATAATTTTAAAGATTATGTGACGAGCGTGCAAGTATACGGCAATACTCGAATCATTGAAATTGATATTTTAGTTCCTAAAAGTTTTCCATATCAAACCATTGCTGAAATTGATGCTATTCGCAATGAAATTGACCAAGAAATCGGCGGTAACCCAACGGAAAAATGGGTGACCATTTCTTTTACAGGCACGCGTAAATGGATGGCAAAAGATTATTTGCTAGATGAAGAAGAGGATGAATAATATAAAATATTGGTGAGAAGTCTAGTATATAGCACATAATTTAATGATAAATACACCAATATATGGTATACTTAAACGTATTGAATATATTGTGCGTAACATAGTTGGAAAATGAGGTTTATAGTATGTTAGATTTAAAATTTGTCCGTGAAAATATTGATTTAGTGCAACAAAATTTAGATAATCGTCATACAAAAGGCGATCTGAAAACCTTTGTATCCGCTTATGATGAACGTCGTCAATTGATCGGTCGAGTAGAAGAATTAAAAGCGCTTCGCAATTCTGTAACAGAAGAAATTAGCAAATTAAAACGCAACAAAGAAAATGCTGATGAAAAAATCGCAGAAATGAAAAAAGTAGGCGATGAGATTGCTGAGCTTGATAACCGTATTCGCGAAGTGGAAACAAAATTGCGCGATGCGGCATTGATGTTGCCAAATATGTGTGATGCATCTGTTCCTGTAGGGGCCGATGAAGATGAAAATGTGGAGCAACGCAAATGGGGCGAACCACGTCAATTTAATTTTGATGTACAGGCTCATTGGGATTTAGGTGAAAGCCTCGATATCCTTGATTTCAATCGTGCAGGCAAAATGAGTGGAGCTCGCTTTACTGTGTATAAGGGGTTAGGGGCTCGTTTGGAACGCGCTCTTATCAACTTCATGGTGGATCTTCATGTAGATAAACATGGCTATACTGAAATGATGACTCCATATATGGTAACACGTGAAACTTTGACGGGCACTGGGCAATTGCCTAAATTTGCTGAAGATATGTACCATGTAGAGGGAACGGAATATTTCTTGATTCCAACTGCTGAGGTTACATTGACTAATTATCACGGTGGTGAAATTTTGAGCGAAGAGGAATTGCCTAAATACTATACTGCATTCACCGCATGTTTCCGTGCTGAAGCGGGTTCCGCGGGGCGTGATACTCGTGGCCTTATTCGACAACATCAATTTAACAAAGTTGAAATGGTTAAATTAGCTAAACCAGAAGATTCTTTCAAAGAATTAGAAACATTAACAGATAATGCAGAAGAAGTATTGCGCTTATTAGAATTACCGTTCCGTGTTATCACTCTGTGCACAGGTGATATGGGCTTTGGTTCTGCTAAAACCTATGATGTAGAGGTGTGGATGCCTGCACAAGGCAAGTATAGAGAAATTTCCTCTTGCTCTAATATGACTGATTTCCAAGCTCGTCGTGCTAATATTAAATTCCGTCGTGGACCTAAGGGTAAACCGGAATTTGTTCATACATTAAATGGATCTGGCCTTGCAGTAGGGCGTACAGTAGCTGCTATCTTGGAAAACTATCAACAAGCCGATGGGTCCGTTGTAATTCCAAAAGTTCTCGTGCCATACATGGGTGGCGTTGAAGTGATTTCACCGGCTAAATAAGAGGGGGCATTTTATGAGATTCTTTATTGATACAGCAGAATTTGATGAGATTAAAGAGGCCTATGATTTTGGTTTTATTGATGGCGTAACTACAAACCCATCGCTTATCGTGAAAGCTAAACGCGATTTGAAACAAGTTATTTCTGAAATTGCAAACCTTGTTGATGGACCTGTTAGCGCAGAGGTTATTTCCTCTGATGCTGAAGGCATGGTGGCGGAAGCACATGACCTTGTGAAATTAGGCTCTAATGTGGTTATTAAAGTTCCTATGACTCCAGAAGGTCTTAAAGCCGTTGCTATTTTGAGCAAAGAAGGCATTAAAACGAATGTGACTTTGATTTTTTCTGCAAACCAAGCCTTATTAGCTGCTCGTGCAGGTGCAAGTTATGTGAGTCCATTTGTGGGTCGTATTGATGATATCAGCATGGATGGTCTTACATTGATTCAAGATATTACAGATATTTTCGCTATTCATGAAATTGAAACTGAAATTATTGCTGCAAGTGTGAGAACTCCGCTGCATATTATTCAATGTGCTAAAGCAGGTGCTCATATTGCAACTGTTCCATTTAAAGTACTCATGCAAGCTATGAAACATCCGTTGACTGATGCAGGACTTGCAAAATTTATGGAAGATTGGAAACAAGCTAATCAATAAGTTAGAGACTCTAGGTAAGAGTCATATCAATACATAGAGGACTTATAAGGAGGCCCATTATGGATCGTACATTATCTTTGGAATTTGCTCGTGTCGTTGAAGCCGCAGCTTTGCGTAGCGGTCGTTTGCTTGGCCGTGGGCAAAAGGATGCAGCCGATGGTCTTGCTGTAGATGCTATGCGTCAAGCGTTTGATTCTGTTCGCATTTCTGGTACTGTGGTTATCGGAGAAGGCGAAATTGATGAAGCTCCTATGCTTTATATCGGAGAACACGTAGGTGCTGGCGGACCAGAAGTAGATATCGCTGTTGATCCTATTGAAGGGACAAACTTGATTGCTAAAGGTCAAAATGGTGCTATTGCAGTTATGGCGATTGCAGAAAAAGGTGGCTTGTTACATGCACCGGATATGTACATGGAGAAACTTTGTGTTGGTCCTCGAGGTGCAGGTGCTATCGATATTACGAAATCTTTGACCGAAAATATCAAAAATGTAGCGGCTAAAATGGAACGTAATGTAGATGAAATCACGTTGGTTATGCTTGATCGTGAGCGTCATCAAGGCTTGATGAAAGAGGCTCGTGAAGTAGGGGCTCGTATTATGCTCATTTCTGATGGTGATGTTAATCCAGCTATGGAATGTTGTATCGAAGGTTCTGGGGTGCACATGGTTGTAGGTACTGGTGGTGCACCTGAAGGTGTATTAGCGGCTGCAGCCTTAAAATGTGTAGGCGGCGATATGCAAGCTCGCTTAAAACCAGAAACGGAAGAAGAAATTCGTCGTTGCCATGAAATGGGCATTGCCGATGTAAACCAAGTGCTCACATTAAATGATTTAGTTCGTACTGATGATGTTATTTTTGCGGCTACTGCCATTACACGTGGTAACTTATTAAATCCAATTCAATATTTCCCAGGTGGTGCGCGTACACATACTATTGTGATGCGGTCTAAAACTGGTACGGTTCGTTTCCTTGATACAGTGCATATGGATCATAAACTTAAAACATTAAAAGCTAAATAAGAATAAAGCCCTGAAATATACTCAAAAATTTGGCACAAATTTTTGAGATATATTCAGGGCTTTTTTTTCTTTGTATTTTCTCTCATTCTCTTGATGAGATATATCGAAAAATAGTATAATAACATTTAGTATATGACGTTATAAATACAAGGTCTTGTAGCTTATACAAGATGAACGATATAAAGTGTAGGAGGAATTCTGTTGGAAAAGTTAATCATTCAAGGTGGCAATCGATTGGAAGGACGTGTACGTGTTAGTAGTGCTAAAAATGCAGTACTCCCTATTATTGCCGGTACTTTGCTAGCATCAACGCCTAGTAAATTGCTTGAAATTCCAAATTTAGAAGATGTAGGCACGATTTGCCAAGTTATCGAGTCTTTGGGGGTTAAAATCACTCGTAATAATGCAGATGGTGAAATTGTTTTCGATGCTTCTACATTGACTGCTACGGAAGCTCCTTATGAACTTGTGCGTAAAATGCGTGCATCCTTTCTTGTCATGGGTCCACTTTTGGCTCGTAAAGGGGAGGCTAAAATCTCAATGCCTGGTGGATGTGCTATCGGTGCACGTCCCATTGATCTTCATTTAAAAGCATTTGAAGCATTAGGTGCAAAAATTGAAATTACTGAAGATTATGTATATGCTCATGCTCCGGAAGGACTTAAAGGGACTCAAATTTATTTGGATTTCCCAAGTGTGGGGGCTACAGAGAATGTAATTATGGCTGCTTCTATGGCGGAAGGTAAAACCGTTATCGAAAATGCTGCAGAAGAGCCTGAAATTGTTGATTTAGCTACATTCTTAAATGCTATGGGGGCTAATATTCGCGGAGCTGGTACAAATGTGATTCGTATTGAAGGTGTACCTCAATTACACGGTGCTATTCATACAGTTATTCCTGATCGCATTGAAGCTGGTACATATTTAATCGCTGCTGCTATGGCAGGTGGTGATGTATTCGTAGAAAATGCATTGCCAGAACATCTAAAACCAGTAGTGGCTAAATTAAAGGAAGCTGGTGTAACAGTAGAGGAAGAAATCGACGGCATTCGCGTTATCAGTAGTGGTAAAGGCATTAAAGCTGTCGATATTAAAACCTTGCCATACCCTGGATTCCCAACAGATATGCAAGCTCAATTCATGGCTCTTACCACGATTGCGGAAGGCACTAGTACAGTAACAGAAACTGTATTTGAAAATCGTTTTATGCATGTTGCTGAACTTCGTAAAATGGGGGCGCATATTGACATCGATAATCGTCAAGCTATTGTCGAAGGTATGCCAAGCTTACACGGGGCTATAGTGAATGCTACTGACCTGCGTGCTGGAGCGGCGCTGGTATGCGCTGCATTGACTGCGGAAGGTAGAACAGAAGTCGGTCGTTTACATCATATTGACCGAGGTTATGATGATTTTGTAGGTAAATTGCAAAGGTTAGGTGCTGATATTGTTCGGGTTGACGAATAAGAGTACACAGCCAAAACAAAATAAAAAGAAAAGAAGCCGGCGCTCTAAAGGGCCGGCTTTATACAACGAGCAACAGAACTTAGGTGCTGCAAAGGTTGAGAATTCGAAAGCGAGTACTACACGTAAACCATTGAGAAGGACAAAACGTAAGTCTACTAAGCTTTCAAATGGCGTGGCAAAGCAAGCTAATCATTTGGCCTCCAATATGCGCGAGACCATGATTAAAGTTACAAAAATGCGCCGTGCTGAACGACGTAGTCGTGAGACTGTAGCGATTGCTAAAACAACGCCAGCCATGACATTAAAACGTTTAGTTCGACCTGAGCAAGTTGGAGATTTTATGAGTCGTTTGAATCGATCCTTAAACTTCGATTTGGGAATTGATTTAGGGACTGCAAATATCCTCATTTTTGCGAAGGGTAAAGGCTTGGTATTAGATGAACCTGCGTATATTGCACGGGATGATAAAACCGGTGATATTCTTGCTTTAGGTGAGGCTGCACGTTCTATGGTAGGCCGTACTCCAAAAGGGATTTCCGTCATCCGTCCAGTTCAAGCGGGCGTTATTGCAGATTATGATATGACAGAATTCATGTTGAAGTACTTTATTCGCTCCGTTGTACCTGCTTCTAGATTGATGAAGACGCGTATTATCGTATGTGTGCCATCAGGCATTACACCTGTAGAGAAACGCGCCATTTTAGAGGCCTTACTCAGAACCGGTGCAAAAAAGACAGTCCTTATTGAAGAGCCATTGGCTGCTGCTATGGGGACTGGTCTCAATGATGCTAAGCACGTAGGGGCGATGGTTGTCGATGTTGGCGGTGGCACTACGGATATTGCCGTTCTTTGTGATACGGGTGTGGTTGTAAGTGAATCACTTCGCATCGGTGGAGATTCTTTTAACGAATCTATTATCCGTTATATCCGCCGTAAGAAGCGCCTCGTTATTGGTCCGCTAACGGCAGAGAAAATTAAAATTTCTGTAGGGACTGTGGATCGTCGTGCAAAGGAGCGTACGATTGAGGTACGAGGACGAGATGCAAGTTCTGGATTACCAAAGATGGTTGCGGTGAATTCTTTAGAGATTCAACGTGCTCTAGAAGCACAAGTGATGAATGTTTTGGAAGGCGTTAAGTCCATTCTAGAAAAAACTCCACCAGAACTTGTGGCCGCTATCAATGATCATGGTATCATTCTTACTGGTGGTGGCGCGCTCATCGATGGATTAGACCGTGTTATCACACGTTCTATTGGAATCGCGGCATACCTTGTAGAATCTCCAAGATATGCAGTAATTAAAGGTGTTGCAAAGGCTTTAGATGAAATGTCACAGCTTCGTGATACATTAGATGAGTTACAATAATATAGTTACAATAATATACCATGATGATGTAAGCTTAAATTGACGAGGTTATGGTCTACAGTTATTCTATTTTATGTATGGAGTATCTTTAGACTGTAACCTCGTTTTTCGTTTATTTTTTGAATTTTTCATCTTTATGCTGTATACTATAGTAAAAGTATATTGCGTAAAATTGATGTAATGATATAAGGCCATTATTATGGTTTGTAGCTATAGAGGAATTAAAGATGAAACGATATCTGTATATGACTTTTGCTGTTTTAGGTCTACTGGGTAGTACCGTTCCTCATGCTGAGGCCGGTAATTTAACAGGGGTGCGCGTATCTAATCATGAAGGTACAAGCCGAATTGTTTTAGATGTATCTGAAATGCCTGTATCTTGGACTCAATCCTATAATGAAGAAACACATGCTCTTACATTGAACTTAGGGGGTACTACAAATGGTTTAACTGGCCCCATATCACAAAATGATAAAAAAACGGGAGTTCTTAAAGGCATTGGCTTACAACAGGTTAATGGGGCTTTACGAGTAACATTAACAGCGAATAAGGATGTACAACATCATGAGTTTGCATTAGAAAAGCCTTCGCGTATAGTAGTGGATTTATTTTCTGGCTATGCGCAACAGACTACAAAAGATGTAAATAAATCTGTAACGTATAGCAAAATTAATAACACCGTAGCTGAAGGGAAAATTCAAGCCTTTGCATTGACCGTAGATAATGATTCACCTATGGTGGTGGCGCATGTTCCAGAAGGTAAACCATTATCTTCTGTTACTCAAGCTCATACAGCTATCATTGGAGCAAAGGTAAAAGGGGGCAGTTTTGAACGACCTTACTCAGTGGCGAGTGATGGAGCCATTGATTTAGAGCGTATTTCTAATCGTGGTACGTTACGATATACGCCTAATAGAGGATACTTTATAGAAGAGAAAAAACCTTTACTTCAAGCTAAAACAAAGAATGAGAGTTTTGTAATCACCTCCGTTGATACGGTTCGTAAAGAGAATGCCTTGACTCTTTATACGTCAACTTATGGTCCTTCTACAAAGACCAATGAATATGGTTATGAAGTGACTATAGCTAATGGCAAGGTTATTAGTAAACAAAAGGGAAATTCTAAAATTGGGGAAAACCAATACGTATTGTCTGGTCATGGCGAATCTGGAAATGCTTTACGTAAATTAAAAGTTGGAACACCTATTACGATTCAAAATAGAGAAGAACTTGCTCAAGTTAGTACTACTGGAGGAGCTAGTTTAGAAGTGGGCACTATGGTGATGAAAGGCGGTCGCTATGTAGGCGCTGATGAATCTAATAACAAAGGTCGTAGCTTCATTGGAACCACAAAGGAACATGATTTAGTTGTGCTAACAGTTGATAAATCCGAACTTCAATCTGTAGGTGTGACTCAAAAAGAAGGAGCTCAGTTATTGTCTAAATTAGGTGTTGTTGATGGCGCTGAATTATCAAATCAAGGTAGCATTGATATAGTTATCAATGATGATTATGTACACAAATCTTCTGCACCTATGAGTTATGAGGATATAGTAATCATAAAATAGATTCGCTGCATACAATTTTGTTTGAAATATTACTAATAATTTAGTATACTATAAATACATAACTAATTTTGTAAAAGGAGGGATCGTTATGAAAAGAGTAGTGTTAGCTTTAGCTGCATTAGGCATTTTAAGTGTTAGCTCTGTAATGGCGGCCCCTGTATCATACCAAAGTGTATTAACAGGTAAAGTTGCTTCTACAGTTTCTGTTGGTACTTCTGTAACAGAAGGCCAAACATTGGTGACTGTAGAGACATTGGCTGGTCCTATGGCTGCTGCTAAATCTACTGTAACTGGTACTGTAACGGCGGTTAATGTTACAGTGGGTTCAGACGTTTCTCGTGATCAAATCGTTGTCACTGTAGAAAGTAAATAAAGGAGAGAAGGAATGAAGTTTTCTCATTCTTGGCGTCGGTATAGAAAAGCGATACTGGCGCTTTTCTTCTGTACTTCACTTACAACTGCACAGGCTATTGATTTTATGCCTGTCAATGATGTAACAACAGGTATGGAAGGTATTGCAAAAACTGTAATCGTAGGGGATACTATTTCCACCTTTGATGTAAAGGTACTGGGTGTCATGAAGGATAAGGGACCATCTGGTCATCTTATTTTAGCCAAGTTTTCCGGACCCGTTATGGATCAAACTGGTGGCATTGCGCATGGTATGAGTGGTAGCCCTGTATATATAAATGGTAAACTCGTTGGGGCTGTTGCTTATGGCTGGGGGTTTGCGGATGGTACGATAGGTATGATTACTCCTATTGAGGATATGGTCAAACTATGGAATATACCATATGAGAAAAACTTATCTAAACCTTGGGATGATACACAATTGATTCCTTTAGGTACTCCACTTATGGCATATGGCTTCGATGCGGCATCAATGGAATACTTTAAATCGAAGTTACCACAATATAAATATGAAACATATGACACCGCAAGTGCTAGTGGTGATGAAATTGCAAAACCTTTAGAAGCTGGTGGCTCAGTAGCGGCTTTGCTAGTTGATGGTGACCTTAAATTGGGCGCTATTGGTACTGTTACTCATGTAGATGGTGAAAAGGTTGTTGCCTTTGGTCATCCATTCTTAAAACATGGTTCTTCTAACTATTTTATGCACAATGCAAGTATCTTTACCGTTGTAAAAAGCTATAATGCTGCCTTTAAGCTTGGCTCTATGGGTAAAGAGATTGGCTCTGTTACCGAAGATAGAGGTGCCGGTATTGCAGGTGTATCAGGCGTGATTTCGCCAGGTATTCCATTGCGATTCCATTTAAAGGATATTGATATGGGCCGTGATAGAACTAGTTCCGTCAAGGTTATTGAAGATGGTGAAATGACACCAACTTTAGCAGCTACAGCCTTATACAATATGTTGAATAAAACATTGGATCGCAGTGGCTCTGGTACGGCTACAATTTCTTATACTATTACGCCAAAAGGGAAAGAACATAAGCCATTAACGCGGACAAATATGTTCTACAGCTCTGATTCTATTAGTGAAAAAGCAGTTGATGAATTTTATAATGTCATTGATGTTCTTATGAACAATCGATTCATCAACTATGAAATTTCGGATATTTCGGTTGAAACAAACGTAACGCAAGATAAGAAAACAGCAAAGCTTATCGATGCTTCTGCTTCGTCTACTGTAGTTTCTCCTGGGGATACTATCGTAGTAGATGTAACATTAGAGCCGTTCCGCGGTGAAAAGGTTATTAAACAAATTTTCTTTAAGGTACCTGAAGATCAAGCTATTGGTAAGTATACCTTAGAGGTGCGTGGCGGTGGCGAGATTCCATTGCCATACGTATTGGAAAAACAGAAATATAATTTAACAGATGAAATTTTACGTCGTTTGAAGGTTCATAAAGATTTTGATGAGCTTTATGATGAAATTCAAAAGACAGATACAAATAATCAAATTGTTGTAGAGTTTTTGGAAGATGGTATCAGCTTAGTTGATGAAGATGGCTCTCAATCTGTTAAAAAGGCTAAGCTTAAAGATGTGGAATCAAAACCTATGCCAGGGGATGTAAAGAAAAAAACAGGTCAAGAAGATTTGAGTTCTAGTAAGGATGATGAAAAGAAACCTGAAAAGACTGCTGTTGATACTGAGTACATTGTGCAAGGTGATGGTCAATTTACGATTCATGTAATGAAGCCTGCTGATCGGGATAAAGAATTAGCAAAACGTGTCAAAGAAGCGAAACATCAGATTAAGATGGAACGCAAGTTAGAATTGGAAGATCAATCTAAAAAAGATAAAACGGATAAAGCTGAGTCTAAAAAGGATTCTAAAAAAGAGTCGAAAGAAACTAATAAAAAAGACGAGGCTAATGCTGGTGGAACAAATACAGCTGAATAAGTTGAAACTGTAAGGGAAAGGGATAGACTGTTGAGTTGGCTAGAATCGATAGGTCGAGTCGTCATAAACGGCTTATCGCAGATGGGTAGTGCTACATTATTAGTGTGGCAAACAATAAAACAATTAAAAATGATTAATCTGTGGCATGTATTTCAACAGATGGCTCACTTAGGGGTAGACTCCTTGCCTATTATTAGCTTAACTCTACTCTTTGCTGGTGCCGTTATGACCTTACAGATTACAGATGTACTCATTACCTATGGTGCTCAAAGTACAGTAGGTGGTCTTATGGCTGTAGCTATGGGTCGTGAATTGGGTCCTATCTTAGTTGGTGTAGTATTAGCCGGCCGTGTTGGCGCAGCTATCACGGCTGAAATTGGTACAATGAAGGTAACAGAACAAATTGATGCCCTACGTGTTATGGCTGTTGATCCTGTTGGTTACCTCGTGGTACCACGTGTAGTAGCGTGTATGATTATGGTGCCAATTTTGGCATTTTATGGTGTTGTTATCGGTATTGCCGGTGGTTACTTTGTAGCCACTGTTATCAAGGGTTTGGCGCCTAGTACATATTTAGATTCTATTCAAATGTTTTCTACCATTTCAGATTTCACCTTAGGACTTATAAAGTCTAGTGTGTTTGGTGCTGTCATTGCATTGGTAGGTGCTTATAAGGGCATGGAAACTAAAATGGGCGCAGAAGCTGTTGGTTTTTCCACTACTAGTTCTGTAGTAACTAGTATTATTCTAGTATTTGTATTAAATTACTTTTTATCTACATTGTTATTTTAGTGGATATTTTTAGAGGGATTTATGATTGAACTACGCAATGTTGTAGTTGCCTACGAGTCACGTGTGATTTTAGACTCTGTTAATCTCACTATTAATGATGGGGAGACGTTAGTTATATTAGGCGGCAGTGGTAGTGGTAAAAGTACATTACTTCGCTTATTAATAGGTTTACAACGTCCTACATCAGGGCAGATTATCGTAGATGGCACAGATATAACTACATTATCTGAAGATGAATTTAATACGGTACGAAGAAAAATGGGGATGGTATTCCAATATTCAGCTTTGTTTGATTCTATGTCGGTAGGTGAGAACGTAGCTTTTGGTTTGCGTCAACATACGAAGTTAAAGGATGACGAAATCAAACGCATTGTGGCAGAAAGACTTGATTGGGTTGGTTTAAAGGGATATGAGTCCTATATGCCTAATGAGTTATCTGGTGGTATGAAAAAGCGGGTTAGCTTAGCTCGTGCTATAGCACTAGATCCGAGTTTAATTCTTTATGATGAACCTTCATCAGGGTTAGATCCTATTACATCAGGTACGATTAGTATGCTAATTAAGGGGATGCAGAATCGGCTTGGTTGTACTTCTATCGTGGTAACACATGATATGCAGTCAGCATTTTATGTTGCTGACCGCATAGCTTTACTCGATCAGGGGCATTTTGTAGAAATTTCTGATACAATAGAATTTAAGAATTCTACAAATAAGAAGGTACAACAATTTATTCATGGTGAAGCAGAGCCGATTAACGAATCTGCGATGGGAGATATATAATGAAGTGGACGACGGAGGCCAAGGTAGGGGCTTTTACAATAATAGGTATAGTTCTATTTATTGCAGGCATACTATTTGTAGGCCGTATCGATATTTGGGCTAAACCGCAAATGACAATTACAGGTGATTTCACTCAAGTAAATGGCCTAAAAAATGGGAATCAGGTTAAATTTTCCGGCGTGGCCATTGGGACTGTTTCTGATATTGAAATTACACCGCGTGGCGTTGTGGTTAAGATGAAACTTGATGAAAAAACGCAGATTCCAAGTGACTCAATCTTTTCCTTGGGGTCAGATGGTTTTTTAGGTGATAAATTTATTCAAATTTCACCAGGACAGTCTAAAGTATATTTACAAGATGGTGACTCCGTTAAAGGTGAAGGCGTTGATGCTGTGGATAAGGCCATGCAGAGTGCACAAAAATTAATGGATGGTACTGAGAAGATGCTACAGTCTATTAATAGTATTATTGGTGATCCTGCAACTCAAAGTGCACTTAAATATTCTTTGCAATCTACAGCTGTGATGGCTGATAATGCGGTAGCTATTACACAAAATATGGCGGATGTAACGGCTCAGCTAAATCAAGCAGCACAGCAATTTAATGCTGATGGTAATGCAGGCAATGATATGCGTGCTATTTTAACTAATTTAAAACAAACTACTGATCGTGTAGATAATATGGCTCGTACCATGGAATCAACTGTAACAGATCCTAAAGCACAAGAAAATATTAAGGAGACTTTACATAATACGGCACAGATTTCAGCTCGCATCAATAAACTGATGGGCGGAAAGGCGTACCAAACGGATGTAAATGGAAATAGTGTAGAGGTTGGTATGACTGAAAAAAAGTCATCTACCAAGATTGAACCATCTGTAGATTTGTTGTATAACACAACGGATAATGAATTCCGTGTCAATGGTAGAGTACGTGCCTTTAACAATAAAGGAATGGCTGAAATTGGCCTTTCTAATATGGGTGATGATACTACTTTTGATCTGAATGCAGGTCGATTTATCAGTTCTAAATGGTTGGTGCGTGGTGGTATTTTTGAAAGTGAATTGGGTCTTGGGGTGGATTATAACCTCCGTGGTCCAGTGTCCTTATCAGCCGCGCTATATGACCTTAATCATCGTAAATATCGTATTCGTAGTGATATACGTTTGCATAAAGATACCTATGGCGTTATTCAAATGACCAGACCGTTCAGTTCTACGAATGGAGGTACCTATTTCGGTATTAAACAAGTATTCTAATGACTAACACATTTACTCTATATGAGTATGGAGGTACATATTATGAATAAAAAGGTTCTTTCCTTAGGTGTAATGCTTTCTTTAGTTACTACTGGTGCATTCGCCGCTGATGTAGTAACTACATCCGTTAACAACGGAGACCAATTAAGCAAATATCAAAAAGAAGCTATTCAATTAACACAAAAGCAATTAGCAGAAAAATCTGTTTTAGACAGTAAAACCTATGAACGTACATTAGCTTTAAACGAAGCCCGTACGGTTGATTTAGCATTAGCTAATAATCGTACAGCTAAGCAAACTAAATGGGGTTATGAAGCTGCTAAATCTGCAGTAAGCCAAGTAGCAGCTGGTAAGAATCCAAGTGTTAGTTATGGTTGGAGTGCTCAAAAAACGGGCGGTGACACAGGTAGTGGCAAATCTGGTAGTCATAACTTCTCCATTAGTGCGCCTGTATTCAATCCACAACTCGATGCAAGCATTGATTCTGCACGTTATACTCGTGAAGGTACTGGTGCTAGCTATGAAGAGGCTTTACAACAATCAAAATATGATGCTCTTAACGGTTATTATACATTGATTATGAGCCGTAATATGGTAGATGTAGCACAACAAGCTGTTAAAGATTATCAAGGTCATGTAACCAATGTAGAGGCACAGTATAATGTTGGTTTAGTGGCGAGCTCCGATGTATTGGCCGCTAAAACAAATCTTGATGATTCTCAAACATCTCTTGTAAAAGCGCAAAATGCTGCAAATTTAGCAGAGGCGAACTTAAATCAAGTTATTGCATACCCTGCACAAACGGCTATTACTACAGCAGAGCATGATTTACAATATAAACCATATAATGTAACCTTGGAGCAAGCGAAAGCATATGCTATGCTTCATCGTTCCGCTCTTGTTAAATCAGCTCTTGATGTAAAATCTGCGGAAGAAGCTGTAAAATCTGCTAAGGCGGGTTATTTGCCTACGGTTGCTGTAAAAGCTGGTCGTGGCTATGGTGATCCAGATGGTTACTTTGGTACAAGTACAAAGTCCTGGAGTGTTGGTGCTAGTGCTACTTGGAACTTATGGGATGGTGGTGCAACACAAAATGCTATTAAAAAAGCAAATGCACAACTTGAACAAGCAAAAGAAGCTAATTTGGCAACTGTTGATGCTGTATTGTTAGCCGTACAAAAAGCATACTTGAATTTACGAGCTGCTGAACAAACAATCCAAAGTACACAAACTGCAGTCGCACAAGGTCAAGAAAGTTTCCGTATTGCTACGCTTCGTTACCGTGCAGGTGTTGGTACGAACCTTGATGTACTTGATGCAGAAACTAAGTTGACAACAGCTCGTAATAACTATGTAGAAGCTCTTTATAATTACAATATTAGCATTGCGGCTCTTGAACAATTAACAGGCGTTCCATTGTCTACACCTGTAGGTCAAGGTGCTGAAGTTATCGCTAATAGTGGTGCTGTTGAACAATTGTCAAAACTAGGCGGCAATCAATAATATGATCTTTAAAAAGACGACTTCGGTCGTCTTTTTTTCTTGTAATGGACATTATAGACAATGAGTGTTCTTGATAGGTTTTATAAAATTCACTCTGAAAATACTATAGTTATTACTGTGTCTGTGGTAAGATTAGTATATATATTTATATTATTCATAATGTGTATGGGAGTATCATTATGACCCGTAAAAAGTGGCTCCTTATCGGTGCAGCGATTTTAGGTTTGTCTAGTATTGTTGGTGCCAGCATCAATCCTATGGCTCAAACTTACATTGCACCTATGGTTAAAGAACAAGTAAATAATGTCATAAACGGATCTATAGACTATGATTCTCTCCGAATTAATTGGAATGGTGATGTTGTTCTAACAGATGTGACTATCAAAGATAGAGATGGTCATTTAGTTGGAACTGCTCAAGAGGTAGCTGTAGGAGTTAAACTATCTTCTTTGCCGAAGATTGTCGGTGGCAACACATCAGGGGCTACGGCTATTTCTAGTGTAATCGTTGAGGCGCCAGATTTTCATATATGGCAACTAGCTGATGGGTTGTGGAGTATAACTAAGTTAGTAAAACCATCCGATCCAAATAAGTCGGGTACTTTTGATGGCTCTGTGACTATTAATGATGGTCGCGTAGCGCTACGTACTAAAGATGGAATAAAGAGGAATGTAGAAAATCTTGATGGGACTATGGCGCTTGATATGAGTGGCATGTCTAAAGGTGCCTTTACTGCTGATGTAGATGGTTCCGCAATTACCTTGAATGGCAAAATTGATATGAACAATGTATCTAATTTTGATCTCTTTGTACAAGCTGATGAAATTGATACTGCTGGTATTATGAGTTTTGTTCCACTTCGTAAGGATCTATCTGTAACGAGTGGTAAGTTACAAGATTTACATTTAAATCTTAAAAGTGAAGATGGCAAATACATTATGAGTGGTAATGTAGGCTTTAAAGGTTTAACAGGCACTTATAAACGGGGTAATACAATTTATAATATTACCGATGGCACGGGTCGCATTATGCTTAATAATGATCAAATCGTTATTAGTCGTAGTTCTTGGAGGGTAAATGATCAAGTAACAAAGATCAATGGCTTAGTTACACTAGGCAAAGATGAAGAGTATTTAAATCTTAATGTTGTGGCCGATAAAGTAGATTTAGAGGCGATAACAGACGTCGGTGTTTCTGGTATTGTAGGTGGGCGTGCACATATTGGTGGCACGACAGTAGCTCCACGTGTAGATGCAACGATTGCTAGTGATGGTATTTCTTATAATGGTTACTATATTGATCGTTTACAAGGTGATATTGTATATGATAACGGTTTAGTTCGTACGGATGATGTGCGCCTATCAGTAGGCGAAGGTAGTGCAAAGGTTAAGGGCCAATATGTGGTTGATACAGGGGATTTTGATACTACTATAAAGATTCAAAATTTACCTTTAGGCACTTTCACAAAAGATATGATCTCACCGGTTACAGGTAATATCGATGGTGAGATGCGTATCTTAGGAAAAAATAATCAAGTTACAGATGTTGTAGGCTCTGTTAAAGGTCGCCAAATAGGCATTCGCGGTGTTGTAGTTGATACTGCAAAAGCTAACTTTACGCATGCTGATAATAGTACAAATATGACCGTTGTAGGCACTATAGGAGATGGGGCGCTAAGCGGATATGGCTATATCCAAAATGGTAATATAGATGCCACTATTTCCGGTAATGCATTGCCATTGACCGCACTAAGTCTTATTATTGGTCAAGATGTTGATGGCACCTTGAATACCTCTTTTGCGATACAAGGTACATTGGATAATCCAAATGTAATGGGCACTGTATGGGGGCAAGAGGTACATTATAAAGGGGCTCGATTCAATAATATCCATGGAGATATTAAGCTAGATAACCATATTCTCACTATCACCAATGGACATATTGGTGATGGCGATGGGGGCTATGATGTTAATGGTTGGTATAATCTTAATACAGATGTGTTAGATCTAAATGCCAAGGCTCGGGCTGCTCGTATTGAAAATGTGATTCGTACTGTTACAGATGTTCCTATTACAGGTTGGTTTGAAACAGACAATCATATTACAGGGACGGCTGCAAATCCGATTATAGAAGGTCGTGCTCATTTGTGGGATGGTTCTGCTTATGGCAAACTCGTGACCAATGCGTTTGCAAAATATAACTATCAGAATGATACATTAGAGCTTTATAGATTTGATATTGAAGGTTATGGTGCAACTATCACAGGTGGCGGTACAGTATCTAAAGAAGCAATTAATATTGATTTTGAAGGCAAAAAAATTGATATGGGCAGATTGCTCATTAATACGGATTACAAAGTTGATGGTTTGCTATCTGGTCGAGGACAAATTACTGGATCTGTGGATAACCCTCAATTCAATGGCTATATTTCATCCGATGCCTTATCAGTTAATGGGGAATTATTGAACGATATTCATGGTCGTGTTTATGCAGATAAATCGGTTGTAAATGTGCAAGATTTCACCTTTGCTGAAGCCGATGGTGGTCGCTACACTGCTAAAGGTGGTATGAAGTTTGATGATAGTAGACAACTATTTGGTGTATTAGATGTTACTAATGGTAGCGTAAAGAATTTGCTAACCTTGCTAGACCGGTCCAATGAACACATTGATGGCAAATTAAATGGTTCTGTTGAAATCGGAGGTACACGCGACAATCCAAGCGTTAATGTAACAGGCAAGATTAATGATGTAAGTATTGATGAAAAGATTGTTGGTGATGCAACTATCGATGCAAGTCTTGCTAATCGTAAATTCAAAGTTACAACTTTGAAACTGCCTGTTGATGAAGGTCTCATTGCAATAGGCGGTACGATGGATCTTGATGGTCAAGCGGACTTACAGGTTGCATTAAAGGATGTTGATATAGTACCGTTCTTGCCACTTATGGGTAAGGATATTCAAGCTACTGGTTGGGTGACTGGCGTTGTAAATATCACTGGGGAAACTAAGAATCCTAAAGTAGAATTATCCGGTGCTGTAGAGTCGGGGTCCTTTAATGGTGTTGGTATTGATGAAGGTTTTGTATTGGCTACAATGCAAGATCAAGTTATTCAGATTCAACGAATTCAAGGTGCCAAAAGTGGGTATAAACTTAGCGTCTATGGTAAGATTCCATTAGCGGCAATCTTTACGTCTGGGTATATTCCAGCAAATGATAGCAAATCTATGGATGTAACTATTGATTTTAACGAAGCAGATATGGCTGTTATCCCTCTTCTTACAACTAGTGTTAAGGAGGCAACAGGTCCGTTAAAAGGCACGGTTCACATTACAGGCACTATTGATCAGCCTGAAGCATATGGTACTGTATCCGTACGTAATGGTACGATGAAATTAGCAAGTGTAGAAAATCAAATTACTGGTATTGATGGTGACTTAATTTTCTCTGGTCAACAAGGTGATTTCCAATCCCGTATTAATATGGGCAAAGGCTCAGCTGGTTTGGCTGCTAAAGTAAATTGGTCTGGACATACTCTTACTAATTACAAGGCGGCAGTTCAGCTAGAAGACTTAGAGGTTCGCAGTGAATATGTAAGAGGACCGTTGAATGGTGAACTTTATATTGCTGACCGAGATGGATTGCCGACCCTTATTGGTACTTTAAATCTTGAAAAGATTCAATTCAAAATTCCTCTTTCCTTACAATCTAGTGAAAGTACCAAAGATATGGGGGTGGATGTTACTGTTCATGCGGGTAAAGGTGTACGTTTATATGATCGCACCTTATACAACATGTTTATCAGTGGCGATGTTCATTTTGGTGGATCTTTACAAAATCCAACTGCTAGTGGTCAATTTGATGTTAGAAATGGCACGTTTAAGTATTTGAGCCATGTATTTAATATTACAAAAGGGAATGCCCATTTCGTAGGTGGCTCTTATTTACCAAACTTACAATTAGAGGCTGAAACAAATGTAAGTAATTACACTATTATGCTTGGCGTAAAAGGGACAGTGGATCATATGGACTTATCATTGTCCTCTAATCCTAGACTGTCTAGAAAGCAAATCATTTCCATGTTGACCTTCGGCCGCGGTGCAGATTCAAATAGTAGTACTTTGACAAATGAAGATGTGAATGCTGTGGCTACAGCAGGGCTTCAAATGTTTGCTTTTGGCTATGTACAAGATGCATTACAAAATACACTTGGGTTAGACCGCATCAATATTACAACAGGGTCAATTGATCCCGATGAGCCAACCAATAGGGATACGGCAAGTAATTATAATATTGAAATCGGTAAATATGTATTACCGAGAGTCATGTTGACTTATTCTCAAGGTATTAATAACAAACAAAATAAATATGGTATAGAATATTCTGTTAAACGAAACCTTAAGTTCACGGGATGGCATACATCAAAAGGGAACAATTATATAGGTGGTCGTTGGACACGTAGCTTTTAAGAGTATGGCTAGAATGTGTAAACCCCTTAGGTATGCACATTCTAGTCATATTAATTTCATAAAATTTGTTTAATATAGTACTCATTCCAAGCAATTTATGCTATAATGATAAAGATTTATTAGTCTTTATAAATAAGATGTAAACTCTTTATGGGGATGAGTTCTAGGAGGAATTTATGTTTAAACCAAAAGCTTATAAAAGTATGCTTGCAGCGTCCGTGTTGACTGCTGTCATGGGGACAGGCAGTGTATTTGCTGCTGAGGTACAAGCTGGCTATACTCCAGATTTAAATAGCACAACGACGACTAATGCTGCTACAGCAAATGATGCAGCTACTACACAAGCTGTTTATAATGCTGATGCAACTACTACAACTATACAAGATGAAACTGATGCAGCTATCTTAGCTGCTCGTGGTGATACGACTATATCTAGTGACGGCACTGTAGTAAAAGGTTCTGATGGAACTGTTACAGTCAATAATGCTGCTTTAAAAACTGATGATAAACAAGTAAAAATGGTATCTAAAACTACTGGTGGTACTGATCTTGATAAGGCTGCTGAAAATGGCCAAACTCAAGCTGTTACAACAGTAGAAGCACAATATGTCACATCTGCTAGTGCTGAATCTGTTAATCCTTACGTAGGTAAATTGATTACCGGTTTATCTATATCTGGCGTTACAGCTGAACAGCAAGCAAATTTGTTGCCAATTTTAACTGAAAAAGTTGGCGATACCGTATCTGTTGATGGCGTATTTAAAGATGTAACTAATCTTGGTAATACTGGTTACTTCTCCGAAGTAAATCCTGTATTTACTTCCGTGCCTGAAGGCGTAAAATTGGACTTTGCCGTAACAGTAAATCCAGTTACTACTGGCGTTTCTTTTGAAGGTAATACTGTATATTCCTCCGAAGTATTGACTAAGTTCATGGATATTCAACCAGGTCAAGTTCTTAACTCTGTATCCGTAGGGCAAAAAGTTCAAGGCATTAATGCTGCATATGCTCGCGATGGCTATATGTTAGCACACGTTGATGGTATCCGTGTAGATGACCAAGGCATACTTCATATACACATTGTTGAAGGTGTCGTAGAAGATATCATTCCAGCAGGTAACAAGAAAACCCGCAATAAAGTTATTACTCGTGAATTTGTTCAAAAGAAAGGAAAACCTTTTAATAAATTCTTGGTACGTCGTTCTGTAGAACGCGTATATAACTTAGGTTTCTTTGATGACGTAAACGTTCGTATGTTGCCAGGTGAACAAGATCCAAATAATGTAATTATTGAAATCGATGTATTGGAACATAAGACTGGTACCATCACATTAGGCGCTGGTTACTCTAAATCTGATGGATTGATGGGTATTGTTGAATTTGGTGAAGATAATTTACGTGGTACTGGCGATAAATTTAAAGTTCACTGGGAAATCGGTGGTAAGAAAAAATATAAGAACTACCAAATCTCCTATTTGAAACCTTGGATTGATAGCAAAGGTACATCCCTTGGCTTCTCCTTCTTCAACCGCGAAGATGAATACACAGATTACAATGAAGATGGTAGTGAAGTAGCAGAATACAATAAGAAATCTCGTGGTTTCAATATTTCCTTCGGTCGTCAAACTGGGGAATATACTCGTGATTACTTGACATTAGAATCTCGTAAAGATACTTATAAATGGGATGATGATGATAGCTCTGGTTTCCGTTATGATAAAAATGCGGGTAAAGGTACAAACTGGGATAATGGTTCCTATAACTTTGCATCTGACAACTATGTAAAAAATAACTTCGGTCGCATTAACTCCGTAACATGGCAAAAAGTATACGATTCTCGTGATAATATCTATGAACCAACTCGTGGTCGTCGTATTTCCTATACTACACAATGGGCTGGTCATGGTTTAGGCGGTGACTTCGACTTCTATAAATTCACAGCTGAAGCACGCATGTATAAAAAACTTGGTGCTAAGAATGTATTGGCATTCCGTGCACGTGGTGGCTTTATTCAAGGTGATGCTCCTTATAGCCAATTGTTCACATTGGGTGGTGCTGATTCCTTACGTGGTTATGAAGATGATCAATTCCGTGGCAAGTATATGTACAATGCTACATTGGAATTCCGTTTCCCAATCGTTAAAAAGGTTAGTGGCGTATTGTTTACTGATATCGGTGATGCATGGGATGCACCAAATGTTACATGGTATAATAGCAAGAAAACCTTTAACTATGGCGTTGGTGCTGGTGTTCGTATTACGACTCCAATTGGTCCAGTTAAACTTGACTATGGCGTGGGTAAACACAAAAATAAATTCCACTTCAGCTTCGGTACACAATTCTAATATAGTAAATGTATATGGTGAAGGCCTCTTTTTAAAGAGGCTTTCACCAATATCTCTATATGGCATCCTTTGATGCAGTGATTTAAAGAAATGAGGGCACTCTATTATGATGCGAATGATGAACAACAAGGCGAATGTAAAGATTTTTTCCATCGTCATTGCTGCAATTTTTATTGTTGGTATTGGTGCGTTAGCTTATACGCAAATGGCTTCGCCTAGTAGTAATAGTGGGACTAGTACTATTGGGGTTATTGATACATCTCGTATGTTGTCTCAAGATAATCCAATTTATATCTCTGCAGCTCAAGAATATATGAGCTATCAAAGCCAATTACAACAAGAAACGCAAGCTAAAATTGATGCAGCACAAGATGATGCTACTAAACAAAAAATCGCTGAAGAAGCGCGTCAAAACCTAGCAAAAAAAGATCAAGAAATTGCTAAATCCGTTCAAGATAAAGCTATGGAGGCTGCAAAAGCAGTTGGTGATGCTAAGGGTCTTAGCGTTGTTATGACTAAAGATACTGTACTATATGGCGGTGTTGACATTACAGATCAAGTATTGAAAAAACTAGCTACTGATGCAAAAAAATAAACTGTAGTTCTATGTAAGGGAGAACGACAATGAACGGGAAACAACGATATATAGGACTAGTCATATTTCTCGTTGCTGCAATAAGTGCTATGGTTTGGGCCTATGGTTTTGTAACAAATCGCCAACAGGGTCCTGATGGCATGTCAATAGGTGTTGTACGCATTGATGATGTACTAGCGTTTAATCCATCCTATGCGGATTATAAACAAGCCAAGAATGAACTGGAACTTTTACAACGTCAATATGAACTTGAACAACAAGCCTTAAATGCCAAGTCAGAGACACAAGATGAACAGTTGAAAACACTTGCACTGGATTCAACCTTGTCAGATGCTCTTACGGTAGAATTGCAAACTCGTATTGCAACAAAAGAAAATGAACTAAATCAGCAATTAAATTCGAAGCGCAATGAATTGACTCAAAAGTATTTAGCTGAGTTAAAGGTTAGTACTAATGAATATGATCTGGAAATCGTAAACCTTCAATTAGACTTATATGCCTATGATGCACGTGTATATATAGATGATGCACAAAGAGCAGCGGCTATGGCTGAAAAGGCTAAAAAAGAAGAAAGGTTAAAAGAATTATTAGCTAAGAGAAAGCCGTCGGATTTCGATGTGGATTCAATTAAAGCAAAGGTACAGGCTGAGCTTGCTCCAATGCAACAAAAAGGGCAGGAAGAGCTCAATCAATACGCTGCATCCCTACAGAAGGAATTAGCTGAGAAACGAGACTCCATGGTGCAACAACAAGCACAAGCCATCATTGCTAATAATAATCTGCCTGTGGCGCAAGAGTGGAATGATACATGGGCAAAAAAGCTTTCAGATAAAGAAGCTGAAGTGAGTGCGCTTCATGAGGCCATTTTAGAAGATGTTCGTATGCGCGTAGCAATTATTGCTGAGGAACAACATTTGGATTTAGTCATCATCGATGATGGTGGTAATATTAAAGGGCTTGATATTACTGATGCAGTGAAGGCGTC
Organism: Veillonella parvula; assembly: GCA_959601155.1. Taxonomy (GTDB): domain Bacteria; phylum Bacillota; class Negativicutes; order Veillonellales; family Veillonellaceae; genus Veillonella; species Veillonella parvula_R. The sequence goes on along the minus strand of CAUGOU010000004.1, from coordinate 57,003 downwards.
CTATCGAGTTCAATAAGGAGTTATATTATGAATAAACGTATTAAATCTTTAGTATTAAGTGCAGCTTTAGTAGCTTCTATGGCTATCTTAGGTGGTTGTGGTTCTAACAATGTTGGCTATGTGGATAGCGTGAAAGTAGCAAATAGTACTGAAAAAGGTATTGAAATTACTAAAGAGATTAACGCTAAAAAAGCGGAATTAGATGCTAAAATTGCTGCTGCTGATGAAGCATCTAAACAAAATGTATTTAACCAAGCGAATCAAGAATTAAATGCCTTTGCAAATGCAAAAGCACAAGAATACCGTCAATATCAAGAACAAAAAATCAATGAACTTGTGAAAGAAAAAAAACTTGATGTTATTATTGAAAAAGGCGCTGTTGTTGGTGGTGGCTCTGATGTAACCGATGATTTGATCACAAAAATGGGTAAGGCTTCTGACGATCAAATCAAAGAAGTTGAAAACGCAGCTAAAGCTCAAGAGCAACAAGATGCTCAGCAAAATGCACAGCAAGCAGATCAAGCTACAACAAGTACAACTGAAGCTGCACAATAATTGAGGATTACCACAGGGGGAGGAGTTTGCCTTGGAAAAAACTTTACAGGAACTCGCAAATTTAGTAGGCGGTCAACTTATAGGGGATGAGTCTATTGTCATTACTGAGACACGTAGCTTTGAACAAGCGGTAAAACAATCCATAACTTTTGCAATTGGTGAATATGTTGAACATATTGCGTTATGCCAAGCGGGTGCTGTTATCGTTGAATCAGAAGTAAAAAATGCACCGATGGCGCAAATCGTAGTTGATAATGCAAAATCTGCATTTGCCCAAGTGCTAGAAGTATTCCATCCACCTGTTGTAGTTCCCCGTGAAGTGCATAGTACTGCTATTATTGGCAAGAATGTTACACTTGGTAAAAATGTAGCTATTGGTGCCTATTGTGTTATTAATGATAATGCTGTTATCGGTGATAATGTAACGATTCGACCTTATGTATATATTGGTCATAATGTACGAATTGGGGAAGATTCTGACATCTATGCGGGTGCTATCGTACATGAGAACTGTATTTTGGGTAAACGCGTTGTATTGCGTGCTAAAGCAGTTATCGGTGGTGAAGGTTTTGGTTTTGCCACAGAAAATGGTATTCATACGCATATTCCTCAAGTAGGCAATGTTATTCTTGAAGATGATGTAGAAATTGGCTCTTGCACTACTATCGACAATGCTACAATGGGATCTACCTTGGTACGCCGCGGTACCAAAATTGACAATCTTGTTCACCTTGGCCACAATGTTGAGATTGGAGAAGATTGTTTCTTAATCGCACAGGTTGGGATTGCAGGTAGTACAAAATGTGGTAACCATGTAATCTTTGCAGGACAAACAGGCTGTACAGGTCATATTACAATTGGAGATAATGTACAATTTGCAGGTAAAACAGGAATTACTGGCAATGTGCCTTCTAATTCTGTTATGGCTGGGTATCCAATGAGACCTCATAAAGAGTGGCTAAAATTGGCTGCTTACGAGAATCGTTTGCCAGAAATGGTGAAAACTGTAAAACAATTACAAAAAGAAATTGACGCTTTGAAAGCACAGCTTAAGGAGAGCTAATAATCCATGTATAGGTTTATGAAAATCTTTAGTGCCTTTATTTGCTTATTACCTAAAGGTTTGCAATATGCTATTGGTACATTGCTTGGTGAAATTGCGTGGTTAGTGGTGCCACCTAAACGCAAGCGCCTGGCGATAGGCCAAATTTTATTCTGTAATATTACAGATGATCCCAAAGAAGCTCGACGTATTGCGAAAGCTAGTACTACACGCTTTGGCCGTATGATTATTGATGTATTGCGCTATCCTGAAATTAAAGATGGCGCATACAAAGATATGGTGGAGTTTATTAATCGAGAGTACTTAGATGATGCCTTAGAAAATGGTCGAGGTGCAATTTTAGCTGCTGTTCATAGTGGTAACTGGGAACTTTTAGGTGGCGTTCTTGCTTCTGAAGGATATCCATTGATTTCTGTGGCTATGAAACAGAATGGTGATGCCGATAAGTTTATCAATGAATATCGTCGGATTATGCATCAACATGTGACCTATAAAACAGGTGTTCGTGAAATGATTAATGAACTAAAAAAAGGTGCATTTTTAGGCCTTATTATGGATCAGGACCCTGGTGATGATGGCGTTCTTGTACCATTCTTTGGCTATGAAACATTGACGGCTGCTGGGCCAGCTGTACTGGCTCGTATGCAAGATGTGCCTATTATTTTTGTAACCATACATTATAGCCCGTTTTCTGAGAAATATGAGATTGAAGCACATCCACCAATTTATGTGGAACGTACAGATGATAAAAAGCGTGATATAGCGGTAACAACAACTCGTCTAAATGAGTTTATTGAAGATTATATTCGACGATATCCTGAAGATTGGTTCTGGCTTCATAACCGTTGGAAATGGACTCGTCGTTTTTATGGTGAACAAATAGATACACCACCTGATGTTTTTCAATAGTTAATAATTTTAAAGAGATTTTGTTTATGCGATTGTGGAATCTTCAAGATGAAACTGATTCCTACTAGCATGGATGAAATCTCTTTTTATTTTATAACTTATAACTTAGTGTTTAAAAATAATCTATTAAAATTTTAAAGACTAAGAATAGTCTTTCCAATTAGCGTAATATATGGTAAATTTCTTGTAACGCCTATGCAAATAGGGTATAATACATATTGGTGTATAGTAAACGTGAATTCGGATTATGAAAGGACATTCTTATGAGTAAGCCACAACAAACAATAAAAAAGGCTGTTTCATATCAAGGGATTGGCCTTCATAGCGGTGAACCAGTACATATGGTTTTTAAGCCTGCACCTGAAGATACAGGAATTGTGTTTGTCCGCACGGACATTGAAGGGCATCCTTCTGTGCGAGCACACATTGATAATGTGACGAACACTATGCGCGCTACCACGCTGGAAAATGGTGAAGCAAAGGTATTTACTGTTGAACATGTGATGGCAGCGTTCAGTGCTATGAATATTGATAACTGTTATATTGAAATGGATTCTCCAGAACCTCCTGTAGGTGATGGTAGTAGTGCTATTTTTGTCAATCTTATTGAAGAGGCTGGCATTGAAGAACAAATAGCATCGCGTCATATATACAAAGTGACTCGATCTCATGCTGTTTATGATGGGGATCGTTTTATTGTGATTTTGCCATATGATGGCTATCGCATGACTTTTACATCAATTAACAGCCATCCGTTGCTTGGTACGCAACAATGTGATTTTGAAGTATCGCCTGAGTATTTCAAAGCACACATTGGATCGGCTAGGACTATCGGATTTATGAAGGAATTGGAACAATTACAGGCCATGGGGCTTGCAAAAGGCGGTAGCCTAGATAATGCATTAGTCTATGATGATGAGAAATGTCTATCTATACCACGCTTTGAGGATGAATTAGTTCGCCATAAAGCATTAGATGTTATAGGGGATTTATTCTTGTTAGGACCGATTGAAGGCCATGTAATTGCTTTGAAATCGAGTCATGAATTAAATTCAAGATTGGCTCGCAGTATAATGGAAGAAATAAGGGAGACACAGCCATGATTCTTAATCACGAAGATATTTTAGAAATTTTACCTCATCGTTACCCAATGCTTTTGGTTGATCGCATTGTTGAGTTAGAACCTATGAAACGTGCTGTGGGTATTAAAAATGCTACATTCAACGAATTGTTCTTCCAAGGTCACTTTCCAGGGAACCCAGTTATGCCAGGTGTATTATTGACTGAAGCTATTGCTCAAGTCGGTGGTATTGCATTATTGTACCCTGAGGAAAATCGTGGTCTTACTCCTATGTTTACAGGTATTGATAAAGTGCGTTTCCGCCATCCTGTAAAACCTGGCGATCAAGTTCGCATGGAGGTAGATATTGTTAAAATTAAAGGTAAAATGGGCAAGGTTGAAGGCCGTGCCTATGTTGGCGACAAATTGTGCGCTAGCGGTGAATACATGTTTGCCCTTGTATAATAGAATGAGGAGTGATTGTAGTGATAGTTGTAGGCATGGAAAATGCGGAATCCAACATCCATAGTACAGCCATAGTCCATCCAAATGCTAAATTGGGCAAAGATGTAATCGTAGGTCCTGGCGCTGTTATCGGCGAACATGTCGAGATTGGCGATGGCACACAAATCGGTGCACATGTTGTAATTGGTGGTTGGACAACCATTGGTAAGCGTTGTGAAATTTATCCTAACGCATCTATTGGGTTGGAACCGCAAGATTTAAAATTTAAAGGCGAAAAAAGCTATTGTAATATTGGCGATGAAACGGTTATTCGTGAATTCGTAACTATTAGCCGCGCTACTGGTGAAGGTGAAGAAACACGTGTAGGCAATAATTGTTTACTTCAAGCCTGTACACATGTGGCTCATAACTGTATCGTTGGTAATAATGTAATAATGAGTAATTGTGCTGGTCTTGCAGGGCACGCTATCGTTGAAGATCGCGTTGTTATTGGTGGCCTTGCAGGTATTCATCAATTTGTTAAAATCGGTCGTAATGCAATGGTTGGCGGGATGGCTAAGGTGGTACAAGATATCCCACCTTACGTAATTGCTGATGGTCAACCGGCACGTGTTATCGGGCTAAACTCTGTAGGCTTATCTCGTGCAGGAATTTCCGAAGATGTACGACGTGATTTGAAACAGGCATTCCGTATTATTTATCGTTCTGGATTCAGTTTATCTAAGGCGATTGAAGAAATGGAATTACAATTGGATTCTTCCGTAGAAATTGAAAATTTATTACGCTTCCTACGCAATGCTGATAGGGGAATTATGCGTACTCGTCGCGACTAATTATGAGGACCTCGTACAATGTACGAGGTCTTTTTGTGTGCATTATCACTAGTTGAGTTTTATATCAATGATTAATTTACATTATATTTTTATATTTATAGAAAAGTTTTGATAGATATAATCGTAGATTTTTTAGTGCTTAAAAGGAATAAGGGAATTATAATAAAATGATGAAGAAAAGGGCATAAACCATGGCTTTTTAATGGTAAAAAGTAGCTATTTATAGTACAATATATTGTATATGATTATGTCTATTTTTAGGCCTTTTCATAGGGAACTTGAAATTACTAATTGATATATAGGCCGTGAGGCCATCTAGGAGGTATAGTCTTGGCAAAGGTAGGATTAATTGCGGGCATAGGTGTTTTGCCTGTAGAATTCATGCGTGCCGCTCATGTATTGGGCCACGAGGTGGTTGTTATCGGTGTAGTACCTGATATAGACCCGGCTCTAAAGGCTGAGGCTGATGCTTTCTACGATATTGGTGTTGCTAAACTAGGTAAAATCTTCAAAACCTTGAAAAAAGAAGAGGTTGAAGAGTTAACCATGCTTGGGAAAGTTACTAAAGAGATTCTTTTTAAAGGTCTTACGTTTCCTGATTTAAAAACATTAGGTGTTTTAAAGCGTCTTAAAAATCGTAAAGATGATACGATTATGCTTGCCATCGTTGATGAAATAGAGCGAGAAGGCTTTAAAGTATTAGATCAAACCGTATACTTAAAACCATTTATGCCAAAGGTTGGAGTGCTTTCAAAAGCACAACCTACAGATGAGCAATGGGCTGATATTTGTTTTGGTTTTGAACTAGCTAAACAAATGGGTGCCCTTGATATAGGTCAAACTGTTGTTGTTAAGCATAAGGCGGCCATGGCTATTGAAGCTATTGAAGGTACTGATAAGTGTATTTTACGAGGTGGCGAGCTCGGCCGTGGGGATGCGGTTGTCGTTAAAACCGAAAAACCAAATCAAGATGTACGCTTTGATGTGCCGGCAGTAGGCATAAAAACGCTCATGTCTATGATTGATAGTGGTTGTAAGGTACTAGCTGTAGAAGCGGAAAAGACTATTTTCGTACAACAACAAGACGTGCTTGATATGGCAGATCGTCATGGTATTGTTATCTGTGCTGTTGACCAAGAATTTGTAAATTCCAGAAAGGATGCATAATGAAAGTCATGTTTTCCGCCGGTGAAGCTTCCGGCGATACTCATGCGGCAAGTGTAGCCAATGCATTGAGAGAAATAGATCCTTCTGTAGAAATGTTTGGTATGGGTGGCACCTTGATGGAGCGTGTTGGTGTTCGTATCGTGTATGATATTAAGAATCTTGGTGTCATTGGTATTGTAGAGATTGTGAAATCATTGCCAAAATTCTTTAAGTTGCGCACGTATTTGAAACGCGTCATGATGAAGGAGAAACCGGATATTCTCGTTTGTGTAGATTACCCAGGTTTTAATATGAAATTAGCTGCGGTGGCTCATGAACTGGAGATTCCTGTTTTGTATTATATTGCTCCAACGATTTGGGCATGGCATAGTAGTCGAGGTAATACAATCCGTAAGTATGTAACTAAGGTAGCATCTATCTTTCCATTTGAAGCTGAAGCATATCGCAAGTATAAATGTAATGTAGATTTTGTAGGGCATCCTTTACTCGACATCGTACATCCTACGATGACTAAGGATGCGGCCGAAGCATACTTCGGGGCTCGCAAAGAGGCTAAAAAGGTATTGCTCATGCCAGGCAGTCGTAAACAAGAGGTTTTATCCTTACTTGATACGATGTTAAAAAGTGGTGAGCAATTGATGGCGAAGTATGAAGATATTCAATTCTTCTTGCCTCGAGCACATACAATTGATCGAAGTGAGTTAGAAGCGTTTATTGATGCTCATAAGGTGCCTGTTACGATTACGGAAGACCATACATATGACTTGATGCAGATTTGTGATGTGTGCCTTGCCGCATCAGGAACGGCTACATTAGAAACGGCGATGATGGAATTGCCAACGGTGTTATTGTATCGTGTATCTCCAATTACGTATGGTATTGGTAAGATGGTTGTGAATGTAACACATGTGGGCTTGCCTAATATTGTAGCGGGTAAAGAAGTCATTCCCGAATTATTACAAGATGCTGTCACTCCAGACGCAATTGTGTCTTTGGTAGAACCATTGCTCAGAGATGTAGACAAAAATGAAGCTATGCGCAGTGAATTGCGCGAAGTACGTCATAAATTAGGTGAGCCGGGTGCAGTAAAACGGGTAGCACATCTTGTATATAATCTCGGTAAGGAGAAATGTAATGAATAGTTATTCTAGGCTCTTATACTTTGTAAAGCCTTATTATAAGCGAATGCTTTTTGCAGTGTTCTGCATGATTGTCGCTGCTGCTGCCTATTTGGTAGTACCTTGGCTAATTAAGAATGTAGTAGACCAAGTATTAGATGAAAAGAATATGTTTATGTTGAACCTTATTGTAGGTGCTATTATACTGATTTTCCTAATTCGTGGCTTTGCTACCTATGGTCAAACTTATAACATGTCCTACATCGGACAGCGCGTGATTATTGATGTACGTGAGGCTATTTTTAATCATCTACAAAAATTAAGCTTATCCTATTTCGATCGTCGTAAGACGGGCGTTATCATGAGTAATCTTACAAATGACGTAGCTGCATTGCAAACGGCCGTGGTAGATAACTTGATTTCTTTTATTACGGAATCTGTAACACTTATCGGTTCCTTGGTGTCTATGCTTCTCATTGACTGGAAATTGACGTTAGTTACTTTTATTACGGTTCCCGTAGTTTTAGTGATTATCAATGTTTTTGGTAAGAAGCTTCGCGTGGCGGGGCATGATGTCCAAGGGCGTGTAGCTGACATTACGGCACTTTTACAAGAGGTAATTAGTGCAGTTCGCGTTGTAAAATCCTTTGCTCGTGAAGATTTTGAGCGTAAGCGCTTTGAAGATGAAAATGATCGCAATTTTAAAGCAGTTATCAAAGCTACTAAATTGACTAGCTTGTTAAGCCCAATGGTTGAGTTTTCTGCGGCAATCGCTGTAGCGGTCATCCTTTGGTACGGTGGTTACTCCGTAGTAACAGGTGCTATTACTGCAGGTTCTTTAATTGCGTTCTTGATTTATGCTATTAACTTGTCAAATCCCGTAAAACGTTTGAGTCAAGTATATGGTAATATTCAAAAGGCGTTGGCTGCTGCCGATCGTGTATTTGAAATTTTAGATACTAAAACAGATGTTGTGGAGAAACCTGATGCTATTACATTGCCTGCTATTACCGGCAATGTGGAGTTTAATGATGTTTCTTTCTCCTATGATGGAGAAAAGACTGCCTTAGAAAATTTTACCTTGTCAGTTAAGGCTGGCGAAAGTGTAGCCCTTGTTGGACCATCTGGTGCAGGCAAGACAACTCTCGCTAACTTACTACCTCGTTTCTATGATGTAACTGGTGGTTCTATTACAATTGATGGTTATGATATAAAAGATGTTACTTTTAAATCTTTGCGTGAACAAATTGGTCTTGTACCACAGGAAACCGTATTATTCAATGCTACAATTAAAGAGAATATCTTGTATGGCCGTTTAGATGCTACTGATGAAGATGTGTATGAAGCGGCTAAAGCGGCTAACGTACTTGAGTTCGTTGAGAAGATGCCTGATGGTCTCGATACAATTGTAGGCGAACGAGGCAGTTCATTATCTGGTGGACAACGTCAACGCGTTGCCATCGCACGCGCTATTTTAAAAGACCCTCGTATTTTAATTCTAGATGAAGCTACATCTGCTTTAGATACGGAGAGTGAAAAACTTGTACAAGAGGCGTTAGATCGCCTTATGAAAGGGCGTACGGCATTTGTTATTGCCCATCGATTGAGCACTGTTCAAAATGCTCATCAAATTGTTGTACTCAATCAAGGCCGCTTGGTAGAGCAGGGGACTCACCAAGAGCTATTAGCTATTGACGGCGGATTGTACAACCATCTTTATTCCGTTCAATTCTCCAATAAAGGATAACCATGTACTGGATATATAACGTATTGCTCATATTCTATTGGATTGGCTTGATTCCGGTTATTTTATACCGACTTGCCTTTGAAGATGGATTTTATGAGCGTATCAAACAGAGTGCAGGCTATATGCCAGCTTCACTATTAAAGAAAATTGAAGGGCGTCGTGCTATTTGGATTCACGCCGCTTCTGTAGGGGAAATTGTGGCTACCAGTCCATTGGTAAAAGAAGTCAAAAAGGAGTTTCCTGAAGCTGTTGTGGTCGTGTCTGTAGTTACTGCTACTGGTCATGCTATGGCTCATCGTATCATTCCTGAAGCCGAAGGAATTATTTTCTTTCCCCTTGATTTACCATATTTAACTCGTAAAATTTTACATATTATTAAGCCGATTACTATTTTACTTGTAGAAACTGAAATCTGGCCAAATTTCTTGCGTATCGCCGAATCGGAAAATATTCCAGTTATGATGGTTAATGGACGCATTTCAGATCGCAGTATGAAACGTTATAAGTATATCAGTGCTTTTACGCGTGAAATGTTACGTTCTATTGAGCGTTTCTGCATGCAGTCCAAATTTGATGCGGCGTATATTGAAAGTTTAGGTGCTCATACACCTGATATTACCGTAACAGGTAATATGAAATACGATCAAACATATGCCACCGTATCATATGAAGAAAAACAAGCTCTTCTCGATGAATTTGGCTTTGGGAATAATCATCCTATCATTATTGCAGGTAGTACTCACAAAGGTGAAGAAGAGGCTATTTTTGAAACTTTCAAGCAAGTATTGAAAGCGTATCCACAAGCTCGTTTATTGATTGCACCTCGTGAGATTTATCGCGGTCATGATGTGCAAAATATTGCAAAGCGTTATGAATTGAGTGCTATTTGTCGTAGCGATATGAAGGAGCCTGTTCACGAAGGCATTCCCGTTGTTGTTTTAGATACCATTGGTGAACTTGGACGACTGTATAGCTTAGGCGATATTATCTTTGTTGGTGGTTCCCTTGTTAAAACTGGAGGCCATAATATTTTGGAACCAGCTGCACATGGTAAGCCAATTTTGGTTGGGCCTCATATGTTTAACTTTAAAGAAATTTTCGCCTTATTAAACTCTCGAAATGCTTGTGAGCAAGTGAAGAATGGAAAAGAGTTAACCGCTATGGTCTTGCGGTTATGTAATGATAGAGACTTGGCTAAAAAGATGGGGCAAAACTGCCTGGATATCATTAAAGAAAATCGTGGTGCTACGCGACGTAATACACAAGAGTTGCGTTTGCTATTTGAGAAACATCAAATTATTCCGTAGTAAGACTAAATTTGTAGATTAGTTTACTGTATTACATAATAGGAGGCGTCACCTATGAGTGGGGAAGCATTATTCAAATCCATCGTTAGTGGTGAAGATCAATCCGTATTAGGTGATATAGCTCGCTCCAGTTTAGGCCTTTTGAGTAAAGGTTATGAGAAAGCTGTATCAATACGCAATGCTCGATTTGATGAGGGTAAAGGCGTTACGAAAGTTATAGTGCCTGTAATCAGCGTTGGCAACATTACGGCTGGTGGTACTGGAAAAACACCGATGGTGCGATTTATTTGTGATGTGCTTACTCAGAAAGGCCTTCATCCTACTGTTCTTAGTCGTGGGTACCGTGCAGAAGATAATAACAAAAATATTATTATTTCTAAAGACGGAACAATGCTTGTAGAGCCATCTATCAGTGGTGATGAGGCTTGGTTACTGGCTAAGGTTTTACAAAAATCCAATGTAATTATTGGACGTGAACGTTCCAAATCTGCAGAAATCGCTATTAATGAGCTAGGTGCCGATTGTCTTATTATGGATGATGGATTTCAACATCGTGCACTAGCAAGAGATATTGATATTGTACTAATTGATGCATCCAATCCGTTTGGCTATGAACATGTGTTACCACGGGGACTATTACGTGAACCCCTTAGTGGTTTACAGCGCGCGGATATTATCGTTCTTACTAAGGTTGATCAAGTAGCACCAGGTATTGTATCCGGCATTCGAAAGCGATTAACTCAGATGATTCCCAATATACCTGTCTATGAAACAACACATAAACCGCAATTTATGTACACCTTAGATGAGTGGGCTAATGGTTTTGTTGGGGCTTCTGTAGATGCTTACAAGGAACAACGCATTATGGCTGTAAGTGGAATCGGAAACCCTCAATCCTTTACACAAACGTTAACTGATGTAGGGTATAACGTTGTTCATACCTTGCCATTTGGAGATCATCATGACTTTTCAAATGATGATGTAGTTGAGATTTGGAAACAAGCATTTGCTCATCAAGCTGATGCTATTTGTATTACAGAAAAGGATGCAGTTAAGTTAAGTCAGTTGCATGCAATTGAAGACTTAAAAATACCGATTCTGGTGCTATCTATAGGGATTGAATTTGTTTCTGGAAAACAAGAATTCATAGAAAATTTAGAGATTTAGTGTATAATAATAAGATACACGAATAACAGAAATGGGGTTTTATCGTGAAGTTTGGATGTGTTATTCCTGCGCGTTATGGTTCTACAAGATTACCAGGCAAACCATTAGCTGATATTGCAGGTAAACCTATGATTGAACGGGTTTATGCAAGGGTATCACAAGCTACAAAGACAGTATGTACAATTGTAGCCACTGATGATAACCGCGTATATTCTGCAGTACAACAGTTTGGGGGAACTGTTATGATGACAGATCCTAATCACCCTACAGGAACGGATCGATTAGCAGAGGTTGCTAGTCATTATACAGACTTAGATGTTGTTATCAATGTCCAAGGTGATGAACCGATGATTGATCCAAATCTTATTGATGACTTGGCACGTCTATTTGAGGAAGATCCAAACTTGCAGATGGCCACAGTAGCTACTCCTTTATTAGAGGAAGAGTACGAGGAGCCATCAGCGGTAAAGGTCATTTTAAATAATCGTAATGATGCGATGTATTTTTCTAGATCTTTAATCCCATATCCTCGTCATGACTTTGTGCGTCCGCCACTAAAACATATTGGCATCTATGCATATCGTAGAGAGTTCTTATTAAACTACGCTAAGATGGAGCCAACTCCGGCGGAGCAAACAGAATCTCTAGAACAATTACGTGCTCTAGAAAACGGTTATACAATTCGTGTTATTCTAACAAATAAACGATTTATCGGTGTTGATACACCTGAAGACTTAGCTCGTGTTAATGCAATTTACGAGCAAGAGGAGAAATAAATGAAAACAGTTCAAATTAAAGATATTACTGTGGGTGGCGGCAAGGGTTTATTTGTCCTTGCAGGTCCATGTGTTATTGAGGACTATGACCGCACATTAGCTATCGGTAAACGAGCAAAAGAGATATGCGAACGTTTAGGTGTTCCTTATATCTTTAAAGCTTCCTTTGATAAAGCTAATCGCTCTAGCTTTAACTCCTTCCGTGGACCAGGTCTTGAGGAAGGGTTAAAAATGCTTGCTTCTATTAAGAAGGAACTCAATGTACCTGTTGTCAGTGACATTCACTCTATCGAGCAAATTGAACCTGCAGCTGAAGTATTAGATATTCTACAAATTCCAGCTTTTTTATGCCGTCAAACTGATCTTGTTTACGGCGCTGCTAAAACTGGTAAATGCGTAAATGTTAAAAAAGGTCAATTCATGGCTCCTAAGGACATGGAAAATGTTCTTAATAAAATGAAAGAAACAGGTAATGAAAATCTTATGCTTACCGAACGTGGTTTTAGCTTTGGTTATAATAATCTCGTAGTTGACATGAGATCGTTCCCAATTATGCGTTCTTTCGACTATCCAGTAATCTTTGATGCTACTCATAGCGTTCAATTACCAGGTGGTGCAGGGACTAAATCTAGTGGTAACCGTGAATTTGTACCAAATTTGGCGCGTGCGGCTGTGGCTAGTGGTGTAGATGGGCTATTCTTTGAAGTGCACGATAATCCTGAGGAAGCATTATCTGATGGTCCTAATATGTTGTATTTAGATCAATTCGAAGATGTGCTTCGTGATTTAGTAGCTATTGATAAAATCGTAAAAGGTTAGGGGCGGTATTTGTGACTATTTTAGAACAAGCGGCACAGGTGCTTCATGAGGAAGCTCGTGCTATTGAAGAATTAAGTTCTCGTTTGGATCACAATTTTGTAAATGCTGTAAATATGATTTTGGCTTGTAAGGGCCGTGTAGTATGTACAGGAATGGGAAAATCTGGTCATATTGGTCGTAAAATTGCGGCTACCTTGGCTAGTACAGGGACACCGGCACTTTTTATGCATCCTGGTGAAGGCGTGCATGGTGATCTTGGTATGATTACTGAAGATGATGTAGTGTTAGCCTTTTCTAATAGTGGTGAAACAGGAGAAATTATTAGTATTTTGCCGTCTCTGCGCCGCATAGGGGCTAAATTAATCTGTGTTGTAGGGAAACCAGAGTCTACATTAGCAAAAAATTCTGATATTGTATTGTTGGCAGAGGTAGAACGAGAAGCTTGCCCATTAGGTTTAGCACCTACTACAAGTACTACTGTTGCCCTAGCACTAGGTGATGCGTTAGCAGTATGTTTATTGGAACGCCATCATTTTACTCCAGAAAACTTTGCTGTATTCCATCCAGGTGGTTCCTTAGGTCGCAAATTATTGTTGACTGTAGAAAATATCATGCATGGTGGCGAGGATAATCCAACAGTATTTAAAGGGGCTACCGTTCGTGATGCACTTTTTGTAATGACAGAAAAAGGGTTAGGTGCTACAAATGTTATTGATGAAGAAGGACATTTGTTAGGTCTAGTGACTGATGGTGATGTTCGACGTGGACTTGATTCTGGCAGCAATTTTTTAGAATGGCCCGTAGAGGATATGATGACGTCTATGCCGCGTACGATTACAAAGGATAAATTGGCCGCAGAAGCGCTTCATTTGATGGAGAAAAATCAACCTCGCCCTATCACCGTATTACCTGTGGTTGATACTAATAATGTATGTCTTGGCATTGTTCACATTACCGATTTATTGCGTAGAGGCATTGTATAATGAATATTCAATGGATTGTTCTCGATGTTGATGGAGTTTTATCAGATGGCACTCTAATTTATACATCGACTGGAGAAGAGCTCAAAGCCTTTTCTGTAAAAGATGGTTTAGGCTTGACTGCGGCTCGTAAATCAGGGATAAAGCTAGCAATTATTACGGCTCGTGTATCTCCGATGGTAGAGCGCCGTGCGAAGGAGTTGCATTTTGATGAACTTCTTATGGGGCATGCTAATAAAACTGAAGCATTAAGAACTCTTTGTAAAAAACATCAAATCGACTTAGACTCGATTGCTTACATGGGGGATGATCTTAATGATTTAGGAGCTCTTCAACTCGTAGGTTTGCCGATGGCACCAAATAATGCGGTATTAGAGGTTAAATCAATAGCTAAATTTATTTCTACCGTCAATGGTGGACATGGTGCTGTTAGAGAGGCTGTAGAATATATCTTGAAGAATCAAGGTTTATGGGATTCTGTTGTTGCAGATTATGCGCAAGAGGCCCATGCTCATGGACAATAAAGGAGGTGGGCAGAATGAATAACGAATGGCAATACCATTTAGTTAAAGGCATTAGTTGGCTTGTTTGTCGACTACCATACAAGCTCATTTTGCTCATAGGCGCTTGTTTAGGTCCTGTATATGGGCTAATAGCGAAGAAGCAAAAGCTTAGAGGCATAAATAATATTAAAATTGGTATGAATATGAACGATCAAGAGGCGGAACAATTAATTAATAAGTTGTTCAAGAATCTTGGTCGAAGTGTTATGGAAGTATTATACATGCCAAACCTGACGAAATCCTTTATCAATAAACACATAGAGATGCGTGGTGTTGAACATTTAGAAAAGGCCATTGCTGAAGATAAGGGAGTTATCGTTCTTACTGGCCATGTAGGCAACTGGGAATGGATGGGGGCTGCTATGGCAGCTCATGGATATCCTTCCACTACAATTGTTAAGAAACAACCTAATGCTCAATTCACACGCCTTATGAATGAATATCGTGAGATGGTGGGGCTTGACGTATTTGCTAGTGGTGGCAACGAAATCGTTTCTGCTGCTAAGGCTTTAAAAAAGAAAAAACTACTTGGATTCTTAGCTGACCAAGATGGATATATAAATGGTTTACCAGTTCCGTTTTTGGGACAAGATTCATCAGCTGTTATGGGACCAGCAACATTTGCAAAGAAATTTGGCTCTCCTGTAGTACCTATTTTTGCATCTCGTAAGCCTGAAGGAGGACATATCGTTCATATCTTGCCAGCATTACATTATGAGGAAACTGGCGATGAAGATGTTGATATGTATCGTCTAACTGAAGCCTGTGTACGTGTTACGGAAGAATTTATTCGTGAACATCCAGATGAGTGGCTTTGGTTCCAACACCGTTGGATGACTAAGATGGATCAAATTATTGATTACGATAAGAAGATAGCTATACGGGAGAGAGCGCATGAAAAACAATAAAAAGTTAATTGCCATTGTGGTCGCTATAGTATTAGCTCTAATCGGTCTTATTGTATTTATTATGAAAGACTCTAATGAGGCTAATTCCACTCAAAATCAAAGTGGACAACTCGTTAATTTCCAAGGTGCGGACTTGCAAGAGGAAAAAGATGGCAAGCTAGTATGGGCATTATCGGCTGAGAAGATTGAATATGACCCGCGTACAAAAGCTATCGTTCTGACCAATTTGAAAGGTCTGTTCTATCAAGATGATGTGACTACTACGATTACAGCGCCTCATGCTGTCCTGACGGGCGATCGAAATTCTCTTGATATTGATCAAGGCGTTACTGCTACTAATACGGAAGGTGCAGAATTTAAAACTGAGGCCCTTCATTTTGATAACAAAACGAAAACATTGACATCTAAAACGGCTTTCACTTATAACAGTAAGGATGTAACCCTCACAGGGGACAAGCTTGAGGGCAATATGTCTTTAAAAATTATTAAAGCCATTGGACATGCGAAATTAACAAAGAAGTAATTGAGAGGAAATATGATGAATAAGAAAAAACAGATTGGTATGGCTATATTAGCTGTACTCATGACTGCATCTGTTACAGTTTGGGCTGCAAATGATCCGTTGACTATCAGCGCTGATACATTGTCTTATGATGGCAATTCAGGTCGTGCAGATGCAACAGGTAATGTTGTTATTACCCAAGCGGATAAAACTATGACTGGTGCCAAGGGTTGGTACAATACAAAAACTCAAGAAGCAAATCTTGATGGTGGTGTATCTATGATTGGTTCTGATATGGCCATGTCTGCTCAAGCGGTTCACAGTTACAATAATAATAAATTCACTGCTAATGGTAGCGTTCATTTACAACGTGCTGATCGCCAAATCTTTGGTGACAGTGTTGAGTATAATACTGACTCTGAATACGGTCTTGTTACAGGCAATGCCCGTTTGATTGCTGAAGGGACAACCTTAACCGGTGATAAGGTAGAAGGATGGATGAAGGAAGTTCGTGCTGTAGCGCAAGGTAATGTTACTTTCTCTAATCCCGAACGAAACGTGTCTGGTTCTGCTGACCGAGCTACATATACACAAACGCCAAACCAAAATGATGGAGTGGTACTCTTATCTGGTTCTGCGCATGCCGTTCAAAATGGTAATGTACTGAATGCACCGGAACTGAAAATTCGTTTAGCTGATGATTCTGCTGAAACATTAGGTGGACGTAGTACACTCGTCATTGTTCCGAATAAATAAGGATAATATATGTATATAGAAACCAAAAACTTAGTTAAAACCTTTAGCGGACGCAATGTGGTAGATGGTGTAAGTCTACGCGTTGATAAAGGCCAAGTTGTAGGTCTATTAGGGCCTAATGGGGCCGGTAAAACTACGTCATTTTATATGATTGTAGGCATTGAAAGACCAAGTTCTGGTATCATTACCGTTGATGGCAAGGATATAACAAATATTCCTATGTATAAGCGGGCGGCTGAAGGTATTGGATACTTACCGCAAGAGGCATCAATCTTTCGTTCCATGTCTGTAGAGGACAATATTCGTGCCATGCTACAGACTACGGCAAAAAAGCCTGATGAGATTGAAGCTATCGTGGAATCATTGATTGAAGAATTTCATATTGGACATGTCCGTGACCGTATGGGGATGCAATTATCTGGTGGTGAACGACGCCGTGTAGAAATTGCGCGTTGCCTCGCCTTAGAACCTAATTTCATCCTTCTTGATGAACCTTTTGCAGGTGTCGATCCAATTGCGGTTGCTGATATTCAGCAAATTATCTTACACGTTAAGAACCGCGGTATTGGTATCTTGATTACAGACCATAATGTTCGCGAAACATTGGGGATTGTAGATAAGGCTTATATTTTGAGTAATGGTAAAATCCTCCTAGAGGGTACCCCTGATGAAATTGCGAATGATCCAATCGCTCGTGAACATTATTTAGGGGATAACTTTAAATTATAGGAGGGGCTATGCGATTATTAGATAAATATATTTTAAAAGCTTTTGTAGGCCCATTCCTATTTGGGGTTTTTGCTTTTACTAGTATTTTTATTGGTACAGGCACATTGTTTAGGATTGCTCAATATATTACTGAATATGGAGCGCCATTGTTGCTTGTCATGCAAGCATTTGTCTTGGCTTTACCAAGTATTGTTATCTTAACATTCCCAATGTCGGTTTTATTGGCTTCTCTTATGACCTTTAGTCGTTTGAGTAGCACTAGTGAAATCGTTGTTATGCGTGCTGGTGGACTAAGCTTTTTACGCTTGGCCATGCCCGTATATATCATTGCACTCATCATTTCCATTGGGGCTGTAGCATTTAATGAATTTGTTGTGCCTCGTACAAATCATATGTATCAAACGATTGTGCGCGAACAAATTATGAAAAATGCATCACCTCAAACACAAAATCATATTGTGTTAAAAACGATGAATGGTGACGAGCTAGGCACATTGCTGTATGCTAAGAGCTATGATGCTGAAACCAAACAGTTGTCCATGATTACGGTTCAACAATTTGGGGAGGGCGGCAAGTTACAACAAGTTGAAAATGCTGATACAGCTATCTGGAATGGTCAATATTGGGTGATGCAGAATGGTATCATCTATGATCTATCAGCTGGTAATGGTGTTGAACGTACCATGAAATTTAAGGAGCAATCCTTGCCGATTAAGTCTGCCCCAAAAGATATTCAACAAGATCAACGTAAACCTGAGGAATTAACGATTAAGGAGTTACGTCATCAAATCAGAGCTTATAAGGCTGCTTATACTAATGCTAATAAACTTGAAATGGAAATGTACCAACGTTTTACAATTCCGTTGGCAAGTTTTGTATTTGCTCTTGTAGGTGCACCTTTAGGCCTTCAAAAACAACGTTCTAGTTCATCTATCGGCTTTGGTATTAGTATTCTTATCATCTTTATTTATTATGGGGTGATGACCTTTGCTGGTGCCTTAGGGAAAGGTGGAGCATTGCCAACCGTATTAGCTGCATTAATACCGGATACATTAGGTATTATTGCAGGGTTGTATTTGAATTGGCGCGTATCGAAATAACAGATTGTATTCTTAGGAGAAAGGAGGGACATGATGTTAGTAGGTGTCAAAATCTTAATAATTATCGCTCTTATGGGTGGTCTCATTGCTTACATGGGGGATAAGCTAGGCACTAAAATTGGTAAACGTCGTATGTCCCTCTTTGGATTACGACCTAAGCACACATCTATTATAGTTACTATTGTGACAGGCCTTTTGGTTGCAGCAGCTACAGTTGGGGTATTAACCTTTACGTCTCAAAGTGTGCGAACCGCATTGTTCGGTATGGATCAGTTGCGAGCTGATATAAAGCAGCTGAATAATGAGGTTGCTGCAAAGACGCAAGAACTGATTCGTGGGCAGGCTTTGTTAGAACAAAATAAACAAGAGCTTGAAGAACGGATGGCTGAGATCGAACAAATTCGCCGTGAAGTAGAGGCTACAAAAGCTGAATTGGCGAGTGCACAAGCTGCTAAAGACGCAACAGAAGCCGAATTGGCATCTTTACAAGCCTCTTATGCAGAGGTGTCTCAAAAGGTAGCTGAGCTTGAAGCAACACGTGCTAAGATGGAAGCGCATATTAAGAATCTACAAAATACACAAGAACAATTGCAGAATGGCATCATTCATTTACGGGAAGGAACCATTCTCTTCCAAGTAGATCAGCTATTAGCACAAGCTGTTGTACGACCTGGTTTAAGTGAAGAAGATAGTAATAATGCTATTAAACATATTATCGATGATACAAATAAACTTGTTTTACGTCGCTTAGGTATAGAAGATAATGGTCAATCCGTTGTGTATGTAGATCGACAAAATGTTGAGGTAGCTACTCAAAAGCTAATCAATTCCAAGACTCCTATGGTGGTTCAAGTTGTGGCAGCCGGAAATATTATTTCAGGTGAACCTGCAGTTGCAGTTATTCAAGTATATCCACAACAGTTTATCTATAAAAATGGAGAGGTAATTCACTCTACGGTAATTGATGGGGGTACTAATGCTCAATCGTCTATGCTTCAATTCTTGAAACAAGTAAATGAGCGTGCTAAGGCAAAGGGGATTATTCCTGATTCCTTATCAGGTGATATTGGAACGATACCTGGTGATGATTTGTTTACAGCTATTAAAAGAATAAGTACTATGCGTGGCAAGGTTCATGTGGAAGCTTATACTGATGGAGATACATATTCATCTGGTCCTGTTCACCTCAAGTTGCGTATTACTCAAATGCCAGATTTCAATGATAAGGCAAAAATGCAAACTAATTAATATAATGAAGGTATGCTGTTTTCATACATTATAAAAGAAGGTCTTATGTAATTTTCAACATAAGACCTTCTTTTTATGTTAAAATATAACTACTGTACTTACAAAGGGGATAATCAAATGACTGAAAATACATATATTTTAGCAGTGGATCCAGGAAATGAGAAAACTGGCGTAGCTATACTCTCACCTTCCGGTGAGATGATATGCCGTAAAATTATTTCTTCAAATACTTTCAATAAAGATATTGAGCGTATTTTAACTGAATATTATGGTATTGTTCATATTGTTTGTGGAAATGGTACAAATCATAAACATTTGTATCCTTCGCTTCAACAAATTGGACGTAATCATAAAATTACAACTAGTTTAATCGACGAATCTCATAGTACAGAGGAGGCCCGTAAATTATATTGGCAATATAATCCTCCTACAGGGTGGCGCAAGATTATTCCTACATCTATGCAATTTCCACCAGAACCTGTAGATGATTTGACGGCTCTCGTTATTGGATTGCGCTATACGAAGCAGTTAGCTCAGAACGAAGCGGCAATCAAAGAAGAAACTATGAGTTCAAGTGAGTTAGAAGAGAAAAGATTACATGCTATGGAGCAGTTATACGGAAAAGGAGATAATCATGACAAGTGAAACTTCAACGCGTAACTGGTCAAATCTTATTATGCGCTGTGTAATGATGATTCTAGGCGCCCTAATATATACGGTGGGCTTAGATTTGTTTTTAGTACCAAATAGCATCATCGACGGCGGTATAGTTGGTATCTCTTTGATGGCTGCGGAACTATCAGGTATTTCCTTTAGTATTTTCGTAGTACTTTTCAACTTACCCTTTTTATATTTAGGCTATAAAGTAATTGGTAAAGGATTTACCTTGTCTACTTTGTTCTCTATTATATGGATGGCAATATTTTCTACCATTGCACACCGCTTTACACCTATTACAACTGACCCATTTTTAGGGGCAATCTTTGGTGGTATAATCTTAGGTATTGGAGTAGGGCTTATTATTCGTAATGGTGGCTCATTAGATGGATCTGAAATCGTAGCTATTATCTTTGATAAACGGTCCACCTTTTCTGTAGGCGAAATTGTAATGGCCATGAATTTAGTTATTCTTGGAGCAGCGGGCTTTGTATATAGTTGGAATAGTGCCATGTATTCCTTAATTGCTTATTTTATTGCTTATAAGATGATTGATGTGACCATTACTGGACTTGAAGAATCTAAAGGGGTTATGATTATTACCGATGCAGATAATTCCAAGATTATTGCTGATGCATTAAATGCTAATCTTAATCGTGGTGTTACTATTATGTACGGAGAAGGCGGGTATTTAAAACAACCGAAACATGTATTATATTCTGTAGTAACGCGGCTAGAAATTACAAGATTAAAGGATACCGTTTATGAAGTAGATCCTACAGCATTTATTACGATCCAAGACGTACATGATGTCTTTGGTGGGAGATTTACGAAAGGTGGTCATTAAGAGGAAACTATGAGTAATAAGTTAGGTAATACAATAGTAAAAGAAATATTAGATTGGATTTATGCTATTGCATTGGCATTAATCATTGCTATGGTAATTCATATTTTCTTGATTCAACCTACTAGAGTGTCTGGGGAATCAATGGATGATACATTACACAATGGACAATATTTGATTGTTACCAAATGGCATCATATTATGAATGATATGCCCGAATATGGACAAATCGTTATTATTGATAGTCGTGTTAATCGTGTTCGTACATGGGTGGATGATGTAAAAGAACCACTGATGAACTATGCATCTGTTTTTAATAAATCCGCTCAAACAAATGATGTATGGGTAAAACGTGTAATAGGTAGACCTGGTGATGTACTAGAGTTTAAAGATGGTTATGTATGGCGTAATGGAGAAAAATTACAAGAACCATATACAAAAGATACAAAAATGAATTATACTCGGTCTACACCTGTAACAGTTCCTGAAGGTCATGTATTTGTGATGGGGGATAATCGCAATCATTCTAGTGATAGTCGTTTTATCGGCCCAGTTCCTGTTGATCATATTCTAGGATTTGTTTCTTACGCAATTTAATAATCGTGAAAGCCTATCTACGATAAATTTCATCGTAGATAGGTTTTTTATAAGTTAAGAAGGATTAAGTTATGTTGTATCTTGTGAAATGTATACTAAATAAAATTTAGCAAGACGGCTAGGTCGAATCTAAATATATCACTTATCAAGCTTATAGAAAATAAACAATTCAAACAAATGAATTAATATAAATTATAAGTGTAGCTAAATTTAATAAGTAATAATTATTAAAATTGTGGCTGTAGATAATAAAATTATCTATTTTTTTAGACTATAAAATGAAATTTTGTAAAATTAAATTTTTAAAAATGCAGTAATAATCTATGTTTTTGATATAATTTTTATTCATGAAAGAAATTTCATAAAATTTAGTTGTGTAAAATGCTTTACAAAGTTTTGGGGTGGTGGTATATTCACATCAACAGAAAGGCTACGCTACAAAGAAGTGGAGCTAAGATAGATAATTTAGTTGAGGAAACATGGACACTCCTAATACATCTTTCATAGTGATACTACTTATGTAGTGAATGTCTTCTGCAAATATAAATTCTTATTTATAAGAAAGAAGGAATTCATTATGAAAAAACAATTCGCAACAATGTTAGCAGCAACAGCAGTGTTAGGTGTAACAACAGCATTTGCTGCAAATCCATTCTCCGATGTAACTCCAGATAGTTGGGCATACCAAGCAGTATCCCAATTAGCACAAGCTGGTATCGTTAATGGTTATCCAGATGGCACTTTCAAAGGCCAAAACAATATCACTCGTTATGAAATGGCTCAAATGGTAGCTAAAGCTATGGCTAACCAAGATCGTGCTAACGCTGAACAACAAGCTATGATTAACCGCTTGGCAGATGAGTTCTCTAACGAGTTGAACAACCTCGGAGTTCGAGTATCTCGCTTAGAAGACCGTGTAGGTAATGTAAAGGTAACTGGTGATGCTCGTATCCGTTATCAAGGTTCTGAAGACAAAGGTGTTTACAAAGCTAATAGTAAATCTTTAACTGACGGCCGTGCACGTGTACAATTCAATGCTAATGTAAATGATAAAACACAAGCAGTTGTTCGTGTAAAAGGTAATTACGAATTTGGTGACTCTACTAAAGGTTCTCAAGCAACAATCGATCGTGCTTACGTAGATCACAAATTTGGTAGCAACGTATCTGCTAAAGCTGGTCGTTTCCAACAAACAATTGGTGGCGGTTTGATGTACGATGATACATTTGATGGTGCACAATTGAACGTAGGTAATGATAAAGTTCAAGTACAAGGTGCGTATGGTTATATGATTGATGGTGCTGCTGATGGCAACTCCAAATCTGATAACCCATCTGTATCCTATGTAGGCTTAAAAGGTAAAGTTGGTAAAGAATCCTCCGTTGGTGGTTTCTACTCCAGATTATCTAGCGGCAACTTGAACCATAATGGTGTAACAGTTAATTCCGATAAACAAGATGTTTACGGTTTCAATGCGGACTTCCGTAAAAATAAATTGTGGGCTGGCGGTGAATGGTTGAAAGCTTCCAACGTAGATAATTCTCAAGCTTGGACAGCAGGTCTTGGCTATGGTAACTACGACATCGCTAAAAAAGGTACATGGGATGTGAAAGGTCAATACTTCAACCAAAAAGCTAATGCACCAATCGTAAGTTCCACTTGGGATCAAGCATATGATTTAACAAATACATCTAATGGTTACAAAGGTTACATGGCTAGCGTAGACTACGCAGTACAAGATAACGTAGGTTTATCCGCAGGTTATGGCTTCAACTCTAAAGACCAAAGCGGTAATGATCTTTCCGATTTCTATCGTGCAGAATTAAATTACAAATTCTAATTCCCTCACAAACAAAAAAAGACTTCTTCGGAAGTCTTTTTTTGTTGCATAAAAGTATTATGAATTATTTTATATATAATAGTATATATATATAGTAAAATGTTTTATAAATACATAATATTAAAAGTAATCGAATAATTTAGTGGTTATCAAGAATTATATCCCTTATATTGTAGGATATATTTATAAAATCTTTCTGTATAGAAAGATAAATTTCTTATTAATTATATATATATTAATAAGTTTAACTTAATGAAAAATATAATAAAAATTCTCAATTAATAGAAAAGGATATAAAATTAAATTTTTTTATGAAAAAAATTATATCCTATAAAACTAGATAAAATCTAACTTAGCAAGCATTTTAAGTTATAAAAACAAGATAATGAGAACACAATTGAGAAAAAAGGGTTTACACGAAAAAGTGGTTGTGCTAATATCACCGTACGAGAAGTAGCAAACACATGAAATGAAGAACTTCGATGTAGAATGTGGCGAGGAAACGTGGACACTCCCAAAGATTCTTAATCTGAAGAACTGAGTAGAATGTGAATGTTATGACTTGTAACATTTTATTTTCTATTTTTTTCAGAAAGAAGGAATTCAACTATGAAAAAACAATTCGCAGCAATCTTTGCAGCAACAGCAGTATTGGGTGTAACTACTGCATTCGCAGCTAACCCATTCTCCGACGTAACTCCAGATTCTTGGGCATACCAAGCAGTTTCTCAATTGGCTAACGCTGGTGTTATCAATGGTTACCCAGATGGTACTTTCAAAGGCCAAAATAACATCACTCGTTACGAAATGGCTCAAATGGTAGCTAAAGCTATGGCTAACCAAGACCGTGCTAACGCTGAACAACAAGCTATGATTAACCGTTTGGCTGATGAATTCTCCAACGAATTGAACAACTTGGGCGTTCGTGTAGCTCGCTTGGAAGACCGCGTTGGTAATGTAAAAGTTACTGGTGATGCTCGTCTTCGTTACAAAGATGCTGAACATGCTAAATCCAAATTTGACGCTCGTGCACGTGTACAATTCAACGCAAAAGTAAACGATCGTACAGACGCTGTAGTTCGTTTGACTTCTGGTAACTTCGAATTAGGCAATTCTGAAAATGAAGATAAAGCAGATGCTACAATTGACCGCGCTTATGTAAACCATAAATTCGGCGAACGCGTATCCGCTAAAGCTGGTCGTTTCGGTCAATCCTTCGGTGGCGGCTTGATGTTCGACGGCACATTCGACGGTGCTCAATTGAATGTTGGCAACGATAAAATTAATGTACAAGCTGCATACGGTTACATGGTATCCGGTGATAATGGTAGAATTGTTGCCAATAATACCAATGGTAACGAATTAACAAAAGATCAAAATGTAACTAACACATATATTGGTTTAACTGGTAAAGTAGGTAAACACACTATGGTAGGCGGTTTCTACGACCGTGTAAATCAAGATACTGATAATGGTTACAAAAACATCTATGGCTTCAATGCTGATGCTAACTTCGACAAAGTTTGGGTTGGTGGCGAATGGTTGAAAGATTCCCATGTAGACGACTCTCAAGCTTGGACTGCAGGTCTTGGCTTTGGTAACTACGACATCAAAAAAGCAGGTACTTGGGGCGTAAAAGGTCAATACTTCAACCAAAAGAAAAATGCACCAATTGTAGATACTACTTATAATCAATTCTACACTACAGATGCTAAAGGTTGGATGGCTTCCGTTGACTATGCATTGCAAAATAACGTTGGTTTATCTGCTAACTATGGTTTCGACTGGAAAACTCAAGATGGTACTGACAAAGGTGACTTTTACCGTGCAGACCTTAACTACAAATTCTAATTTGATAGTTAATTATATGAAAGAGACTTCTTCGGGAGTCTCTTTTTTGTGTTTAATATAAAGTTAAATGAAAATTATATGAAGTGTTTATTATAGTGTTTTATTAATATTATACAATTGATTAAGAAATAATAATTAATTGATAATAGAGGATTTTGCATTTAATGAAAGTTTTATGACTATACTTTCTAATCATTATTAGAGTTCTTACCGCTAATTTCTATCTATATAGCCACTATTAATGGTATAATAAAGAGTATTTAAAATTTTTATAAAGGAGGCAAACATGAATCCTTCTTTTTCTCATATTAAAATGGTTGCCATTGATTGTGATGAAACCTTGGTACGCAGTGATAATACTGTATCTGACTATACAGTAGATGTGTTACATCGTTTACAGCAAAGGGGCATCGTTGTTACCATTGCTACGGGACGGATGTATCAAACGGCAAAGCCTATTGGTTCTGCTTTAAAGCTTGGTAATGTACCCATGATTTTGTTCTCTGGAGGACTCATTCAAGAATTAGAAACAGGGTGTAAACTATTTGAGCAGACCGTTTCTGTTGAGGCTGTACAGCGTATTTATGAATTAGCAAAACAATATGATTGGCATATACAATCCTATATAGATGATCATTTGCTATGTCATCATAAAACATGGCAGTCCGATCTCTATGAAGTTCAAACGGGAGCGAAAGCAGAGTTTTTAGGTGATGGGTTATATACTTTAGAGTCTGAACCAAATAAGCTAATCGCTATTGATACAGTAGAGGGGATTGATCAAATTATTGATACTTTGACTCCTGAAGTGGGCGATTTGGTTAATCTAGTTCGTAGCCAAAAAGACTTTTTAGAAATCGTTGCCCTTAATGTGTCAAAGGGGCGTGCTTTGACACAACTAGCTTTAGATAATCATATTAGTTTAGAACATATCGTTTCTTTTGGTAATGCAGAAAATGATATTTCTATGCTACGTAAAACAGGTTACTCTGTAGCTGTTGAAAACGCTACAGATCATGTAAAATCTGTGGCTCATACAATTTGTGGCCATCATAATGACGATGGAGTAGCCCATTGGATTAAAGATAATCTTTTATAATGGAGTAAAACTATGGAAGCATTTCGTTTGTTAATAGTTACAGGTATGTCAGGTGCCGGCAAAACTCAAGTATTGCAAGCTTTAGAAGATATGGGGTATTTATGTATTGATAATATTCCCCCTGTGCTGATTCCTAAATTAAGTGAAATTTGCCGACAAGGTGGAGAACGGACTAATCGCGTTGCTCTTGTTGTAGATATTCGGGGGGGCGAATTTTTTGAAGCTCTTTCTTCATCTTTAGATACATTAAAAGATATGAAGGTAGATTTTGAAATTGTATTTATGGATGCTACAGATGAGACTTTGATTCGTCGATATAAGGAAAGTCGACGGAGTCATCCATTGGCTCCTAATGGGCTAATTACAACAGGGCTAAAAAAAGAACGCCAAATTCTTAACTCTGTGCGCCATAAAGCAGATTTTATTATTGATACCACTAATATGAAGACGGCTAGCTTGAAAGAGTATTTAAAAACGCGCTTTGCTCAAGTTGATGAAGCTCATGGTATGGCGATTACTGTAGTGAGCTTTGGTTTTAAGTATGGTATTCCTCTCGATGCAGATATGGTATGGGATGTTCGTTTTCTACCTAATCCATTTTATATTCCTGAGTTTCGTCATAAAACAGGTCGTGTGAAAGCAGTGAATGAATATATCCATTCCTTTGAAGTAACCGAGGAATTTAAAAAACGTTACTTTGATACCATGGACTTCCTTGTACCAAATTATGAACAAGAAGGGAAATCTCAGTTTATTGTGGCAGTAGGTTGCACAGGTGGTATGCATAGATCTGTAGCTATGGCAGAGGCTCTATACTCCCACTTGTTAGAAAAAGGATATCGTGTAACTGTTGAACATAGAGATATGATGAAAAATAATGTAGAAGAAGATTATAATCCTCATGAAATTATAACACTTGATAACTAGGTAGGGGGGATTATGTTGCGAAAAGGATGGTTCCGGTGGCTAATTCCGGGTCTAAATATAAAACGTTGGCTTGCCCTATTTAGTTGTGGTGTAGGCCTTTTAATTATTGGCATTTCCTTGATGTTTAACTATCAATGGCTTGCGGTTCTTGAAGATATTGTACTTGCCTTTTCTTATAATATGACGGGCTTTTACAATTATAATGTACTCATTGCTGTAGGGGCTGTAGTATTATCGATTGGCGCTGTATTAATGCTCATCGGTACGAGTAAAGTTATAAAAACGATTATTCGTGCGGTACTACCTAATCCTGACAGCAAGGTATCAGATATTATCTTTCAAAATATCCGACTCGATAAGGGCCCTAAAATTGTAGTAATCGGTGGGGGTACAGGCTTATCAAATTTATTGCGTGGTTTGAAATCACATACATCAAACCTATCTGCGATTGTAACAGTTGCTGATGATGGAGGTTCTTCTGGCCGCTTGCGAGAAGATTTTCAAATGATAGCACCTGGTGATTTAAGAAACTGTTTAGTATCACTAGCTGAACAAGAAGGGGTAATGGAGAACTTATTCCGTTACCGCTTCGAAGGGGAAAATGAGCTTTCTGGACACAGCTTTGGTAATCTCTTTATCACTGCGCTTGCTCAAGTTTACGATGGAGATATTGAAGAAGCTCTTGAAGCGGCTAGTAAATTGTTGCGTGTCCGTGGTCGTGTAATTCCTTCCTCTACAGAGTTCATTAAATTGCGTGCAGAGATGACAGATGGCACTATTGTAGAAGGTGAAAGTAATATACCACACTCGGGTAAACGGATTCGTCATATCTATAGTGATCCAGCATTGCCTAAGCCAGAGGGGGCTGCATTACGTGCCATTGATGAAGCGGATGTGATTATTTTAGGTCCTGGTAGTTTATATACAAGCATTATCCCAAATTTACTAACTGATAAATTGGCCTCTCATGTACGTGCCAGTAAGGCTAATAAAATCTATATTGCTAATGTTATGACACAACCGGGTGAAACCACAGGCTACACATTAAATGACCATGTAGAGGCTTTAATTGCTCATGGCGGAGAAGGAATTATAGATACTGTTCTTGCCAATGATGGGCCGTTGCCAATTCAAATGGTTGAACAATATAGTGCTGTAGGATCTGAACCATTGGTATTAGATACTAAAAAGTTACAAGACAAAGGAATCCGCACTATACGAGCTACCTTAATTAATCCTCAAAAACCAGCTGTTCACGATCCTGAACGGTTAGGTAAAGTTATTATGGATATCATTCATGCTATGCAATCTAACACTGAACCGCATATCTTAGAATATTATCTTCAACGAGATGATCATTAATGAGAAGGGATGTCCATGTCATTTGCAGAAGATGTAAAAAATGAATTATGCCAATATGAAGCCTCTAGTGATGCGGATGTGGCCATGAAAATTGAAGCGTCTTGCTTATTGCGTATGAGCGGATCTATCATTTTGGGGATGAAAGGTGCCGTTGGCATTCGTTTGGCTACGGCTAATAATGCAGTAGCTCGTCGGTTGCTTGGTATTTTGAAAAAGCAATACGAATTACCTACAAATGTATTAGTACGACAAGGTTTAAACCTGCGTAAAAAAAATATGTATACGCTCTCTGTGGAACCTTCTATAGAGGG
The DNA here is from genome assembly GCA_959601155.1 of Veillonella parvula. Taxonomy (GTDB): domain Bacteria; phylum Bacillota; class Negativicutes; order Veillonellales; family Veillonellaceae; genus Veillonella; species Veillonella parvula_R. The sequence continues at coordinate 27,743 of CAUGOU010000004.1, read as the reverse complement.
GAGACAGGCTTTAGAGGATCTCGCTTTATGGCCTGTAACCGAACAAATCCCTCGCAGTTGGCTCAAATCAATGGAAGCACGACGTGCCTTTTTAAGGGGAGCTTTTTTAGGGGGAGGCTCTGTTAATAAACCACAAAGTGATTACCATCTTGAGTTTATGACGGGGAATGAGACTTTTGCGAGGGAAATTATTCATGTATTACGACTCTTTCACATTCACGCTGGTCTAACGGAGCGGAAGGACGAGTATGTAGTATATCTTAAAGAAGGGGATGCAGTAACAAATTGTTTGCAAATCATGGGTGCTCAATCGGCGCTTATGGAATTTGAAAACGTGCGGATTATGAAAACCGTACGGAATCAAATTAATCGTCAAGTCAACTGTGAGACGGCAAATTTACAGAAGGTTGTGGATGCAGCAGTTCGTCAGGTAAAAGCAATCCGTATTATTGATAGAGAAATCGGTATTGAAGAATTACCTGAAAAGTTGCGCGTCGTTGCAAGACTTCGGTGGGAGAATCCTGAAGCGAGTTTAAAAGAGCTTGAAGAGTTGATGGAGGGGGAACTATCTAAATCTGGAATTGGCCATCGACTAAAGAAGATTGAAGCATTAGCACTTACGTATGACCCGTTGGGGCTCGAAGAAGTATAGAGGTAATAATATATGTTTTCCTATAAATCAAGATATTGTGTAGCTGCGGCTATGGCCGCCATGGCTGCCCTTACAGGCCATGTAGAAGCTCGTGATATAGATTTACAATCAATTGGATATTTTCAGTTTTCTCCGTTGCCACCATCGTTGGTGTCTCAAACGGATACATTGCTCCTATCGGATAGTCCTGAATATGTAGGACCTGTAGGAGGTACGTTAAGTGCAGGTACAATTAATGGTAATGGTCGTATCTATTTCTATCATGTAAATGAAATGGATTTACCTCACAAGATTGCTATCGTCTTAGAAAACCAAACGGCTTATCCAACTTCAGTACATGTCATGAGACAATTAAAATCTGTAGCTACACCTGATTATTTTGCAGCAGGTCGTGATTTGTCTCGAAAGGATTTGGAGCAACCTCTTAATGAAAGCCCAGATGCAAGACCATTATATTCTCTTAGCATCCCACCACAAGGGCGCCAATTAATCTTTAGTGACTTAGAAAATACACCGGTAAATCGAGATGCATTATTTACGGGTATTGTAGATATTAAAACAGAAGGGCCTATATTTGCGCGTGTCATGATGTTGCCTATGGGGATGGACCCTGTAGATGCATCACATTGGGTGAAAAACCTTCCTATTGATGAAATACAATTACGCGGTACTTATACTGGTGCTAAGCGTAATATGGAGGTTACTACACCATTCGATACCTCTTTAGGTGGTGCCTTTGTAGAAATTGGTAATGACCGAGAAGATACGTTTATTAATGGTGTAGACGAAATGCAAAATAAAGCATTTGTTCGAGATCGTGGTAACTATGGCGTATCGTATACGTTAAAAATTCCTACAAAGGGGAATGAACCGTTTAGACTGTATTTTAACCCTCTTGGGGGACCTTATTCTGGTTCCTTTACGGTAAAAACATTGCATCAACAAGGTGCTAGAAGGGGGCAGACAGATATACGGACTTACCACATTGGTGGTGCAGATGGTATTTCCGCATTAGGGGAAGGTACTATATTAGATAGCCGTCTTTTAGGGAACTATAATGCGGGCGATTTATTAACATTAAACTTTATGCCAGCTGGTGCATCGAATTTGCCAATTCGTTTCTTGTTGATTCCTGAATCTCTTGCAAATCCACAAAAACATCAAACTATTGCTGTTAATGTACCAAAAGATGTTAAAGATATTTTAGGGAACCCAACTCAAGGGGGAACACAAATACCTGTAGGACCTGTAGGTGGTAAAGATGGAGATAAAGGGTCCGTAGATACTAAAAAATCTACTGTTGAAAGTCCAGCTAAACGGGCAGAAATAATTGCTCATGAAGAAACTAAAAAGTTAAGCGATAAAGCTGTAGCAGATGTAAAAAAAGAAGCACAACTTAAAAAGGCAAAAGATGAGAAAGAAGCATTAGCTCGTAAAAAAGCTGAAGAGGCTCGACTAGCTGCAGAAAAAGCCGAAATGTTGCGAAAGGCTGCAGAGGCCAAGCATGCTGAAATTGAGCGCAAGATGGCTGAAAAAGCCGAAGCAGAGCGTAAAGCAGAGGAAGCTCGCAAGGCGGAAGCGGCTCGTAAAGCTGAAATGGCACGTATTGAGGCAGCGAGAAAAGCGGAAGCAGATCGGCTAGAGGTGGCTCGTAAAGCAGAAGAAGCTCGACTAGCAGCGGAAGCAAAACGTCTTGAAGAAGAACGTAGAATTGAAGCTGCTCGTATTGAGGCCGCACGCAAAGCGGAGGAAGAAAGAAAAGCGGCCGAAGCTAAGGCGCGGTTTGAAGCGCAAAGAGCAGCAGAAAAAGCTGCTTTAGAGGCCAAAAAGGCCGAAGAGGAACGCTTGGCTGCTGAGGCTAGAGCTCGTTTAGAAGCACAACGTAAAGCCGAGCAGGAAGCATTGGAAGCAAGACGTGCCGAAGAAGCTCGTAAAGCAGCAGAAGCGAAAGCTGCTTTAGAAGCACAACGTGCTGCTGAGCAAGCCGCTCTTGAAGCGAAGCGTCAAGAAGATGCTCGTAGAGCGGCAGAGGCTAAGGCTGCTTTGGAAGCACAACAAATGGAAGCAGCAAGAAAAGCAGAAGAGGCTCGTCGTGCGGAGGAAGCGCGTAGAGTAGAAGAAGCTCGAATTGAAGCGGAACGTAAAGCTGAGGCCGCTCGTGTAGCAGCAGAAGCAAAACGAGCAGAGGAAGCACGCAAAGCTGAAGCTGCGAGAATTGAAGCGGCGCGTAAAGCTGAACAAGCTCGTTTAGAAGCAGAAGCACGTAGAGCAGAAGAAGCTCGGAAAGCAGAAGCAGCTAGACTTGAGGCACAACGTAGAGCTGAACAGGAACGACTCGAAGCAGCGCGCCGTGCTGAAGAAGCTCGCATTGCTGCAGAGGCTAAACGTGCCGAAGAAGTGCGTAGAGCCGAAGAAGCTCGTCGCATAGAAGAAGCAAGACGTGCCGAAGAGGCTCGTAAAGCAGAGGCGGCTCGCATAGCGGCGGAAGCTCGTAAGGCAGAGCAAGAGCGACTTGCTGCAGAACGAGCTGAAGCAGAACGTCAAGCAGCCGAGGCACGACGCCTTGCTGAGGAACGATATAAAGCGCAACTAGAGGCAGAACGTAAAGCTGAAGCTGCCCGTCAACAAGCGTTGGCTCAAGCTGAAATAGAGCGTAAAGCAAAAGAGCGTGCTGAAGCGATTCAACGTGTTCGAGATCAACAAGAGAGCGCTCGTCGTCGTGCAGAACTTGCCCGTCAACAACTTGAAGCCGAACGTAAGGCTGCTCAAGCATCTAAGAGGACTCCTTCCTTCAGTGAACTTGATGATATTCATGGGGATACATCAAATGTAACTATTCCAAATGCTGTATCCATTGATGAGTTGACAAAACCTAGACCGACTGCATCTCAAAATACACGTCGTCGTGAGCAACGTCAACCTCAATTGTCGCCAAATCAGCAATATGTGCAGATAAATCCTGTAGCGAATGAGCCGCAACAAGATCAAATGCCATATACTCCACAAAATGAACAGCAAAATGATGAAGAAAACCCACCAAGATTATATCCATTAGGTTAAGACCCTTAATTTCTAAAAAGAAATTTTAGATTAAAGTTTAAGATATAGAAGTGGATTAATAGCTGTTTAAATATAGAGAGGACAAGCAATTTTATATGCTTGTCCTCTTTTTAAAATCCATATGAATTTTGTGTTTTACATTGACTTTCAAAGGTGGATTCAGTACAATAAATAAAGAAAATGCATATATGGTACGAGAGACCATTGCATAATACAATACCTTTTAATTTAGTCCAGAGAGGCTGAGAAAGGAATATAGTTGAAGTGCCCATAGGGGCTTCTTTGTGCAAACTATTTGACCTTTTGCCCTGGGCAAAAGGTCTTTTTTGTTACGTGAGTTAGGAGGAAATCATGGGACAAGTTAGCCTAAAAGGCAAAGATTTATTGGGTTTGCAAAATGTGTCACCTGAAGAAATCAAATTGATTTTAGATGTGGCAAAGAAAATGAAGAAAATCGTTCTTTCTGATGACAAGAAGGTTCCACTATTAAAGGGGAAATCCATTATCAACCTTTTTATGGAACCAAGTACTCGTACTCGTAGTTCCTTTGAGTTAGCCGGAAAATATTTAGGGGCTGACGTAATCAATCTTTCTCCTAGTGGATCTTCCATGGGTAAAGGTGAAAGCTTCCGCGATACATTATTAACTATGTCCTACATGGGTACAGATGCTATCGTAATGCGCCACAGCGCAGAAGGTGCACCTTTATACGCTACGAAAGCCGTAGATCCGATTATCATTAACGCAGGTGATGGCGCTCATGAGCATCCAACACAAGCATTACTAGACATGTATTCTATCTTAGAGAAAAAGGAATCTATTGAAGGATTAAAGGTGGTTATCCTTGGCGATATAATGCATAGTCGCGTAGCACGCTCCAACATTTATGGACTTACAAAAATGGGGGCTGATGTACATCTGGCTGGTCCTCGTACAATGGTATATCCAGAACTTGAAAAATTAGGTGTTACCGTACACCACGATATTCGTGAAGCCGTTGTTGATGCAGATGTTGTAAACGTACTTCGCATTCAATTAGAACGCATTCACTCTGCACTATATCCTACAAACAGAGAATATGCACGTATCTTTGGTATTAATAACGATGTATTGAAATTAGCTAAAGACGATGTAATGGTCATGCATCCAGGCCCAATGAACCGTGGTCTAGAAATCGCACCAGATGTGGCGTATTCTGATCAATCAGTAATTCAAGAACAAGTGCGTAATGGCGTAGCTATACGTATGGCTGTATTGTACTTAACTATTATCGGAGGTGACGGTAGTGAGCTTGCTTATTAAAAATGGTACGGTAGTAAATCCGGCGAAAAAACAAAACGAAGTAGCAGACATTCTCGTAAAAGATGGTAAAATTGCAGCCATCGGTCAAAACTTAAATGCTGAAGGTGCTGAGATATATGATGCAACAGGTCTTATTGTAGCACCAGGCCTTATTGATATTCACACACATTTGCGTGAGCCAGGTCAAGAAGCGAAAGAAGATTTCCACTCCGGTACACAAGCCGCTGCTGCAGGTGGTTTCACACGTGTTGTAACTATGGCTAACACAAATCCTGTGGTAGATAATGCTGCGCTCGTAAGAGGGTTGCAAAAGCAAGCCGAACTTACTGGTGTTGTTAAGGTAGAATTTATTGGTGCTGTATCAAAAGGTCTTGAAGGTAAGGAACTTGCTGAAATGGGGGATATGGCAGAAGCTGGTGTAGTAGCTTTCTCCGATGATGGCCACTATGTAGAAAATGCTGCATTTATGCGTCGTGCTTTAGAATACTCGTCCATGTTTAATAAGATGGTTATCGACCATGCAGAAGATATTACATTGACTAAAAATGGCCATATGCATGAAGGTATTGTTTCTTATGAATTAGGTGTTATTGGTCGCCCTGCAGTAGCTGAAGATTTGGCTGTTGCTCGTGATATCTTGTTATCTGAAATGACAGGTGGTCATATCCATATTGCTCACGTAAGTAGTAAAAATACTGTAGATATGGTGCGCCGTGCGAAGGCTAAAGGCCTTAATGTAACCTGTGAAGTTACAAGCCAACATTTGTCTTTCACAGATGAATACCTACGCGAATATAATCCAGCATTTAAAATGGCTCCTCCAATTCGCTCAGAAGATCATCGCCAAGCATTATTAGAAGGCTTGAAAGATGGCACAATCGATGCGATTATTACAGACCATGCACCACATGCATACGAAGAAAAAGACCATGAATTCTGCTGTGCACCAAATGGTTTCAGTGGCCTCGAAACATCTTTGGCAGCGGTTATTACAAATGCATATGGTCCTGATAAACTTAGCATTGATCAAGTTGTGTACTATATGAGTACTCGACCAGCTGAGTTGATGCACCTTGATGCAGGTGTTCTTGAAGTTGGTAAGCCAGCGGATATTACTGTATTCTCTACAACTGAAAAGTGGACAGTAGATAGAAATAAATTTTATACAAAAGGTAAAGTTAGCCCATTTGATGGTATGACTGTTACAGGTAAAGCTAAACTTACAGTAGTTGATGGCAAAATTGTTATGAAGGAGGGCGTAGTCTTATAATGAAAGGCAAGTTAGTTCTTGAAGATGGTTCCGTGTTTGAAGGTTCCTTATTAGGTGGCGCCCCAACGGTAGGTGAAGTTGTATTTAACACAGGTATGACCGGGTATCAAGAAATCTTGACTGACCCATCCTATGCGGATCAAATTATTACATTAACCTATCCTTTAATTGGTAATTATGGTACTTTAAATTCTATCACTCAAGGTCCTAAGCCATATTGTAAAGGTTTTATTGTAGGTGAACTATGTGACTTTCCATCTAACTGGCAAAATGAGGGGTTATTTAGTGAGTATCTTCGTTTGCACGGCATCCCTTGCCTTTATGATGTAGATACACGTGCGATTACACGTGTTCTTCGTAACCATGGTGTAATGAAGGGCGTACTCGTACGCTCTGATTACCCTATGGAGGATATTCAAAAATTGTTTAAACAAGACTTGCCAACAGATCAAGTTATGCGTGTAACTACAAAATGGCAAGGTATGCGTGGCGATAAAAATGCTGAATTCCACGTAGCGGTAATGGATTATGGTGTAAAGGAAAATATCCTTCGCTCTCTAGAAGCTGCAGGCTGTCGTCTTACTGTATTTCCTGCAGATGCTAAGGCTGAAGATGTGTTGGCAGCAAATCCAGATGGTATTTTTTTATCTAATGGCCCTGGAGACCCTCAAGATCTTGGCTATGCAGTAGAAGAAGTAAAGAAAATGTTTGGTAAGAAACCAATCTTTGGCATCTGTATGGGGCATCAAGTATTGGCACAAGCTTATGGTGGTACCACATTCAAATTGAAATTTGGTCACCGTGGTTCTAACCATCCTGTACAAGATTTACGTACTGGTCGGGTATATATTACATCTCAAAACCATGGTTATGCGGTAGATGATACTTCTTTGCCAGATTTCGTAGAAATTACACATCGTAGTGTAAATGATGGTACCGTAGAAGGTATGCGTCATAAAGAATTGCCAATCTTCTCCGTACAATACCATCCAGAAGCATCCCCAGGACCTACTGATAACCTATATTTATTTGACGAATTTGAAGACTTAATGAGAAAGGGAAAATAATATGACCTCAGAAGCAAAAAAAGTACTTGTAATTGGTTCTGGTCCAATTATTATCGGTCAAGCTGCAGAGTTTGATTATGCTGGTACACAAGCATGCCGTTCCCTTCGAGAAGAGGGTTATAAAGTAGTATTAGTTAACTCCAACCCTGCTACTATTATGACTGATACAGATATTGCAGACCGCGTATATGTAGAACCGATTAGTCTTGAATTCGTAACAGAAGTTATAAAAAAAGAACGCCCTTGGGGCTTGTTGGCTACATTAGGTGGTCAAGTAGGTCTTAATATGGCGGTACAATTGTCTGAAGCTGGCGTATTAGAAGAATATGGTGTAAATCTTCTTGGTACAACTCTTGAAGCCATTAAACAAGCGGAAGACCGTGAGCTTTTCAAAGAAGCGATGAAGGAAATCAACCAACCGGTTCCTGAATCCGATATCTTTAACGATCTTGAAGAAGCAGTAGCCTTTGCTAATCGTATTGGGTATCCTATTATCATCCGTCCTGCATACACATTAGGCGGTACTGGTGGAGGTATTGCCCATAATGAAGATGAAATGTATGAAATCACACGTCGTGGTTTGAAACTTTCACCAATTCACCAAATTCTAGCAGAACGTTCCGTTGCAGGCTGGAAAGAGATTGAATACGAAGTAATGCGCGATAGTGCAGATAACTGCATCATCGTATGTAATATGGAAAATATTGACCCTGTTGGTGTGCATACTGGGGATTCTATCGTTGTGGCACCAAGCCAAACCTTGAACGATATTCAATACCAAATGCTGCGTACCGCATCTGTAGAGATTATCCGTTATTTGAAAATCGAAGGCGGTTGTAACGTACAATACGCTTTGAATCCAAATAGCAACGAATATATTGTTATCGAAGTAAACCCTCGCGTATCTCGTTCCTCTGCATTGGCATCTAAGGCAACTGGGTACCCAATTGCGAAAGTAGCAGCAAAAATTGCAGTAGGCATGACATTGGATCAAATTACAAATGCTGTAACCGGTGAAACTAAAGCATGCTTTGAGCCGACTCTTGACTATGTAGTAACTAAGTTTCCACGCTGGCCTTTTGAAAAATTCAACTTGGCAGATCGTACCTTGGGCACACAAATGAAAGCCACTGGCGAAGTTATGGCCATCGACCGTTCTTTGGAAGGCTCCTTACTTAAAGCAATTCGTTCCTTGGAAATTGGTTTAGACCATATTGAGCTTAAGAAAATCGCTCATGAGTCTATGGAACAATTGATCGAACGTTTACATTTAGTAGATGATGAACGTATCTATGTTGTAGCAGAAGCACTTCGCAAGGGAATTAGTGTAGAAAAAATCCACTATATTACAAAAATTGATACATTCTTTATTGAAAAAATTAAAAACATTGTTACTGTGGAAAAAGCATTGGCTGAGCAAGGTTTAACAGAGGATGTATTGCGCAAAGCAAAACGTTATTCCTTCACTGATTCTGTTATCGCTCGTTATGCTAATACAACTGTAGAAGATGTTCGTGCAAAACGTAAAGAATGGAATATTCTTCCAACATATAAATACGTAGATACTTGCGCAGCTGAATTTGAATCTAAAACACCTTATTACTACAGTGCGTATGCACAAGAGGATGAGGTCCGTCCATTAGGCGATAAATCCGTAGTGGTACTTGGTTCCGGTCCAATTCGCATCGGTCAAGGCGTAGAGTTCGATTACTGTTCCGTACATTCCTCTTGGGCCCTTCGTAAAGCGGGTTACCAATCTATTATGATTAATAACAACCCAGAAACAGTGTCTACTGACTTTGATATTTCTGACTCTTTATACTTTGAGCCATTGACTGTGGACGATGTTATGGAAATCATCAATAAAGAACAGCCAGCGGGCGTCATTGCTCAATTTGGTGGTCAAACGGCTATCAATTTGGCAGGCCCATTGGCAGAACGTGGCGTCAAAATCCTCGGTACATCCGTAGATAGCATCGATATGGCGGAAGACCGTGAACGCTTTGATGAATTGTTGGCGAAACTTGGTATCCCTCGCCCAGTAGGTGCTTTGGTAACCTCTGATGAAGAAGCACAAGAAGCAGCTAAAAAGTTGAAATACCCGTTAATCGTTCGCCCTTCTTATGTATTGGGCGGTCGTGCGATGGAAATCGTATACAACGATAAAGAGCTTGATGTATACATGAAGGAAGCCGTAGTAGCATCTAAGGAGCATCCTGTTCTTATCGACCGTTACATGGTTGGTATGGAGGTAGAGGTTGACGCTATTTCTGACGGTACCGATGTATGTATCCCTGGTATTATGGAACAAATCGAACGCGCCGGTGTTCACTCTGGTGACTCCATGGCCGTTTATCCAGCTCAACATTTGAGCCAAGAATTGATTGATCAAATCGTTGATTATACACGTCGTATTGCAGTAGGCCTTAATGTTAAAGGTGTACTTAATATTCAATATATCGTGGCTGATGGTGAACTTAATGTAATCGAAGTTAACCCTCGTTCTAGCCGTACTGTACCATTCATTTCTAAGGTTACAGGTATCAATATGGTAGAATGTGCAACACGCATTGCCCTTGGTGAAAGCTTAAAAGACTTAAGCTTACCACTTGGTCTTGTACCTAATAAACCATATGTAGCTGTAAAAGCACCTGTATTCTCCTTCTCTAAAATGGGCCTTGTAGAAATCGCTCTTGGACCTGAAATGAAGTCTACTGGTGAGGTTATGGGGATTGGTCGCACATATTCTGAAGCTTTATTCAAAGCTATCAATGGTGCAAACATGCGTATTCCAGAGGATGGTACAATTCTCATGACAGTAGCAGACCGTGATAAAGCAGAAGCTTGTGAACTTGCAAAAGGGTTCATCGATCTTGGTTATCATATTGAAGCAACTGGTGGTACAGGTAAATACTTTATCGAACACGGTGTTGATTGTAAGGTGGTTAATAAAATCTCTGAAGGGGATGACAACTGTGCTGACCACATTCGTCAAGACAAGGTCGATCTTGTACTTAATACATTGACTGCAGGTAAACGTCCTGAACGCGAAGGCTTCCAATTACGTCGTCTCGCTGTAGAAATGGGTACACCTTGCTTAACAAGTCTTGATACAGCTCGCGAAGTATTGCGCGTTGTAGCAAACCGTAAAGATGATGCGAACTACAATGTAGAAGCATTGCAAGATTTTGAATTGGAGTAAAACCATGAGTGGCTATGTAGAACAGGGCGAAGTCGTTCGCAATGAGCAAATAGGCTCTGATGTGTGGATTATGGATATTCACGCACCAAAACAAGCAGCAGAAGCACAGGTAGGACAGTTTTGTAATGTTCGCGTAGCGGACTCTACGGCGCCATTATTGCGTCGCCCTATTAGCTATGCTGGATTTGATGCCCGAAAGGGTATAATTACCCTTTTGTATCGCGTCGTAGGTAAGGGGACTGAAATTATGACACGTCTCGTGCCTGGTGATACATTAGATTGTTTAGGCCCTTTGGGCGAACCGTTTGTAACATCTAATAATATGCTTCTCATTGGCGGTGGCGTTGGTATTGCACCGATGCTATGTATCGCATCGCATTTGAAAGAAGGTGAAGAAGCACAAGTTATTTTGGGCTTTAGAAATGAAAGCGAAACCTTCTGGGCTGATCTATTTAAAGATAGACCTGTTACAGTACATATCACTACTGATGATGGTAGTGTGGGCACAAAAGGTTTCCCTACGGCTATTATGCCTGACCTAATTAATGCTAATTCCTTTACTTCTGTCATGACTTGTGGTCCTACGCCGATGATGAAAGGCGTAGCTCAAGTGGCTAAAGAACTCCATGTGCCTTGCCAAGTTTCTCTTGAGGAGCGCATGGGCTGTGGTACTGGAGGTTGTTTAGGCTGTGCTTGTGATGGTGCAGAAGGTAAACGCTATAAAGTTTGTAAAGATGGTCCTGTATTCCCAGCTGAGGAGGTGTTCTTTTAATGCGTGAACACGATTTAAATAACACCGTTACGCCAAATCCAAAGCTTGCCATTGATTACTGCGGCATTAAGATGAAAAACCCTATTATCGCTGCATCTGGCACCTTTGGTAATGGTCCTGAATATGCAGGCTACCTTGATCTAAGTAATGAAGTAGGTGCTATTTCTGTAAAAGGTTTAACACCAAAAGGCCGTCATGGCAATCCTGGTACTCGTATTGCAGAAACTCCATCTGGCGTATTGAACTGTATTGGCCTTGAAAATCCTGGCGCTGAACATTTTGTTAGAGAAATTTTACCAGAGCTTAAGAAATATGATGTACCTTTATTAGCCAATATGTCTGCGGGCACAATTGATGAGTTTGCTTGGATGGCAGAGACATTATCTGTAGATGGCATTGCAGGATTAGAAGTCAATGTATCTTGCCCAAATGTAGAATGCGAAGGCATGGCCTTTGGTGTAGATCCTAAGGTCGTTGAAGCGGTAACTAAAGCGGTTCGTAAGGTAACGGATAAACCTGTTATCGTTAAGCTTTCACCAAATGTTACAGACATTGTAGAAATCGCAAAAGCTGTTGAAGCAGGCGGTGGTAATGGGGTAAGTTTAATTAATACGTTGTTGGGCATGGCTATAGATATTTACCATCGCAAGCCTGTATTGGGTAATACTTACGGTGGATTATCTGGCCCAGCCGTAAAGCCCGTGGCTCTTCGCATGGTGCACCAAGTTTATAAAGGGGTAACTATTCCTATTATTGGACTTGGTGGTATCATGACTGGCACAGATGCTATCGAATTTATGATGGCAGGGGCGCAAGCCGTTCAAGTTGGTACAGCTACGATGGTAGATCCAACAGCAATTTCACGTATTGCCCGTGAAATGAGCGAATATGTAGAACAATATAATCTTAACAGCATCACTGATATTGTAGGTGCTGTTCATCACGTATAACAAACAGCATTATATGTACGACAAACTTAAACAACCATAAGAATTGTCGTTATATAGGATATGATACAAAAAGACCTAGCACATTCAGTACTAGGTCTTTTCTTATGTATTGAATTGAGGTCTATAATTACATAGATGCCAATTATATAGACTGTTAATGTCATAGTATGGTAATAATATGTATAATTATGATTATACATATGCTTTGTAGAAGTCAATAAATTGTTGTGCTACTGGGGAAAGTGCATGGCCTTTAAGCGTGATAAAAGCTTTTTTGAAATCCCCCGAGAATTCTGGCAATTTAATGCGGGCCATTTTGCGATGATTGATGAGTTCCTTGGCGTCCATTGGGACTAAAGAAACTGTACGACCAGAAGAGGCCCACTCAATAGCTGAGCTTTTTGTTGTAGTTATAGCTATTGCATTAAGTTGCTCCATATCTGTTAAGCTAGACTGCATAATCATTCGGACGGAGCCACCAGAAAGGGATAGAGGACATTTTTTTATGTCTTCCCACGTGATGGTATCATGTTCACGATCTGTCCAGAATACATCACGGCGGAAAATAGCGTATAAATGCTCTTCTTGGGTAAGCAGAATATCGAATTTATCGATATCTACCATTTGAATATTGGCGATACCTAATTCGGCGCTACCATTGATGAGTTGGGTCACTACATTTGTCATAAGTCCTTCATAAATTTCAAAATGGACAGATGGATATTTCATGGAAAAAGCTGGTAAATATTGCTGTACGATTGGCGTTGAACGAGATGCAGACGTCGCAATGCGTAAAGTACCTTCAATGCGTGAGTTCAATTGTTGTACAGCATTATATGTAGATTCTTCAATAGAGCAGAGTTGTTGCGCTTTTTCGTAGAAGATTTTACCAGCATCTGTTAATTGCAAGTTTGAGCCTCGTTGGCCGCGTTTAATGTTGATTAATTGAGCCCCAAATTCAGCCTCTAAATATTTCAACTGCTTACTTAACGCTGGTTGTGTAATATGAAGAATCTCTGCGGCCTGTGTCATATTGCCCGTTTGAACAAGGGTAATAAAATTGTGGTAGTAAGATGTATCCATAGAATCTCCCTATTATACACAAAATAAGATAAATAAAAATTATAACGAACTAAGTAACGGTCATTTCACATTTAATAAAATGCTATATATACTAAATTCAACAAAGTAATAGAAAGTAAATTAAGTTTTAAATTATCTTTCTATACTCATCACAAATTTTGATATATAACAACAGTTAAGAAAGTAGGTACTACTATGGGCGTGGTAAAAAGAACATTAAGTCGAGCAATTCGTAATTGGGAAGCACGTAGATTAATGACGGCTCGTAATAAAATTAGCCGGAAAAAACAATTAGAACGAGTATGGCCTTATCCAATGACTACAGACAAACGTCGTGAACTTGGTCAAGGCATAGCCGGTTTAGTTAATAGCGGCAATTAAAACTTGGAATCTACTGACTAGATTGTTTATCTAGAGGTAGTACCACTTCAATAGAATCTAATACCGTGCAAGCTGCAGCTCCATGACTTATGTCTTGGAGCTCTTTTTGTATGCGCTCTACATCAGTAGGTGGTATTAGGATTGTTATGTCTACATATTCACCAAAGCTTGCTTCGTAATGTAATTTTTCGTCCTGTACATATCTTTCTACTGCTCCAAACAGTGAGTAGTCAATCTTTGCTTGTAGCCGAGTTCGTGTTGTATGTAGTTCTTTAGGCGCAAGACGTAATGTTTCCGCAACGGAGTGTGAATAGGCCCGAATCAAGCCTCCAGCGCCCAATTTAATGCCTCCAAAATAACGTGTTACGACGACGGCTACATTGGTAATACCAGTCTTTTTGAGTACTTCTAGCATTGGTTTACCTGCTGTGCCCGATGGTTCTCCATTATCAGAAGATCGTTGCTGTTCTTGCTGTGGACCTAATGCATAGGCTGTGCAGTTATGACGTGCATCCCAGAATTCTTTATTGATACGGCTTATAAAGGTTTGAGCGTCCTCTTCAGTCTTACAAGGATATACAGTTGTTATAAACCGTGATTTTTCAACAACATATTCATGGCGAAATTCTTTTGCTACCGAAGTAAATTCCACCGTAGGGCTTATTGATTCAGACATATATTCACCTCCTTTGGAATCAAATTTTATGTTTATTCATCATCACTTTATTATAATCTATTTATGAAGGCTATGTATAGGTAAAAGCGGTTAATTCCCTTATAAAAAAGAAATAACCCCCTATATTTAGTAGGATATTGACGTAATGAGAATTTATGTTATTATTAAATATAGATATATGAGTAGTTACTCATGTAATATGTTCATATATTGAAGTTTTAGAATATATTGAAACATTCTTAGTGAACTTGTTTATGGCTATTTTATTTACAATAGGGTATATAGTATTTTTATAGATAGATGTTTAGGCGTATATTTAAGTACATAAATACAAAATATAGTACGGATTTGTAATAATATAGTAAGTTGTAAAATAAGATATATGTATCGATAGAGTAGAAAGGCCTGTGAATATGAGCTTAAAAAAACAAGAATTTGATATTACGGGTATGCACTGTGCAGCCTGTGTAAAACGTGTTGAAAACGTTGTTTCTAAAGTTGATGGCGTAGAATCTGTTAAGGTTAATCTCTTAACTCGGAAGGGGAGCGTTGAATATAAAGACGGAGCTACTGTAGATTCACAACAGATTATCGATGCCATTACCAATATCGGCTTTGGTGCTGCAGAAGCAGACGAAACAAAGCAAGAAATAGAAAAGGTTAACTTAAAACCTCATATTACACGCCTTATTATAGCCGCTTGTATGGCAGTACCGATGATGATTAATATGACGTTACATCGATTTGGTATTCAGGCATTGCCTGTATGGGTAGAGTTTGTTCTTGCTACTATTGCTCAGTTCGGTCCTGGTCTCATGTTCTATAAGAGTGCCTGGAGTGCAGTGAAAAATGGAGCGCTTACGATGGATGTGCTTGTAGTAATGGGCACAACCGTAGCGTATCTATTTAGTATTTATAATTGGCAGTTCCACCCCGAACTAGGACCTCATGGAATTTACTTTGAAACCTCTGCGTGGCTTATTACGTTTATCCTTCTTGGTAAACTCTTAGAAGAAATTGCAAAAGGGCGTACCTCTGAAGCACTTCAAAAATTAATTGCTTTACAACCTGCAACGGCTCATGTGTTGCGTGATGGAGAATTTATTGATATCCCTACATCTAAGGTGGTAGCGGGTGATATTTTACAAGTTCGTGCAGGCGAAAAAATCCCTGTTGATGGTACAATTACTGAGGGGTATTCCACAGTAGACGAGGCTATGCTGACCGGTGAAAGCTTACCAGTTGAAAAGCAAGTTGGCTCTGAAGTTATTGGTGCTACTATAAATCTAAGTGGTGCTTTTACCATGGAAGCAAAGCGTATCGGTTCCGATACGATGTTATCTCAAATCATCAAGGTTGTCGAAGAGGCACAAACCTCTAAGGCTAGTATTCAACGTATTGCAGATATCGTGGCTCAATATTTCGTACCGACTGTTATTGGACTTGCTGTTTTGACAGGTCTCGTATGGTACTTCATTATGGGAGATTCTATTAACGTTGCTCTCATTAACGCAACAGCGGTACTTGTTATCGCATGTCCTTGTGCGCTTGGCCTTGCTACACCAACATCTATCATGGTTGGGTCTGGACTTGGTGCGGAACACGGCGTGCTCATCAAGAGTGCAGAATATCTTGAAAAGGCGGGTAAGCTCGATGCCATTGTTATGGATAAAACCGGTACCCTTACACAGGGTGTATTGGATGTGACGGCTTTTAAAAATTACAATGGTGATGAAAGTACGAATATGTCTATTATGATGGCTCTTGAAAGTGGCACATCTCATCCGATTGCAAAGGCTATGGTTTACTACGGTGAAGATCAGGGCTACAAAGGTAAAGCTGTTGAACTTGAAAGTTTCACCGATGTACCAGGTAAAGGGTTACAAGGTGCCTACCAAGGCGTATCCGTACAACTTGGGCACAGTCGTTGGATGAACGAACTAGGTTATGATTTAACGGCGGTTCAAGAAGATATTTTACAATTTGAAGAACAAGGCGCCTCCGTATCTGTTCTGGCTATAGATGGCGTTATTAGTGCTATGTGGGCTGTAGAAGACGAATTACGTCCAGAAACTATTGAGGTTGTAAAAGAGTTACATGCTCAAGGTATTGATGTATGGATGCTTACTGGTGATAATCGTCGAACTGCTCAATATATTGCTAAACAGGCGGGTATCGCCCATGTTATAGCTGAAGTATTGCCTCAGGATAAGGCTAGCAAGGTAAAAGAATTGCAAGATAAGGGCCTTGTAGTGGGGATGGTTGGTGACGGTATCAATGATGCTCCTGCTCTTGTTACGGCAGATATTGGCTTTGCTATTGGCAGTGGTACAGATATTGCGGTAGAAGCAGCCGATATCGTCCTCGTACGTAATGATTTGCATACACTGGTACAAGCTGTACGACTCAGTCGTAAAACAATGACAAACATTAAGCAAAACCTATTCTGGGCATTGATCTTTAACTGTATTGGCATTCCTTTGGCCGCTATCGGTGCGTTAAACCCTATGATTGCTGGCACGGCGATGGCATTTAGCTCTGTTACAGTTGTAAGTAATTCACTTCGTTTGAAACGAGCTAAAATTTAAGATTATACATATAATTGAATACTATAAAGCACCTATACAGAGGTATAGGTGCTTTATTATATCTACAGACATATAGTTAAGTATATATTTATATCTTGTATTGAGACGTGAAATGGATATTTAATTCCTACGATAATGGTGTTTTTAGACGGCTTATGATTTGTTATACTGAATATAGTGATTGATTTAAAAGAGAGGTTCATGATTATGAAATTAAGTACTCGAGACATTGTCTATATTGGTTTTATTGCCGCGTTATGTGCAGTGGCTACTACAATTCGCATTGAAATACCAGGTGGCGCTATGGTTCATTTAGGATCGGCTGCACTCTTTACAACATCTATACTTTTTGGTGGATTATATGGAGGCTTGGGTGCGGCAATTGGATCTGCACTATTTGATCTCTTTGGTGGTCATACACAGTACATCGTATTCTCTTTCTTTATTAAAGGAATTGCAGGACTTATCGTAGGTGGTATGACTGCAGGCTATTTGCCACCCTCTATTACAAAACCAACTGCATCCTTTGGTCGTATTTTAGTAGCCCTTATTATTGGTGCTGTTTGGACCGCTTTTGGCTACTTCCTTGCGTGGTGGTTCGTTCTTGAAAGTGCGGTCGTGGCGGCTAGTAAAATTCAATACTCTTTGATTACAAGTGCCGCAGGAATTGTGGTTGCTATTGTATTAACCCCTAAATTACAAACGATAGTGCGCAGATTGTTTACTAAAAATTAATTGCTACAATGTCTTAGCATGTTTTAGTTAGGCACTGCTAAAAAAGCTATAATAATCTGATACATTGATAAATAAACTATCATATCGATAAATACAAAAGCCTTTAGTTGCTAAATTAGTTTAGCGTCTAAAGGCTTTTTGGTTAGGTTATTATTTTATAATTAGTGATTGTATTAGCTATTAAATTATTAGAAATTACAAAGGTCGTTTAAGTTTTCTGCCATTGTAGGGTGTGTGAAGATTTGATTTTTGAAATATGTATATGGAATGTTATTATCCATAGCCATTTTAATTAAGTTAATCAATTCTTCTGCGCCTTGGGAATAGAGTGTAGCGCCCAGGATTAAGTCGTTATCCGCATCCACAACAATTTTAAAGGCGCCTTTTAAATAGTCGTTTACATGTGCTCTAGGCATGGTAGCTACGAGCATTTCTTTCGTTTTAACCGTATATCCTTGGTTGATTGCATCTTCTTCTGTAAGACCTACACGAGATAGTGGAGGTGTTAAGAAAATAGTATAAGGAATATTTTTACGATCTTCTAAGGTATATTGGCTGCTACCTGTAAGTGCGCCAAATACGATACGGAAGTCATCAAGAGATACATATGTGAATTGAGGACCACCGTTTACATCACCGACTGCGTATACACCAGGAACGGAGCTTTCACAAGTATCATTAACTACAATAGCACCGCGTTCGTTAGTAGTGATGTCCGTATGTTCTAAACCAATGTTAGCTGTATTGGCTTTGCGACCTGTAGCGTATAGAACAGCATCAAAAGTGTAGTTTTGATTATTAGCGGTGATAACTGGTTTGTCGCCATCATTTGATACAGAGTCTAATGTCACATTATTAAGAATAGTAAGACCTTGCTCAGTTAAGTACTCAGTAGCTAGCTCTTGGACGATAGGTTCTTCGCGTTTTAAGATGCTAGATTCGATGTTGAATACAGTTACCTTAGCACCAAGTTTTGCATATAGACTTGCAAATTCAAGACCGATAGGACCAGCGCCAATAACGCCTAATGTACTAGGTTGAGTAGGTAATTGTTGAATCTCGGTACTATTATAGAACCCAGTAGCTGTATCGATGCCAGAAATATTAGGTTTAATCGCTACAGCACCGGTGTTAATAACGATAGTGTCAGCAGATAATATAATCTTATCCTCGCCAGCGGTAACGGCGATTTCTTTATTGCTAATAAATGCACCATGCCCAGTATAGACATCGACATGTTCATTTGTATCTAACATACCGAAGTTTTTATTGCGTAAGCGAGATGTAACAACCTCGCGTTGGTTTAATACTTGATCGTATGATAAGCCTTTTGATGCGGCAATGATCATCGTCTTAGTAGGGATACATGCGATATTAATACATGTACCACCGTACATCAGTGGGTTTTCTTCAATCATGGCTACGGATTTGCCCATAGAGCCAAATTTTGCGGCTAAGGTTTTACCAGCCTTGCCAAAACCTAAGACAATAATGTCATATTGTTTGGTATTCATACAATACCTCCTATCTTTTATATTGAAAATATTAGATATTAATATTATAGCACATTGTAATAGATATAAAAGTAGAAAATAGAAATAATTATCGCTGATGACTTATTAAATTTGTATAGAATTACTATTTTAAGGTAATAATTTAGCTAATAGCCTTATAGTGTATTTAAGGAAGTAGGGAGGCGCTTGTATATCTGTGTTTCTTCTGTACTACAGTAACAAATTAAGTGTGTTAAGTATTTCTACTTGACACATCTTTTTATATGCTGTAGTATATGTAAAGTAATATGACTTGACAGTGATGGAGGTGGCGAAATGGAAGAACGAGTACTCATAAGTTTGCTCTTAGATTTCTATGGACCATTATTGACGGACAAGCAACGCATGTCCTTACAACTTCACCACGAAAATGATATGTCTCTTGGCGAGATCGCTGAGGAATTAGGTGTATCACGACAGGCTGTACATGATAATTTACAGCGTGCTCGACACATTTTAAATGATTATGAATCTAAATTGCACTTGGTGGCACAATATGAACAACGGGAAGGCTTGCTTTCACAGTTGAAAGCAACCTTGCCTAAAGAGGTGTTGGCAGAAACTAAGGTGCAACAAGTATTGGCGCAAATGGAGGGATATTATGGCATTTGATAGCTTGTCAGAAAAACTGCAAGAAGCCTTTCAATCCTTAAAAGGGAAGGGCAAAATTACAGAAGATGATGTCAATCTTGCGTTGCGTCAGGTACGTACGGCGCTATTAGAAGCGGACGTTAATTTTATGGTAGCGAAGGACTTTGTTAAGTCCATTAAGGAAAAGGCCCTCGGTGAAGAGGTGTTCGGTTCCTTGAATCCAGCTCAAACGGTTATTAAAATCGTAAATGATGAGTTAACGGCTCTCTTAGGTGGTACACAAAGTCGTATCATGATTTCTAGCAAGCCACCAACAATTATTATGCTCGTTGGTTTGCAAGGTGCTGGTAAAACCACAACAGCTGGTAAACTAGCTGTATACTTACGCAAACAAGGTAAACGTCCGATGCTTGTCGCTGCCGACGTATATCGTCCAGCTGCGATTACTCAGTTGCAAGTTGTAGGTAAGCAAATTGATATTCCAGTATTTTCGGATGAAACACCTGGTGCAAATCCAGTAGATATTGCGCGTCGTGCCGTAGAGCAAAGCACGCATATGTTGAAAGATGTTGTTATTATCGATACAGCAGGTCGTTTGGCAATTGATGAAGTCCTCATGGATGAGTTGTCCAATATCAAAGCTGCTGTTCGACCTCATGAAATTCTACTCGTTGTAGATTCTATGATCGGTCAAGATGCGGTAACAACAGCGCAAACATTTAATGAAAAATTAGGTGTTGATGGTGTTATCCTTACTAAACTTGATGGTGATGCGCGCGGTGGTGCTGCATTATCTATCAAAGCTGTAACAGGCTTGCCAATCAAGTTCACTGGTGTGAGCGAAAAAATGGATGGTTTCGATGTATTCTATCCAGATCGCATGGCTTCTCGTATCCTAGATTTGGGCGACTTTAAAACGTTGATTGAAAATGTTCAAGGTGCCATCGATGAAGAAGAAGCTCGTGAAATGGCAAAGAAAATGGCTAAAAACAATTTCACTTTGGATGACTTCTTAAAACAGATGAACCAGGTGAGAAAGTTAGGGCCATTACAAAATATTATTGGCATGTTGCCAGGTATGGGGCAAATTAAGGACCAATTAAAGGACCTTGATTTGAATAGTAAAGAGGTGCGTCGTATTGAGGCTATCATTACATCCATGACGGCGGCAGAGCGAGAAAATCCAAGTATTCTTAATGGTTCTCGCCGCAAGCGTATTGCATTAGGTTCTGGTACACAGGTTCAAGATGTAAATCGCTTGTTGAAACAATTTGAAGAAGCGCGGAAGATGATGAAGCGCATGCAAGGTTTACGTGGCGGTAAGGGCGGTTTCCCTGGAATGCCTAAATTGCCGTTTATGTAATACATGGGCAGGGGCGCTGAACTTGTCCATCCACATCAGTATAAGGAGGTGAATTTCACAATGTTAAAAATTCGTTTGACTCGTTTAGGTGCTAAAAAAGCTCCTTTCTACCGTATCGTAGTTGCTGACGCACGTGCTCCACGTGAAGGTCGTCCTGTTGACACAATTGGTCAATATGATGCTACTAAACAACCAGCTATCGTTAATGTAGACGAAGAAAAAGCTTTGGCTTGGTTAGCTAAAGGTGCTCAGCCTACTGACACTGTTCGCTCCTTGTTCAAAAAACAAGGCGTTATGCAAAAATTTGCAGACGCTAAAAAGTAATTAATAGAGAGGCATACTGTGATGATAGAATTAATTTCATTAATTGCGAAATCATTAGTGAAGCAGCCTGATGCCGTTTCTGTTACCATGGTCCAAAAGGGGAATGTGGAAGTTTACGAACTTCATGTAGCCCCAGAGGATATGGGTAAAGTCATCGGAAAGCAAGGTAGAATTGCTAAAGCGATTCGCTCTGTGGTGAAAGCGGCGGCTATTAAAGAGAACAAAAAGATATCTGTTGATATTGTCTAAAAGGGAGTATTCCAATGGAAGAAATGACATTACGTGTCCCTGTAGCAGTAAAAGCAAAAGTAACAGACGACTTGAAAGCGAAAATTGTATCCGATCTTGAAACTCGCCTTGATATGGTAAATAAAGATTTGGAAGCAATTGAGTTTCAAGCCCAACGTATTTTGGCTGATGCAGCTAAAGTTGATGCTACAAGTCTTACTGCTATTCGTCAACAAATCGACGAAGAAAAAAATAAACGCTTGGCTTTCAAAGAAGAAGTAACAGCTAAATTGAAGGATGCTAAGGAGTTGTCTTTAGGAACTGAAATTCCTCAAGGTACATTAGAGCAAACAGTTACCGTTAAAATCGGGGATAATTTGGATGCCTTGATGGGCGCTGAAATCCTATTAGAAGACGGTAAGATCGTTGCGTTTCGTCAATAATGAAGCATAACGATTTCATCACAATAGGTGTTATCATCGCCCCGCACGGTGTGCGGGGTGATCTTCGTATTATGCCTCAAACCGATTTTCCAGAACGGTTTATGCATATGGATGCCTGTTACATCGATGGTAAAGAATACCACGTTGCATCCGCACGATTTCACAAGCAATTTGTTTTAGCATCTTTTAAGGAAATTCCTGATCGCAATACGGCTGAACTATTCAGTAAGAAAGCAATTCAAGTTCGTCGTGAAGATTTAGTGGAATTGCCAGAAGGTCGTTACTATATTTTTGATATCATTGGTCTTGAGGTACAAGATACTATGGGTAACGTGCTTGGCACAGTTACTGATGTATTACAACCTGGTGCTAATGATGTATATGTGGTCTCCAAAGATGGGGAACCAGATCAATTATTTGCAGCCATTGAAGAGGTCGTTAAAGACATCGATGTGGAAAATAAATTGATGATCGTAGATCCGCCTGAATGGATATAATCCTTTGGGCGGTTTTGTTTTATCTACATATAGGTATATTAGCGTAAAAGTTATATAATATAGCTATATATAGATAATACTAATGGGTTAATGTGAGTTAATAAGTACAGGGGACGGTTTATGCGTATTGATATTGTATCTTTATTTCCAGATTTTTTTGATGCGTTTTTTAATCATTCCATCATAAAACGAGCTATTGAGACAGAACGTCTATCTGTGGGTGTAACGAATCCTCGAGATTTTAGCCATAATAAGCATGGCCAAGTAGATGATACACCATATGGTGGTGGGGCTGGTATGCTTATGATGGCACCTCCTATTTTTGAAGCCGTAGAATCCGTTATTGCTCAATATGATAGTGATATTAATGATATTTATACCACAGATGAGATGTGTGATGAAATGAGTCTTATTGGTAATCCTAATGAAAGTATACGACGTCGTATTATCTTTATGGGACCTACAGGACAGCCTTTCACACAGGAGAAGGCTCGTGAATTGGCTAGCTATGATCAAGTGGTCCTTATTTGTGGTCATTATGAAGGTGTAGATTATCGCGTAGAGAAACATCTTGTAGATGAAACGATTTCTATTGGTGATTATGTATTGACCGGTGGTGAGTTGCCAGCTATGGTAGTTACTGATGCAGTGGCTCGCATGATTCCCGGTGTATTAGGCGCAGCTAGTGGGGCCCAAGAGGATTCCTTTTATGAGTCTCTTTTGGAGTGCCCGCAATATACAAAGCCTCCAGAATTTAGGGGGTGGGCTGTTCCAGATGTATTGCGCAGTGGTCATCATAAAAATATTGCCGCATGGCGTCAAAGGGAGGCTTTAAAACGAACACGATTATTGCGTCCAGACTTATTAGAACGTCCATTATCAAAAGAAGAAGTTAAGCTTTTAAAAGAGATTGTTGAAGAAGAGTCTAAAAGATATAAAGGTGAAGGATGAGACTATTCACGAACGAATAGGTTAACTTAAAGCTAATTTCATTAAATCCCGTTTTGGAGCGGAAATAGTGCAAGATAGTGTATTTTTGCCTATTTGAGCGAGGTTATTTATGGAGTTTAATTGTTATGATGTCCTAGAGGTTCAGGGCAGTCGATATGTAATTACTGAAAAAATTAAATATATGGAAATCATTCCAAAAGCGGATCAGGAACAGTCCTATAAAGCTAAGCCGTCTATGCAAAAGTCTCCAGGTGATTATTGGCATGAATATGGTCTTGAGGCTGTAGAGGGAACAGATAAAATATGGGTCACTATTGAATATAGTGATAATGAGTGGTGTACTGTATCTAGAACATCCTATCGCAAACGGGCCCCAAAGGGCTTTACGTTACATCAAATCGGCTTAGAAAAGGTTGTAGCAGTTGATGGTGATAGTGGCGCCTCTGTGGGTGATCGGGCAGGTTATAAGGAATATCAATTGCCTTGTGAAGGCGGAGCTAGCGTATACTTTGAAGAAAATTGGTTCAAAGGCGAGAAAATGTTTGCCGAAGGGGCGCGTGTGCCTTTGATGAACATTCGTCTCTGTAATGATGCAGAAGCTAATGCTATTAGTAAAAAGAAACGTAATCAACGTCTGAAAAAACACCTAGAAAGCGTTGCTAGTGCTATTGGTTGCGGTGCATTATTTTTAATGTGCCTTATTAGTTGGGATGGTGATATTTCTTGGCATGACGTACGTGGTACATTTGGACTTCCATACACCGCAAAAGAACATATGCATGATGCATCCGTATATTATACGAAGACGGATTCAGATACTGAGTATGTATATACTTCTAGTTTAGATCCTGTGAGTACAGCCTTAGATTTAATCGAATCTTTAGACGGAAACATTAGGAATGAAGGTGATGATCTACAAGAGGGTCGTGAAGTCATTGTATTCTATGATGCTAAGTCTGCCTATATTATTTCTAACGTAGATGGGCAAACTCGTGTTAAGGTGTGCGAACCAAGCAAGTTGACAACAGAGGAACTAGATCTCATTAATGGCACTATGCGAAAGTCCCATGTGCTTGATTCCTATGCCTATATGGTACGTCAACGAGATAGTGGGGGACGCGACAAATTCTTTAATACATATAACCATGATGTGGCTAGTCCATCCAATCGTTAACTATGAAAATAAAGAGACAATCTTAGGAGGTTTTATCATGATTTATATTCCTGATGTATTATTGACGATTTTTTATGCTTGTTTTGGGATTTTCCTAATGTTAACAGCCAATACTGTTATCGATTTCTTTGTACCTGGCAAATTTAGTGAAGAAATTAAACGTGGTAACTGTGCTGTAGCCTGGCTGTCAGCAGGTTCATTTATTGGTATTGGTGAGATTTTGCGTGCTGTTATCATGTCTCCTGTAGTGGCTACAGCTGATACTTCATTATTACATGGTGTAGTGGCGAGTATTATATATGCCATTCTTGGTATTGTATTATTCGTAACTGGCTATATGTTTATTAATTTATGGCATCGGAAATATAATTTATCTGAAGAGATTATGCGTGGTAATACAGCAGCGGGTGTCCTCGTCTTTGGCATCTTTGTAGGCCTTGCTCTCGTTGTTAGTGGCGCTGTGCACTAAGGGAGTGTCCTATGTATAAGCCAAGTAAGAAAACTGTATACATAACGGGAGCCTTTGTCGCTGTGGCGGGCATCGTTGGTGTGTCTTCATACTGGAATGACATCGCTTATGCTGTATGTGATAAAATCTATCCCGAAGCAAATGAAGGGGAGGCCCGATTGAAGGATAATCAAGGTAATCGCTATTCTTTATTAAACCATGGAGATGGTAAAGAAACAGCTTTATATGATGACAATCGATCTGTTACCTTTCACCGTGATACTAGTGGAAATTTAGTATGGGATGCGGGACTAGCGGGACTTTTACCAAGTATTGCTGCAGGGTATTATGCATTTCATGGATTTAGTGCTCCTCAAGCTCGAATGGATGCCAAAACTATGACCTATCGCGTGGCGGCACCGTTAAAACCGTATGAGGAACCGTATGTATATACAGCAACAGGTTCGAATGTACATAGTTCTGTGGGGCGAAGAACCTATGTAGACTATGAAAAGCGTAGAAGTAGTAAAGCATCCTCCATAGGTCAAAAATCTGGTTTTGGTAGTGCTGGTGTACGTTCTAGCAGTTCATAATGGAGGGTGATACTATGAAATCGTATATAGATGAACTTGATACGAATATATTGCCTTTTGTAGAGTATGAGGGCTATGCTGATCGATACCCAGCTCTTTCTGCACAGCTTTTTTCAGCTGAGTTTTATGATGAAATACGACATGCATCGCGTATGTTATATCAAATATTTTGCAAAGCTGCTAAGGTTTTTCAGCAGGCTCCTGATGAGTTTGCTCTCAATATGGATATGCCGGAAAATTTGATTCCCTTTTTACATCGTGGAAATCCGTTAGGATTGCCTACGTGGTTATCTCGGTTTGATTTTGTTCTCGATAACAAAGGGCGATTGCGTATGGTAGAAATCAATGCGGATACACCTTGTTTTCTAATTGAAAGCTATTATGCCAATGGAGTAGCCGCTCGCTTTTTTGATAAAGTCAATCCTAATGCAGAAGCTTGTTATGAATTAGATACTTTTTTACGTCGTATCTATCGAGTGACGTTTTGTAAAAAACATAGTGCATCTTATAAAAATCATAAGATGATAACTGATAATGAAACTGAGCCCTTTGTATTTTCTTGTTTTCATGACTATTTAGAAGATTTTGGCACTACACAGTTTCTTAAGAATCGTATGAAATCAGCCTGTCCTGAAGCAGATGTACGATTTTTATCCTTTTATGATATGGTTATCGATGATGAAGGGATTCTATTACCTGACGGTAATCATGCGATGAATCTGTACCGGTTACATCCGATGGAGCTCTTAGTTGATGAAACTACATCTGATGGAGAGCCTTTAGGCGAAATGTTTTTAGAGCTATATAACGAAGGCAAATTTAACTTATTTAATCCGCCAGAAGCGATTATATTACAGAATAAATCATTCATGTCATTAGTGTATGCTTTATACTTAACAAATCAATTTTTTACAGCACCTGAACGTGATATTATTGAGCGTTATTTGACACCATCTTACTTTGAATCCGACTTCTTTGAGCTGGATGATGGTCGTTATATACAAAAAGAAATTTGGGGTCGTGAAGGACGAAATATTCAGGTTGTTCAAAAGTGTGGAGATCAAGCTGAACTATACATGGAAAAATTTGTAGATAACTATGATGATATAGTTTGTCGGGACAGCCAAAAGGTTATGTATCAGGAGTTCATCAAGCAGAAACACTTTACTCATACCGTAGATAGCGGTACTAAAGAAGGCTGTTTGACATTATCTTGTTTTATGCTTGGAGATCAAGCTTCTGCAGTCGGTTGTCGTTTTTCTCCAGAAGAAATTGCCGGTACTGAAGCTTATTTTGTGCCACTCTTAGTGGAATAATTTTACGTTGTTATTTTAATTTTAGTTTTAGTATCTTAATCTGAAAGATTACTAGTCGTTTATACTGATTATCTTATCAGTTAAGTATCATTTATTTTTTTGGAGATTTTAGGCTTTGGCTAATTTATATATTGGACTTGTTCATTATCCTATTATGAATAAACATAAAGAGGTCATTACGACGGCTATTACAAATTATGATATACATGATATTGCACGAGCATCTATTACCTATGATGTGTCTAAATATTTTGTCATTCATAATATTCCAGCTCAACGTGAGTTGGTAAGTACGATTATGGAACATTGGAAATCTGGATTTGGCTCTACTTACAATCCAGATCGCAAGGATGCTTTCACCGGCGTGGAATTGGTAAACTCAATTGCGGTAGCGGTGCGAACAATTGAAGACATAGAAGGTATAAAACCTATAGTAGCTACAACAGATGCTCGCACCTATGATAATACGATTTCCTATGCACGGATGCGTGAACATCTTGAAAATGAGGGGCGCCCTGTGTTAG